>CADCNQ010000037.1 GCA_902802815.1 uncultured Bacteroidales bacterium | reverse complement strand
CCTGCCCATAAGACACGCAGAGGACATTGGCGCTACAACGTAGATGCGGTGGAGACGTATTTCGGCATAAAGATAAACAAACCTGAAGAAGAAACTAAGCCAACAAAACCAGCTGCAAAATCTTTACCCCAGATAGAGAGCGACATAACATACATCGAAGATGAAGAGCACACTACGCAGGTGTTCAGACGGATGACAGAAGTGAAGCATAGCTTGAAAATAGCTACGGCAAATCTCAAAAACTTCAACGTCCTCGTAGATGGAGACAACGGGACAAAAAAGATACGCTTGTGTGACTTCTTCATGTCGCTTGTAAAGCGAGGCGTTAACGTGCAGATTGTATGTATGAAGCCTTTAGTATTCTTCCTGTATGCAAGGGAACATTGTCCTCAGCTGCTGGAAAATCCGCTCTTCGAGTTACAGCTCAACGAGCAAAACCACATGAAGATATTCATCTTCGACGATGAGTGTGCTTATCTCGGTTCAGCTAACATTACCGGCGCAGCTATAGGCGAGCGGTCAAAAAGAAAGCGAAATCATGAGGCTGGAGTGCTGTTGCGCGGAGAGATGATGGATAGGGCGTTGGAGCATTTTTATAAGGTGTGGTGTGATCCCGATAATCTCAAACACACCTGGAAGCGCTTTGCCACAGAGGCAAAGAAGCTGGAGAAAGAACTCGAATCGAGATACGGGAAGAGGGAAGGGGAGTGAAAGGCACGTTCGTTAAATGACAAATGTGACACGAATATTTTGCGGCCACTTTCCTTATCAGCCCTTCCGATTTTTTCTGCATAGTTATAAGAAGATGTAAGAGGTAAGAAGTCTGAAGGCTGATGGCTGAAGGCTGACAAGTGATGGGAGAGGAAGTCATTTTTATCCAGATTTTGATGTTTTTATTAAAAATATACATCGAAATGACGTCATTTTGAAATAAATTTCATACATTTGCGGCATAAAATAGCAAAACTATGGCACAGGTATCAATGACCGTGAGGATGGACTCACAACTGAAACAGAATTTCGATGCACTCTGCGCACGGATGGGTATGAGCGCCAATGCGGCAATCAATGTTTTTGCAAATGCCGTAGTACGGACGCGCAGCATTCCCTTCAAAATCAGCGCCAATCCCTTAGACGTGGAAGATGAGGCGCTGAGAGAATTCCGCGAATTCCGTAAGATGGTGGCTGCCAGTGACAGGCCCGAACTCACTCTGGAGGAGATCAACGAGGAAATCCGTCTGGCACGTGAGGAAAGAGCTGCAAAAGAGAAGGCTGCATTATGATAAAGGCAGTTATCGACACAAACGTCATCGTGTCGGCATACATCACCAAGAACCCGGACTCTGCTACGGCAAAAGTCTGGGAGGCCGTTCTGCAATGTAAGCTGACGCCGGTGTATAACGAGGAGATTCTGGATGAATATGTTGATGTGTTGCATCGCAGGAAATTTGGTGTTCCGGAGCGTCTCATCAATCATGCGATAGACCAGATTGTCACCAACGGCATCCGTAGCGAACGCATCCAAAGCAATGAGGCATTTCCAGACCCTAAAGATGTCGTGTTCTACGAAGTTGCGCTCTCAAAGGATGATGCCTACCTGGTGACAGGCAACACGAAACATTTCCCCAACAAACCTATTGTCGTGACTCCTGCAGAGATGTTGGATATCCTGCAGCGAGAAGGACTTCTTTGAGCTTTTAATTGCACAAATATACCTCGCGCCTGCAGACATAAACTGCGGGCGCTTTTCTTTTGGCCCTTCCAATTTTTACTGCATAGTTATAAGAAGAGGTAAGAGGTAAGAAGTCTGAAGGCTGAGGTATGAGGACTAATTTATGCGTGTCCGTAATGTCCGCAATGTCCGTTGACAGGTGTTATCACGGATTTGAGTTGAATGCTTTTTGGCTTAACCCTGATTCCTGCTAAGTCTTACAATTCAGGGGCTATATAGCGGCTCTGCAGCAGCTATGAGAACATGAAGACATCGTGTTGGACAGATTCAAAAGTTTAGAGTTTAGGGTTCAGAGTTTAGAGACAGCTTATGAGTTAAAAATAAAAAGTTAAGAGTTAAAAGTTAACCTTAACGAAAACCAAAACTAAAACTGCGGGCTACGCCCTAAATGACTAAAGACAAAAGACAAAAGACTAAAGACAAAAGTTTTTTCAATAACCAATAAATTTTACTCATTTTTGAAAAAGTAACAACTCGTCAACTTGTCAACTCGTCAACTTGTCAACTAAATTCACTATCTTTGCAGCAGAAAATCGTATATGTAAGCATTCATACAATGAAAAAAGTCTTTATCGGCATCATGATGGCAGCGCTGTCAACGATGAGTTATGCACAGAGTGTGGTAGGCAAATGGGTGACAGAAGGCGGTGAGTCGCACGTGGAAGTATACCAGGTGGGCGACAAAGTCAACGGCAAAATCGTGTGGCTGAAGTCTGGCGACGGAAAACTCGACAGCAAAAATCCAGATAAGACGCTGCAGAACCGTAAACTGGTGGGCACCAACATACTCACAGGACTGAAGAAGAACAAGGATAAATGGGAAGGCGGCAGCATCTACAACCCCAAAAACGGTAAGACATACAGATGCTCCATCTGGCTCGACGGCAACAAACTCAAAGTGAGAGGACATCTCGGCATCTTCCACGAGACACAGACGTGGACGAAGGATAATTAACGGTTAATGGTTAACGGTTAAAGGTTAATGGTTAATGGTTAAGGGTTAGAGAGGCTGCTGCGCCTAATTATCAATTGTCAATTATCAATTATCAATTAGGCGCAGCCGTTTATCTCAGGGTCCTTGGCCTGACGGGCGAAGGCGAAGAGTGAGAGCGGCAGGTGGCAATAGCCGTCGGGATTCTTGTCCAGGTAGTCCTGATGGTAGTCCTCCGCCGAATAGTAGTTGCGCAAAGGTTCCTTCTCCACTACAAGAGGCTCAGACCAGCGCTGCTGCTCCTCCTGCCAGACCTCCTCGATGAGGGGCAGGTCGGCGGGGTCGGTGAAGTAGATGCCCGTGCGGTAGCGCGTGCCCTCGTCGTGGCCTTGACGGTTGAGACTCGTGGGGTCGATGGCCTTGAAGAACATGCGCAGGAGGAAGCGCAGGCTGACACGCGAGGGGTCGTAGCACACGCGCACCGTCTCGGCGAAGCCCGTGGTGTCGGTATAGACCTCCTTGTAGGTGGGATGCTCAGTGTGACCGTTGGCGAAGCCTGTCTCGGTGTCGGTGACACCCTCTATCTGCTTGAAGAAATGCTCGGTGCCCCAGAAGCACCCTCCGGCGAAATAAATCTCTTTCATCATAAATGATATTTTATCAGCTGCAAAGGTACGAAAAATAGGTGACAAAATGGAGAGATAACGAAAAATCTTTAAACTTTAAACTTTAAACTTTAAACTTTATTTCGTATCTTTGCAACGGATTTCTAATTTTTAAAAACATATATTATGGAAAAAAGTGCATTACAGAAGGCGCGTGCCGCCTATCAGCCCAAGCTGCCAAAGGCTTTGCAGGGTCCTGTGAAAGCCGTAGAAGGTAAGCCCACACAGAGTGTAGGCAATCAGGAAGAAATCAAGAAACTCTTCCCCAACACATACGGTATGCCCGTGGTGGAATTCCAGCCCGCGGAGAGCGAGAATACACAGCCCATCAACGTGGGTATCATCCTCAGCGGCGGACAGGCTCCCGGCGGACACAACGTGGTGTGCGGCCTCTACGACGGCGTGAAGAGCCTCAACAAGAACTCCAAGCTCTACGGCTTCCTCATGGGCCCCGGCGGTCTGGTTGACCACAAGTACCTCGAGTTCACTGACGAGTACATCGACGAGTATCGCAACACAGGCGGTTTCGACATCATCGGCAGCGGACGTACGAAGCTGGAGAAGGTGGAGCAGTTTGAGAGCGGTCTGCAGATCATCCGCAAGCTGGGCATCAACGCCATCGTAATCATCGGCGGCGACGACTCAAATACCAACGCATGTGTGCTGGCCGAGTACTACGCAGCACAGAAGTACGGCGTGCAGGTGATCGGTTGCCCCAAGACCATTGACGGCGACCTGAAGAACGAGCAGATTGAGACCAGCTTCGGTTTCGATACAGCATGTAAGACATACTCCGAGCTCATCGGTAACATCCAGCGCGACTGTAACTCAGCACGCAAATACTGGCACTTCATCAAGGTGATGGGTCGCTCTGCTTCCCACATCGCCCTTGAGTGCGCCCTGCAGTGTCAGCCCAACATCTGCCTCATCAGCGAGGAAGTGGAGGCCAAGCAGATGTCGCTGGACGACGTGGTGGAATACATCGCAAAGGCTGTGGCCAAGCGTGCAGAGGACGGTAACAACTTCGGTACCGTAGTGATTCCCGAGGGTCTCATCGAATTCATCCCCGCCATCAAGAAACTCATCGCACAGCTCAACGAGGTGCTCACAGACCCCGCTACGGGAGAGCCCCGCGCATTCGGCAGCGCAGAGGAGCAGATCGATTTCGTGATGAACAGCATCACAGCTGAGAACAAGGCTGTGCTGGAGTCTCTGCCCGCCGACGTGAAGCGTCAGCTCTGCCTCGATCGCGATCCTCACGGAAACGTGCAGGTGAGTCTCATCGAAACAGAGAAACTGCTCTCCGCTATGGTGGAGAAGAAGCTCGCCGAGTGGAAGAAGGAAGGCAAGTATGTGGGCAAGTTCGGCACACAGCACCACTTCTTCGGCTACGAGGGCCGCTGCGCAGCTCCCTCCAACTACGACGCCGACTACTGCTACAGCCTGGGATACAACGCCAGCCGCCTTATCAGCAACGGCAAGACCGGATACATGAGCGTGATACGCAACACGACAGCTCCCGCAGAGCAGTGGATAGCAGGCGGTGTGCCCATCACAATGATGATGAACATCGAGCGTCGTAACGGTGCCAACAAGCCCGTTATCCGCAAGGCTCTCGTAGAACTGGACGGCGCTCCCTTCAAGTATTTCGCAGCTCACCGCGAGGAGTGGGCACGCAAGACAGCCTACGTATATCCCGGCCCCATCCAGTACTGGGGTCCCTCGGAGGTTTGCGACCAGTGCACTAAGACACTTGCTCTTGAACAGGCAAAGTAACAATAAACGCACAGTGAGAAGGCCCCGGCAAAGGAAGTCCAGCCGGGGCTTTCTTCGTTTACTGCACAGGACACCGATATGGACATTCATCCTGGGAGGTGTGGCTGTGGCAGGACTCTATTGCTTCGTGCTCTTCCACTTCTTCGTAGACCCGTACAGTTTCCAGTGGAAGGCAATATACGGAGAGCCCACTTACCCCGAGGGCTATAAAGTGAGGGGTATAGACATATCGCACTATCAGAACCGCATCGACTGGGAGAAGCTGCGCAACGCATCAATGAACAACGACCCCGTCACCTTCGTCATAATAAAAGCGACGGAGGGTGTGTCGCTGATGGACGATAACTTCAACGACAACTTTTACAAAGCGCGCAAAAACGGCTTTGTAAGAGGTGCTTATCATTTCTTGACACCCGACGTATCGGCTCGCAAACAAGCAGAATTTTTCCTGCATCAGGTGCATCTGGAAGAGGGCGACATGCCGCCGGTGCTCGACATCGAGGACAAGAGGAAATGGGCTGCGATGCCGAAGGAGCAAGTGCAGCGCATGGCATTGGAATGGCTGCTGGCGGTGGAAGAGCACTACGGGGTGAAACCGATAATATACAGCGGTCTGGCATTCCGCAGGGACATACTGGACGCCAGTGTGTTTGACGAATTCCCTTACTGGATGGCGCACTACTATGTGGAGAAACCCGTTTACGAGGGTAAATGGGCATTCTGGCAGCATACCGACTGCGGAAGGGTGGACGGAGTGAGAGGCACTGTGGACTGCGACGTGTTCAACGGCAGTCCGGAGGAGTTTGCCCGACTGCTAATCAAAGAGGAGTGACCACTGGCGGAAGCGCTCCACATCACCGTCGGGAAAGCGCGAAAGCATAGCGATAACCTGTTCGGGAGTCTTCTCAACGGTCAGTTTGGAAGGCGTCTTTGAGAAGAACTTGTCTGCCCAGCAGATGAGTTTCTCCTCCATTGTCTCCGGTGAGAAATCCTGCAGGGGAAGAGGCAGCTGCTGACGTCGTATGGCCTCTACGGTGAGACCTGTGCCCGTGTGACGTTCTGCCACCCGTGCGTGGCGCTCAAGACCCTCCTCACGCAGAATAGCTGCTCCCAGAAGTCCGTGACGTATGTAGGGCTCCTTGCCGAAGCAGGATATGCCGGGAGCGTCGCAGAGAACCACACCTATGTCGTGAAGCATTGCGGCCTCCTCAATGAAAGGGATATCGAGATGCAGCTCGGGATGGCGCTCGGCAGCCAGCAGCGCCTTGTGACACACGAGGCAGGAGTGGGTGAGGAGAATGTGGCGGAGAGGGGCGTTGTCGCCGCAGTATTTATCTATGAGTAAGCAGTACGACATTTTCTACGTGATGAGTGTGGGGGAACATGTCAACGGGCTGGATACGCTCCACTTTGTAGGCGGAGTCGAGAAGCTGCAGGTCGCGTGCCTGTGTGGCGGGATTGCACGAGACATAGACAATGCGGCGCGGGTCGGCAAAGAGTATGGCGTCGATGACATCCTGATGCATACCGGCGCGGGGAGGGTCGGTGATGATGACGTCGGGCTTGCCGTTGTCGCGGATGAAGTCGGCGTTGAGGATATCCTTCATGTCGCCGGCGTAGAAAACGGTGTTGGAGATGCCGTTGATTCGGCTGTTGACCTTTGCATCCTCAATGGCCTCGGGAACGTATTCGATGCCGACAACCTTGCGAGCCCTGCGTGCCACGAAATTGGCGATGGTGCCCGTACCCGTATAGAGGTCGTAGACAAGTTCGTCACCGGTGAGGGCGGCAAACTCGCGCGCAACATTATATAATGTATATGCCTGGCGGGTGTTGGTCTGATAGAAACTCTTCGGGCCCACCTTGAAACGGAGTCCCTCCATCTCGAGGAAGATGTGGTCGCTGCCGTGATAGAGCTGTATGTCCTGATCGCCGATAGTGTCGTTGCACTTCTGGTTGTCGAGATACATGAGACTGGTCACCTGTGGGAAGGTGTCCCTCACATAGGCGAGAAGGTCCTCTGCCTGGCGACGGCTCGCGGAGAGCGTCTCGGGAGTGGTGTGGTCGTAGTGGAAATGGAGTATCACCATCCATTCGCCCGTGTTGCTGCAGCGGATGATGATGCCCCGCATGAGACCCGTCTGCGCACGCAGGTCGAAGAAGGAATATCCGCGGGAGAGGGCGAAGTCGCGGATGCCGTTGCGTATCTCGTTGTGGAGAGGATGCATGAGACGGCAGTCATCGATGGGGAGTATCTTGTCGAAGGCTCCCGTGATGTGAAATCCTACAGCAGGAGCAAAGGGAACTCCGGAGAGAAGCTGCTCACTGGTGAGCCACTGCTTGTTGGCACAGCCGAAATCAAGTTTGTTGCGATAGCCCTCCGTCTGCTCGCTGCCGAGAATGGGGGAGCACTCGGGGAGCTCGATATGAGCGAGGCGGGTGAGAGCATCCATCACCTGCTTCTGTTTCCAGCGTATCTGTTCGGAATAGGGGAGCATCTGCCACTTGCAGCCGCCACACACTCCGAAATGGGGACAGAGGGGAGCAACCCTCAGAGGGCTCTCCTTTACCATGCGGGAGACGACGCCTTCCATGTAGGAATGCTTTTTGCGTACAATCTCTATATCCACTATGTCGCCGGGCACAGCATAGGGTACGAAAACCACTTTGTCGTTGATGCGTGCCAGAGACTTGCCTTCGGCTGCCACATCGGTGATTTCTACAGCCTCTATTATCTGTCTTTCTTTATGTTTTCTGGACATCTTTTTCGTGTTTTGTGCAAAATTACGCATTTTCCCCGAAAAAAACACAAAAACATTTGGAGTGAAACGATATTTTCAATATATTTGCACGAAAAGACAATATTATCCACAATAAACCAATAACTAAACTTAAATCATGAGTCAAAAAAGAGTCTATACCTTTGGCAACGGACAGGCTGAAGGTAATGCCCAGATGCGAGAGGTACTGGGTGGCAAGGGTGCCAACTTGGCTGAGATGAACCTGATTGGCGTACCTGTGCCTCCGGGTTTCACTATCACCACAGACACCTGTAACGAGTATTACGAAGTGGGTCAGGAGAAAATCGTGGAACTTCTGCAGGATGAAGTGAACGCCGCTGTGGCCCATATCGAGAAGTTGATGAACTCCAAGTTCGGCGACCTGAAGAATCCTCTTCTGGTGAGTGTACGTTCCGGTGCCCGCGCTTCCATGCCCGGTATGATGGACACCATCCTCAACCTCGGTCTGAACGACGAAGTGGCTGAAGGTATGGTTGCCAAGACTCAGAACCCTCACTTCGTGTACGACTCCTACCGTCGTTTCGTGCAGATGTACGGTGATGTAGTGCTGGGTATGAAGCCCGTGAACAAGGAGGATATCGATCCCTTTGAAGCCATCATCGAGAAGGTGAAGGAGGAGCAGGGTGTAGTTCTTGACAAGGACCTGTCTGTTGACAGCCTGAAGAAACTCGTGAAGCTCTTCAAGGAGGCTATCAAGTCTCAGACCGGCAGCGACTTCCCCAACGATCCTATGGAGCAGCTCTGGGGCGCTATCTGCGCTGTGTTCCGCAGTTGGATGAACGAGCGCGCTATCCTCTACCGTAAGATGGAAGGAATTCCCGACGAGTGGGGTACGGCCGTAAGCGTAATGGCAATGGTATTCGGTAACATGGGTGACACCTCCGCTACCGGTGTATGCTTCAGCCGCGACGCAGGTAACGGTGAGAACCTCTTCAACGGTGAGTATCTTATCAACGCTCAGGGTGAGGACGTCGTAGCAGGTATCCGTACACCTCAGCAGATCACAAAGATCGGTTCACAGCGTTGGGCAGAGCGCGCCGGCATCAGCGAGGCTGACCGTGTGGCCAAGTATCCTTCCATGGAAGAGGCTATGCCCGAGCTCTATAAGGAACTGGATGCCCTGCAGGACAAGCTCGAGAAGCACTATCGCGATATGCAGGATATGGAGTTCACCGTGCAGGAAGGCAAACTGTGGTTCCTCCAGACACGTAACGGTAAGCGTACCGGTACGGCTATGGTGAAGATTGCTATGGATCTCGTACGCGAGGGTATGATTGACGAGAAGACCGCAATCCTGCGCTGCGAGCCCCAGAAACTCGACGAACTGTTGCACCCCGTATTCGACAAGGAAGCTCTGAAGAAGGCAAAGGTTATCACTCAGGGTCTGCCTGCTTCTCCCGGTGCTGCCTGCGGTCAGATTGTGTTCCACGCTGACGACGCTCAGGAATGGCACGCCAACGGCCACAAGGTGGTGATGGTACGTATCGAGACCTCTCCCGAGGACCTCGCAGGTATGGCAAGTGCTGAGGGTATCCTCACAGCACGCGGCGGTATGACATCTCACGCTGCCGTTGTGGCTCGTGGTATGGGTAAGTGCTGCGTCAGCGGTGCCGGTGCCATCAACGTGAACTACAAGACCAAGACAGTAGAGATCGAGGGCGTTGTATATAAGGAAGGTGACTACATCTCTCTGAACGGTTCCACCGGTCAGGTATATGCAGGCGAGATTCCCACTAAGGCAGCCGAGCTTTCTGGCGATTTCAAGGCTCTCATGGATCTCTGCGACAAGTATACCAAGATGGAAATCCGTACCAATGCCGACACTCCCCACGATGCAGAGGTGGCTCGCGCCTTCGGTGCAAAGGGTATCGGTCTGACACGTACGGAGCACATGTTCTTCGAGGACCAGAAGATTGTTGCCATGCGTGAGATGATTCTCGCTGACAGCGTAGAGGGTCGCGAGAAGGCTCTGGCCAAGTTGCTGCCTTATCAGAAGGCTGACTTCTACGGAATCCTCAAGGCAATGGACGGCTTGCCCGTGAACATCCGTCTTCTGGATCCCCCATTGCACGAGTTTGTACCCCATGATCTCGCAGGTCAGCAGACTATGGCCAAGGAGATGGGTGTCACCGTTGAGGAAATCCAGCGTCGTGTGAACTCTCTGGCAGAGAACAATCCTATGCTCGGTCATCGCGGTTGCCGTCTGGGTATCACATTCCCCGAAATCACAGCTATGCAGACACGCGCCATCCTCGGTGCAGCATGTCAGCTGAAGAAGGAAGGCTTTGATCCTCATCCCGAAATCATGGTGCCCCTCATCGGTATTCTCTATGAGTTCAAGCAGCAGAAGGAGATTATCGTGAAGACTGCTAAGGAAGTGTTTGAGCAGGAGGGTATCGAGGTTAAATTCGAAATCGGTACGATGATTGAGATTCCTCGTGCTGCCCTCACAGCCGACCGTATCGCTACAGAGGCTGAGTACTTCAGCTTCGGTACGAACGACCTGACACAGATGACCTTCGGCTACAGCCGCGATGATATCGCCAGCTTCCTGCCCGCATATCTGGAGAAGAAGATCCTGAAGGTGGATCCCTTCCAGGTGCTCGACCAGAACGGCGTAGGTCAGCTCATCAAGATGGCTGTAGAGAACGGCCGCAAGGTACGTCCGGGCATGCGCACAGGTATCTGTGGTGAGCACGGTGGTGAACCCAGCTCTGTTAAGTTCTGCGCCAAGGTTGGCATGAACTATGCTAGCTGCTCTCCGTTCCGTGTGCCCATCGCACGCCTCGCCGCCGCACAGGCAGCGGTCGAGGAATAATCGAAAGATGCTGAAAATCAGTTACATAAAGGGCAAGTATCTGGGAAACAGGTA
>CADCNQ010000036.1 GCA_902802815.1 uncultured Bacteroidales bacterium | reverse complement strand
AAATGCAGCCTGCAACTGGATGGCATTCGACAACTTCCGTCTGTATTACAACACAGAGGGTTCTGCCGATTCACTTGCTGCACGTCAGGCTATCGTGGACGCCGAACGTTTATCCCGTCAGGCTGTTCAGGATGCAGCACGTTCCGCAGCAAAAGTGACAACTTATCCGTATGTCGGAGCAGGTGTTACTGCAGCATTCATGCGTGCCGCATTTACAGCTAACGGAACAACGGCCAAGGAACGTGGCGTGTGCTGGAGCAAGGACAGCAAGGAACCTACGATTCTTGACGACTGCACCAAAGAATACTTCTCCAACAACGGATATCTCTTCCGCATAGAAGGCCTCACTCCTGCCACAGGATATTGGGCCCGTCCCTACGTTATCACCAATGACAACCGTGTGGCTTACGGTGAGGTGATAAAGTTCTATACAGAGCGTAAAGGCAACATTACTTACGAATACAACTATTATGCCCAAAAGGAAAATCCTGATCAGATAGCATGGGACTACAATATCAATTCCGGCATGGCTGAGACCGTATGGATGTATAATCAGTTGTCATATATTCCCAGCATACATCTTAATGTACACTACGCACGCGGTGCGGGTGCGGGAGGCGGCACGGCAGAGTGTTCCTACGGAGGCTGGATGAATGTGTCGCAGAATGTGGCCTACCAACAGACGGGCACCATGCTTCACGAGACTAACCACGGCGTGGGTGTCGGCACCACAGGTGAATGGAACAACAACAGCAACTTGCGTGAGCGCACGAGTAGCGGTAAGTGGTTGGGGCCCCGTGCCACTAAGATGGTGAGACTTCTTGAGAACAACGACTACGCATTCATGCAGGGCGACGGCACGCACATGTGGTCCGGCACGACATCTGGCACTCTCACATACGGCTATGGCATCAACGGTGCCCACGAGGACTCCTACAGCCCGTCCAACCAGCTTTTGTATTTCGGCAATATCCTCATCACACATGCCCTGCATCAGGACGGCCTCGTTGCTCCCGGTGCCGGCGGTATTGTTGCTTCCTACACTTTCACACAGGACGATGATGAGATTTACTATATTAAAGCTGAGGACGGCAGATACGGTTTCGGAGACCGCTATGTCGGTGTGAAGGTGACCACTTCTCCAAGAGGTTCCATAAAGAAATTCGGTAATAATATTACCACTTTTGATGACATCAAGGATGACCCGTATTACCAGTGGAAGATAACATACAACCCTGTCACGGCAATGTATTCATTCTACAATGTGGGTATGAATGCCTATCTCAAGAATTCTTCAGCTACTGTAAATATTTCAGGCACAACGATAGCCACAGAAAATCAGTTTATGTTGCTGCCTGCCCGTATTGATTTGAACATCGGGGATTTCAAAGCCACAGGATATTGGGTTGTACGCGGCAACGCATATAATTCGTACGCCGTAAAGACAGGTGCATCTACATCTACAGAAGTTGTCACACTCACTGGTGGCACATTTGACCCGAATAATGAAACCGGTGCAAACCAGCGGTTCCTTTTCCTCACAGGTTCACAAGCCGTTAAGGCAGAGTCTGCGGCACGCGACCTGAAGATGACCCGTCTCAATGAGATTATTGCAGGTTGTGAACCTCTGTTTGATGTGCCTGTGACAGAGTACGTCCCGGGATCAATAAGTGATTTCGAGACAACGTTGTCCACCATTAAAAGTGAGAAATCCGGTTACACCACTCCGGCAGAAGTTACAAATGCCATAAACACTCTGCTCTCTGCTGTAGATACATATTTCACCAACTGCCGCCCGTCGGACAACGACAAACCCGCTGACCTGAGTTTCATGTGGCAGAATATGTCACTTGCTTCCGGCACAGATTATTGGACAACATCCGTAAACCCCGTATACAGTGACGGGTGCTACGAATTCTTTGAGAAGACATTTGATATGTATCAGGTGTCCGAGAGCAAAGTGCCGGCCGGCAGCTATCGTTTCGTGGTGAAGTCATTCCAGCGTCCCGGTTCATATAATGATGTATATACTGACTACATTGTCAACAATACTGATAAGGTGAACGGTAAGATATACATCACCTCCGGTTCGAATAAGACTACGAAAAACATGGCTAACATCTGGCGCGACTGTACGTCAAGCAGTATGGGCACAGGAAGCGTTTCTGTGAATGGGAAATATATACCGAACAACAGAGCGTCTGCAGCGGCGTGGTTTAACAAAGGTTACTACAACGACTCCATCTTCGCCTCCACCGAAACAGTCCACTCCACCCTGCGTATCGGTCTCTCCGGCACCACCGGTTCCTCCTATTGGGTAGCATTCCAAGGTGGTTTCAGAGTACTCTTCTACGGCGACTTCGATGAACATGGCGAAACCGGCATTAATACTCTTCCGGCAGACAACGGAGGCGATGAAACGTCTGACGGCAAGTATATGGAGAACGGCCGTATCATCATTCGAAAGAACGGTCAGAAGTACACTACCGACGGTATGATTCTGAGGTAATTCGCCTCAGAGGAGTATAAACAAAATAAGTGGTCAACCCTTAATGAGCTGACCACTTATTGTTTTATATCAAAGATAGATTCTTTAGCCTTCTATCGAAAAACCATCAAGATTCTCTTCTTCATCAATACCATCTGCCTCTTCCGAGTACTGGCTGTAATACGTACCCTGGAGGTCTTGCTTTATCAGCTCATCATCATCCAGTTCGTAATCATCGTCACCGTCGTCATCGCGATCCATCATAGCCAGCTCCTCATCTGTGAGATCCTCATCATCGAGTTCCTCAACGTCAGACAGGATATCGTCGTCTTCATCATCCACCGAACCGGGCTTGCGCTTATGCTTGCCGTTGGTGTGACGTCTGATTTTGTTGCCGTCTTCGTCGTAGTCGTCTTCATTAATCATACGAAGCTTGACAGCAGGATCCTTCTTTTTGCAGAAAATAGCTTCCGTCCAAGTGCCCTTTTCTATTTCAAGCACTTCATAGCCCTGAGCCACCTTCTTCTCCAGTGTGCCGCCTTCCTTGTGCAGACGCGATGTCGGCAACTGGGTGTTTGACACATCAAATGCAGAGGCGATGATGTCCTTTATATGCAGAGGCACAGCTTCCCATCCTCCTCCGAAGTTGCGGTCGATAAGTTCCAGCACTCCGGAAGCTGTCATATGTCTGATATTCTCATACGTCAGCTCTGTGAGTCTCGTGATTGTCTTCTTACGGATTGCCACGTGACCCTTAGAGGCTTTGGTGTGTGAGAATACAGCCCACTCGCCGTTCTGGTATTTGTTGGCTTCACGCTTATCCTCCGAATTGAAATGCACCACCTCAAAGGCTATACGCATAGTGTTGAGCAACTTATCCTCTGCCTGAGGAAAAATCGGGTTGTCCTTCTCTTCTTCCCAGAGTTTGGGAATCTCATTCTGATCCACATTCCACACATTGGTGGAGTCGAGATCCATTATGCTTTCTAAAACTTTACTCATATCTGATTAATTACATTACCTCTCCTGCGAGGCCATTCTGCGAATTTTGCGTGCAAAATTAATGATTTCTCACGACTTTACGCTCTTTTTGCACGTTTTTCTTGCAGAATATATTTGTTTTTTTAAATAATCAAGCCCAGGACTTGTGTGAACTTATCACAGCAGGAGTATAAATGTTCTTATATCGACCTCCAATCTATCCATATTATAGCCACAATGTTCCTCCAATGCTCCTCCTATGCAACTCTAATTAGTGTCCGCTATGTGCTCGCTATTTGCTCGGTACTTGTCCGGTGTTTGACAGGACATCTACCGGACAAGTACCGGACATTTACCGGACATGAATATAAGTTATCTGCTTACAGTGTACTTGTTGCATCGAAGTTATTCACTGGATAGACAGGAGTTCATCTTTTGTTGTGCATGAGACAGGATGCAGAGAAGGACAGCAAGCTCAATCGCAGAATGCAAATTCTGCAAACATAACGTTCTTAAAGCTTCATTTCCATCTTAACATGCGGAATGCCAGCCTCGTCAAATGGTTCAGAGCAAACCTTATAGCCACATTTTTCGTAGAAACCAATCACCCTGACCTGTCCTTCCAGACGCAGACAGGAAGCACCCTGTCTTTTTGCGGCTTCTGCTGTAGCATCCATTATCATCTTTCCTACACCCTTCCCACGAGAGGCTGCAATGACCCTTCCCACATGCCACACACCTTTCTCCTCCTCGGGAAACAGACGGGTACATGCTGCAATACTCTCATCATCGTTCTTAATGAATATATGTATGGATGAACAGTCTGTGCCGTCCGGGTCAAGATAATGACATCCTTGTTCCATCACAAAAACCTCGAAGCGCAGTTTCAGCAGTTCATATACCTCTTTGTTGGTAAGTTCCTGAAAGGATTTTATTATAATCTTATTGTCTTTTTCCATTTGAATGCAAAACTACAAAAAAAATGTAAAATAGCGTATATTATACAACTTTTTCTGTTTAACAGCCCTTTAAAAAACCGCAATTGAAGGACTGTAGCTGCTCTCCCATCACATTCTTCATTACTCCGAATGCGTGCTCTCCTGTACAATGACCGGTGTAGAAACGGGTGCTCGGATATTGGGTTTTCAGCCGACGGGACGAAGCCGTCAATTCCTCATCAGACTCATATCCGTCAAGCAAATGAAAACCGCCAACAACGTCCCTCACAGGCCACGGACAGGCTGACAGAATATTTTCCAGTCCGCTATGAGCGCAACCAGTAAACAGGAGTCCGCCTGCGTATAGAGCCAGTTCGTGACGGAAGTCATCGGGAACAAGACTGCCATCACCTGCTTCTACGAAAAGGTTTTGGTTGCCTTGGGGTCTTGGAAATGTTTGTGGGATGCGGGATATGATATGAATGCCATCGCATATCTCACAGTTTTCGCCTACCGTGAGCAGTCGTTCTTCGGGGAGCTCAGGCCAAACTGTCGTTATGCTATGCAGATGTCCCCGTTTTGAGAAGAATCTTCCGCTTAGGGCTTCAGGTGAGACAACAATCTTGGCTTTATCGTTGACAGACATGAAATGCACCAAACCTCCGGCATGATCGCTGTGCCCATGAGAAATAAAAACACAGTCAACGCTGCTGAGGTCTATACTCAGCTTCTCTGCATTACGGATGAGCATATCGCTGGCACCCGTATCAAGCAAGACACGGTGATGTTCCGTCTCCAAAAGTATCGACAGCCCGTGCTCGGTTTCAAGCACGGGATTGTCTGTGCGATTATCAACCAGTACTGTCCACTTCATATGCTATATTCCATTAAGCGATAAAGATACAAAAAATGTGCAAAAATTATCTCTGATAGACTATTATATTTTTCAGTTTAGCCCACGATATATTGTCTGAGTATGTAGTCTGATAGATGCCGAGACTGACCTTAGACGCATCCAGGCTGACGGGAGACCCCGACATGTTGTGCCAAGTCTTTCCATCGTTGCCGGTACGGGCAAAGAGAAGGTTGCCACGACGCTCAAACTGTAAAATGCTGTCAGGCTCATAACCCTTGTAGTTTGGATATTGAACGCGTCCCTCATGACCGATTATTGTGAACATATTGCCACAATTGTATAACGGGAATACGCCCAACTGATAGAGCGTCTCACCTACCGATATCAGCAGTCCGCACTCATTATATCCCTTTACCTTGCGTTCTTTCAGGCCTTCCATATCTGTGAAATGAGCCATCATCACAAAGTCGCCTTCCACCTCCATATACAGATGGCCACCATTCTTCAGCGGGTCGCTGAGAAAGTCTGCCGATGTGGCTGACAGTGTCACATCGTCCGGCATCTCAAGCACAGGCTTCATGTCCGCCGCAAGGGTAAACCTGCTGTCGGGATCGCTTTCGTCAAAGTCATCGTCACCCAGCGAAGGCAGATGCTCGTCTTTCCGCTGACGGAACATCGTTCCCACCTCGTCGGCAGTGACGGCCCGGGGCTTGATGGTGAGTTCGCTCAGATAACCACTAAAACCATTTGCTCCGCTACAGTCGGCACCTATCACGACTTTTCCTTCCGGCCGAAGCATGATGAAATTATTCTGCTCATGCAACAGTTCTCCGTCACGATAGACACTCTCCTTCCATCCGTCGAATGTCACCACCCAATGATGCCACCGGCCTTCTGAAGCCTTAACAGCCTCTGCCGCTCCGCAGCTCTCGAAAGAGCCATTGTGACTGATGAGCCCTGCCCGCCGGTCGGAGCCCAAACGCAGTTCGGTGGTGGCGAGATCTGCGCGGGAACTACTGAGCGAGACGAGTGTCGGCACAGGCCCCACCTCAGTCTGCAGCGCCCATGCACTGATGGTATAAGGCGCATTGTAACGATACACCTCCGATAAAGGCTCCTCACTGACCAACGACTGGGAACCATTAAAGAAAAGTGCCCATCGTCCGTCCTTCACTCTGAGGCGCAGCGGTTTATTGGCTTTCAGCACAGCGCCTTCCGTCGTCATCACTTCCGTCACGTCCGCCGGTTCCTTCCTGTCCTGCCCCAATCTGCCGGCATCGAGGGTGATGACAGAGTTCTGCTGACGAGAAGCCGGATTGACGTCCTTTTGGTGCATTCCCGGATACCCGTCGTTCGACGCCACATCCGTATCAGGCAGTTGTGGAGCATCCTGCCACACCTTCACGTTCCATATTGCCGGCATGTGCCCGTTCTTCTGAGTATCGGTGATGGTGATGCGCAGATAGCGTGCTTTTGTCTTTTTGCGGTCAATCATCGGAGAGCCCTGCATGGTGTTGTCCCTCCGGTCAGAATATATCGTCCACTTCCGGCCGTCAACAGAGGTCTCTATGAAATACTGATAAAAGAATGTGGAATACTCAAACTGTATCCACACCTCACTGAATCCGGTCGTCTTTCCCAGGTCTATCTGTAACCATTCATTGTGATTCTCCGGATCCCAGTTCGTGCGACGTGCCTTCCAAAGCGTCCCGTTATTGTCATCGACAGCATACTCAGGTTTGAACCATTCGTCGTAATAACTGCTGGCTGTAACCTTTGCCCCATAGGCTATGTTCTTATATGGCTGAGAAGGTATCAGGCCGACGTGCCTGGCATCATGAGTAGGCACCACAGGGAGAATGTTCCCGTTGCCGTCGAAGCACAATTCGTCGATACATACCTGACGGTTGAAGCCATGCACAGCGTGGGGATTATTGTGCCTATGATAAACAATATAATAATGCTCACCTTCCCTGAACACGCAATGATGTCCCGGGCCATGAACAGTCCCGTCGGTATTGGTTTCAAGGATGCAGCCTTGATATACAAAAGGCCCCATCGGTCCAGTTTTTGAGGTGGCATACTGCACACGATAGGTATGGTCGTGACAGGAGCCGGATGAGTAGGTGAAATAATAGGTGTCGCCGCGCTTAAACACAAAAGGTGCCTCGAAGATATCCTTCAGTTCCGTATTGGGGATAAGCCTTTTTTCAGAAAAGAATTCATCAGCAGCGATGGGGAAAGGATTGTCTTCATGCCATCCGCGAGCATCGCCAGCAGCAGGTTTCCTGCCACTCAGTTTGCCCACACCGCAACCGAAACCTTCATAGATGCCCCATGTCGTGAAATACAGATACTCTTGTCCGTCGTCATCGCGGAAGAGCTGCGGATCAAGAGTGATGACATTGTGTATATAGCGGTCGGGCACCATCACAGCATCATCCTTGCCAAGTATATTGTGCCAGGGACCTATGGGTGAAGGACCCTCCCCGACATTGATATTACACGGTTCACAGTAGTAGTAACGGAAACATCCGTCTGCCTGCTGCACCACGTCAGGCGCCCAGACCACCTCGGTAGCAGGCCAGTTCATGACAATGTTCTTCCAATTACAGAAATCCTTCGACACCCACACCTGTGCGGGTCCGTAACCGTTACCCGTTCCGTCGGTCGTAGCATACAGATAATAGGTGTCGCCGAACTTACGAATGGTAGGATCGGCAAAATATCCCGGGATGAACGGATTACCCGCTCCTGGCGTGTTCCACTGCACTGTGTCCGCACCGTACGAGCACACCTTAAAGGCATAAGGAAACTCCTTCTGCTCCGTTTTTGTTTCAGGGTTCTCTTCTGATGGCATAGGTATCTTTTCATGCCATGCAGGAGCCCCCATCACAATCAAATACAGATGCTTCAGCCTTGTACCTTCGGGAACGGTGAAACTTGTGTCGTTTATATCCCCGTAGATTTCCTTATCATCTTCGTTTATCCCGACGAAACCGTATCTCAGGTTGTCGCCCGTTATCTGGAGGCCGAAGCTATGTGCATTAAGATTCACCTTGTCGTTGAGCAGGATTGCGTTGAATCCGTATTCTTCAGGATAGTGCTTCGGCCTCTGCCAGCCGTCGCGGTCCGCCAATTCGGTATTGAAGGTACAGGCATACCGTCTGGTTTCCTTGCGCGCATGTTTGAAGTCGAAGTTTACAAGATGCTGATACCCTCGGAACATCTCGTCGCAAAACGATTGCTGCGTCAGTCCGTACATTCTCTTATAAGTCATCACGGGATCCTCTCCAATCTTGCCATGACGGTAAAGTTCTGCGATAGACTTCCTTCCGTGCAAATCGCTCCACCACTGGATGACGTAGGGTGAGTGGTAGATGTTGTCCAGATGTAAAAACGCCTTGTGAGTGAGTTTCCTGAACGCCTCAAAATGGTAGTTCTCATCTGTCAGCCAGTCGGGATTCACCTGCCAGAGCATCCACTGCGAGGTCATCTCGTAGAATCCGCTGCCACCCCACGCATCACCTACTGAGTCAGCTGGAATCTGGAGTTGGAAGGAGTGTCCAAGCTCATGCGCCAGACAGTTCATCTTCGCGTCCTGAATACGGTTGGGAGCCACCCAAAGCCCGCCGATGAAGTTGTCATAGGTGCCGCCGTAGGCCGTCCCGTCAAGCGAGTACGTTACCATGACCATCATCTTATACTGGTCGCACTTGCTTCCTGGCTCAGAGAAAGCCAGTGTATCACGGAAAAAGGTATAGAACGACTGTACACGGTCGATTAAGTTGTTTAGATTGAAAGCCATCGGTTTTCCTTCGAGCAGAGGCGGATTGCCAACATCATGTCCAAAGCCACGCTCCCACATGAAGATGAGGTCGTCGGTCTGAACCGAACGATTGAAACTCCACTGTGAGGTGTCGGCCTGCAAATCCATTCCCCGAAGGTCTTCAGGAATATAAATTTTCTTCTGAGCCGGCATGGCACCCAGGCAGACAGAACAAACGGATAGTAAGATAAGTCGCTTCATTTTAATTGCCACTTGGGTAGTAGTTAATCATATTTCTGCTGCAAAATAACAGAATAATGTTGAGACGGAATGTCACTATCGTCCAGGAAAACACCCTATCGTCCAAATCTGACAGAAAAGGGCACGTTTGGACGATTTTTACAGTGGGTTTGCTCTCGCTTAACCGTATGTCTCTATCAAGTATTTCACGAACTGCGGGTCGCCGAAATCTCTGGTGCCTGCGTCGTGCCGGTTCATCTTGGCTATATGAGCCATCTCCTCGTCGCTCAGCGAGAAGTCGAAGATGTCGATATTCTGCGCCATGCGCTCCTTATGGCTCGACTTTGGAATAGCCACGATGCCACGCTGGGTGAGCCAACGGAGGGCGACCTGAGCAGCAGTCTTATTATACTTAGCACCTATAGAAGCCAATAATTCACTCTTCACTATGCTGTCCGTGCCTTGTCCGCCAAGTGGATACCATGCCATCATCTTGGTGCCAAACTCGTCAAGAATTGGCTTGATGCCCTTCTGCTGAGAGAGCGTATTGCACTCCAACTGGTTCACCATTGGCTTCAAGTCTACGTAGTGTGCGAAGTCGAAGAAACGGCCAGCCTGGAAGTTGCTCACACCGATGGCACGAACCTTACCTGCACGATAAGCCTTCTCCATAGCCCGCCATGTGCCAAACACGTCGCCGTAGGCCTGATGGATGAGCAGCAAATCGATATACTCCGTCTGCAACTTGCGCAGGCTCTCGTCGATACTCTTGGCGGCCTTTTCCTCACCAGCATTGGATATCCATACCTTTGTTACAAGGAACAGATCCTCGCGCTTCAGTCCACTCTTGCGCCAGGCATTACCCACGCCTTCCTCATTCTGGTATGCTTGTGCCGTATCAATCAGGCGGTAGCCAACACTCAAAGCATCACTTACGCAACGTTCACACTCATCAGGGCTTACGAGAAACACGCCGTAACCCAATGTCGGCATCTGAACACCGTTGTATAGTTTTATGTACTCCATAGTATTCGTTGTTAATATCCTAAACCATTCAGCCATTTCTCAACCTTTCTCTTCTCCGTGCGCACCTCGTGACCGTAGATGCTGAAGCCCTTTTGGACGTTGGCACCAGGGAATGCATCCTTCACGTCCTTCGCGCAGTTGGCCAATCCGCTGCCTTCGTGAGTGGTGAACGGAATGACGGTCTTACCCTTCAGGTCGTTAGCATGCTTCTTGAAGAAGGTGAACATCACCTGCGGATAGGTGCCCCACCATACGGGACCACCGATGAACACCGTATCGTACTTTGACAAGTCAATGTCGCCCTCATACGCTGGCAATTCGCCTTTTTTGACTTCTTCCTTAGCCAAATTAATGAGTGGTGTATAAGCCATTCCGTCGTACTTGTGGGTGACAATTTCAAACTGCTCTGCGCCTGTCTGTTCCGTGATGTAGTCGGCAACAATCTTTGTATTGCCCACCTCAATGTTTCCTACTGCGTAGTTGTCTCCCGCATGAGAGAAGAACACTACTAATGCCTTTCCGTCCTTTGCCATAACTGTCTTTCCTTTTGCATTTGTTTGT
>CADCNQ010000035.1 GCA_902802815.1 uncultured Bacteroidales bacterium | reverse complement strand
TACGTCCAACACGTACACCAAGGTTGACCGACTCACCGGTCGCGTTTATGCGGTGACACTCCGCAATCCCCGCACGGGCAAGGACTTCAACAACGCACAAATCACCCAGAACAACAAGTTCGGCGCCATCAGCATGGGTGTGGGCGCATGGCTCCGCGCAGCCAAGGCCGCCGACGCCTCCAGCGAGGACAAGGCACAGCTCGAGAAGTTCATCAAGACTCTCAAGGCCCAGCACCAGTACCCCAACCTCATGTCGCTCATCGTCGGCAAGCGTTACGCCTCTGTGGCAGCTGACTACAGCTCCGTGACCATCAAGGACGGCAACTACACCAAGACCGTTGAGTTCGTGTTCAACGCACGTCCCCTCGTGGATGCTCCCGAAGACCCCGATTTCGGCGGCAATGATTCGACAGGCTCATCACAGGCAGGCGGATCTACGGGCGGTAACACCCAGGGTGGCAGCACAGGTGGTAATATCGGTGGTGGCGGTGATAACGGAGGAGGTCCCAGCGAAGGCTAAGACGCGCTACCGGGAAACCGATGCAAAGAAAGGGGTGTCACACACACGTGTGGCATCCTTTTTTCTTATGCCAGAAGGGAGATGACGGAGACAGAGATACCCAGCACGAGGATGTTGCGGGCGGTGTCGCCGAGGACATAGTTGAGGGCGGAACCGTTGTTGATGCGCACCATCTTGCGGAAGGTGGCGTTGTGGAGGGCAAGATAGGTGAGAAGCAGCACCGAGGCGGCAAGGACACGCATGTCTTCGATATGCCACCAGTCGACGCACAGCACAGCGGCAGCCGTGCCCAGCAGGAAATAGAGCACCTCGGAGGCGCGGGTGCCGATAATGGTGCAGAGGGTGTGCTTGCCCACGAAACGGTCGCCGTGGCGGTCGCGGTAGTTGTTCACCACGAGCAGCGCGTCGGCAGCAAGTCCCATAGCGAGACTCTGGTTCCACATGAGGGTGTTGCCGGAGGGGGCATCCTGCAGGAGGTATGTGCACACCACGGGTACGAGGCCGAAGAACACCACCACCATGATATCGCCCATGGCCCACCGCGAGAAGAAGGTGGAGTAGGCCGCAAAGCCCACAAGGCAGCAGATGCCCACGCAGAGCATGAGCACAGGTGCCGGAAGGCCGAGGGGCATGGGTGAGGTGAGAGTCGTGGACCACCACAGCAGGCAAAGTCCCACGGCGGCGGAGAGGAGCGTGACGAAGACGATGGCGGCAAGCATGGCCCTCATGGAGACGAGACCGGCGGCACAGACGCGCAGAGGCCCTATGCGGGGCACATCGGTGTCAACACCCTTGCGGCAGTCCCACCAGTCGTTGAAGAGATTGGCGTTGACCTGCATGAGTACGGCAAAGAGCAGGCAGAGCAGCGCCGGCACGGGACGCAGAGTGCCTGTGGCACGGTGAGCGGCGGCCAGACCCACAAGCACAGGAGCCACGGCACCCGTGAGAGTGCGCGGACGTATGGCCAGAAGCCAGCGGTTCACTTCTTCTTGCTGAGCTTGTCGTTGGAGAGAGCCATGATGTTGCGTGCCTTCACAGCGCCCACGATGGCCTTGAGGCTGGCATAGTACTTGCGGCGGATCTCCAGTTCGCCGGCATCCTTCTTGAACTTCGACTGCATCAGTTCCTCTGCCTGTGCGTCAGTGAGTTTTCCTTTCTCTTCGGCTGCGGCATATTTGTCCTGAATCTCATCGTGCTTGTCTTTGTTCTTGTGCAGAGCCTCCACGAATTCCGTGATGGTGGGCTTCACCTTTGCCGCTGTGGCGCGGTCGAATTTCATCTGTTCGATGATGTAGGCTACGCGCAGCTGCTGTTTCGACTGTGCGGAGACGGTGGTGAGGCAGAGCAGAAGTGCAAAAATGGAAATGAAACGTTTCATAAACTGTATTAGATGAATTGATTTGCAGTGCAAATGTACGAAAAAAATATAAAGAAGAAAGAAAAACTTGCTCCCGCAATCTTCAATCTTCAATTATTTTTTGTACTTTTGCGCGGAAAATTGTAAAACGTGTATGGCAGAAGGTCGTCGTAAGTCGCAAATGAAGGTTGTAGAGGTGCCCAGCACGGACAATCTCGGACATCGTCAGCCGCAGAACCTCGAGATGGAGGCTGTGGTGCTGGGTGCGTTGATGGTGGAGCAGGACGCCTACTTCCAGGTGGCGGAAATACTGCACCCCGAGAGTTTCTACGACAAGCGCCACCAGAGAATCTACGAGGCCATACGCGACCTGGCAGCCCGCCAGCGTCCCATCGACGTGGTGACGGTGGTGGAGGAACTGGATGCCAAGGGCTATCTGGCCGAAGTGGGCGGACAGCCATATGTGGCAGGTCTGACGCTGTCGGTGAACTCCTCGGCACACATCGAGTATCATGCCCAGGTGATACAGCAGAAGTATCTGGCCCGTGAAATCATCACGCTGACGAGTATGCTGCAGACGGAGGCTTTCGACCCCGGAGTGGACGTGGCCGACCTGATGCAGAATGCGCAGGGACGACTCTTCGAACTCTCGAGGAAGAACATGCGCTCGGACTACACGCAGATAGACCCAGTCATCGACCAGGCCTTCGAACTGCTGCGCAAGGCTGCGGCCAGAGAGGACGGTCTCTCGGGTCTCACCAGCGGATTCAGCAAACTGGACAAGATGACCAGCGGCTGGCAGAATTCCGACCTCGTCATCGTGGCAGCCCGCCCGGCAATGGGTAAGACGGCGTTCGTCATCTCGATGATGGCCAAGATGGCTGTGGAGCACAAGATACCCGTGGCGATGTTCTCGCTCGAAATGTCCAACGTGCAGCTGGTGAACCGTCTCATCGTGAACATCTGCGAGATACCGGGCGAGAAAATCAAGAGCGGACAGCTGACCCGCGTGGAGTGGTCGCAGCTGGACAAGCGCATCACCCTGCTGCAGGGAGCACCCATATACATCGACGACACGCCTTCGCTGAGCGTGTTCGAACTGCGCACCAAGGCCCGCCGCCTCGTGGAGGAGCACGACGTGAAGATAATCATGATAGACTATCTGCAGCTGATGAATGCCAGCGGCATGTCGTACAACAGCCGACAGGAAGAGGTGTCCACCATCAGCCGAAGCCTCAAGCAGCTGGCCAAGGAGCTCAACATACCCATCATTGCCCTCTCGCAGCTCAACCGCGGCGTGGAGAGCCGTGAGGGCATCGAGGGCAAGCGTCCGCAGCTGGCCGACCTGCGTGAGTCGGGTGCCATAGAGCAGGATGCCGATATGGTGTGCTTCATACACCGTCCGGAGTACTACAAGATATATCAGGACGAGAAGGGCCGCGACCTCAGAGGTATGGCGGAAATCATCATTGCAAAACACAGAAACGGTGCTGTGGGCGATGTCCTGCTGCGCTTCGTGAAGGAATACGCACGTTTCAGCGATACGGACGACGAGCGCTTCATTCCCTACGACGACGGAGGAGGACTGGTGTCGTCGACGCTCTCGCCCGAGGAGGAAGCCAATGCCGCGGCGCTGAATCCGTTTGACGCGCTGCCGGAGAGTGCTCCGTTTTGAGAGTTGAGAGTTTAGAGTTGAGAGATTAAAGGAAACAAAATATATAAGCATGAATATATCCTACAAATGGCTTAAGGACTATGTCGATTTCGACATGACAGCCGACGAGGTGGCTGCGGCGCTGACAAGCGTCGGTCTGGAAGTGGGCAGCGTGGAAGAGGTGCAGAGCATCCGCGGCGGACTGGAAGGTCTGGTGGTGGGCGAAGTGCTCACATGCGAGCCCCATCCCAACAGCGACCACATGCACGTGTGCCAGGTGAACCTCGGAGGTGAGACACCCGAACAGATAGTATGCGGCGCCCCCAACGTGGCAGCAGGGCAGAAGGTCATCGTGGCCACACTCGGTACGAAACTCTATGACGGCGACCAGGAGTTTGTCATCAAGAAGAGCAAACTCAGAGGTATTGAGTCGAACGGTATGATATGTGCAGAGGATGAAATCGGTGTGGGCACAAGCCACGACGGCATCATCGTGCTGCCGGCGGAGACCCCCGTGGGAATGAAGGCCGCCGAATACTACCATCTGGAATCGGACTTTGTCATCGAGGTGGACATCACCCCCAACAGAGCCGATGCTTGCTCGCACTACGGCGGGGCACGCGACCTCTACGCATGGCTCGTGCAGAACGGCAGGAAGACGGCGCTGCACCGCCCGGAGGTGGATGCTTTCAAGGTGGACGACGAGAGTCTCGACATAGACATCGTGGTGGAGGCCAAAGAGGCCTGTCCCCGCTATGCCGGCGTCACACTCACGGACTGCGAGGTGAAGGAGTCGCCCGAATGGCTCAAGCAGCGCCTCAGCGTGATAGGTCTGCGTCCCATCAACAACATCGTGGACATCACCAACTATATCATGATGGCCTACGGACAGCCTCTGCATTGCTTTGACGCCGATATGATAAAGGGCGGAAAGGTGGTGGTGAAGGCTATGCCCGACGGCACGCCGTTTGTCACCCTCGACGGTACGGAGCACAAGCTCTCCGCTCAGGACCTGGCCATCTGCAATGCCGAGGAACCCATGTGCATCGCCGGCGTGTTCGGCGGCAAGGGCAGCGGTACATACGAGACAACGCGCAACGTGCTTCTGGAGTCAGCATACTTCAATCCTACATGGATACGTAAGAGCTCGCGCCGCCACGGACTGCAGACGGACGCATCGTTCCGCTTCGAGCGCGGTATAGACCCACACGGACAAATCTACGCCCTGAAGGCTGCCGCACTGATGGCAAAGGAACTGGCCGGTGCCAAGGTGTCGATGCAGATAAAGGACGTGGTGTCGAAGGAGATGCCCGACTTCAAGGTGGAGCTCCGTTATGACTTCTGCGACCGTCTGATAGGCAAGGCCATCGGTAAGGAGACGATAAAGAGCATCGTGAAGAGTCTGGAGATGAAGATAGAGAAGGAGACGGAGGAAGGTCTCTCGCTCGTGGTTCCCGCCTATCGCGTCGATGTGCAGAGACCCTGCGACGTGGTGGAGGATGTCCTGCGCGTGTACGGATATAATAATGTGGAGATACCCACTTCCATCAAATCCTCTCTCTCCGTCAAGGGCGACGAGGACCAGAGCCACAAGATGCAGAACCTCATCGGCGAGCAGCTCGTGGGACAGGGTTTCCACGAAATCCTCAACAACTCGCTCCACAAGGGAGCCTACTACGACGGACTCGAAAGCTACAAGGCGGAGAATGCCGTGCGGCTGATGAATCCTCTCTCGCAGGACCTCAACGTGCTGCGTCAGACGCTGCTCTTCGGAGGTCTGGAGAGCATAGCCCGCAACACGGCCTACCGCATGCCCGACATGAAACTGTTTGAGGTGGGCAACTGCTACTACTACCATGCAGAGCGCCGCTGCCAGGACATCATCCCCGGCGTGAGCTCGAGCCGCGATCCGGAGGTGATAAAGCACGTGCTGGATGCCTACAGCGAGGACTACCATATGGGACTCTGGGTGACGGGCAGGAGAGTGAGCGGTTCGTGGGCGCATCCCGACGAGGACAGCACCTTCTGGGAACTGAAAGCCTACGTGATGAACATCCTTGAGCGTGCGGGCCTGAAGATGGGGCAGGTGGTGATTGCCGCCGGAGGGGAAGATATCTTCGACAAGAGTCTCGAACTGCGCAACAGAGGCGGCAAGACACTCGTGAAGATGGGTATCGTGGCGCACAGGATACTCAAGAAGTTCGACATAGAGCAGCCCGTCTATTTTGCCGACATCAACTGGAAACTCCTCATGAAACTCGTCAAGGGACAGAGTGTCACCTACACGGAGATATCCAAGTATCCCGCCGTGAGCCGCGACCTGGCTCTGTTGGTGGACGAGCAGGTGGAGTTCGGACAGATAGAGGAACTGGCCTACAAGAGCGAGAAGAAACTGCTGAAGGCCGTGACGCTGTTTGATGTCTATGAGGGCAAGAATCTGCCCCAGGGCAAGAAGTCGTATGCCGTCAACTTCATCCTGCAGGATGCGGAGAAGACACTCAACGACAAGGCCATCGATGCCATAATGAACAAGATTATTAACAACATAAAGAGCCAGCTCGGAGCAGAGCTGAGATAAATCCAATGGGAAGAGCATTTGAATACAGAAAAGCTACCAAGCTGAAGAGATGGGGCCACATGGCCAAGACATTCACCCGTCTGGGCAAGCAGATTGCCATCGCCGTGAAGGCAGGCGGTCCGGAACCTGAGAACAACCCCGCATTGCGCAGCGTCATCGCTGTGTGCAAGCGCGAGAACATGCCGAAGGACAACATCGAGCGTGCCATCAAGAACGCAATGGGCAAGGACCAGAGCGACTACAAGACAATGACCTACGAGGGCTACGGTCCTCACGGCGTGGCTGTCTTCGTGGACACGCTGACCGACAACCCCACACGTACTGTGGCCGATGTGCGCAGCGTCTTCAACAAGTTCAGCGGCAATATGGGCACGATGGGCTCTCTGGCATTCCTTTTCGACCACAAGTGCATGTTCACCTTCAAGAAGAAGGACGGTATGGATATGGACGACTTCATCCTGGAGATGATCGACTTCGGAGTGGACGAAGACTGGGAAGAGGACGAGGAGGAAGGCACCGTGACCATCTACGGCGACCCCAAGAGCTACTCCGAGATACAGAAGCAGCTCGAAGGCATGGGTCTGGAGGATGTCGGCGGCGAGTTCACATATATCCCCAACGACCTCAAGGAAGTTACTCCCGAGCAGCGCGAGACCATCAACAAGATGATTGAGAAGATGGAGGAGTTTGACGATGTGCAGACCGTCTACACCAACATGGCTCCCGAGGCATAACACATTGATGGCGGCTGTTTCGGCCGCCGTCTTTGTCTTCTGCTCCTGCACGGGTTTGTCGAAGGACGACCGTTTCCAGAGCGAGTGCGACGAATACACGGAGAAATACTGTCCGAAGCGTGAGGACCGCTGCCAGGTGCTCGACAGCATCACATACGACCGCCAGACGAGAAGCATACACAAGTGGTTCTCCGTGGGAGGGGAGCTCGACAGCGCCGCAATCTATACGGAGAAGGTGAAGAACGAGATGAGGGTAGCCCTGTGCGACAATCTCGCCAACAGCCTTCAGCTGAAAAGATACAAGGACGAGGGTGTGGCTTTTGTCTATCACTACACGAGCGCTTCCACCTCGAAAGAGTTCTTTTCCGTGACGCTCACGAAGGAAGATTATTGATTTATATCATTAAAATTAGTGAAAAAACCGTTAAATTGTTGTGTTATATTCGGTTCTACTTTGTAGTTTCCGAAAAAAGTCGTACCTTTGCGTAAACTTTAAGAAAGCAATTAAGGTTTAAAAAAGAGAAGTCAATAAATATTAACACCACAAAAGGTAATTTGATTATGAACGAGATGATTGGTAATGCTGCAGGTGCAATTTGGAATGCTCTCAGCGAGAACGGTGCTATGAACGCCAAGGATTTGAAGAAGGTTGCCAAGATTAAGACCGACAAGGAGCTTTATCTGGCTATGGGCTGGTTGTCACGCGAGGACAAGCTGGTCGTAGTTGAGGAAGGTAAGGACCTCACTTTGAGCCTGAAGTAATGCACTGTCAAGTAAAAACTGTTACAGGCGCCTCCCGAATATTTGTTCGGGGGGCGTTTGTGCTTTCTCTTCTGCTGCTGGTGCTGACGGGGTGTTCTCCCGAACAGGAGATTAAAATACTGAAGTTCCTGCATCCCACCGTCGATCAGAAATACTATCTGAAGGAAGGGGAACAGAAGGACAGCGTCGTCTTCCTCACCTCTGATGCCTTCGAGGTGAACAGCGAGGCTTCATGGATTACCGTCAAGACAAACAAGAAGAACACCAAGATAGTCAACGACGGCTACAGCGTATACCGTATCTGCTCTATGCTGACCATCACGGAAGACAATCCCACAGACGAGGAGCGCGTAGGTATTGTCACCGTCACAACGGTCAACGGAACCATTGCTGTGGGCTTCTATCAGCACCCCAAGAGCGGGGAGGAGTAGCCGGAGCGAAAAAAAACACGTTTTTTCTGCAAAAAAAGTGCTGATTTATTTGGTACTACGTAAAAAAAGTTGTACCTTTGCACTCGCAAAATCGCAGAAGACTATGGTGCCTTGGATGAGTGGCTTAGTCAACGGTCTGCAAAACCGTCTACGGCGGTTCGAATCCGCCAGGCACCTCACACTAAAGAGAAACGCCACTCGATGGTGTCTCTCTTTTTTGTTTTAACGAAACAGTAACCTAAACAAACAAAGCCATGAAAAAGACAACACTAATTGCCCTGATTCTTTTTTTGTCGCAACAAGCAGGAGCACAGGTTATTAGCGCCTCTTCAAACATCGTTGCCACACCACCCGCAGACAACACGGTGCCTTTCCTGTGGAATGACGAGGGGCAGTACATGCCGATTGAGTGGGGTTTGGATCTTGCGTGGCTTGACGAAGGCAACCTGCGCAGAGGACTGCTCTTTGCCGGCAAGGATCTAATTGATGTTATCCGTGCCAGTTTCCGTCCCAGCGAATCCAATATGAGCGGCGAACTCAGCACCAGCCAGCGGACTTATCTGAACAGACGAGTCAATCTGATTAAGACCTACTGCAAGGACAACGTTCTGGTCAACATCAACGATGACCATGGCGAGGTGGGCGATATGTACCAATGTGCGAACACTACGACCACAGAGAAGAACAGATGTGCAGCAGAATGGGCGAAATGTATCGATGTGCACCGTCTGGCTTATCAGGCTGAGGGAATCAACGTGGAGAGCGTCTCTCCCGTCAATGAGACAGACTACGACTATCACGGACAGATTTCCACCAACGAGAGTCTGCGTAAGGACATCTTCACGAGAATATGCCGTCTGCTCACGGGTTCCGACTACGACTATAACACGCTCGGCATCCACCTTGTGGGCGGCAACACACTTAACAACGACAGGGCTCTCAACTACTGGAACACCTTCAAGAACTATCTCGGCGAGGGCAACACTCACCAGTTGGCCGGTTCGTTTAACACGTATGCTGCGTTCTTCCCATACGTAGTAAATGCCGGTCAGAAGGCCACCAACGACGAGCTCCACAACGTGATGGAGTGTATGGTGGGCGCAGAGTACAATATGCAGCGCGGCATCTGGTGGGGCACATGCGAACATACAAGGAGCCAGTTTATGAAGGCTTCCAACAAGGGTGTCCGTCTGGCTTACAGCGAAAACCGTAACAAGTGGACGGCAGCCAGCGTATATCGTCACAACGACGGCACGGTGGAGGGTTTCACGGGTGCTTCCGAGCGTCAGGCCACCACAACGACCTACCGCTTTGTATCAAAGGACAGGGATGTGTGGTACGGCGGTCACGGTCCCATGCGCGAGTACGTTCTCACCGTGGAGGCCGACCCCAACGGAACCTACGGTTCGGATTTGCAGCGCAGCCGTGAGGAACTGGTCAACATACAGACAGGCGAGGACATCCAGCCCGTCATCGACGGTAGCTACAGGATTGCAAACAGGGCTAATCTCACAATGTCAATAACATATGCCGCCAAGCTCGGCAATTATGCCAATGCGTCTAACTGGATAGTAAGGCCTCACGACAGAACGTTTAACGGCGATATCAGCTATCATCTCATAAAGCTTGACAACGGAGCCTCTGTGCCCACTTATCTCGATGTGCTCAACTGGGGCCTCACCAAAGGTACTGAGGTAATCAGCTACGCCGGCGGTTTCGGCAGTAACGAACAGTGGTATCTGCGCTATGCTGGCGACGGATGTTTCTACATCATGAGCCGACAAAATGCCATGTGTCTGCAGCCGAAGAACGGTGTCACTACTGCGGGTACATCTCTTGAAGTGGCTCCTGTCACCGGTGCCAACTATCAGAAGTGGCGTTTCCTTGCCACCAACCTGGCTGCCGTCCCGACATCGTCTCCCCAGCAGGCAAGCGAATTCGAGGTGACGGGGCAGCCTTGCAGCGTGAAGCTCAAATGGAACTTCCCCTACAATTCCCGCACAAAGACCTATACCACCGCCAACTACAGTTTCAATGTGCTGCGTCGTGTGAAAGGAGAGACAGAGTGGCAGCTTCTGGCTTCCGGTCTCCTCGTCACCTCGTTTACAGACAATACGGCCGTTCCCGGTGTGCAGTATGAATACAGCATCCGTACGCGCTTCACTCATAATCTCAACCGCGGCTCGCAGCCTCTTGCCGCCCAGGAGGCTTCCGTCACCGACGAGAAGGCACTCCTTGGATGGTGGTGCACGGGTGACAGTCTGAAGGACGCTTCCGTCAACGGCAATCATTCGGCTCTCTACGGTGCCGCCACCTATGCGGACGGCAAGATTGAAGGCACCAGAGCCATCTCTCTCAGCAGCAAGAAATTCCTGCAGCTGCCCAGCACCATCGCTTCCCGCGATGCCTTCACCTTCGCAGCGTGGGTATATTGGACGGGCGGTAACAACTGGCAGCGTATATTCGACTTCGGCAACGATGAGGACCAGTATATCTTCCTTACGCCCAGCAACGGCAGTGAGATGCGTTTCGTGCTGAAGAACGGTGGCGAAGAGCAGATTCTCAGCGCATCACCTCTGACTAAGAATACGTGGGTACATATTGCTGCCACGGTGGACGAGGGCGATGCAGCCCTTTACGTCAATGGTGCCAAAGTGGCTGAAAAGTCAGTCGGTATCGTGCCCGGCGACATAAATCCCATCTTCAATTATATCGGACGCAGCCAGTTTGCGGCAGATCCCTATTTCAGCGGCAGAATAAACGACATGAGAGCTTACAACTATGCTCTTTCTCCTGACGATGTCGCTAAGCTGTACAACGGCGAAGACCCCACGGGAATTGGGACGGTTCCAGGTGAAGGGTTCAATGTTCATGGTGTTCAGGAGGCCGAATACTACGACCTCAACGGTCGTCGCGCAAATGCCGGGCAGAAGGGCTACGTAATCACAAAGGGTAAGAAATTCTACAACAGATGACCATTGCTATTGTCGTATTGATGCTGTTGGGTTACGTGCTCATTTGTGTTGAGCACGTGACACATCTTAATAAGGCCACCGTTGCCATGTTCTGCGGTGTAGTGGGGTGGGTGCTCTTCATGTGTATGGGCACCAGTTTCATTCAGGTGCTGCATGCGCAGGAGTTTCTCGACTATCTGGCAGGCGAACCCTACACTCTGGAGGCTTCCAAGCAGTTCATTGCCTCCCACATCTTCCTGCAGTATTTCGGTCAGATGGGCGGCATCGTACTCTACGTGCTTGCCACGATGGCCATTGTGGAGGTGCTGGTCAACAACGAGTGTTTCAATTTCCTCAAGAACTGGCTCCGCAGTCAGAACACCAACCATGTGCTCTGGCTCACCGTCCTGGTGACCTTTGCCATCAGCGCACATATCGACAACCTTTCCGCCACCGTGATGATGCTTCTTGTGATGCGCCGCATTCTGCGCGTACCGCATCAGAGAATGTATATTGGCGCGGCTATTGTCATTACGGCCAATGCTGCGGGCATGTTCACGGTGATAGGCGACATATCATCTCTGCTCATTTGGACGAAGGGTGCTGTGACAGCCACCAACTATACCGGTTCGCTGGCTCTCTCAGCCGTAGTGGCCACAGTGATTCCCACCTTTTTCATACGTCGTGCTTTGCCCGACCGTCTCGACATCGAGCGTCCCACCTACAGTTTCCGCGGTGAGGATAGCGCCCTGAAGATATGGCAGAGGGCAATTCTTGTTTTCCTTGCCTTTGCAGGACTGTGGTTTGTGCCCACATTCCATCGCATCACGCTGCTGCCTCCGTTCCTCGGTGCCCTGTGTGTGCTGGGTGTGATATGGGTAGCTGCCGAGGTGATAAATATCAGCCGTATCCGCACGGAGCAGCCTCAGACGGTCTCCACGGGTCGGAGTTTGCAATACGAGGTGATTCAGGTCATCATGTACACCATCGGTGCCTGCCTCTGCGTTGATGTACTTATTGAAATCGGTGCCATGAGGGCTGTGTCGGGATGGCTTGATGCCAACATCCACAGCACCTATCTGCTTAGTGTAGTGCTGGGTCTGTTGAGTGCCGTGATGGACAATATAGTGCTTGTGCTGAGCGCCGTGAACATCTATCCAGTGCTCTCTTCCGAAGAGGCTGTGACACCTTATCTTCAGAACTTCATGCAGAACGGCCAGTATTGGCATCTTGTGGCTCTCTCGGGTAACATAGGCGGCTGTCTGCTCCCGATAGGCAGCATTGCTGGCCTTGCCCTGATGAAGTCGGAGGATGTCACCATCTGGTGGTGGTTCCGTCGCATCACGCTGGGTGCCTTTATAGGCTGGGCCTGTGCTTTGGGCACCTATTTCCTTGTGGACTATTTCCTCCGCTGATTCCTTTTGCGGCAAATATCAATACCATGAAGATTTTTTTCTTTGCAATGGCAATGCTCGTGACAATGACATCAGGAGCACAAAACGAATGGGTGACAATACAGAACGGACAGCTCTGGAAGACGGAAACAGGTGACGTGGTGCAGGCACATGCACCCGGGTTCCTGCGCGTGGGAGACAGATGGTATATGTGCGGGGAAGACCGCAGCGTGCCATTCAGCCCCGATGTGAATCTCTATTCATCGACAGACCTGCAGAACTGGCGATTCGAAAACAAGATAATAAAGAACGGAGTCACAACGGCCGAGCTCGGTCGCAGCCGAATGATAGAGCGTCCGAAACTGCTCTACAATGCCAAGACGGGTAAATACCTCGTGTGGTGCCACTACGAGAGCAGCAACTACGGAGCATCCGAGGCTGCATGCTTCGAATGCGACTCGGTGAACGGCGACTACCGCTTCGTGTGGGGAGGCCGGCCGTTGGGCATCAAGAGCAGAGACTGCAACATATACCAGGACACAGACGGCACTGCATACTTCATATCCACAACGGAGGAAAACCAGCACCTGGGACTCTTCCGACTGAGTGACGACTACCGCGAGGCCGTAGAGCACACACAACTGTTCCCGAGACAAAGCCGCGAAGCACCGGCAATAGTGCGCATGCCGGAAGGACGCTATTTCATGTTCAGTTCCGCATGCTCGGGATGGGCACCCAACCAATGCAAGATGTCGCACTCCACAGACCTCAGGAGCGGATGGACACCGCTGGAGAACACAGGCAACGTAATAGCATACGACACACAGGCCGCTGCCATACTGGAGATAAAGGGTACGAAGGCCACGACATACCTCTACGTGGGCGACCGATGGCAAGATCCCAGTCTGCCGGCCACGAAGACAATAATATTCCCCATATCGTTCGACGGCACGGAATGCAGGTTCGACTATCACGAACGCTTCGACATCAACTTCGAGACAGGCGAATGGCGCGAGACACCAACGGAAGATATCTTCGCAGACAACAGCAAATGGAAGACACTGGAGAGCGACGACGAACATATCATCATCGATATGGGCAGGAAGCAGAGTATCAAAGGCTTTATCGCCAAGCCGCATCAGAAAGCAGGAGAGAGAGGTCTCATCAGGAGATACCAGCTGCTTACGAGCAAGGACGGCAAAAAATGGGATACTGCGTCGGAAGGCAGATGGCTGCCGTACTGGACGGAAGTGGACTTCGACAGCCGTGAGTGCCGTTACGTCAAACTCGTAAGTCCGGATGCCAGGATGCGCTCTGTGGAAGAAGTGATTGTGATTAAGGGTTAGAGGTTAAGGGTTTTTGGTTTTTTTATCTAAATAACCTATAAACAATAACCTGTATGTCAACTAAATTTCGTATCTTTGCAGCCGAAAATAAAAAAAACAGTGTTCTGAGATAATGACAACGGCATCAGTAGTGACGTACGACCACCATCTGCTGGAGATAGAACCGGTGCTGAGAAGCCTGATTGATTCTCCCATTGATGTCATTTATATCATCGACCACTCGGAGCACATGATAGACCTCGAAAGAGAGTTGAAGGAGTATGAAGCGTACTCCATAGCAAAAAATCCGGAACTCAAAGAGCGTATCCGACACGGATTCAAAATTGAATTCGTGCGCCACAGGAATAACGGATACGGAGGAGGCCACAATGTGGCCATACGCAAGGCACGCCAGCTGGGAAGCGAATTCCATCTGGTGGTGAATCCCGACGTATGGTTCGGAAGGGAAGTGGTACCCGTGCTGCAGGCCTATATGACGGCATACAAGGACGTGGCACAGATGATGCCGCAGATAAGATTTCCCAACGGAGACCCGCAGTATCTGGCAAAACTGCTGCCCGCGCCGCGCGATATTATCGGACGACTGATAATGCCGAAAACCACCACCAGCGAACGCAACAACCGCTATGAACTGAAACCCACGGGGATGAATAAGATAGTGAATGCGCCATACCTGTCAGGCTGCTTCATGTTCCTGAGGATGTCTGCAATGGAGGAGGTGGGAGACTTTGACGAGAAGCACTTCTTTATGTATGCAGAAGATATTGACCTCACAAGAAGGCTCCATCGCAAATGGCGCACGCTGTACTTCCCGAAGGTGGTGGTGTTCCATAAATTCAACAGAGCCAGCCACAGGAGCATAAAACTGTTTCTGGTGCACGTGTGGAACATAGCGAAGTATTTCAACCGCTACGGATGGTTGCGCGACACAGAGCGCGACAGAATAAACAATAAGGTGGCTAAGAAATATTTCGCCGCTCAAGACCATAACCCCTGATCTTGTCCTCACGCAGAAGAAGGAGGCTGATGACAATGGCCAGTAATCCGAACAGGGCAAAGACAGTCATCGATTCAGTATAGTCAATCATACCGGTGGAAGGGTCGGTGTGCTGCTGGTTTATCTTGCCAATCCAGATGGGCACAAGTGAGAGGCCGATATTCTGGATATAGAAGATGAGAGCGTAGGCAGTACCGAGAAGTTTCATCGGAATAATCTTGGGTACAGAAGGCCACATGGCCGAAGGCACCATGCCGAAGGCAACGCCCAGCATCACCATCATGAGGATGACAAGAGGCCAGTAGGAAAACGGCAGGGCCAGCACTATATGCACGGCACAGAGCAGTACCGAACCGGCAATCATCAGCGTGGCTCCCCGGCCGTAGCGGTCGTAGATGCGACCGAACAGGGGAGTGAGGAAGATGGTGCCGAAGGGAAGCATGGCGGGAATGAGACCTGCCATATTCTCGGGAATGCCGTATTTGAATATCATGAGTTTGGTGGCGAACTTGAGGAAGGGGAATACACCCGCGTAGAACATCAGACAAAGCAGGGTGATATACCAGAAACCGCGCGAGACAAGCAACAGACGCAGGTCGGAAAAGTGGAAGACCTCCTCTGCCGGCATCTCACCGGAATCAGCGTGAGCCGCCTCGCGGTCGAAACGCTTGTCGAGCACACAGTAAAAGAGAAACAGCAGCAGGCCGCCGAAGAGAAGTGCTGCACCGAGTCCCACACTGTAGTACGCTGCGCCGAGCCACTGGGCAAAGGGTAAAGAAAAGGCCAGAGCCGCAGCGGTGCCGATACGGGCGAGAGCCACCTGAAGACCCATGGCGAAGCCCACCTCGTAGCCGGTGAACCACTTGACTATAACCTTCGTGGCCGTGATGCATGCTATCTCGCATCCCACACCGAACAGGGCAAAACCGAAGCTTGCCAAAACGACCTGAGTGGAATATACGCCAAGAGAGAAGGGGAGGGCTACGGAACCGCCGAAACTGCTGCTGAGCGCCCACCACTTGATGAGAGCACCACCCAGCATAAGCAGCGAGGAAAGTATCCCTGTGAAACGGATGCCGAATTTGTCTAGGACAATACCTCCGAAGAAGAGCAGGAGCAGGAAGACGTTGAAGAATCCGTATGAACCGGAGAAGAATCCATATTCGTCACTGCTCCATGAGAGTCCGCCAGTCTCGCGTGACGCTGTGAGAAGTGGCTCGAGAGGGGACATCACGTCCGTGAAGAAATAGGCAAACATCATTGTGAGGCTCACGAGGACGAGCGTCACAAAGCGCATTCTTTTACTCATTACTTCTTATTTCTTATTTCCTATTTCTCTTCTGCTGCTCTTCCGCCATCTTCTGCAGAGCTTCCAGACGGGCAGCCATGCCGGACATCTTCTTGGGGTCGTTTTTGTGCTGGTCGCGATAAGCGTTGAGCTTGGCCAGAAGTTTGGCGTCGTCGGTGGTCTTACGCAGGAACCACATGATAAGAATGCTCGTAAGGCCGGAGAGGAAATAGTAATAGCAGAGGCCGGAAGAGTAGTTGTTGAACATGAAGAAGAACATCAGCGGCATGATATACATCATGTACTGCATCATCTTCATCTGCTGAGCCTGATCACCTGTGAGCTGGTTCTGCTGCTGACGCATCGATATCCATGTGTTGATGATATTGGTGATGCAGAAGAGCAGACAGAAAATGGAGAGATGGTCGCCGATAAGCCACAGGTCGGCATTCCAACGAATGAGTTCATCATAGGAAGAAAGATCGTCTGCCCAAAGGAAACGCTCACCGCGAAGCTGGATACAGTTAGGCACGAAATTGAAGAGCGCAATCCAGATAGGCATCTGAATAAGCATAGGCAGACAACCGCCCATGGGAGAAACGCCGTACTGGGAATAGAGCTGCATGGTCTCCTGCTGCTTCTTCATGGTGTCCTCCTGCTTGGGATATTTCTGGGCAATCTTGTCAATCTCTGGTTTGAGCACGCGCATCTTGGCAGATGACATGTAACTCTTCTTTGTGGTGGGATAGACAAGTATCTTGACGATGATGGTGAGCAGGAGAAGCACAATGCCCATAGAGAGACCTAGCGAAGTGAGCCAGTAGAAGAGAGGCATGATAATCCAGCGGTTCACCCACTTGAAGAGCGGCCAGCCCAGATATACGAGGTCCTCCAGTTCGGGATTTTCGGAGGTGATGGCGAGCTTGTTGTGGTTCTTGAGGATGTGGAAATCGTTGGGTCCGACATACATCTGGAGGCGCGTCTGCTCCGTTCCGTCGGCATTGAAGGGTACTGCGAGGGCAGCGTCGTACTGTTTGAGGTTGCCCGTTCCCTTCTCCTGTGGTGCAGAGTGCAGCGTAGCATCGGTGAAGTTGTCGGATGTCAGGAGCACGCTGGAGAAGAACTGATTCTTGAATGCCACCCATTCCAGAGGTTCATCTGGACTCTCGGTCTTATCCTTCGTTTCGCTGAGATAATCTGTGTCGCCATCGTTCTCGCGGAAAGTGAGAGAGGCGTAGCGCTGCTCGAAGTCGAAACCTTTCTCCTGCTGCGCTGCCATGCTGTGCCACTGGATGTAGAGCTTGTCGGCATTGGGTTGAAGCAGAGAAGACAAACCCTTGGAGGACAGCGTGATATTGACCATATAACTTTCAGGCAGGAGTTCGTAGTGGATGTCGAGATGGCGCTCCTCAGAACCCAGACGCATAGTGACGGCACGACCGCTGTGACCTAGCACACGGAAAGTGTAGTCGCGCGTGTTGATATTCTCCCCTTTGCCGGATAGCATGAATGAGAGCTCGCTGCTATCGGGGCGTAGAATGCTGATGGGACTCCCTTGACGATCCTTATAACCGGTCAGACGGGCACCCTCGATAGTGCCGCCGCGAGTATTCATCATGAGTTCCATGAGACCGTTGGAAAGCACGAAACTTTCGCCAGTCGTGCTGCGCTGGTCAAAGAAGAGGGCATCGGAATCCACTGGGGCTGCAGCCTCTTCGGCCTGTGCGGCCAGTTGTGCCTCCACCTGCTGTTTCTGCATCTGCTCGGCAACCCGGGCGATGGAGTCTTCTTGACGGGCCATCTCTGCCATCTGTTCTTCAGAGGGTCTGCTATACCATGAGAAACCTATCAGCACGAGAGCAATGAGAATAAAACCTGTAATTGTGTTCTTATCCATAAGTTTAATATGTGATTCTGCGATATGTATACATTTTCGGGCGACAAAGGTACAAAATTATTTGCTAATATCGGGAAAAAGATGTATTTTTGCACGGTGAAATATACGACAAGCGCAAAAAAACGGTTGTAAAACATATAAAAAATAACAATATGAATGTGATAAAAGCAATCATACGTGTATGGTCGGGTATGAAACTTATTGTCCGGATAGCAATAGGTCTTGTGATAGGTGCAATACTGGGACTTGTGGCACCTGAACTGACTGGCATCGAAATCTTGGGACAGATTTTCGTGAGCGCATTGAAAGCTGTAGCACCTGTGCTTGTCGCCGTACTTGTGATGGCAAGCATTGCAAAATCGGGCAGCGGGTTGGGAGCAAGATTCAGCACTGTGATATTCTGTTACCTTACCAGTACATTTCTGGCAGCACTATGTGCTGTGGTGGGAAGTAAGCTGTTTCCCGTGAAGATGGCATTGAATACAGCAATTGAGGGTGCGGCTCCGAGCAGTCTGCTGGACGTGTTTTCCAATCTGTTCACTAATCTTGTGAACAATCCGTTGGTGTCCATATCATCGGCAAACTATATCGGCATTCTGTTCTGGGCAATACTTCTTGGTCTGGCGCTCAAGATGAAAGCAAAACCCGTTACCATTGATGTGATAGAGGATTTCGCAGAGATAGTGTCGCAGACGGTGAGATGGATAGTGAAATTCGCACCGTTCGGTATTTTGGGTCTTGTGTTCACATCTGTGTCGGAAAGCGGACTGGAGGTGTTTACTACATACGGACAACTGGTGCTGCTGCTCGTGTGCTGTATGCTTTTCGGCACATTGGTGTTCAATCCTCTCATTGCATTCCTGATGACACACAAGAATCCGTATCCTCTGCTATTCACCTGTCTGAGGGAAAGCGGCATCAATGCATTCTTTACACGCTCTTCCGCAGCCAATATACCTATAAATATTAGACTATGCCAGAAGTTGGGACTGGACGAGAAATTCTACTCTGTATGTATTCCTCTTGGTGCCACCATCAATATGGACGGAGCTGCTGTTACGATAACTGTGATGACGCTGGCTGTGGCCAATACGATGGGAGTGGAAGTGTCATTCTTCTCCGCACTCTTCCTCTGCATTATCTCTACGCTGGGAGCCTGCGGAGCATCGGGAGTGGCTGGCGGTTCGCTGCTGTTGATTCCGATGGCATGTTCGTTCCTGGGAATAGACGGTGATGTGGCTATGCAGGCTGTGGGTGTGGGATTCATCATCGGTGTGGTGCAGGATTCAGTGGAAACAGCACTCAACTCAAGCGGTGATGTGTTCTTTGCGGCGACAGCAGAACTCTATGACAAGATGCATAGCGAAAAGAAGGAAAACAAATAAAATCAAAGAAATATTATGAGCGAATTCAATTATGTAAAGAACTACGGCGGATATAACTCCACAAGTGCCGTTGAAGTGCAGAATACACTCCTGAGGAAATCCTATGTGTGGATGGCTTCCGCACTCGTACTTACGGGTCTGACATCATATTTTGTTGCCAACTCACCTGGAATGTTGCAGTTGATATTCGGCAACAGAATGGTGTTCTTCGGTATTATAATAGCTGAACTGGCGCTGGTGATAGGTTTGTCAAGCACCATACAGCGTATTTCTGTGGTGACTGCAACATTGCTGTTCGTGCTTTATTCCGTACTTAACGGTGCGTTGCTTGCAACAATCTTCCTCGTATTCACGATGAGCAGCATTGCTACGACATTCTTCATAACAGCCGGTACGTTTGGAGTGATGGCTCTTTACGGTAGTTTCACAAAAACAGATCTCAGCAGTTTCGGAAACATACTCCTGATGGCTCTTATCGGACTTATCATAGCTACAGTGGTGAACATCTTCCTCAAGAGCACTATGATGGATATGATTATTTCTGGTGTAGGAGTACTTATCTTTACCGGCTTGACAGCATACGATGCGCAGAAGATAAAGGCTCTGACCAACGGTGTAGAGGAAGATGACGAGACACAGAAGCTAGCTGTGATAGGAGCTTTGATGCTCTACCTGGACTTCGTAAATCTTTTCCTTTATCTCCTGCGCTTCTTCGGCAAAAGGAACAACTAATAGGCGAGACTGCCGAGCAGTATTCCTACCGTTGTAGCCACAACGGCACCTGCTACTATACCTGCAGCATCAGCGTGATGATGCGGTGGAGGAGGGCAGTGTCTCGGAGCCGCATAATACACAGGTCTTGGAGCGGGACGATGGTGCCCAGCCGAATGGTGGTGCATTGACGGCTGATGATGGCGTATTGCAGGCTGATGATGAACTGCATGGCCGTTGCTATGACGGGGAGCAGGTTGTGAATACGTTACATGACCGGAATCGTGATGTAACTGACGACCGCCCATATTACGACCCTGAGCCATTACTGAAGTTGTACCCATAATGAACATTGTCATTAAAATGGTGAGCATGTGTGTTGTCTTCATAGCTTTACAGTTTTAAGTTTTGAACGCTGCAAAGGTACGACAAAACACATGCTCACGCAAGGGGAAACATCTATTCCTTCAATGGAATTCGCCTTTCATTGAAGGGGAATTTCCCCCCGGGAGAAAAAACGGCTACAAGCCTTTTCTTTTTTCCAAGCCTGATTCCAAAGCTTCAAGACATGCGGAGAATGCCTCTTCAAAGGTGTCACAAGTCTTCTCTGCAAAGAGGGATGCAACCTGAACCTTCACTTGCTTGTTCTCTTTTGTCTGAGGCTTTACTACACTGAGACGTATGGTCAGTTCGTCGTTTTCAGCCAAATGGCGGGAGAAACGTGAAAGTTTCTTGTCTATATACTCCTCGAGCTTCTTTGTCATCTCGAAATTTACAGCTTGAATGTTTTTTTTCATGATGTTTAAGTTTTAAATGGTTAAACAATATTTCACAACAGAGAAAACTCTGCACATTATTTCTCCTGTAGATGGTAACAGATGATACGATATAGATTGCATCCGATGAAATTACCGGCAACAATACTCAAATAGAAGACAAGTACTTCTGCCCCGTGCACCATATAGAAGTCCACCGGTACACAAAGATAATAGAATGCATCTGCCACACAGTGTGGGAAACCGCACATGATGAACAAAGGTACACCGAAAAGGAGAGGAAGGTTCTGTCCTTTCCTGGCAAAGTTGACCGCTGTGGTCATAATCATTCCACAACCGACAGCCAGCCCCCCCCCGAAAAACGGGCCGGTGGCTAAACGTCCCTCAAGAATCTTCTGCGCCGTCTCTTGCAGAGGCATGGGGCTTGCGCGTGCAATAAGAGCAACAATGAGGCAACCTATTATATTACCGAATAATATAAAGAAGAGTTGACCGACTTCACCTTTCCTGATAAAGCCTGCGGTACCAGTATAGAGTTTCAGTCCGTAGTGCACAACAGTCAAAAGACCGAAGGCAAACAGCACAGCTCCGATAATACTCTTTTCGGCCAAATAACCAAAACCGGCAATACCGATTGCAACACCTGCAAAGATTGACGATTCGAAGATTTTTTTCATGGTTGTATACACCTGATAGGTAGTAAATAATGTCTTTTTCACTCACAAATATAAGAAAAAAGTTTCGTATGACAAAGGTTCTAACATTTTTTTTGAAAAAAAAAGTACTGCACAGGGGCATTTTGTCATTCTTCCGGTCACTTTGTCTCCATGAAAATATAAATAGACGTTAGAAATGTTAAGGGAAAACACGAAAGTGTTAAAGTGACTGACAAATAGTCACGATGGCATAGGAATTGCTCATATGATGGTAGAGGCTTGAAAAAGAAAAAGCCAGTGATAAAGTAAATGTTTAACAAATTAAAGATAGGAGATTAGAATTATGTTACCTATGTTTTCAAACAACTACCGCAATGCGATGAATTTTATGCCTGCATTCTTTAATGATTTCTTTAACGATTCATTACCGGAAATGAGACAAGTTCACACCACATCTCCAGCTATCAATGTGACGGAAAGCGACACAGATTACAAGTTGGATCTCGCAGTGCCCGGAACAACAAAGGCCGACTACAAGATCAACCTGACGGAAGACGGCAATCTGATGGTGTCGCTCGAAAAGGAGCAGAAGACCGAGGATAAGGGTGACGAGAAACGCAGATGGTTGCGCAGAGAGTTCTCTTACCAGAAATTCTCACAGGCATTCACTATTCCTGACGATGTAGAGCGCGAGAATATCTCGGCCTCTGTTACAGACGGAGTCTTGACAGTTGTATTGCCTAAGAAAGCAAAAGAGGCTTTGCCTTCGAGCAAGCAGATAGAGGTGAAGTAAAAAAACATCGTCATATTGCCAGTTTACGGGCTCTCCTTAAAAGGGGAGCCCTTTTTGTCTTTTTAAAGACAATATCTGTTGTTGTTTCAGAAAAATGTCGTATCTTTGCACGCAGAACAAAAATACTATCAACATGCGTGAGTTTAAGAATATAAAAGTTGCTGTAGCAGGAACTGGCTATGTCGGTTTGTCGATAGCAACCCTTCTGGCACAACACCATCAGGTGACAGCCGTAGATGTTATTCCGGAAAAAGTAGAAAAAATCAATAAGGGTATTTCTCCCATAGGAGACGACTATATTGAGAAATATCTTCCCAATGTGATAAGGAAAGAAGAGGGTATCGGTCTTTGTGCTACGCTCGACGGAAGTGAGGCATACAAAGATGCAGATTTTATTGTCATAGCAGCTCCTACAAACTACGACAGTGAGAAGAACTTCTTCGACACGTCACATGTGGAAGAAGTGATTGACCTTGCAATCAGCGTAAATCCCGATGCTATTCTTGTTATTAAATCGACGATACCTGTAGGATACTGTCAAAGCATTTATAAGCACTACGGTAAGTCACTTAGGCTGATATTCTCACCGGAGTTCCTGCGAGAGTCGAAGGCCCTGTATGACAATCTGTATCCCAGTCGTATCATAGTGGGTGTGCCTAAACTCTTTGAAGTGGATAATCTGGAGCAGTTGAGAAGTGCTGCGCATATTTTTGCAAGTCTTCTGATAGAAGGCTCTGCCATACCAGACCAACTGAATCCTGCCGGCACACTTCCCCTGGAAAACGAGACAGAGCGTGTGCTTTTCATGGGACTTACGGAAGCAGAAGCTGTGAAACTGTTTGCAAACACTTATCTGGCTTTGCGTGTGTCGTATTTCAACGAACTGGACACCTATGCAGAAGTGAAGGGACTTGATACAGCGGCAATCATTCAGGGTATCGGCCTTGATCCGCGTATTGGAACGCACTATAACAACCCGTCATTCGGATACGGCGGCTACTGCCTTCCCAAAGATACCAAGCAACTTCTGGCAAACTACCAGAATGTGCCACAGGACATGATGACGGCTATAGTGCAGTCAAACCGTACGCGTAAAGATTATATCGCAGATGCAGTGTTGAAGAAAGCCGGGTGGTTTGCATACACACAGAACAATACATATGGTTCTCTGACACATCCTCAAGACGGCAAGGTGGTGGAACCGCCCACGATAGGTGTATATCGTCTCACGATGAAGTCAAATTCCGACAACTTCCGTCAGAGCGCCATTCAGGGTATTATGAAACGTATCAAGGCAAAAGGTGCAAATATCATCATATACGAACCGACGCTGCCGGACGGCACGTTGTTCTTCGGCAGCCGTGTGATTAATGATCTGGACAAATTCAAACAGATGTCGGATGCCGTCATAGCGAACAGATTCGATGACTGTCT
>CADCNQ010000034.1 GCA_902802815.1 uncultured Bacteroidales bacterium | reverse complement strand
TGGAAGTATTTCCATTCAACTGTATCTTCTGCTCCTAGAGCCGTCTTGTGTATTTCAGGATGCGGAGGTGTGGCTGTGATTTCACACAGATATACTGCTTCGAGTGCCATAGCGTCGGCTGTTCGCATCACACTGCCTACGTTGTAGAGCGAACGGACTCTGTCCAAAACCACAACAATAGGTACTTTCTCGCTCCTCCTGAATTCTTCGGGAGAGAGACGGTTCATCTCTATGACACTGAGTTTGCGCACTTTTTCCTTTATAGGGATTCAAGCATTCTCTTGAGTACTACGGTAGCAGATATCTCTCTGTTTGCAGCTTCTGGAATAACCAGCGAAGTGGGTGCTTCTATCACATCGTCCGTCACTATCATATTTCTTCTCACAGGCAGACAATGGAGGAAGAAGGCATCGTTGGTTACCGACATCTGACGGCTGCTTACCGTCCAGTCCATCCATTTGTGATAGTCCTCCAGCACTTTTCCGTATTGGTCGGGAAGAGTTACGCCCGGACAACTCCAGTTCTTTGCATATACGAAGTCGGCACCTTCGAAGGCCTTCATCTGGTCGTATTCCACCTTTGCATCGCCTACGAACTCAGGATCCAGTTCATATCCCTTCGGATGTGTCACCACGAAATCCACATCGGCTGCTCTCATCCATTCGGCAAAACTGTTGGGAACGGCCTGCGGAAGAGCTCTGGGATGAGGAGCCCAGGTCATAACCACCTTCGGACGCTCCTTTCTCTTATATTCCTCGATGGTGATGAGGTCGGCAAAAGCCTGTAGAGGATGCACCGTTGCACTCTCCATGAAGAATACCGGGCGACCGCTGTATTTGATGAACTGCTGAAGAATTTTCTCCTCGTAGTCGTCCTTGCGGTTTTCAAAGCGGGCAAAACTTCTCACACCTATTATGTCGCAGTAAGAACCCATCACAGGAATTGCTTCCAGGAGATGTTCGCTCTTGTCGCCGTCCATGATGACGCCGCGCTCTGTTTCCAGTTTCCAGGCTCCCTGATTCACATCGAGCACTATCACGTTCATACCCAGATTCATAGCTGCCTTCTGGGTGGAGAGACGAGTGCGCAGAGAGTTGTTGAAGAATATGAGCATCGCTGTCTTGCGCTTACCCAGATTCTCATACTTATAGCGGTCCTTCTTTATTTCAAAAGCTTCTTTGAGAGCTATATCCAAAGGACCTATGTCACTCACATGTTGAAATACTTTCATATGCTTTATATATAGTTTACCGTGCAAAGATATAAAAAATAGTTTGGAGTTTAGAATTTAGTGCTGAGAGTTTTTTTCTTAATCAAAGAAAAATGCAGAATTTACTTTGCTGCATATATTATGTCCGCATATTTTTCAATTTTAAATTTATAATTTAGATTCTTCGTATTTCAAATATTTCCATTTCATATAAAATCCGCTTTTATCCCCCCTCTTCCCTCTAACTTCTTCCCTCACACATCCTCTTACCAGACTCCGGTCACACTCCGAACAAAATACGAGTAGACAACGAGTAAATAACGAGTGGTGTACGAGTTGTCTCGTAGTCTGCTCGTAGTTCACTCGTTATCCACTCGTACACCACTCGTTAACTGAAAGCATTCTGAGAGGTCTCTGAGAGGACTCTGGCTATACGAGTTTTCAGTTTACGAGTTTACGAGTTTACAGGTTGTTACTGTCCGTAAATGGTAAACCAATTTTCTTAATTTATTTTCCTATTGTTGGTTCTTATCATAAAAAGTGAAGTGAAAAGTTTGCTGTTTAGAGAAAAAACTATATATTTGCAGCAGATAGAATCAATTTGTGTCACATTCAAAGCAAATAAATGCCTATAGAAAAATAGAAAAATTATATATTTAGAAATAGAAGCGTCCGCTTTAATCTTGTTTCCGAAATTTCGCCAAAAATATAAGAAACATGCAAGAGTAAAAGCAAGGATGCTCACGCTGCGGCGTGGGCTTTTACTCGGATATGCATGTTAGGTGTTTGGCGATACCTCGGAAACGTAGACGAAGTTAAAGTCCACGTTTTCTTTTTATTGTATTTTTAGAAAACCATATTTTTATTAACCTAAAAAACAAACAAAAATGGAGAACAAACAAAAAAGCTGGAAAGAAATGACACCAAAAGAAAAATTTAATGTAATTGTGGTGTTATTAATAGTATTTGCTCTAGGATTTGGATTATTATCAATGTGTTTTTCAGAATCATCTCAAACGGAAACGGAAGAGACTGAAGAAATACAAAATTGTGTTTATAAACCTGGAGATATTGTTTACATAACAGATGATTGTTATGGTGTAGTAGATAAAGACGATTGGGATGAATTGATGAAATTTATAAATGCCAAAGACAAAATTGGAGTTATGAATTTCATTGCGGCAGGCAAAGGAACTGTTTTTGCTGCAGGAAAACGTGTGAAAGTGATTAAAAATAGTTTCTCACTTACTCAAATTAGAGATATAGATGCAAGTGAAAATCTGTTTTGGATTCCTAATGAAATGTTGACTGATAAAGACATATATGGTATTTATGAATCTGATACGGAAAATTGAAGTAACAAGTAAAATATAAAGTATATAGTGCCATGTAGCTGCGGCTATGTGGCACTTTTTGTGAATTTTCTTTAAAAAGAAAAAAAGACTCAGGGCTCAGAGAGGTTTCTCTCAACAATTTTTCGTATCTTTGCGCCCGGTATGGGTAAAAGATTGTCAATACTTATGCTACTGTCATTGCTGCTAACTGGATGGGTTAGGGCTGCAGATGACGAAAACAAATACGACTGGCAAAATCTGCCTAGAGAATACGAACTCAAACTCACGAGATACAGATACCCGAATCCTGAGATATACGAGGGCGATACAATATGGGTGTATCTCCTGCCGGAAGTGCCTGTATACCCTCCGATGAAGTTCTCCAATCCGAAGCAGAAACGCAAGTACGACCGTCTGGTGTATAACGTGAAGAAGGTGCTGCCGCTTGCACAACTGGCCAACAAGATGCTTCAGGAGACATACGAGACGCTCGAAATGCTTCCCACAAAGAAGGAAAAAGATGCCCACTTGAAAGCGGTGGAGCGCGACATAAAGAAGCAGTTCACTCCGCAGATGAAGAAACTCTCGCTGACGCAGGGAAAACTGCTCATCAAACTCATCGACAGAGAGTGCAACCAGAGTTCGTTCCAGATACTGAAGGCCTTTCTCGGACCTTTCAGGGCAAACTTCTACCAGGTGTTTGCATGGACCTTCGGAGCATCTCTGAAGAAGGAATACAAACCCGACGATGAAGACGCCATGATAGAGCGCATCGTCATTGAATTGGAATCAGGACAACTATGATACTATACGATTCTCCTATATTCGGACCTGTGAAGAGCCGCAGACTCGGGGTGAGTCTGGGCATCAACCTTCTGCCAAGGGACGGAAAATGGTGCTCGTTCGACTGCATATACTGCGAATGCGGACTCAATAGCGAGAGTCACGCCACAGCATCCTTGCCCACAAAAGAACAGGTGGTGGAGCGGCTCGTAGAAAAGCTGAAGGAGATGAAGGCGGAAGGCGTTTGTCCCGACGTACTGACGTTTGCGGGCAACGGCGAACCTACTCTGCATCCCGACTTCGAGGGCATAGTGAAAGCTGTGAGGGAGGTGAGAGATGAGTGGTGCCCCTCAGCAAAGATAAGCATTCTGAGCAACAGCACCAGAGTGCACATACCCGAAGTGCGCGAAGCTTTGCTGCTCTTCGACAATCCCATCATGAAACTGGACACAGTGTCGGCGTCGTATATCAGCGATATAGACAGACCTGTGGGGCAGTATGATGTGAAGCGCACAATAGAGGGATTGAAGGCGATGAAGGGGAAATGCATCATTCAGACGATGTTCATGAAGAGCAAAGACGGCAGGGCCGACGACCTCTCGGAGGAATATGTTGGGCCGTATCTGCAGCAGTTGAAAGAGATATCACCTCGCAGCGTGATGATATATACGATAGACAGAGCAACGCCCGTGAAGACCTTGGAAAAGGCATCCCACGAGGAACTTGACGCAATAGCGGCACGCATCCGTGAGCTCGGTCTGGAGTGTTCAGTTAGTTACTAAAAACAGAAAATAAATATATGGGTGGTTTTTTCGGAACAGTAAGTACAAAACCTTGTGTCCTGGATCTTTTCTACGGCACTGACTATCAGTCTCACCTGGGAACGCGGCGCGGCGGTATGGCAACATACAGCGCAGACGGCGGTTTTATCCGCAGCATCCACAACCTGGAGAACAAGTATTTCCGTTCCTGCTTTGAGGATGAACTGGATAAATTCAAGGGAAACAGCGGTATCGGTGTGATAAGCGATCAGGATGCGCAACCGATGCTGATGAATTCCCATCTGGGACGCTTTGCACTTGTGACGGTATCGAAGATAAACAATCTCGAACAGCTCGCCGACCAGTTGCTGCAGGAGAATATGCATCTCTCCGAGTTTTCCTCAGGTCGCATCAATCCCACTGAACTGGTGGCTCTGCTCATCATCAAGGGCAAGACCTTCGTGGACGGCATAGAGAATGTGTTCCGCAACATCAAGGGCAGCTGTTCGATGCTGCTGCTCACGGAAAACGGTGTGATAGCCGCCCGAGACAGTTGGGGACGCACCCCCATCGTGGTGGGCGGAAAGGAAGGAGCGATGGCTGTGGCAAGCGAGAGTTCGGCATTCCCCAATCTTGGTTTCGATATAAAGTATTTCCTCGGTCCGGGTGAGATAGTACGCATCAGTGCAGACAGCGTGGAGACGCTCAGAAAGCCCAACCGTCGCATGCAGATATGTTCCTTCCTCTGGGTATATTACGGATTCCCCACGAGTCAGTACGAGGGACGCAATGTGGAGGCTGTGCGCAACGAGTGCGGAAGAAAGATGGGTGCGGAGGATCAGACGGATGTGGATTGCGCATGCGGTATTCCCGACAGCGGAGTAGGTATGGCGGTGGGATATGCCGAGGGACATCATTGCCCCTATGCCCGCGCTATCGCCAAATACACTCCCACCTGGCCCCGTTCATTCACTCCCTCCAATCAGGAGCGACGCAATCTTGTGGCAAAGATGAAACTTATTGCCAACAGCAGCATCCTGAAAGACAAGAAGATGCTCTTCTGCGACGACAGTATAGTGCGCGGCACGCAGCTTCGCGACAACGTGCGCGACCTGTTCACCCTCGGAGCCAAGGAGGTGCACATGCGCATCGCCTGCCCGCCTCTGATTTACGGTTGTCCGTTCATTGGATTCACGGCATCCAAGAGTGATATGGAGCTTATCACACGCCGCGTGATAGAGAAGTTCGAAGGTGATGCTTCTGCCAAACTGAAGGAATACGCCACAACGGGTTCTCCTGAGTATAATCAAATGGTGGAGGAGATACGCAAAGAACTCGGACTCACGTCGCTGAAGTTCTCAAAACTGGAGACACTCATCGAGGCCATCGGACTCACGAAGGACCAGGTGTGCACGCACTGCTTCGACGGCAGTTCGGAATTCACTCTCAAGGAGCAGAATCAGGAAACACTTTTCAGCGAATGATGATGCGTCGCAAAGCGATATTACTGTTCATGATGCTCGTTCTGGTTTCGTTGGGAACGAGAGCGCAGCAACAGGTGTATTTCGGCGATTCGATGTATGTCACCACAATGGCACCGCTGGTGGTGACTCCGCATGGGGAAGACCCCGCGCTCTATATTCTCAAACAGGTGGCTGCAAGGGCGAAGGAGAATGCCAAGACGCTGGAGTTTGAGGCCACCGTGAGAGATGTGATGGGTTGCCGCGATATGAAAATCCTGCTGAACTCCCTGCCGAAAGGTATCAAGTTCATAATGAAGATTGCCATGAAGATGTCCGGAATGTGGTCGCTGATAGATTATTTCACGGGCAACAAGGAGGTGAACGTCATTACGGAATGCGACATGTATTTCTACAGAAAGAAGATACAACTGGAGCGCCAGCAGATTATGGATGCCGATCCGGAGATGACGGAGAAACAGGTAAACGCCCTTTTCAAGGTGACCAACTTCAATCCCTTCACGGCACTCTACGGAGACGACCGTCGCTGGCATCCGAAGGAGGCTAAGGGATTCGGTTTCAAGGTGGTGGGAGCGCTGGAGGAAGACGGTGAGGTGATAGACGTACTGTCCGGACAGAAAGACCGCACGAAGGTGACGATATTCGTGGTGGAAGACTCATGGGGAATAAAGCGTGTGGAATACACACATCCGATGGGAACAGGTATTCTGGAAGCAAAGAACGTGGGTCACGATGTGTATCTGCCCGTTTCCTACAGGATGCGTCCCAACTATACGGGTCTGCCTGCAGACAGCCTGCAGAAACTCATCCGCAAGGAGTTGAACAGCGGACAGAAGATGAAGCGCACGGGACGACGCATCATGAAGCGTGTGGACAAGGAACTGGACAAGAATCCCGATGTGAGTCCGAATGTGACGTTCTCCTACAAGGTGAACTACCGTAATGTAAAGAAATAAGTTAAGAAGTGACACCGACATCAGTTCATAACAAGATACGTGCCGTACTCTTCGACCTCGACGGAACACTCATAGACACAGAGGATCAGTATACGGCTATCTGGGGGAAAATAGGAGAGAAATATCATCCCGAAATGCCGGATTTCGCTCATCGTATCAAGGGTATGACTCTGCAGCGCATCCTCGATGCGTATTTCCCTGATGAGGAAACGAGGAAGGTGGTGGTTCCGGAACTCTATGAGCACGAAGGCAGGATGGATTTCACGTTCTATCCCGGAGCACTCGCTTTCATATCGGATTTGAGGAGGCACGGTGTGAAATGTGCTGTGGTGACAAGCAGCAACCGCAAGAAGATGGAAACGCTTCGCAGACAGATAGCGGATTTCGATGCTATGTTTGATGCCGTACTCACAGCAGAGGACTTCAAGGCAAGCAAGCCGGACCCCGACTGCTTCATCACAGCGGCAGCATCGCTGTCATGCCGGAAGGAGGAATGCGTTGTGTTTGAGGACGCTCCAAACGGCTTGGAGGCGGGCCGCCGCAGCGGTATGTTCACTGTGGGTGTGCAGACAACGCTTACAAAAGAACAAATCACTCCGCTTTGCCACTATGTGCTGCAGTCATACGAAGGGTTCACGTTGGAGGAACTTCAGAGAATAAAGGATAAATCACCTGAGAGCTATGGGAAGGAATAAGTTTTCCGAACGCGAGATAAACACCATTCGCAAGATGTTGGCACGTAAGATGTCCGGCACACGTTTTCAGCAGAAGATGGTGCGCCACGAACTGCGTACCAAGTTCGAATTCAACATCTCGGATTTCGGCAAACAGGGTGAAGCCTTCGGACCTGAGCAGTTGGATATCTGTTTGGAGAAGGGAATCATACAGATATTGGACGAGGAGACGATAAAGGCGATGAAGTTCAAGAGAGCCCGTTTGAGGATGACGTTCCGTCCCGCTACGGATAACGATTCCTACTTTATCGCGCAAGGTTTCCACATGGCGTTGCACTGTAAGCGCTCTGAGGAGGAGTTGGCCCGTTTTGCGGAACTCATCTGCACGCGCGACGATGTGCTCTATTGTCCCAAGAACACTCTCATCGCAGAATACAACGGGGAAATGGCCGGTATGCTTATTGCCTACGACGGACGCCGCTATCACGGGATGCGCGAACGTACGATGGCACTCATAAAGGAGCATTTCGCTACGGAGTTTCCAGGCATGGAGGACGAGTCGGCAGAAGGGGAATACTATCTCGACAGTCTTGCCGTATGGCCTCAGTATCGCGGAATAGGTATCGGAACCGCCCTCCTGGAACGAGGTATTGCCGAGGGTCTGCGTCTTGGTCTTACGACAACGATTACGGTAGATCCGAAAAATAGGAACGCCCAGCGACTCTATGCTTCTGTGGGTTTCGAACGTGACGGCGAACTATTCATCTTCGGCAAAAATCATTGGAGAATGAAATTCATTAAACGAAATACAAATTAATTTAAACACACATGCCATGAAACACTTACTTTCCCTGGTTTTATGCCTGTCGTTTCTCACAGCATCCGCTGAGGTGCGTCTCACGGTGCGAGCAGACGAGGTAAAATGTGCCGTCAGTCCCACTCTCTACGGATTGATGACGGAGGAAATCAACTTTTGCTACGAGGGTGGACTCTACAGTCAGTTGCTTCGCGACCCGCAGATGCGCGAGCGCGAGGGCGATCCCCGTCAGCGTAACAGAAGAAACGCCCCCTTGCGTTTCTGGCAGTGGAGCGACTCCACACAGACTTGGGTGAATAATGGATTCTGGGGCATTGCTGTGCGTCCCTCCACAGAATATCGCGGCAAGATGAAGACCGACGGAAAGGCTGTGATGAGTGCAGGTCTACGTTCCACTGTGGACGGTACGGTGTACGCCCAGACAATAGTGTCGTCAACCGAGGCCGGTTGGCTGGATTTCAGCCTTAATACGGCTGCAAACATAAAGGAGACGAAGGATGTGGAATTCTTCTTGCAGTTTACGGGCGATACACGTTGCGGTCTCAGCTATGTGTCGCTGACTCCTGTTAGCAAGAAGCAGGTGACGGTGAAGAGCGACCTCTATCGCACCGACCTCATGGATATGCTCCGTGAGATGCATCCCAAGTTCCTGCGCTTCCCCGGCGGCAACTATCTTGAGGGCAACCGTTTCAGCGAGCGTTTCTGGTGGCAGCGCACTTTGGGTCCTGTGGAACTGCGTCCGGGACATCACTGCCCCTGGGGTTATTGGTCCACCGACGGAATGGGACTGCTGGAATTCCTCTGCTGGTGTGAGGAGATGGGTGCAGAACCCATTCTCGGTGTCTTTGCAGGTTACACCCTTCAGGGCGACTACGTAACGGGCAAGGCTCTAAACGGTTTCATCGAGGAGGCTCTCGACGAAATAGAGTATGTCATCGGCGACGTTTCCACAGAATGGGGCGCACGCCGTGCTCAGGACGGTCATCCCGCTCCATTCAAACTGACCTATGTGGAGATAGGCAACGAGGACTTCTTCGACCGCAGCGGCAGTTATGCTGAGCGCTACACGATGTTCTACGAGGCTATCAAGGCCAAGTATCCCCAGCTGGAAATAATCTGCACCGACTCTCCCGACAAGATGAGACGTCTTGCCCGCGACTGGAAGGTGGAAGACCGTATGAAGCTCGATATCATCGACGAGCACTACTATCGCGGATACAAGGATATGTTGCGTCAGTGCAATATGTATGACAAGTACGACAGAAAGGGTCCTAAGGTGTTCTGCGGCGAGTGGGCCACCCGCGAAGGCGACCCCACCACCAATATGAAGGCTGCTCTTGCCGACGCTGCCTGGATGATTGGTATGGAGCGCAACAGCGACATAGTCATCGCTCATTGCTATGCTCCCCTCTTCGTGAATGTCAATCCCGGCGGAATGCAGTGGAAGAGCGACCTCATCGGTTATGACGCTCTCAACAGTTACGGTTCTCCCAGCTACTATGCCCAGTGTATGTTTGCAGGCAATCTCGGCACGGAGGTGGTGAAGATGGAGTGCGACAACGTGCCGCAGATGACAGTGGACGGAGACACCCTTACCCAGCTCTACTACACCGCCACCCGTGACAAGGCTGCGGACAAGGTGTTTGTCAAGATGGTGAATGCCGGTGAGACGGGTATCGATGTGGTGCTGAGCACTATTGGTAAGAAGGTGTCCCGCACGGCTCTCCAGACCATTCTGGTGGCCGACAGCATGAATGCCACCAACAGTATCACCGATCCCTGCGCCATCGTGCCGCAGACGAAGAAGGTGAAGGGTTCCGGCAAGATGAAGATAAAGCTCCCCGCCCGCAGTATCGGTGTGATAGAGTTGCAGTAAAGGAAATGCTTTCCCTGTGAAAGTCATTGTGGCCTTCGATTCCTTCAAGGGCTGTCTCACGGCTGTGGAAGCCTGTGAGACGGCCCGTGAAGCCATACTGTCAGTGCGCCCCGGGACGGAAGTTGTCGCTATGCCCATGAGTGATGGCGGCGAGGGAATGGTGGAGGCCCTACATCATCTTCCGCACGTTGAGCGCGTATGCGCTCGCGTGCACGACCCTCTGATGCGGGAATGCGAGGCGGAGTATCTTGTGAGCAATGATGCTACGGCCTATATGGAGGTGGCTGCGGCCTGTGGTCTCACTCTTGTGGAACCGGAAAAGCGCAATCCTGTGACAGCCAGTTCCCGGGGTGTGGGAGAGATGCTTCTTGACGCTGCTGCGAGAGGATGCCGCAGGATAGTGGTAGGTCTTGGAGGCAGCGCCACGTGCGACGGAGGTCGCGGTATGGTGGAGGTTCTTGAGGAGTCGGGGTATGACTTCCGCTCTCCCACCCTTCGGATAGATGTGGCTTGCGACGTAAGGAATCCCCTTTTCGGAGAGAACGGAGCGGCCTATGTGTTTGCCCCTCAGAAGGGAGCCACAGAGCAGCAGGTGAGGCTTCTCGACCGCAGGCTTCGGGATTTTGCCCTTGAGACGGAGCGCAGACGACTTGCAACTCCCGCTGATGCAGATCTCCCGGGAGCCGGCGCAGCAGGAGGTTTGGGATATGCCCTGATGACATATATGGGTGCAAAGATGCATTCCGGCATAGAGATGATGCTTGAGTTACTGCGTTTCGATGAGGCTTTGAAGGGTGCTGATATGGTGTTTACGGGCGAAGGCAGGAGCGACCGTCAGACGCTGATGGGTAAGGTGGCTCACGGAGTGCTGTTAGCGGCCGGCAGATGGGGCGTACCCGTACATCTTGTTTCCGGAGCCGTAGAAGACGCAGTTTTACTTTCCGGGGCGGGTTTCTCCTCCGTGCGCAGTATCAACGAGGGTGACAGGCGTCCGCTTGCCGTATTGATGGGTAAGGAAGTGGCAAAGATGCATCTGAAGAATGTAATAATTGATTTTTTTTGGAAGTTTGAATAAAAATTACTACCTTTGCGAAGTATTTGCCCTTTTTGTGCGGCATTTAGATGAAGAAAAATTGAAATAATGGCAAAGAAAGAAAGAAACTCATTCAGCGGTTCTATGGGTTTTGTACTCGCGGCAGCGGGTTCAGCAGTAGGTTTGGGCAACATCTGGCGCTTCCCCTATCTGGCGGCACGCGACGGAGGCGGTCTGTTTCTCCTCATATATATAATTCTCGCGATTACGTTCGGTTTCACCCTGCTCATCACGGAGGTGGCCATCGGGCGTCGTTCCCAGCAGGGACCTCTCACTGCATACGGCTATTTTAACAAGAAATGGGCCTTTTTGGGTTGGTTTTCGTTCATCGTGCCCTATATCATTTATCCCTACTACTGCGTCATCGGCGGCTGGGTGCTGAAGTATTTTGCCACCTACCTATCCTTCAACGGCAAGGAGGCCATAGAAGATGGTTTCTTCGGAGGCTTCATCACTTCGCAGTGGGAGCCTATCATCCTCACGGCGATATTTGCCCTGATGTGTTTCTACATTGTCTATCGCGGTGTGGAGAAAGGCATTGAGAAATACTCCCGCATCATCATGCCGGCGCTTGTCATCATGGTGGTGTTTATCTGCGGCTACTCGATGTTTATCAGTCACACCGATGCCAACGGTGTGACGCGCACAGGTCTTGACGGTGCAGCCATCTACTTCCTCCCCAATTTCGAGGGACTCACCGTGCGTCGCGTCCTCATGATAGCTCTCGATGCCATGGGTCAGCTGTTCTATTCGCTGTCAATAGCGATGGGTATCATGGTGGCTTACGGTTCGTATATGAAACGCTCAGTGAATCTGGGTCAGGCTGTCGATCGTATAGAGATATTCGACACGCTGATTGCCGTTCTTGCCGGCCTTATGATTATCCCTGTTGTCTATGTCTTCATGGGCACGGAGGGCATGAAGGCAGGCCCCGGACTTATGTTCATTGCCTTGCCGAATGTGTTCGACAGCCTTGGTGTCTTCGGCACAGTGATTGGTATGGTGTTCTTCCTAATGGTGCTGTTCGCGGCCATCACGAGTGCCGTCTCCATCCTTGAGGCTATCGTTGCCAGTGTGAAGGACAAATTCGGATGGACGCGCAAGAAGTCTGTACTGATTATGGCAGGCACAGGATTCATCTGGTCCGTAGTAGTTTGTCTTGGTTACAACATATGGTATTTTGAATATCCTCTTCCCAACGGGGCCATCGGTCAGATTCTCGACATCTTCGACTATGTCAGCAACAACGTGCTCATGCCCGTGCTGGCTATCCTCACCTGTATCCTCATCGGTTGGGTGGTGTCGCCCCGTCTGCTTGTTGGAGAGATGCGTCTCAATGGCTATAAGTTCCGTCGTAAGGGTTTGTATTTCGTAATGCTGAAATTCATTGTCCCCGTGTTGCTGACGGCCTTGCTGCTCACCGCCTTCATTCAGTTCTAACGCACCCGCGCAGGCTGCAAGTCATACGACGGGCATTGGGCTTCCAGTGCCCGTTTGTGTATCAATAAGTCAAAGAACGTTTTTCGTCTTTATCATTTATCATTTGTCATTTAGGACGAAACCCGCAGGCGCACCGCAGATGCACTGCAGAGGCTGCGCGGGGGAACGTTTTCCGAGTGCAAAGATGCGATAGCGGGATTGCGGTTCTCGAATGATTTGCAAACTTTTTTCGAACTTTGCTTTTGCGAAATATTTGCGAAATGTTTTGCTTGCATGGGTCGGTTTTTTTCTGTAACTTTGCGCGGAAAAGAAAACGAAAACATGAAGAATATACCGATTTTTGCTATTCTGCCTTTTGTGGCTGCTTTGTTGCTGAACGCTTGCCACAAAACTGAAAAAACAGCCGGAATCACCAACGATTTATCGAATATCAGCGGGTCGTGGCGACTGGAGTCGAGACAATATCCCGGCGGAGGAACTTATCAGGCAGATTTGGAGCACGAGACTTGGCGCATGCGCCTCTACGAGGGCGACAGCATTTTCTATGAGTACGGGCTGAGATGTGACACCAGTGGCACCGTGATTATGCCCTACAGCCGTAACTACTTCACCCTGCTGCTCACGGCCGACAGCGCGCTGGCCTATTATGAGGGGGAAGAGCCGCATCCTTTGGAGCGTCTCGGCGATTCGGCGCTCGTCATTCAGGATTTCGGCTCGCGCTACACCTGGCGACGCTATCCTCTCAGCGAAGAGCAGCGTCAGGCGCTACTTTCCTATGGCGGCGATAGCGAACGCAGTATCGTCATTTCTGTGGCCGAGCATCAACTCAAGCGCGAGAATCACTTGCTGACCTATGTGCTGCTGTTGGTTATAGGGCTGCTTTTGGTTGCTGTGATATATGCCCGCCGCACCTTGCTGCGCAAGCGACACATTGAGCGGCAGCTGCGCGCCATCAGCGAGGAGAATCAGCTGCGACCGGCCATCGTCAGCGATGCCTTGCAGCGTGTTGCGGACGAGTTCAAACATTCGGACTACTATACCGGCCTGCGCCACCGTCTGCGCGACGAAGAGGTGCTCTCGGAGGACGACTGGCGCGAAATGGAGCAGCAACTCCGCGCCGCGTATCCCGACTTCGTGCGCCGTCTTTCGGGTCTTTTCCGCCTTTCCGAGGTGGAGTGGCGCACCTGTCTGCTCATCAAGCTGGAGCTCTCGCCCTCCGATATGACAAAAGCTCTCTGCCGCGAGGCCAGCAGTATCAGCAGCATCCGCAGCCGCCTCTACGCCAAGGTCTTCGGTCGCAAGGGCAGTCCGCGCGATTGGGATGACTTTATCCTCTCATTGTGAGGCTGTTACGAAGGTGTGCGAAACAATGCGAAGCAGATGCGAAACGATGGCGAAGGATCGCATTGAAATTGCGAAACGATTGCGAAACGAAAT
>CADCNQ010000033.1 GCA_902802815.1 uncultured Bacteroidales bacterium | reverse complement strand
CGGACGACTGTCAACTGAGAACAGTTCTTAATTATTAACCCGTCAACTGCTTCTAGTCGTAAGAAAGAAAACTGACAACCTAAATCAGCGAACCACAATATACCAGGTAAACCTTAGGCAAGGTGTTCGCAAGGTGTTCGCAAGGTGTTGGCAAGGACTTCGCAAACTCAGGCAAGCTATTTGTGCTTGCTAACTCCTTGCCAACAGTATGCGAAGGACGAGAGAAGTGGTTGCCTGACGGCTACGCCCAGCGGCTTCGCCTAAATGAGAAATGATATTTCAGAAGTAAACAAGTAGACAAGTTGGATGAACTTGAAACCTGAACATCCGCCCGAGGTGAGAGCAGAGAAAAGCCCGTGCTTATCTATGCCGAGCCGAGAAGGATGTCTGCGGCGAATAGCCGCGAAACCTGAAACTTTAATTTAAAGGGTTTCGATGACAAAATTGCACTTTAATAGTGCATATTTTCCAAAATAATGCACTCTTTTAGTGCAAAATTTGGGCCTTCGGACTGCTTTATTGATAGATGTCGTTTTGTTTATTCCTGCCGCAAAGATACTACTTTTCACCAATATCAGACGACTTTTCTGCTAATTTTTCTTTGTTTAAGAAAAAAAGCTTATATTTGCAGACAAAAAACATTAAGAACACGAATATGAAGCTGTGGAAAATCGCCCTGATGGCCATGACGGTGAGCGTGGCGGGGCAAGCGGAGAACGTTTTCGTCAATACACCGAAGACAACACTGATGCTGAACGTGAACGAGGGACACACTCCCCGTATCAGTTACTACGGTTCGCGCATAGATGCCGCGCAGGCACAGGGAGTGTACGAAGCCGGGGCGCTGGGCAGCGAGGCCTATCCGACTTTTGGCCGCAACAGTTTTGACGAGACGGCACTGAGCGTGACACACAGCGACGGAAATATGACAACGGAACTGGCTGTGACGGGATGGCGCACGGAAGGCGACATGACCGTCATCACCATGAAGGACAGGAAATACAACTTCTTCGTGGACCTCTGCTACCGGAGCAGCGGGAAGAGCGACGTGATAGAGACATGGACCGTGATACGCAACGCGGAGAAGAAGGCCGTGAAACTGGAGCAGTATGCCAGCGGTGTGATGAGCATACGTCAGGAGGGTGCCTGGCTGACGCATTTCCACGGAGCGTGGGGGCAGGAAGCCGGTATGACCGAGGAACCGCTGACAGAAGGGCTGAAGACCATTGTGGACTATGACGGCGTGCGCACGGCGATGGGCGACAGGGCGGAAGTGATGCTGTCGCTCGACGGCAAACCGCAGGAGAACAGCGGGCGCGTGATAGGTGCCGCCCTCTGCTGGACAGGCAACTACAGGCTACGCATCGAGACGCGCGGCAAATACCGCCACACACTGCTGGCCGGCATCGACGGACTGCATACCGCCTACACACTGAAGCCCGGTGAGGCATTCACCACCCCCGTGCTGGCGATGGCCTACAGCGAAGAGGGCAAAGGCGGTGTGAGCCGCGCCTTCCACCGCTGGGGACGCAGCGGACAGCTGCACAACGGCCGGGCACTTCGTGAGATACTGCTCAACTCGTGGGAAGGCGTCTATATGAACGTGAACCAGGAGGTGTGCGAGAAGATGATGGACGGCATAAAGGAACTGGGCGGCGAGCTCTTCGTGGTGGACGACGGATGGTTCGGCCGCAAATACCGCCGCACATACGACGACAAAGCTCTGGGCGACTGGGTGACCGACACCGTGAAGCTGCCAAAGGGTGTGCCGGCTCTGGTGAAGGCGGCGGAAGACAGGGGGCTGAAGTTCGGCATCTGGATAGAGCCGGAGATGGTCAACAGCACGAGCGAACTCTATGAGGCACATCCCGACTGGGTGGTGGCACATCCCACACGCGAGCTCTCCAAGGGGAGGGGAGGCACACAGCTGGTGCTCGACCTCTCGAATCCCAAGGTGCAGGACTTCGTGGTGGGCATCGTGGCCAATCTGATGAAGGAGAATCCCACACTGCACTATATCAAGTGGGACTGCAACATGTCGATGCAGAATTTCGGCAGCAGCTATCTGACGGCAGACAGGCAGAGCCACCTCTTTGTGGACTATCATCTGGGACTGCGCAAGGTGCTGGAGCGCATACGCAAGAGTTATCCGGAACTGGTCATCCAACTGTGTTCCAGCGGCGGCGGTCGCGTGAACTGGGGTGCCTTGCCCTACTTTGACGAGTTCTGGGTGAGCGACAACACCGATGCACAGCAGCGCCTCTTCATACAGTGGGGCACTAGCCATTTCTTCCCTCCGATGGCAATGGCACAGCATGTGAGCGCTTCGCCCAACCACCAGACGGGACGCATCATACCGCTGAGGTTCCGCTTCGGTGTGGCGATGACAGGACGTCTGGGTATGGAGATGAAACCCAGCGACCTGGACGACAAGGAACTGGAATATGCCAAGAAAGCGGTGGCCTTTTACAAGGAGATACGCCCCGTCGTGCAGCAGGGCGACCTCTACCGTCTGCTCTCACCGTATGACAACAGGGGCTTCTGCAGCGAGATGTTCGTCACGGAGGATAAGGGCGAGGCTGTGTTCTTCTGCTATAAGTTTGAGAACTATGTCGGACTGGAGACACCGCGATGGCACATGGCAGGTCTCGACCCCGAAGCCACATACCGAATCAGCGAGTTTGAATGCCCCGAGCGCAACAACCGACTGGAGGGCAAGACCTTCACGGGCAGGTTTCTCATGGAGACGGGTATCGAATTGCGTCTGAACGGACAGTTCGCCAGCCGCATCATACGGATGAAGAAACAGTGAGGGCGAAATCTTTCAGGCCTGTCACCTGAACCCTGAACCCTGAACCCTGAACCCTGAACCCTGTCACCACTCCTCCCAGTCGTCATTCCCAATGCGGTCAGCAGCAGGAGCAGTGGGGCATTTTTTGCATGTTTTTTTGCTTAATATTTGTTTTTTTTGAGAAAAAAATGTATCTTTGTGACAACATAGCTGAGAAATAAGAGGATTTTGTCCAAAACAACCCGTCAACTGAAAATAATTATGAAGGTTCTGATCTTACAAGGCTCTCCACGGGCAAACGGTAATACCGCCTGGATGGCAGAGGAGTACAGAAAGGCTACCGAGGCAGCAGGTCATGAGGTGACACTGGTAAATGTGTCGAAGAAGAAGATAGCTGGCTGTCTGGCCTGCGAGTACTGCCACAACAAAGGCAACGGTGCCTGCATCCAGAAGGACGATATGCAGGAAATTTATCCGCTGATGAGTGAGGCTGAGGCACTGGTGCTGGCAGCCCCTATCTACTACTTTACGCTCTGCGCTCAGATTCAGGCTCCCATCCAGCGTATGTACTGTGTGAATGCTCCTGCAAAGGTGAAGAAGATGGCCCTGCTGATGTCGTCCTATTCGCCATGCGTATATGACGGTGCTACTGCGGAGTTCCGTGACATCTGCAACTACTGGAAGGTGGAGAACATGGGTGTTGTCACAGCCAAGATAGACGAACAGAAGACCGACGACACCAAACAGAAGATACAGGCATTGGTGAAGAAACTGTAGAACGTTCAGGAGCCGGAGAGGAGGCGGAAGTAGGAGTCGATGAGCTGCTGTGCAGCGACGAAGGAAGTCTTACGACCCTCGAGGACGGCCCGTTCTTCTGCCACGAGCATATCTTCGATGGTGGGGTTCTGATAGAAGGAATGGCGCAGACGCTCGTTGATGGTCTCGTACATCCAGTAACGTGACTGTTGGGCACGGCGGTGCTCGAAGTAGCCGTTCTGCTTCACGAAATCAACGTAGCGATAGACCATATCCCACACCTCCTCGATGCCGAGGGCATAGAAACCGCTATAGCACAGCACCTCGGGACTCCAGCCGCTCTCTGGTGGCGGGAAGAGTTGCAGTGCGTTGCGGAAATGCGATGCGGCGAGTTGGGAACGCTCCACATTGCTGCCGTCGCATTTGTTGATGACGATGCCGTCGGCCATCTCCATGATACCGCGTTTGATGCCCTGCAGTTCGTCGCCGGTACCGGCCAGTTGGATGAGCATGAAGAAATCCACCATAGAGTGACACGCCGTCTCGCTCTGACCTACACCTACGGTTTCCACGAATATCTTGTCGTAGCCGGCTGCCTCACACAGGATGATGGTCTCGCGTGTTTTGCGTGCCACACCGCCCAAGCTGCCTGCCGAGGGACTGGGACGTATGAAGGAATCGGGATGTACGGACAGTTTCTCCATGCGTGTCTTGTCGCCGAGGATACTGCCTTTGGTCTTCTCGCTGGAGGGGTCAATGGCCAATACGGCAAGTTTGCCTCCGTATTTGCCTAGCACGTGGATGCCGAATTCATCGATACTGGTACTTTTTCCGGCACCCGGCACACCGCTGATGCCTACGCGTATGCTGTTGCCGCTGTGGGGCAGACATTTCTCTATCACCTCCTGAGCCATCTGCTGATGGGCGGGGTTAGTGCTCTCGATGAGCGTCACTGCCTGACCGAGAATGGCCGTATTGCCGCGCAGGATGCCCTCAACGTAGTCATTTGCTGACATCTGACGGCGGGCGAAGCGCTGACGGTTGAGGTATGGATTCACCTGGGAAGGCTGCTCCACACCGTCGTTGACTACGAGGCCCTGGTATTCTTCGCTGTTTTCGGGATGTATCATTTGGGTATGATGTTGATGGTTTGTGCTGCATGGGTAGGGTCGTCGGTGATGAGGAGGATGCGGGGACGCACACGGGAGGTCTTCAGCATCGACGGGGTAAGTGTTATCTTGAGTTTGGTGGAAGCGCCAGGAGCAACGGTGCGGTTGCCCAAGGAGACACCCACGGAACGGTGGGACACCTGAAGCTGCTTGATGGAGAGCGGTGTGTCACCCGTGTTGCTAACTACGATTACGGCCGTCAGTTTCTTCTTGTCGTTGATACCCTCCATCACCACATTGTCGGAAGAGAGCTGCATGCGCGGAGCATGTGACAGTTGCGCTTCGCTGAACTGGCTGAAGGAAGGGAGCAGTATGGCGGACACCTGCAGTTCGTTTTCGTCACTTACGCGCTCACCGTGATAGCGCGAGAGATAAACGGTGGTCTGGTTGAGGCCGTAGTCGGGCAGTTGCTCGCTGTCGAGGGTGAGGCGTATGATACCGCGCTCGCCGCCGCGCAGAACCTCCGGAACGTATTCAGCCGTGAGGTAGGGGGGCAGGTGCATGAGAGCGGGTGTGTAATTACCGCGCTCGGTGTTGATGATTTCTATCTCCTGCACGGGACGGTCGCCGCGGTTAACATGCTCGAACTCGATATTGGCGGCGGAAAGGCGCACGTTGCCGAAGTTCACAGGAAGCAGGGTGTCCACGACAAGTCGTTCCCTCACTACGCGTCCTTCCATGGCGAGCCACAACGGTGTGTCATTGCCCTCGAAGCGGACGGCCACTTCTTTGTGGAACGTACCCATTTGGAGTGCATCGTAGGTGAGTCTTATGGTGGCACTGCCGCCGGAGGGTATGATATCCGAAGATGCCTTTGCCTGCAGACAACCGCACGAGACATGCATCGAGGCAATGCGCAAGGGTGTCTTGTCCTTGTTGGTCAATGTGAACTCGGCCGTGCATGGCTGCTGCCAGAGCACTTCGCCTACATGACGCAGTTCCTGATTCACCACGGGACGGGCCCCGAAGGCGAAGAGAACAGAGAAAGCGGAGATAAGCGAGAGTAGGATGCGTGTCATTTTCGTTGGTATTTCAGGTTTTGGCTGGCGGTGTGGGCTCGGAACTCGGGAGCGTAGAGACACTCTATCTTAGCCACACCCGTGGAGACGCTGCCGCTGCGTGTGAGACGCTGCTTCTCCTCGAAGACATAGGTACCCTGCGGGAGTTGCTCTATGAAATACTCGGTGCGGTCATCGTGCACCTCGCGATAGTACATGAAACCGTTCTTCCATCCGTAGCCGGAATTCTGCGAAATGGGTTCGGCAAGAGAGGAGCGGGGCACGGTGAGATGTACATAGTCGAAATTGCGTGTGGCCAGAATGGTGATGCGCTGCACGTCCGGTACTGAGTGAGACAGTTCGAGTGAGATACCCGTTGCCTCGGAGCGTACCCGCTGCACCGGCAAGTCGTAGTCGGCCATCACACCCACCCACTGTTCGCGGCCGGCCGTGGCGCTGTCGCAGAGCAGAGCGTAGACGGCGCATACTGTGAGCCATGGATTCTTCCAGCCCTCCGTGCGGCGCTGGTCGAGTATCCAGCGGCGGATGCCGCGATGCATGAGAGTGTCCTTGGGATAGGCCTCAAGCATCAGTTCGAGAGCATCCACATTGCGTGCTATACGGTCGTCCACACTGTTGAGGAAACCGCCCGGGAAACTAAGGTAGTAACCGTCGGGATGGGTGAGACGGCGTTTCACGTTGGGAGCGTCCTTGAGAGCGAGGGCGTGTTCCTCGTCGAGGGCTTTGCCCACCAGCGTCTCTGCCTTTCGCAGGAGAGCTGCATGGAGGGTGAAGAGCGTGGAGGAGGAATCTTCGCCCGAGTGGAGCATCAGACGGTTGAGACGGCGCAACTGGCGCACCACCTCGCGTGTAATCCATTCGTTGCCCTTCATTCCGGGGAACCATGTGAAATGTCCGTCGGCACACTGCAGACGGGCGAGCTGAGAGAGGCAGTATTCGCGTGCGAAGACTGTGGCTTTGGAGGAGTGCATTGCCTGTAGGAGCGTCTGAGCGTAGTAGTTGCCAAGGAGCGACCACACGTCGGAGTGTCGCGGCAGCGTGAGTTCAGGCAAAGCCTCTTTGGCAGCGGTGACAGGGTCGGTGACCACCTTGCGCAGCTGACGGTTGGTGGAACCCTCGGGGAAGAGATGGTCGAAACGCATGCGTTCCAGTTCCTCGGGAGTGCACGTGAGGGCCTCACTGCTAGTGATGTGCTCTACATCGGAGAGCACAGGCAAGGCACGCTGCTCACCGTCGCTGGCATCAGCACTCTCCGCCTGCCATCGGCATATAAGTTGGGAAGCACCATACTCGCTGAGGCGGAATGTATATACGGTGTCCTTGTGGGATGCGAGCGAAAAGGGTACGCGCTCGCTACGTATGACGCGTTCAGTTTCTCCGTTGAGAATCTCAAGAACAGCATGGCCGGAGAGAGCCCCGTCGGAGATGTTGCTCACGGTGGCGGTGATACTCACCTCGTCGCCTCTGCGGAGAAAACGAGGTAACTGGAGCTCTGCCATGAGAGGTTTCTGCGCTATCACAGTGTCGCTGAAGGTGAGCGACTCCAAGGTGGCGGTGTGGGTGAGACCGCGCAGATGCCATGAGGTGAGACTCTCGGGAAGTGTGAACACCACGGTGACGCGTCCCTGGCTGTCGGTGCGTAGCGCAGGATAAAAGAATGATGTCTCGGAGAAGTCGCTGCGCAGAGCCTTGCCCTCGAGGGATTCTTCCTCTTCCACAGCATCTTCCTGTGCCACAGCTCCTTTCTGTGCCCCGAAGGCCGTTTCCCGCATCGCTAAGCCGCTGATCTTAGCATCGCTCGCCGACAGCACAGCATAGTCGTTGGCGGCTCTTGCACTTTTCCTCGCACTCACCCTCACGGGCTTCAGTCTGAGGAATCGCATCGGGTAACTGCGTTCATAGCGCGGAGAGAAATAGAGGTCGTCGAAGCGCGAGAAGTCGGTCACCCGTTCGTCCTGCGCCCAGTGTGTCATCCACACGGAAAGCCACAGGGAGAAGGGGGAGAAGTCGCCACGTTGGTCGAAACTGGCCCACGGGAGAGAGGAATAGCGCGATACGTGCAGCGACCACGGTTGGGATGCGAGGGCATCGAGGGATGCGTCGTAGAGCGTGAGCATCACGTTGGCGGAGACGGGTGTGCCGTCCTTGCGGGTGACGGTGAGCGACCAGCGCTCCTTGCTGCCGGGACGCACGCGGTCGCGGAAGGTGTCCCAGCGATAGCGCAGTGTGTCCTGAGGAAGAGGACGCGGTATGTTGCGCTGCTCGTGGTAGAGTTCTCCGTCCTTCACATAAGTCCAAGTGGCCACAGCACCCTCGCCATAGCGCTCCTTGTAGGGAGTGGCGGGAAGGAACAGGGTATCAGTGGCTGTCCACATCGTGTCGCGCAGCAAACGGTTGCCGGCAATGAGCGTTTCGTATATATATAATGTATCGGAAAGGGAACGCGCCCAGGGATTCTCCTCCTCCTCAGGCTGCGGAGGGTCGGGAAAGAGGCGCTGGAAAGCACTGGCCTCCTGCACTTCACCCGTCTCGCTCTGCACCACTGCTTTCACCCGCAGACGGGGGAAGAATGACTTGCTTTTGTCAATGAGTTCGGAGGGAAGAGTGTAGGAGAAGTGTCCCTCGGAGTCGGTGTAGAGCGTGTCGAACTGATGGATGTCACGCGATCCGCGGTGCCACCAGCAGGCAAGACGCGAAGCAGTGGCGGTGACGAGGGCACGGCGTACGGGGACACCGTTGTAACCGGTGACAACGCCCTGCACGAGGGTGCTGTCCATCGAGAGCGATACGTAGAAAGTGGGACGGCGGTATTCCTCTACGCTGAAAGGACGAGAACCGCCTCCTGCATGCACAGAGAAGGTACCTGTGCGACCGCTCTCAGGGAGAATAAAGTTGCAGGAGAAGACTCCGAGAGTGTCGGTCTGTACCCATATGGTGTCAAGGGCGCGGTTGTATGCGTCGCGGAGGATGACAGGTATGTTCAGGTTGCTCACCACACGGGCATCCCAGTGACGCTGTGTATAGACAACACCGCCCACCTGCACCTGCTGTCCCGGACGATAGATGGGACGGTCGGTGAATATGGAGGTGTGTCGCTGCTCGGCCAGTGAGGGTGGAGAGTACTGGAAGTGGCGGTACATATCCGCAGTGTCGACGAGGAGCGTATCCATTGGAGCGCCCGTCATTGCATCCACCTTCCACAGGCGCAGTGAACCGTCGGGCAGGCCCATCGTGAAGACTTTCTGCGGACAGACCTCAAGAGCGGTTTCCACACTTTTGGGACGATGGAGGAGACGCGTTGCGGCTTTGCCGTCCATGACGATTTTGTAGCGACCGGCAGGCAGAGCGCCCAGCGAAATGGTGTCATACCAGTGCTCGGTGGCAGGATGAGGGGGCAGGGGAATACGAAGCTTGCGTACCGTCTTCTTGCCCGACATCACCTTGAGCGTCACCTCCCGCATGTTGAGCAGGATCAGTGCCACGCGGATATCCTTTCCCGGATACACCGTGCTCGGCACGCGGGCACGGAGCGACGGAGTGAGCAGGGAGAGCGAGTCGTTGCGCTCCCAAGTGAGCCAATGGACAGCCTCTTTCATCTCGTGCTCCTTGTAGAAAGCTATCAGGCGGTCCATGGAAAGCAGCGAGTCCTTACGCCAATACTCGTCCGGCAACGAACTCTGCATGGCACGCCATACCACGTAAAGCATATCACCGCCGAAGACCTTGTCCTGACGTCCGCGCTTCACCAGCGGGAGCCAGTCTTTCGTGCGCTCCCTGTGGAGGAGTTCCTGGTTGGCAAGCACCTCACGGAAAAGAGTCTGAGAACGGGTGTACCACTCCACCCGGCTCCATTCACGGAGACTGTCTTTAGGCGATGGTGTCTCACGTTCATATACCTGGGCGAGAAATGCGCGCTCAGCGTAGAGGCGTGCGAGAGCTGCCGTATAGACGGGATGTGTGTGACGCACCGCTTCCAGCTGACGTATGCTGCAGTAGATGCTGTCGGGTACGATTTCCTCCCGGGACAGACAGGTCTCAAGAAGCGATGCAAGCCTTTTGCCCGGACGCTCTGCCGCGGAGCAGAGCAGCGGGAACAGCATCATGATGGCAAGGATTCGCTTAATCATAGGAGGAGTTTAGATAGCTTTCAGAAGATTCTGCAGGAAAAGCCAGAAGTCGGCTACCGTCTGTATGTTGACGCGCTCGTCGGGGGTGTGAGGACTCTTAAGCGTAGGACCGAAGGCAACGAGGTCCATGTGGGGATACACACCGCCGATGATACTGCACTCCAATCCGGCGTGGCACACGCGCACTACGGGAGCCTTGCCGAAAGTGTCCTTGAAGACCTCCTGCATCTTTGCCACAATGGGAGAATCCCAATTCGGCTGCCAGGCACTGTATTCACCGGATTTAGTTACCTTCATACCAGCCATGGCGAATGTGCTGTCGAGTATTTCCTGTAGGTATTCGAAATATGTGGACTGACTGCCGCGGGCCAGTATCTTGAATTCGGCGTTGCCTCCGCCCATGTTGATGATGGCGAGATTGGACGATGTCTCCACGATACCCGGAATGGACGGGATATAGCGCAGTACCCCGTCGTGACAGGACATGATGGCATCCACAAGATTGTCGCGTATCTCGGCAGGCATCTGATGGGATGCCTTCTCTGTGGCGATGAGCTGGACGCTGATGTTATCCTCGATGAAGCGGTACTCCTCGCGGAAGATATCCTGACAATATTGTGCGAGGTCGTGCAGGTCGTCAAGATTCTCCTTGGGAAGGGATATGACCACTTCACTGCTGCGGGGGATGGCGTTGCGCATATTGCCGCCGTTCCAGCTTACCAGGCATGCGTCGTCATCCTGAATGGCCTGACGCACAATACGGGCCATAAGTTTGTTGGCATTGGCGCGCCCTTCGTGTATCTCGCAACCGGAATGGCCGCCCTTGAGACCTTCGATGCGTATCTTCACGGATACGTCCTCGGGGTCGGTCTCTTCCTCTTTGTATTGGAGCTCGGCCAGAATGTTTATACCGCCCGCGCTGCCAACGACAAACTCACCGTGAGTCTCCTCGTCAAGATTGAGAAGTATGTCACCGTGAAGCGTATCGGCCGAGAGTCCGTTTGCTCCGAACATACCCGTCTCTTCGTCTGCTGTGATGAGAGCCTCAATGGGACCGTGCTCGAGTTCGGACGATTCCATGACAGCCATGATGGCGGCCACTCCCATACCGTCGTCGCTGCCCAGTGTGGTACCCTTAGCCCGTACCCATTCGCCATCCACGTATGCCTGAATGGGGTCGTTTTCAAAGTCGTGCTGCACCTCGTCAAGTTTCTGCGGCACCATATCCATGTGGGCCTGCAACACCACGCACTTGCGGTCTTCGCGACCGGAAGTCGCTGGTTTTTTCATAACGATGTTTCCGGCGTTGTCCTTGAAAGCCTCTATGCCGTGCTCCTTCGACCATTGGAGCAAAAATGCCTGTATCTTTTCGAGATGTCCGCTTGGACGGGGCACTTGGGTGAGGAGGTAGAAATTCTTCCAGATAATCTGGGGGGTGAGATCTTGAATGTTCATCGTATTTGAATTTTAGTTAATGACAAAGCCATGAGGGCATAGAGCCCGAGAAGCACAACGAGAAGAGTCTGCAAGGTGTGCACAATGAGGGCAAAGATGGCACCATCGTCGCCGTTCACGCCGTATAACATCAGAACGGTCTTCACGGCAAAATGCCAAGGACCTGCACCGTTGGGCGTGGGCACCAGTACGGCAAAGCATCCGACTACGAAAGCCACCAAAGCACAGTCGTTGCCGAGTGATGCGGTGAAGTCGAAGCACTGGAAGGCTACCCAGAAATGGAGGTAGTAACTCACCCAGATTCCAATGCTGTATGCGATGAAAAGCGCAGGATTTGACACTTTTCTTACTCCGAGGAGTCCGCTCTTGAAGCCGCGCAGGCGATCTCTGACACGACTGAAAAGTTGCACGCGACGCACTAGCCACAGGGCCGTGAGGATAATAAGTACTCCGGACAGGACGGTGACCCACCAACCCGTGGGAGTGAAACGTGCGAAGATGCCGCTCATGCTCATTCCCGTACGCTGCATGAAACTCAGGAATACGGGTATCTGCCACACTACTACAATGAGAGCCAGCAGGAGTATCATCACCATGTCGATTATACGCTCGCAGACAACACTTCCCACAAGTTTCGGGAAATCAAGTTTGTCATAGCGGCGTACCACTCCGCAACGCAACACCTCCCCGCTACGGGGTACTACCAGAGAACTTGCATATGAGAGAAATATGCTGTGAAGTATCACAGAGATGCGTCCTTCTTTGAGCACCATTTTCCAACGGAAGGCACGAAAGAGTTGGGCAGTGATGCCAAACGGCATGGACAGCAGTATCCACACCCAGCAGCGACGGCTTGAGAGGGCCATGGTTACCACCGACCAGTCGATGCCACGGTACATCCACCAAAGTATGGCGGCGGCCAAAACCAGCGGTAAGCCTATTTTTATGACTACACTAATGCGTTTTTTCACCAAAAATACTTATCTTTGCAACAAAATTACAAAAAAACTACGAGACTATGCGTCAAGTTAGACCAAAAAAGTTCCTGGGGCAACATTTTTTAACTGACCTTGGTGTGGCGCGGCGCATTGCCGACACCGTGGATCTGTATCCGGATATACCAATTCTGGAGGTGGGACCCGGCATGGGAGTTATGACTCAGTTTCTGATGCAGAAGGGACGGCATCTTAAGGTTGTGGAGCTGGATTACGAGTCGGTAGAGTATCTGCGTAAGACGTATCCGGACTTTGAGGATGATATTATTGAGGACGATTTCCTGAAGATGCATCTCGACAGAACATTCGGGGGGCCGTTTCTGCTGACAGGTAACTATCCCTATAACATCTCCTCGCAGATTTTCTTCAAGATGCTGGATTTCAAGGATTACATCCCGTGTTGCACGGGTATGATACAAAAGGAGATGGCCGAACGTCTGGCGGCCAAGCCGGGAACGAAGGCATATGGCATTATTACCATTTTGCTGGGACTTTGGTATGATGTGGAATATCTTTTTACAGTGCCTCCTACCGTGTTCAATCCCCCTCCAAAGGTTCAGTCAGCAGTAATCTGTATGAAGCGTAACGGTGTGACGGATGCGGGGTGCGATGTGATGCTGCTTACAAGGCTTGTGAAACAGGCTTTTCAGCAACGCCGTAAGATGCTGCGTGTTTCGTTGAGGAATATTATTCCCGAAGGGCATGTTTTTTCTACAAAAAGACCTGAGGAACTCTCCATAAAAGAGTTTATTGAACTGACAAATGATGTAGAAAAACATACATAAAAGAAAAAAAGTTTCGGTCTTATTCCCTAAAATCGAAACTTTTTACTACATTTGCCCGTGAAAGTGACATCTTATTACATAAATCAAAACCTAAAGACATACCCATGGGATTCTTTGTTCTAGTCGGATGCGTCGCCCTGCTTATGTACGGCATGAAGGTGATGAGTGAAGGACTGCAGAAAATGGCAGGCTCCAGATTGCGTAAAGTACTCGCCACAATGACCACCAATCGCGTCACAAGCCTCCTCACCGGTACATTCATTACAGCAAGCGTACAGTCTTCTACCGCAACCACGGTGATGACTGTATCTTTTGTTTCTGCAGGTTTGCTGACTCTGTCGCAGGCCATCAGTGTCATCATGGGTGCAAACATCGGTACGACACTCACGGCATGGATTATGGTGTTGGGAGGAGCGTTCGACATGCGCAGCGTGGTTTACACGGCAATAGTGATTTCCATCATACTCATCTACTCAAAGAAGAATATCAACCTTGGAGAATTCATCATGGGTTTGGCGCTGATGCTGTTGGGCCTCACCACGCTCAAGACGAATGCCGTGGAGATGCATCTGGACCAGAATCCCGTCATACAGAACTTCTTTGCCTCCATTTCGGGTTGGGGATACGGCAGTTACCTGTTGTTCCTGCTCATTGGCGGACTGCTCACTTGCGCGGTGCAGTCGTCTGCGGCAATCATGGCTATTACCATGACGCTCTGCTCAACGGGTGTGCTGGACATATACATGGGTATCGCGCTTGTGATGGGTGAGAATATTGGTACTACGGTCACATCCAACATTGTGGCGATGTCGGCTTCCACGCAAGCCAGGCGTGCTGCTATGGCTCACTTGATATTCAACCTTTTCGGCGTGTGTTGGATATTGTGCGTGTTCCCGTATTTTGTGGACTTCGTATGTGGTGTGGTGGGCTGTAATCCTCATGAGGAAATAGCGGACAAGAATATACTCACGGCAGTTCTGGCAGCATTCCATACGGGATTCAACGTGTGCAATGTGCTTATCCTTATATGGTTTGTGCCGCTGATGGAGAAACTGGTGTGCATCATCATTCCGCAGAAGTCTGGTGCCGATGAGGAAGAAAGCCGTCTTATGTTTATCTCCGGAGGTCTGCTCTCTACTGCGGAGCTTTCCATCTTTGAGGCCAAGAAGGAACTGAACGTGTTTGTCACCCGTTGTGTGAGGATGTACGGATTCGTGGAGGAACTGCTGCATACCAACAAGGGTGAGGACTTCAACAAACTTTTCTCCCGCATTGAGAAGTATGAGAACATCACCGACAATATGGAAATAGAGATATGCGACTATCTGACAAAAGTGTCCGAGGGAAGGCTGTCTGCGGAGTCCAAGGTGGAGATTCAGCGTATGATGAGGATGTGCGGTGAACTGGAGAGTATCGGTGATTCTGTGTATCACGCTGCACGCACCATTTCCAGAAAGCGCCAGTACGGTAAGGAGGATTTCACCGAGAAACAGTATCAGCACATCCATTCCATGATGCAGCTCACGAGGGAAGCTATGGAACTGATGCAGTTCACTATAGAACAGGGCGACCGACGTTATGTGGATCTCAACCGTAACTACAATATGGAGCATGAGATAAACAACTATCGTAATCAGCTCAAGAATCAAAATATTACAGACATAAACAATAAGTTATATGACTATCAGACCGGAGTCTTCTACATGGACCTCATTGCAGAGTGTGAGAAGATAGGCGACTACGTCATCAATGTAATTGATGCATCCGGCCTTAAAGAAAAATACCCAACAAAGGTGGTGAAGAACTAAAAACATAACCAAATGCTTCCCCTTCAGCGAGAAACTGCGATACAAGAAAAGAAAGGCCGATGAAAACATATTGGAACATCAAGGGAGGCCTCCATGCGATGGAGAACTGGCAGAGCGGATGCTGGATACAGATCACATGTCCGACAGACGAAGAGACAACTTATCTGGAAAAGACCCTTGGCATGCCCGACTATTTCCTCGGGGACATTGCCGATACGGACGAGAGAGCGCGCTACGAATATGATGACGGATGGCAACTCATCATCATGCGTATCCCGTATGTCAAGGAAGTGCGTTC
>CADCNQ010000032.1 GCA_902802815.1 uncultured Bacteroidales bacterium | reverse complement strand
AATTCTGTCAAAGAACGTCGCACTTTCTCAAATGCGGGTGCAAAGGTATGGCTTTTTTTCTAACCCACCAAATAATATCACAAGTTTTTTGCAAAAAAGACGAAAAAAAACCTCCCGATAACATTTTCGACGCCTTATCTCTGCTCCGCAATGACAATTCCATCAAAATACGCGATGTAAACCCATTTAGAAATAGTATAAAAACAAAACGACAAAATAAACGTCCTCCACACTACTCCTTATATATACGCATCACGCACGCGCGCGAAGAGTTCACAAGTGACGCATTTATTGTCAAATTGACAACTTAAGCACTCTATTTTCAGCACATTTTTGGTCATCTCGGAGATTTTTGCTACTTTTACACACGAATAGTGTATATTTGCGATGAAAGACACCTCATTTCCCACTTACAAATGGCTTCTCCCGCTGAGTTGGCTCTACGGTTTTGCGGTATCCGTGCGCAATGAATTATTCGATTTGGGATGGCTGAAAAGCAAGTCGTTCCCTATTCCTGTCATCAACGTGGGCAACCTCACGGTGGGCGGTACGGGCAAAACTCCTCACACGGAATATCTCATCCGTCTGCTCAGCAGCAGTTACCGTGTGGCTGTCCTGTCGCGGGGATACGGCCGCAAGAGTCGCGGCTATGTGCTTGCCGCCCAAGACACGCCTTCTGCCATGATTGGTGACGAACCTTGGCAGATGAAGCAGAAATTCCCGAAGGTGTATGTTGCAGTGGATTCCAACCGCCGCAGGGGCATATACCGACTGATGACTGATGCCCAGACACGTGACGTGCAGGTGATTCTTCTGGATGATGCCTATCAGCACCGCTACGTGAGTGCAGGTCTCAACATTCTCCTCGTCAACTGGCATCGCCCTATCAACAAGGATTACCTGTTACCGGCCGGCCGTCTGCGCGAGCCGTTTGCAGGCAGAGAGCGTGCAGATATCGTGGTAGTGAGCAAGTGTCCCGACGACGTGCAGCAGATAGATCTTCGAATGATGCAGCACAACCTGCGTCTCAGACCCTTCCAACAACTTTATTTCAGCCGGTTCCGTTATAGCGAACTGCGCCCGTTTTTCCAGCAATCCGGTGCCGCGTCCCTCGCTCCTGAGGGTCTCGGGAAATACAACGTGCTTATGGTGTCGGGTATCGGTTGCCCGGCACAGATGCGAGCCGAGCTCGAACCACTTGTAAAAAGCATCAAAACACTCACCTTCCCCGACCATCACAGCTATACGTCATCCAATCTCAAATGGGCAGAGCACCTCTTCTCGCGCCTTCCGTCTCCGCGCATTGTCATCACCACGGAGAAAGACGCTGCACGCCTGAAGGATATTGCCGCATACAATGACACATCCGAATTTCATCGTTCAATATACGTTCTGCCCATATCCGTGGAAATTCTGCAGGACAAGCAAGAAACTTTCAATAAAAATATCATAGATTATGTACGAAACTATTCTCGAAACAGTTAAGTGGCTAAAGGGCAGGATGCCGAACTCTCCCGAGACCGCCATTATCCTTGGCACAGGTCTTGGTCAACTGGCTTCCGAAATATGTGTAGAAATGGAGATTCCCTACGCAGAGATTCCCCACTTCCCCATCACAACGGTGGACGGCCATGCCGGCAAACTTATCTTCGGTTCGCTTGGCGGCAAAGAAATACTGGCTATGGACGGCCGGTTCCACTACTATGAGGGATACTCCATGAAGGAGGTGACGTTCCCCATCCGCGTGATGAAGGAACTGGGCATCAAGACCCTCTATCTCACCAATGCATCCGGTGGTGTAAACCCCAGTTTCCGCATTGGCGATATCATGATTATCACCGACCACATCAACAATATGCCCGAGAATCCCCTTCACGGAGAGAACATACCACAGGGTCCGCGTTTCCCGGACATGGGTCACGCTTACGATCCCGACCTCATCGACCTTGCAGATGCCATTGCCGTAGAGCAGGGTATCAAAGTGCGTCACGGTGTGTATGTAGCAACTCAGGGGCCATGCTACGAGACTCCCGCCGAATACCGCATGTATGCCCAGTGGGGCGGTGACGCCGTAGGCATGAGCACCGTACCCGAAGTCATTGTGGCCCGCCACGTAGACATCCGTTGCTTCGGTGTGAGTATCATCACCGACCTCGGTGGTCACGGACAGGTAATGAAGGTGACCCACGAAGATGTCCAGAAGGCTGCCAACGAGGCACAGCCGCGCGTTGCTGCCATCATGCGTGCAATGATAGAGCGTTCCTGATGGAGATTTCCCAGTTGGGTGAATTCGGGCTCATCCGCCGTCTCACCAAGGACATAGAATGCCGCCAGCCCTCTACACTGAAGGGCGTAGGCGACGATTGTGCCGTCATCGCTCCCACCGACGGTGAGGTGACTCTCGTCACCACCGACCTCCTCATGGAAGGCGTGCATTTCGACCTTATCTACACACCCCTCAAACATCTCGGATACAAGGCTGTCGTGGTAAACCTCAGCGATCTCTATGCCATGAATGCCACACCTCGCCAGCTCACCGTGTCACTCGCCATAGGCAAGCGCTTTCAGGTGGAAGACATTGATGCCCTCTACGAAGGTATGCGTCTTGCATGCGAGAAATACGGTGTGGACATCGTTGGCGGTGACACCACAGCAAGCATGACAGGACTTGCCATCAGCATCACAGCCGTGGGCACAGCGCGCCGCGAGGATATCGTCTATCGTGGCGGTGCCAAAGAAACCGACCTCATCTGCGTCAGCGGCAATCTCGGTGCTGCATATATGGGTCTCCAACTTCTGGAGCGTGAGAAGGCCGTTTACCTTCAGCAGATGAAGGAGAGCGGCAACAACGACATGCCCTTCGAACCCGATTTTGCGGGTCGCGAATACCTCCTCGAACGCCAGCTCAAACCCGAACCACGCAAGGACATTCTGGAACAGCTGCGCCAGGCTGGCATCCGTCCCACATCAATGATGGACATCTCCGACGGACTTAGCAGCGAACTGCTGCATATATGCCATGAGAGCCAGTGCGGCTGCCGCATCTACGAGGAGCACATCCCCCTGGATTATCAGACTGCAGTAGCTGCGGAGGAATTCAACATGAATGTCACCACCTGCGCCCTCAACGGCGGTGAAGACTACGAACTGCTTTTCACAGTGCCCCTCTCCGACAGGGAAAAGGCAGAGGCACTCGAGGATGTCAAGGTCATCGGTTACATCTCTAAACCCGATCAGGGCAAGATTCTTGTCACGCGCGACGGTGCAGAATTCGACCTCAAGGCCCAGGGCTGGAATCCGATGTAGCACGAGAAGACAAGACATGACATCACACGTTATGGTCTCCCGCATATTTCTTGCAACAGTTCTTCTATTATGCACCGCATTGCATCAGTATGCCCAGACGGATATTGCGGATGCAGATGCCCCTATCGTCTTTGCCTGCGACTCCACCAAGGCCGTCTGTCTGAGGGCCGGATGGGACACCAATGGCGACGGCGAACTGAGCTATCGCGAAGCGGCAGCCGTCACCCATCTGGGCGAGGAGCGCTTCGCTGTCATCCGCAGCGTGCTCTCTTTCGACGAACTGCAATATTTCACCGGACTCCGGAGCATTGACCGCCGCGCTCTGGCCGACACCTACAACATGGCCACCGTCACGCTGCCGCCCCAGTTGGAAGAGCTTGACGAGAGGGCCTTCTGGTCGGCAACGGCCATCACCCATATCACCCTGCCCTCTTCGCTGCGCAAGATGAACGCATTCTGCTTCTACCATTGCGAGAAACTCATCGACATCACCATCCCCGGCGGAGTAGACGCCGTGCCCCACAGGGCCTTCATGTGGTGTATGAAGCTTGTTCAAATTACATTGCAAGAGGGCATAAGCAGCATAGACAGCGATGCTTTCCGCTACTGCCCGCGCCTGCAGGAGGTCTCGCTGCCCGCCTCACTCAAGAGCATCGGCCATCGGGCCTTTTTCGGTAATTTCCTCATCAAGATGATCACTTGTGCGGCTCCGGTGCCGCCTGAATTGGGCGAGAACATCTTCGAACCGCGCGTCTGCTCCGAGGCCACGCTCTTTGTGCCGCAAGGCAGCCTTGAGGCCTACCGCAGCGCCAAGGGTTGGAAACTGTTTCGCTACATCTCGGAACTCTTCTGAGTGCGCTCCTTCACCCTTTTTATTTTCTCCGCCATGCTGTCGTTCCAGGCTTTCAGCATGGGCAGCATCGCGTCTTTGAACTCTGCCATCTCGCGCTCGTCGTAGGTATTGGACAGTTCGTCGATATACTGCCTCATCACCCGGTTGATGTCTATGATGCTCCACGTCACCTGCGTGCTCCAGGGCTCCTCCCAACGGCTCAGCGTGTCGAGCATCTGATCCAAACGCGACGCCTCCGCCTCCCGCCGCAGCTTCATCTCCCATGCGCCCACCACTTTGGCCTTTTGCCTTTCGGCCACAGCCTCCGCATCCATCGTGGCGATGACCTGCCTCATGCTGTCATTGCTGCGCTGCATGGTCAGCTCCATGCGTCGCATGGTGCTGTGGAGCGCTGTTATTTCGGCATCTCGTTCCCTGAGCTCAGCTACCAGCGAGTCTGCCGAGACGGCCTGCGCCTCGCTGCCGGAATAATTGGTTTTCCACTCATCGAATTCACGCACCGAAGCACGCCGTTGCAGCACCATAGCCACTACCGCCACAGCCAGCAACGCAAGGGCTACAACGACATAGACTGTGCGCTGCATCAGGAGTCGGTAGCGGGCAATACTGTCCTTCAGTTCTCCGATGCCCGCCCAGCGTCCTTCAATGGGACAAAGGCAGCGGGTGATGCTGCGGCGATAGTTCCACGGCAGCGGCATTTCCTGCATGATAACACCAAGGCTGTAGATATCGTTGCGTGCATCAGGCTTGCCACCTGCAGCCTGCTCGGGCGACATGTAGCGCTCCGTGCCGGCCGACTGCTTCAGAAAGGCGTGCGCATGGGTGTCGGCCAGTCCGAAGTCTATCAGTTTCACGTGACAGCTGTGCGTCACGATGATGTTTGAGGGTTTGAGGTCTCGATGCACAACACCGATGCTGTGGATATAGGCCACTGTGTCCAGCAGTTCATCCACAATTTGTCCTGCTTCGCTCCTGTTGAGCCCCTCCCCGATACGTTGCTTCAGCGTAGAGCCCTCCACATATTCCATCACAATGCACTCACCCAGTCCGGGCACGTCTTCCAACCCCGTTGCCTGCACTATGCCGGGATGCTGCGCCTTCATCAGCAGTTCGAACTCCTTGTGGAGCATCTCCACGTATTGTGTCAGCTCCGAGAGGTCGGGCTGCAAACCTTTCAGCAGCCACCAGCGTCCGTAGCGCTTGCCCTTACCTAATATATTTATGTCGCCCTCGCTGAGCAGGCACACATCAGTAAACAGCGGACTGACGCCTTCAAAGCGCCCCTCCACAATGCCGGATGCCGATGTATCACCTATGGGGGTCATAATTTTTCGAAGCGCACGCCGCCTTTCTTACCGCACACATAGGCAACGGGCGGCTCATTGTTGTGCTGGAGTTCGTCCAGATAGAGCGGTTCGCCTTCTATGATAAGTCCGCAGAGGAATGTGTCCCCCACCTTCAGTTTGGTATTTTGCGAAGCAACGACGCTGAAGTGCAGGCTGCCGTTGTATTTGACATCACACACGCGGTCGGGCAACCATGTCAGACGCAGGCATTCGCCCCATCTGAGTTCCGTACCCACATGGATTCTGCGACTCATGACGGCATTACTCGTGTCTGAGAGTTCCTTCCCCGCCTGTGCGGCGAAATCGTCCATATCAGTGTATCCGAGAAAGCGTGCCACGAAGTCCAGCGTGCTGCGGCGCGGCTGGGCCACGTCCTCCATATTGCCCCAAAGGCGTCGGAGTGTGTTACGGCTGAGCATCACACCGAGCCGGTGATGTATGGCAGCGCTCAGTTGCTCAAAGTCTTTCGGGGTGCGCAGTGTGCGCCCCAGAACCAGCTCCACCGCCTCACGCAGTTTTGCAATGTCATTTTCTGGACGTGTACCTTTCGATATCGCAACAGGACTCATGGTATTACCTTTCATCGTGAAGATTTTTCCGACTGCAAAGGTAACACTTTTTTCGGAATTATTCGCTTTTCACCTTCAACTTTTCATTCACACCCCGCCCTCGCAATACAAACGGGCTCAAATGGGCCTATACGGGCCTCAAAGCGACAGGACAAACTCGTCCCAATCGTGCGAGCCGCCTTTCTTCCCGAACACCTTGTAGTAGAGACGGCTGCGTATGGTTGAGATACTGCTGAGATCGCGGTGCAGCACGTCGGCCATACCGCTGGGCGAAACAGAGAGACGGATGAGCATACAGGTGCGGAACTCCACTTCGGACAGGGGAATGAGCACGAGCAGATGACGGACAAAGTCGGGATAAGCTTTCTTCACCTGATACTCCATCTCACGCCAGTCTTCCTCGCTGAAACGGTCGCCCCGTTTGATGCGGCGGTGCAGTTCGATATAGTAGTCCGACTGCACGAAATCCTCCTCCACCCGTTTCATAGCGGCGTTCATCTGTTGGGACCTCAGATCCGTCTCTTCACGAATGCTGCGCAGCTGGGCCATGATGTACCGTCGCCTCCTCAGCACATTAAACATATATATGCATATTCCCGCCAGCAGCAGCATGCTGCACACCAGAACATACTGCAGCGTACGGTTCTTCTTCTTCAGATTCTGCTCTGCTGAGGAAATCACCTGACATCCTGCGTAGTTGCCGTATGCGTCCACCTCGAAGGCTTTCTCCACGGCCCGGCAGAGTTCCTCGCCAGCCTCCAGCCTGATCCATTTATGCTTAAAGCCGAGCACCTGCGTGACGATAACATCGTCCGCCGGATGCCAGAAAGGGCACGGATCACCGTTTTCCGTGTAGCTGTAAGTGCTGTCGTCCACACATTTTATGGTATAGACAATGTACTCCTGCGGCACAATCATGATGCCGTTGTCATCGGTCAGCGTCTTCACCACGTAGCACGTGTCGCTGTTCCCATAGAGACGCAGCGTCTGCTGCAGGTTCCGCTCGTCGAAGGTTTCCAGAAATCCGTTGAAGTGCGACACGGAACTGAGTCTCCACAGCCCCTTCACACCACCGGGAGCGTCAGAGTTCTCCTGCTCGCTGCATGCCGCAGCAAGAATTGCAAAAAAAGATATAATCAGAAATCGTAGGAATTTCATTCAAAAAGGTTTTTCTTCATACTGTCCTGCATCGTCTGCGACCACGCTTCCTGATGTATGCGGGCGCTGGTGATGATATGGTCGAGCAGTGCCTTGGGCAGAGTGATTCTTTTCCAGATGTCGGTGCGCGTGCCCCATCGTCCTTTTTGGGTATCTTTGTCCAGAAACACGATGGCGTTCTTCAGCGGAGCGCGCCCCATCTCTATATACATGTTGTTCTTCAGTTTAAAACCGGGTTTGCCGTATTCAAAGGGATGCACCTCCACATAGGTCTCCCCTTTGTCGGAAGTCTTCCTGTAAAACTCCACGCACACGTACGTGCCGTCCTTCCCGTAATGCTTGATTTGAGTGTATCCCGTCTTATTCCGGGGCCTGACGATTTCACCGTCGTATTGCATCGACTCCATAATCCAGGTGCCGTAAAGGTTGGGATTATCGCTGAATTCCTCAGCTTTCACAGAGATGCCCGATGTCAGACTGAAGAAGATTACTGATGCGCAAATGAGCTGATGCAATGTGTTTACTTTCATTTTATTAAGTTTTTAATAAGTTATCCACACTTTTACGGCAGAAAGATACGGAAAAAATCGTGGAAAAAAGTAAAAAACGACGACTTTTTTCCGTATCTTTTCGCATCTCTACTAATTTGCTTCTCCAATCAAACGAAATATGAGGATTGTTTACTGGGCTTGACGCTGCAAGTAGTAGTGGTAAACTTTTGTAACCAAATACGTCTTCTGCTCACTGAACTGTACCTCCAGTTCCATCTTGTTAAGACCATCGTAGGAAATAATCCTCACGGCATCTGCGAAGTCATCAGATCCGCTGTTGGAGAAAGTGTAACCCGAAGCCGTTTCACTCCAGAGGAAAGAACCGTCCTGATGGTAGCCAGATGAACCATACTCCATATATGCTCCAGTTCCGTTAGCATTGATGGCGATGTAGTCATAGGGAGCCTGTTCCACGTCATCAGTCTCGCTGTTGAGCACTCCGTCATGGTAGCGTTTGCAAGCTGTACGCACGATATTCCAATTGCCCACAATACTGGCTGCCTGTCCGTTGTTGTTATCGCGTATAACAATCTGTGCCACTTCTTCGCTCGTCATGCGTCTCAGAGAGAAGTGCTCCTTCTCTTTGTTTGCACCCCACTGGAGCCACATGCGCACGTTGTTGTCATTGAGAGTCTCAATGCCTGCAGCATACACACCGTCATTAAGTCCGGCGCCGGAGAAGGAATAACTGCCGTCCATATTCTTTACCCAACGGAAAGCTCCGTCCTGATGGTAGTTATTTCCGGATGTGCTATACTCCAGGAAACCGCCTGTGCCGTCTGTGTTGAAGAAGATGATATGAGGCTCCTCGCCGGCATCGGTTACGACCCAGTGACCCACAATGTTGATGGCGGGCTGCACGTCGCTACCGTTCTCAGCTGAAGGGTCAACATTTGTGCGTTTGAGTGTATAGTATTCCCTCTCCTCACCGGGCCACTGCAGCCACAGGCTCATGTTGTCGCCGTTGAGAGATGTGATGGCCATGGCCTGTATGCCGTCATGAAGGCCTGCACCCGAGAAAGAATAACTGCCGTCCGCATTCTGCACCCAACGGAATTCACCGTCCTGATGGTAAGTGCCTGATGAGGTGGAATACTCCATGAAGCCACCGGTGCCGTCAGCCTTGAAGAAAATGATATGAGGCTCTTCGCCGACATTGGTAACCATCCAGTTGCCCACAATGCTGGCGGTCTGCGGAACGGGAATCACACCACCGGGAATTTTGCTGTCATCATCGTCGCCGCAGGAAACTGCAGTCAGTGTCAGCACACACAATGCAAAGCACAAAAAGCTTTTAAAAATCATTTTGTTCATAGCGTCAGATTTTTAATATTATTGAAAATAATGGTTGGTAATATCAGTTGAAGAAATAATAGGTGGAGGAATTGGTACTCACGTCACGATAGAGATAACTGTACGAGCTGACCCGATAACCGCCCCACGTGGAAAGACCGTTGGAAGAGGCGATGCCTATCTCGCCCGTGCCGTAGCGGGTCCTATAGAGGGTGTATTTCCCTGTGGCCGAGAGTTTCTTGTAATAAGTCTCATAGGAGGTTGTGTATGTACCTGCGCCCGAACTCGCACCCCTGCTCCAATGCACGATGAAGGTATAAGCCTCTTCCAGATCCGCCTCTCCTGACCCACTGCCGCCACCGTCGTAATCTTCGGTTTTCGTCAGGCGGTAGGTGGTCTGAAGATCGTCCGGACCGTCACTAAGATCCAACTGCATCGAGGTGGCTGTCAGACTGCTTATGTATATGCGGTAGGTTTCTCCCTTGTTGGTATTTACCTGCAAGACACCGCTACTCTCGTATCTGTAGCTGGTGAAGATTCTCACCAAGATGCGGGTCTTGCACGAAGTCAGCAGAGAACCCGTGCCGTCGCTCCTCAACTGCAACGTCATACTGCAGTTGTTGCCGTCATCGTTAGTGCCGGTGCCTTCCCATCGGCCGAGAATCATGTTGCTCGGGTCGGAAGGAGACGGAGCGGGCCATTCCTGACCGTTGTATGGATATGGCAGGGCGGGCTCATCATCGTCGCCGCAGGAAACAGTTCCCAAACAACACAATACTGCAAAGATTGCAGGCAGATAACGCATAAGACATTTTTTCATGATATCCATCACTTTTACATTTTTTCCACAGGCATTCCGGCCTGTCAGCATACGGTAATGCAAAAGTACAAAGATTTCCTCTCATCCTGCCTGAAATCCACTTTGCATTTTGTTTGCATTTGGACTGTCTCAAGCAAAATCGCACGTCATCCAGTCCCTTCATCGCAGTCTTCCGGACAGGATTCAGAGTCCTGCGCGCCACAAAAAACAAATGATTTCACCGCTAAAATCAGTCATCCTACCCAGCAAGACAAATACTGCTCGCCCGCCATACCCCCCCCGCAGGCTTTGACAGAGACGGAAGAAAGGCAGGAGAAAACCGCGTATTCAGGACATCGTCCCACCTCTGCAATACAAACGGGCTCAAATGGGTCTGGCCGATTGCATTGTATTTACAAAAATTTCTGTATCTTTGTATAGGAATAACAACAAATAGCCTTATCTCCTGTAATGAACGATGACTTTATCACTTTAATTGTCCTCGGTGCCGGAATGGCAATATCGTTCTTCCTGCTATTCCATTCGTGGGATTAATCTGTCACACTTTTCGTCTGTAATATCAACGCTTTTTGCCCTACCCTCACACTTTTCGCATACTCCAGGCAAGGTGTTGGCAAGGTGTTGGCAAGGATTTCGCAAGACCAGGCAAGATGTTTGAGTTTGCCATCCCCTTGCCAAAGGCTTGCCAAAGGCGAGAGAAGACCGAGGAAAAGGAGCCAGGAAGCTGGCTAAAGCAAAAATACATATCCTGATTCAATGCTGGCCGCATAAAAAACATTGGGGACACTGATTTATGCGTGTCCCCAATGTCCGTTGTGTCCGTTCACGCAGCTTCCAAACGGTGCGTCACGGGAGAATGAACGACATACACCCCTCGCCTAACGCTCTTATAGCCACGATCTTGGACAAGGCGGCGAACTGTGCGAGGACATAAAGCACGAAGAATCGGTATCTGCTGGAAATCTGCAATACTCTTCTCCTCACCCTCGTACATCGTCTCATATTCGCGGAAAGCCTCATCGCGTGCGCTATCCACTTCCTGCTGCACGCGACTGATGCCCTGCGCCTTGTAGTTACTGCGCACAATCTCCTTGTAGGAATGCGTCCCGCTGTTGATTGCCAACTGTACTGCATAAGCGCAATCGATGCTAATCTTCACCCACCAGCGCACCGTGGAGATAATGTCGCCCAGCACATCTGCCGATTCGTCGTTGGCAATATACAAGAGATACGCCAATCCCATAGCTCTCTCGTCGGCACGCGAACAACAGTCATCGATAATCTCCGTGCCATAAGATGCGAGATGAGCCTTTATCTCATTTCCGAGAGCAATGATTTCAGGCACACAGAGCGCTCTCCTGCGACGCTCCTCCAAAAGGCGGTCGTCCAGTTCCTCTGCACTGATACCACCTTCGACATCCGCGCGATTGTCGTCCACATCAGTCTCGCACTCCCGATATCTGTTATCAAATTCGCGCAACCGTTCGGCAGCCGTCCACATCAGACGTTTCTGCTCCAACGACCAGCTGGGAGCCTTGTACGCTCCGTCCGACCGGTCATTTTTACGCTCGCCCAATATGGTGAGCGAACCGCGTGAGAGCGTGCCGTCGGCATCGCAGCGGCGGAAGATGCGGAACATGGGGTCGATGGTGCCTCCCACGTTGCAACACAGCCTCATCGAAGGTACAAAATATGTTTTGTCTGCCGTCTTGTGCATATAGGGGGCTCCTGTGCCGTCGTAGCTCTTCTTCATCATATCGAGAACAAGGGCATAATAGGGATTAGCTATCTTCTTGGCAAACTCGCCGCACTCCGAGCACGATATGTAGATGGCATCTCCGTCATTGATCTGTGCCTGCTGCAGCAAAGCAAGAGCGGTGGGGATGCTGTCGAAGAGGCGCACCTTCTCCTGCGGAACGGGTATTCCCCGACGTTCCGTCTCCGACAGCATGGTGTAGGCGGCAGCCTTTCGGGCGTTCTCTGTCTTCTCCCGCATCTCACGCGAGAGGAAGAGGTCCTCCAGCGCGCGCAGCACCAGGCTCTTGCCGCATCCGCTACCGCCCATCTGCCACGACTGCCCTGATATCCAACGCAAAGCGCCGTCAGAGTAGAGCACTCGGGCATGCTGTCCGAGAAACGAAAGGATGGGAAACGCCAGAGTGAGAGCCTGATGAGCGCTCATCGGGTCAACACCTCCGACAAGAGCCTCCGTGAAAGGATCGAGCTTATCGGGAATGGGATTGATGGCAAGAATATCACGAACGGAACACTTGCCGGCATCAAGAGTGATGTCAAAAGTTTGATTTGTAGGCATAGTTTAAAGTTTAGAGTTTAGAGTTTAAAGTTTAGAGTTTATAGTTTAGAGACAGTTGAGAGTTGAGAGTTCAATGGTCAATGGTCAATGCTCAATGGTCAATGCTCAATGCTCAATGCTCAATGGTCAAAGGTCGTGGCGTGAAGTTCACTGGGATTTCCTCCACATGTTTGCCGACGGTGATGATGACCTTTGTGAGGTCGTCCGATACTTGGGAGCACTTTGCCATGAGATAGCCTCGCATGGTGGCGTAGAGCTGTTGACGGTCCAACGTGCGAGTGAGTTTCTCGAAAAGAGCGCGATCCTCCGGAGAAGCATCATCGGCCCGTATGCGCCGATAGAATGTGTTCACGCCAATCACGTGGGCATGAAAACGGTTTTGACCGGCAATCTCGCCAGCACCCTGCTTCTCGTAGGTGTGGGGATTGCGAAGCGTCACAGCGTAGGCCTTGCCTATTCGCCTGTTTCGCCTGATGTAGGTCCGACTGGTTTTGTCGGGACGACCGCTCATTCCTGATGCGATCCAACTTGAATTTACTTTCGCCATAGTTTAAATGTTTAAGGGTTAATAATTATTATAAGGTTTTAGCGGCTCTGCAGCGGCTCTGCAGCAGTTATGGAGCAGTTCTGACCGCATTGTTTCCGAAAAATCGCTGCAAATATACGACAACGGGATTGCGGTCTACGAATATTTTCATCACTTTTTTCAAACTTTTTTCTGCAAAGATACGACACGGGAAAAAGGCAAACGAGTCTATCTTCTTGCAACATACTGTAAATATGGCAAAAACACGATTCGAGCAAACAAAAAAAATGCCGTTAACGGACATAACGGACATTGGGGACACACATAAATTAGTGCCCACAGATGTAAACGGGTTTAAACGGGCTCGATAGGGCTACAGATCAGCCACGACCTCAGGGAACTGACGTATCCTGTCCGCATTCTTCTTTTCCATACTTTAGTCACGCGATGCATAAAAATCCCCACTGCGGTATAAATCGCAGCGGGGATTTTTCAACCTTACTATTAAAGCAAATTCTCTTTTCTTCTTACTTCACGAAGTACGTCTTGCCGCCCTGGATGTAGTATCCGCTTTCAGGCTTCTTCTGAAGACGACGGCCCATGACGTCGTAGATCGGCGTGTTGCTCCCGGCTTCAGTCTCTGTTCCGGTCTTTATTTCTCCGATAGCCGTCATACTGCTGGGGAACTGAGCCAGACGGAAGTCGGAGAACGACATCCAGTTGTGGATCAGGTTGGTGACGCCTCTTACACCGATGCTGACAGTAGCCTCCTGCATCAGTTCAAACTCCAGGGACGTCTGCTCCCAGCCTCTGTTGAAGAGACCGCCGGCAGCGCCGATGTGGGCCATATCTGCTGTTGCTTCGCCACCGATGAGCGTCAGAGCCACATCCTGAGAAGAGCGGCCGATAGCCGTCAGCTGGTAGCGACCGGCAGGCAGAGTGATGTCCTGCTTGAAGGTGACATCCCAGGCAGAAGCGCCCCAGTTGCCGCCGTCGAAGTACTTGTGTGAGGTGCTGCCGCTGCCGTCGGTCCAAGGCTCGTTACCTAAGATGCCGATGCTGCCGCCGGAACCCTCGCCGAGCACCGTCTGCCATACGTTGGCGTCGATGGCTTCCTCAGCCTTGGGATTGCGGATGTAGGTGGCGGTGACGTCCATGGCACCCTCGATGCCTTCCATCAGAGCGCTCGACTCGGCATACTGACGATAAGCCGTCAGCAGGGCGTCCGTCTTGCTCACTGCGTCTGCTGCGCTCGTAGCCACTACAGCAGCAGCGTCCTCTGCAGCATACTTCTTGGCCTCCGTAGCATACGGATAACTGCGGCCCTCGACCAAAGTCTTGCCGGCGACAAGTCCGTCGTAAGCGGCCTTGGCCTCGGTGAAGGTCTTCGTAGCGCCGTCCAAAGCGTTGATGGCGGCCTGATAGGCCTCTGCCGTTTGTTCAGTCACGGTGGTGTTGTCGGCAATGGCCTGAGTGAGTGCCGTGCGCTCCTCGCCGGTAACGTTGACATAGGCTTCGTCGTCAAGAGCCGACTGAGCTCTCGTCAGCGTGTTGGCATGCATCTCTTCGGCATCCACCATAGCGGTGACGCCCTTAATCTGGATCACCTCCCAGTTGGTGAACTTCTTCTCACTGTACATACCGATTTCCACAGTGCCGTCGGTCACAACGACATTGTTGAGCACGGCTGTAGCCACTTCTGAGAATGAGGTAGCCCAATGCACGGGGATGTACTGCTTCACGACGGCGTCAGCGGTGACAGGAGGCAGGTTCCCGGCTGCGTCTGCGGAGACGCGGGCTTGACTCGTGGTGGCGCCAGCAGTCTTAGCATAGAGATAAACGGCAGTCATGTCGCCGTCGTCGGCTTCAGTCATATCGGAATCGATGCCGGTGTCGCGGCCCTTCGTGGAGGCTGCGGCGCCGTAGAGCTCGATGCGGTAGGTGCCGTTGGTGAGGCCGGTGAGTACGCGGTTGAACACAACGCCTTCAGCAGCCACGCTGCCGTTGTACTTCTCGCACACCTGCACGGTGCGTCCGTCGTTGGTGGTCACTGCGGGAGCAAATTGCGTAGGAGTATATCCCGTGGCACCGCTCCAACCTTGGAAATCAGTGGGGAACTGGCTGGTGACGTCCGTCTCAATGTAAATCTCCTCAGGCGCTACTGTCACAGCACAGCTTGCTTCGAGGTTCGTGCCATCGGTCGTGGTGGCGGTGATGGTGGCGGTACCTGCAGCGACTGCGGTGACGAGGCCATTCTCATCCACAGTAGCGACAGTGGGATCGGATGTTGTCCAGATAACGGCCTTGTTCGTAGCGTCCTCGGGAAGCACGGTGGCCGTCAGCTGCTCCTGTACACCGACCTCAATGGTAGCCTCTGTCTTGTTCAGAGCAACGGAAGTGGCGAGCTGTATTACCGTCACAGCGCAGTTGGCCTCAAGGTTCGTACCGTCGGTCGTAGTGGCGGTGATGGTAGCAACACCGGTAGCGACAGCGGTCACGAGACCGTTCTCGTCCACAGTAGCGACAGTGGGATCAGAGGTTGTCCAGGTGACAGCCTTGTTCGTGGCATCCTCAGGAAGCACGGTGGCCGTCAGCTGCTCCTGTACAGCGACCTCAAGAGTGGTCTCCGTCTTGTTCAGAGCAACGGAGGTAGCCAACACCTGGACTTCAGCAACCGTCAGATCGAAGTTGACATCGGCCATGGCATGCTCCGTCTCGTCGGTCTCGAACATGGAGAACTTCTTGATGCTTCCGTTCAAGGTACCGCTGACCGTGTTAAACCCTCTCTCTCGGCGATGCTGACTGTATGCTCATCGTGGCGATCGCTGAGCACATAGGTCGTGCCTGCTGCATAACGTCCCTTGGCATTCTTGGCCAAAGTCACACCGTCGGGGAGATAGAGGTCAAACTGATAGAGCGTGATGTTCTCACTCGTAAACTCACAATTGATGATTACATCCGACACCTCGCCGGGCGTCAGTGTCACCGAAGCCACCGAGATGTTGTCGGTGACGGGTTCAGGGGGAGCGGGGGCTTTCAGTTCAAAATTGACATCGGCCATCGCGTGCTCCGTCTCGTCGGTCTCAAACATGGAGAACTTCTTGACGCTTCCGTTCTGGGTGCCACTGACGGTGTTGTCGGCAACGACCTTCAGACGAAGCAGTTCTCCGCTGCCGGGAGCAATCGTGTAGAGGCTGCTGTTGGAACCCTCTCTCTCGGCGATGCTGACTGTATGCTCATCGTGGCGATCGCTGAGCACATAGGTCGTGCCTGCTGCATAACGTCCCTTGGCATTCTTGGCCAGTGTCACTCCATCGGGGAGATAGAGGTCAAACTGATAGAGCGTGATGTTCTCACTCGTAAACTCACAATTGATGATTACATCCGACACCTCGCCGGGCGTCAGGGTCACCGATGCCACCGAGATGTTGTCATCGGCATGGATGCTGCCTGTTATCAGTAGCAGGAGCAACGCAATGAACGATTTAATTTTACTCATAAGAATTGTTTTTTTATAAATTTTGAAAAAGATTCTATCTCTTACTTTACAAAGTACTTCTTGCCGCCCTGGATGTAGTATCCACTTGAGGGCTTCTTGTTCAGCTTGCGGCCGTTGAGGTCATAGATGTCGCCATCTTCGACTGCGTCCTTGGCACGGACGCCGGAAACAACCGTAGGCAGATCGATGTCAAGAGCGTTCATATAGCGCGTCTCAGCCTGCGGAGTGAAGATGAGCGCCTCGCTGACGGTGGCTCTGCCATTGGCATTGCCCTCCAACCGGAGTGAGAGCAGCTCGCCGGACGATTCGCCGATGCAGTGGTTG
>CADCNQ010000031.1 GCA_902802815.1 uncultured Bacteroidales bacterium | reverse complement strand
TATTTGCCATCCTTCAGAGCACCATCCTCTGCATCTTCAGCCTCAATGGCGTTAATGGCGGTGGGATCCTCGTCATCAAAGGAGATTACGAGACGAGCTTCGGGATTGGGTGTGCTAAGTGTAATATACGCACGGGTGTTCTTCACATACACATTGTCGCTGTTGACGATGTAAAGATTGCCATCGCTGACAATGTAGTTGTTGCTTTGAGCAACTTTCGTTGATGCTGCATATGTACCTGTCATAGTTACATTGGTGCCTGCAACAGAAGGAGATGCATTTGCTGCTGCAACAACAGTACGGTCATTGAGAGTGTATGCCACCGCGCTATTGGCTGCTGACGTAGCTTTTACCAAGCAGGGCTCGTTAGCAGATATACCAGACCTCGTGATGAAGTGGATGGTTTCACCCTCATATGAACTCAACTGATATACTACGGAACCTTCACCAAAGTAATCTTCCACCTCATCCTGTGTCATAGAGAATGGGAAGACAACAGTATTCACACCCTCCTTGATGGTACGGGTAACCTCAACTTTACCGGCACCGCTCTGTTCATAATCCCATGCATTGTTTTCATTCAATTCGTACTCCTGTGCATGTACCTTATACAACTCAACATAGCCGATTCCCATCCAGTTGTAAGTATTACCTGTCGACATGGGCTTCAGACCGATTTTTACATCTTGTTCTGTTGCGTTAACAAAAGAAATGGACTTCTGGGTTAGGCGATTATCATTTACTATAGTACCCTGCGTGTCATTTGCATAAAAATACAGACCGGCAATAGGAGTTTTGCCTGTTTCGCCATCCTGTTGTTTGGCAAAAGCATAGCAGTTCATGGTGTATGTTCCTTCTGGTAGGTTTTCAACGGTAGTGTATATATTAAACTCGTTATTTGACTTAGCATTGTGAGACCAGTATTCCATAAACATTTTATGTATGCCATCAACCGCATCGACGCTATTATTTTGCATTACTTGGAAGTTACCATCAGTTTGATCCGTTGTCCATCCATAGATGCTTTGCCATGTTCTTTTACCCGTAAGATCAGGAGTCTTGAGCAAATATGTCATATCGAAGGGATAGCCTTCATCTGGATCCGCAACTAAAACATAACTACGACGAGCGAGTTCCAACGTTTCGTAAGCTGCTGCTTGAGCTGATGCCGTAGATTCTGCCTTTCCTGCCTCTGTAATTGCAGATTGGAAAGTTGTCAGGTCTTCGCTTTCACTTGTCGAGTGGTTTGCATAAGAATTACATGTTGCTATCAATGTTGTCAACGCGGAAGTGTATGAATCTGCGACCTTGTATAGTTTTATTTTATTGATACCAACCCAATCATTCTTACCTGCTTCCAACACCTTTATACCCATCTTGCTGGCATTAGTCCCGTCTGAATAAAACGGCGTGGAATATAATCTTAAACCACCATTACTGCCATCTCCGGAATTAATATAGCAACTCTCGTTATTACCTGCTGCGAGAACTACCCGATTTGCTGGATTACGCTGGAATGCATAAGCTTCTAATTTATAAGCGCCTTCAGGCAAGACCGCCTGCTGATATGCTGCCCAACCTTCATCCATCGTGTTACGATAAGATTCCAAGAAGTAATTCGTCCCCGCATCTCCTGCCATTCCATTTACCCAATGGGTACGGAAATTTGATATTGTTATATCATGATTCCATCCCTCAGGATTACTTGTGCCACTACTTGTAATAGTGGTAACTCCTGGCAGCAACCAAGTCATATCAAAAGAATAATCATCAGTCGGATATGCAACACGCTCATATGTTCTTGTTGCCGTTAACAAAGTCTCTACATCTTCGTCTGTTGCATCCATAACAGTCTTGCTGTTAGCTGTTGATATTGCTGTTCCAAAAGCGCTACGCGCACTTGCATCACTACATGTTGAGTTATCGTAGATTTCTTGAGAAACTACAATTTGCGCATGGAGATTTTCAAGAGCTTCTGAAGTGTTACAGAAAACATCATCAATATCCCAAACAAACCAAAATGCAGCCGCGTCATTATTTGTTATTGCAAAAGAAATATTTCCATCCGTAACTAATGTGTTAAATGTGAGAGTTACAGGATTATAACCACCATCTGTTCGAACTGGTACATTTTTACTTTCACCATTAATTGTTACTACCGTGGAGTTATCGTGCGTTTCTGGTGGAGTATCACCAAGACCACGGCCAGCAATCCATGCCGCATTAACGATGACTGTGATTTGATGGTAACCATTTGGTGCATTAGTAATAGTCTTAGTGACCTTATCACCTACAGCCATTCCTTCATTTGTATTTGTATATTTCTCCAAATAACGATAGTCACCATAATATCCTGTAGCACCAGAGTAATCGGATGTATATCTTCCAAATAAGCTTGGAGCCAAATCGTAAGGGGCTGAAGATGACGCATCTTCAACGGCTGCAATAGCAGCGTTAGCTGTAGTCTTTGGAATGGCAAATAATAGGAATTTGCCAACCTCAGCACCATTTGTGCCATATTTGTTGCCTGCGAGTTCTTGATTATTAACGTAGCCATTACTATACACCCAAAGACCTAAATAGTTGTCTCCGCCATTAGCCAACGCCTTAATACTATATACTCCATTATCTATATTAAAAGCATATGAAGTCCATCTTACAGGTCCTGTTTCCCAATTCGTGCGTGCAAACCAAGGATTGTTCTCGTTTGTTTGTATAACTCGAACAGGACGATCCACATTTCGGATAGTATAACCTACATACCCCTCTGTATTGTTGTTTTCGAGCATCCAAAGATAACTGTTGTCCTTGAGAGGGTCTTTTGCATTCTTGTACCACATAGAATGATTGGTTGCCTGTTGATCGGATTTAGCCTTATCCATTTTGACCATCAAATCCGTGTTATCATTGCTGACGATAGCAAAATAATAATTGTTCAATGTCATAGAGGAAAGGTCTGTTACTTGTTCCCAACCTTTTGCTGCCGTCAGATATGTCTGATAGGCATTTTCCGACTTTGCGTTGAATATCGTCAACATCAAAGCCAATAAAAAGAATAGTTTTCTTTTCATAGTAAAATGATTTAGTAAATTAATTAGTTATTTTGTTTTTAAATCTCTCGTCACATCGTCATCAAAGACAACGACGTGCAGATAACTGCCAAAACAACTCACGAAAATGTCTGGTGCGGGAAATCAGATGTCTGACAACCTCAAACAAAAAAAGCGTGAGAGCCTGTCCTTACTCACCATTATTCTGGTATCGCCAAACACCATTAGAGAAATAAGTAAAGATAGCAACCCCACGCCGTGTATGCAATTGCTATCGCGGCGTAGGGTCACCACGTGCTAACAATAAACACACGGAAAGGGCGTCGCATACTCTCTATCCTTCTCTAGTTTATTCATGTGAAATTGGCGATTTCGAATAATAGGATAAAGCGCGGAACGCCTTGTCTGCCTGGATGTCTCTCCAGGACTTTCTGCCGGCCCTTGCCCCCAAAAACGGAGTTTTACCGACTGCCACCCGCGCCCGGGTGAGGTTTGGTGCAAAAACATGCGGAAATGCACATTTGCGAGAACAAAGATATACCTTTTATTATATATGTTGTTCCAAAATTTTAATTTTTTTTGAAAAAAAGTGCTGTTTTTGCATTCTCGGAAGCCATTTTTAGTAAAATCTCACACTGAAATCACATTTCTGTCCTAGAGCGATAAAGAAAAAAACAATAAAAATCTTTTTTCTGTTGACAAGTAGTTGGTGGACGAGTGAACAAGTTGTTACTTTTTACTTTTTACCTCTTACCTCTTACATCATACATCTTTTCGGCCACTGCGGCCAAGCGTATTCAGAGGGCCCCTCGGGGAATAGCGTGAATCAACAGGTCACCGCAAGCTGACTCGACTTCCTCAAATATTTCACGGCAGCGCAGCTCCCTCATCTTGTTTTTAACACCGACAGCAATCATGTCGGCAAGTGACGGACTGCCGGTGCCGTTCACCGAGGTGGCATGTTCTCCATTGTAGCCTTCCGTGCAAAGAGTCAGGTCATAGGCCGGAGCAAGATGCCAGCTGTAGCGGTTGCTGCCGTCTTCACGGACATAGAAACTGAAATTCTTGCAGTGGTCGTCTTTGTTGTCCGTAAGATAGTTGAAGACCATGCGACGATACATCTCCTCCACGTCCTGCGCATTCTGTGTGAGATAACCTGTCAGAGCCAGAAGATTGCCGTAGTCGAGTACAGGATTTGTCAGCGACAGACAGAGCAGGCCTCCCGACGTGGCTGTGTGGATACGTTGTCCGTCGTCGGCAATATCGAAACGGCGCGAAGCGAAATAGCGTCCGTTCATCAGTCTGAAGTCCGGTACACGGATTCCGCATGCTTTGGCCGTTTCGTTGTAATGAAACTCCTGAAGCCCGATATCCTGAGGGTCGTAAGTGTGGCGGAACTTGACCAGCCAGTGTCCTTCGCTGTCGCGGAAGACGGCCTTCGGACGTGCGCCGCCGCTGTTTCCGCTGTTGTAGAGCAGCAGCCCGGCATCTTCATCCTGCTGCTCCTTCAACACCTCCAGTGCCTTTTGCTGCAGCAGATCAAGGTCGGTTTCATCGAGATTGCTGCAGATGCCGTTTTCCGGATGATAGGTGAGCGCCCCCATTCCCCCGGTGCCCACGATGCTCAACATGTCAAGCGACGAAAGGGCGGCATCGTTGATGCCCTGGCGCTGCAGCGTCTTATGTATGAGGTAGCGTCCGTAGCCGTCCGGCAAACTGTCTTCGAAAATGCCGAATCCACCGGAGAACGGTTGCGGCTTTGCGATAAACAGTCCTTTCTGCAGAGGCATTTCCAGCGGTGAGATGCTGAAACCCTCTGCCAACCAGGTGTTGTCGTATTCGAATGCACAGAGTCTGTTGTCGGGAGTCAGCGAGAGGGTGCCTACAATGCGGCCCCGGTATTTTACGGTAAGACGTTCAATATGTTTCATGGCTTGCGGTGGGCTTTTTTCTTATTGCTGTTTTTACGTATCTGTGTCAGTTCCTCCATTGTGCTGTATTTTGGGACGGCAAACAGATTCTTTATCTCGTGCGTGTAGTTCAGGGCCATGGCCAGTGCTGCCAGATTTGTCAATGAGATGAGGCCTTTCTGCTCAAATCTGACAATGTTGCTGACAGCAATCCCCGCCTTTTGAGCTACCTGCTCGCGTGTCAGATTTTTCTCTATCCGTCTTTTGCGGAAATCGGCCGCAAGTTTGAGGGTTATCTCGTCCACAGACTCTGTGGTGAGGCTGTCGAGAACTGATAACATATTATCTGTATCCATAACAACGAGCGACAAACTGATTAAATATTATCAGTTGCAAAGGTACGAAAAAGATATGATACCACCAAATTTTTATCGCTAAATTTTCGGGACAGCAAAATATTTCTCACCTGCCACCGGCCACTACGGCCACTGCGGCCAAGCGTATTCAGAGTAACCCTTCCTCTAAACGTGTCATAAAAACTACCTTTTTCTTGGACATATTGGTCACTAAAATGGTTTAGTATTGCAGAAACCACATTTTTATACAATAAAAATAGCAAAAACTCTTGCATAAATTAAAGAAAACAGCTACTTTTGCAAATCGAAAGTCAAATTTTCAATTTGCATAAAAACAAACAAAAAACATATATAGATATGGCAAAGAAAGCACTTTTGATGATCCTCGACGGATGGGGCATCGGTAACAAGGGAAAGGGTGACGTGATCTACAACACACCGACACCCTACATGGACTATCTGGCAGAAAACTACCCCAACAGCTATCTGCTGGCATGCGGTGAGAACGTGGGACTGCCCGACGGACAGATGGGCAACTCCGAAGTGGGACACCTCAACATCGGCGCAGGACGCATCGTGTATCAGGACCTCGTGAAAATCAACCGCGCATGCAAGGACGGAAGCATCCTCAAAAACAAGGAAATAATCTCCGCATACACATACGCCAAGGAGCAGGGCAAGAGCGTACACCTGATGGGTCTGACCAGCAACGGCGGTGTGCACTCGTCGCTCGACCACCTGTTCAAACTCATCGAGATAGGTAAGGAATACGGCGTGAAGAACACCTTCGTGCACTGCTATATGGACGGTCGCGACACAGACCCGCAGTCCGGCAAGGGTTTCATACAGCAGGTGACGGATGAATGCAAAAAGGCCGGCAACGCCGCCATAGCAAGCATCGTGGGACGATTCTACGCCATGGACCGCGACAAGAGATGGGAGCGTGTGAAGGTGGGTTACGACCTCATCGTCAACGGCGAGGGAAAGCAGGCCACCGACATGGTGCAGGCAATGCAGGAGAGCTATGACGAGGGCGTGACGGACGAATTCATCAAACCCATACACAATGCCACCGTGGACGGCACCATCAAGGAGGGCGACGTGGTGATATTCTTCAACTACCGCAACGACCGCGCCAAGGAAATCACAATAGCACTCACACAGCAGGATATGCCGGAGCAGGGCATGAAGACAATACCCGGTCTGCAGTACTACTGCATGACACCCTACGACGCATCGTTCAAGGGCGTGCACATCCTCTTCCCCAAGGAGAACGTGGAGAACACGCTGGGCGAATACCTCTCGCAGAAGGGACTGACACAGCTCCATACAGCCGAGACGGAGAAGTATGCACACGTGACATTCTTCTTCAACGGCGGTCGCGAGGCTCCATACGACGGCGAGGAGCGCGTGCTGGTGGCTTCACCCAAGGTGCAGACCTACGACCTCAAGCCCGAGATGTCTGCCTTCGAAGTGAAGGACAAACTGGTGGCTGCCATAAAGGAAGACAAGTACGACTTCATCGTGGTGAACTTCGCCAACGGTGACATGGTGGGCCACACGGGAGTGTATGAGGCAATAGAGAAGGCCGTAGCGGCTGTGGACAAGTGCGTGAGCGAGGTGGTGGAGGCAGCGAAGGCTGTCGGCTACGAGACAATAATCATCGCCGACCACGGAAACGCCGACAACGCACTGAACCCCGACGGTACGCCCAACACGGCACACTCGCTCAACCCCGTGCCCTTCATCTACGTGACCGAAAACAAGCAGGCCAAGGTGGAAGCCGGAGTGCTGGCCGACGTGGCACCCAGCATCCTGCACATCATGGGTCTGGAACAACCGGAGGAAATGACAGGCAAGTGCCTGATAAGTGACTAGTGGATGTAAGGATAGAAGATAGCTGGAAGGCTCATCTGGATAAGGAATTCGGGAAGCCGTACTTTGAGGAACTGACACGATTCGTTCGCTCGGAGTACGGCTCCTGTGTTTGTTATCCGCCGGGACCGCTCATCTTCAACGCCTTCGACACCACACCCTTTGACAAGGTGCGCGTGGTGATATTGGGGCAGGACCCCTACCACGGCGAGGGACAGGCACACGGCCTGTGTTTCTCTGTGCCCGAAGGGGTGCAGTTCCCGCCCTCGCTGCGCAATATATTCCAGGAGGTGAAGGACGAGACCGGAGCGGAGATACCGCAGTCGGGCAATCTGACACGCTGGGCCCGGCAGGGAGTGTTCCTGCTCAACACCTGTCTCACGGTGAGGGCACACCAGGCATTCAGCCACTCGGGACGGGGATGGGAGACATTCACGGACGCCGTGATAAAGACGCTCTCCGAGGAGAGGGACGGACTGGTGTTCATGCTGTGGGGTGCACCGGCGGGAAAGAAGGCATCGCTCATCGACGGGAAGAGACATCTCATACTGAGGAGCGCACACCCGAGTCCGCTGTCGGCCTACAGGGGATTCTTCGGAAATCATCATTTCGAACTGTGCAACCGCTATCTCACAGAACACGGAAAGGAGGCGATACAATGGTGAATGAACTGCCTCCGATGCTGCAGGTGGGCGATGTCATCGTGCATACGGACATCATCACGGAGAAATTTGCGTGCGACATAAGTGCCTGCACGGGACGCTGCTGCGAAGAGGGCGACGCCGGAGCACCCGTGACAATGGACGAGATAGCCCGGATAGAAAGCGTGCTGGACGACATATGGCCCGCAATGAGAGCCTCGGCACAGGCCGTGGTGGACAGGCAGGGAGTGGCGTACGCCGACCCGGAAGGGGAACTCGTGACAAGCATCGTGGACGGGGGAGACTGCGTGTTCAGAGGTCCGAAAGGATGTCTGCTGCCCGAGAAACCGATATCATGCCACCTGTATCCCATCAGGGAAAAGCGCTTCGGCGGAGGACTCGTGGGGCTGCAGTATCACCGCTGGAATATATGCGAGGCGGCGCGCAAGCGCGGAGAGAAAGAGGGAGTGGAATTGTATCGCTTCCTGAAGGAGGCGCTGGTGAGACGGTTTGGAGAAAAGTGGTACGACGAACTGTGCGTAGCCGCGGAAATGATAATAAACTACGATAAAAAGCAATAAGGAGATGAAAAACCTACTATTGACTGTGACTCTGCTGCTGGGCACGGCAGCCGGAATGAAGGCACAACAGGTGAGCGGAAAGGTGATGGATGCACAGGGAGCTGTGGAGGGAGCCACCGTGGTGGAGGTGGATAAGAGAGACCGCGTGCTCAACCAGACAACGACAGACGGCAACGGACTATTCCTGCTGCCCGTGCAGAGCAATAGGAACAAGGTGCGGGTGACAAAAAACGGATACAAGCAAATTACCGAGCCCATCAACGGAAGAACGATGGTGAGAATCACGATGCCGTCGAAGAAAATAGTGGATGTCAACTCGCTGCAGACGGTGAAGAAGCCGCGCGGAGAGGATTCGAAGGCAATAGTGGAAGGACATGCAATCAACGGACAGGCATCGGAGCAGTGGGTGAGACTCGAGCAACTGACCGACACATCCTATATCTTCGCCATTGCCCTGGCATCAAAGCCGCAAGCGCCCACTTATCCTGCCGGAAGAGGACTTCTCTTCCTCGACATAGCGGACCGCAGAATACTGAGAGCAAAGTGTATTGCCGACAGTTATCCTGTAGTGGGAACGGGTGAAACACCCGACCTGGAGTCGATAATACACGGCGACGGAGGCGTGCCGACAACATCAGGGGATTTGCAGTTCCGTGCAAACCAAACCACCGGCCACAGCCCGAAATACTGGCAGGTGCCTTGCTTTGAGATATCCGATAAGGGTCTGGAGATGCTATTAGAAAAAGGACGCGACCTGTTTCGCGTCGCTATTGAGGTTCCCGATGCCGACGGATACTGGTTTGTGTATCCGTCGGAGGGATGGGAGACCGAGCTGAGCTCGATTATTTCACGTATTCGGAAAAATCGGTAAGGCGCATATCGCCCTTGCGGATGAAGGTGTCGTGCATGGCGAACGCTGCTGAGAGGCAGTGGTGCGTGTGACCGCCGGTCTTCTCTGCGTACTTCAGATAGTCGCGGAGCATAGGCTGGTAGTCGGGATGTGCAACGGCGATGAGAGCCTCGGCCTTCTGCATGTCGCTCTTGTGGCGCAGGTCGGCAACACCGTATTCGGTGATGACAGCATCGATGAAATGGTTGGTGTGGTCGATATGGCTGGCGAACGGTACGATGCTTGAGATGGCACCGCCCTTAGTCGTGGAACCGCAGGTGAAGATGGAGAGGTAGGCATTGTTGGTGAAGTCGGCACTGCCACCGATACCGTTCATCATCTTCGTGCCGCAGATCTTGGTGCTGTTGACGTGGCCGTAGATGTCGCACTCGATGGCCGTGTTGAGAGAGCAGACACCGATACGGGCAATGACCTCGGGACAGTTGGAAATCTCAGAGGGACGGAGCACAAGCTTGTCCTTGAAGAAGTCCATATTGTCGTAGATGTCCAGCAGACACTCGTTGGTGACGGTGAGAGAACATGCGCTGGCCGAGAGCACACGGCCCTGCTTCATAAGTCCCACGGGAGCGTCCTGGAGCACTTCGGTGTAGATGTTGAAGTCGGGCACCTCGGAGCACTGGCCAAGAGCACCGAGCACAGCATTGGCACCGCTGCCCACACCGCTCTGCAGATTGAGGAATGAAGAGGGGATGAGGCCCTGCTTCATATTGAGGAGCAGGAAGTCGGCAACGTTCTGGCCGATCTGCGACGTGATGGGGTCGGGATCCTTGAAGGCGCGTGCCTCGTCGGGGATGTTGCACTCCACGACGCCCACAATGCGAGAAGCGTCCACCTCAACATAGGGCTTACCGATGCGGTCGCTGGCCTTGTTGATCATGATGGGGGTGCGATGCGGGTGGTCCTCAATCTCATAGACATCGTGGATACCCTTGCTCTTGGGAGAGTGGAAGGCGTTGAGCTCCACGATGATGCCCTCGGTGGCAAGACGGCACACTGTGGGAGAGATACCGCCGGCAGCTGTGAGGTAGATGTGAGCCTTTGTGCCGACACGCTCGATGTCGCAGGCCTCGATAATGGCCCAGTTGACGGGACCGAGATATCCCTGACGGATCTGTGTAGCCATGTTGGACAGGTTGAGATCCGAGTAGTTCAGGGTGTTCTGGTTGACGTTCTTGCGGAAGTCGGGGTTGGTGGTGTAGGGAGCGCGGAAATCAATGGCACCGGCGTTGGAGAGCGCACCGTCGCAGCTCTGGCCTGTGGAAGCACCGGTGAAAACGCTGATTTTGAAGGGACGACCGGCAGCATGCTCTGCCTCTGCCTTCTTTGCTATTTCGGCGGGAGTGCATTTGGGCACACCTGCGGGAGTGAAGCCTGAAAGACCGATGGTCTGGCCGTTCTGGATGAGTGCTGCGGCTTCTGCAGCGGAAATCTTGTTAAAATCCATAGTGTGTGAGTTATTTGTGTTGTTTTGTATTCATGGAACAGGGTCGTAACCGTGACCTCCCCAGGGATGGCATCTCAGGAGACGGCGAACGGCCAGATAGAGACCCTTCACGGGACCGTACTTCTCAATAGCCTCAACGGCATACTGACTGCATGTCGGTGTGAACCGGCACGACGGCGGTGTCAGGGGGGAAATGCACCGCTGATAGAACCGTATGGGAAGAATCAGGAGTCGGCGCATGAGATTTTATTGAGCAGGGAAGTGACCTTCCTGGTGATGACAGATGTGGGAAAGAAATCCTTTGAGAGCCAAAGGAATGCTATGTCGCACGGAGTGGTGACGGAATCTTTGTGCAGGCGGTAGGCCTCACGTATCTGGCGTTTGATGCGGTTGCGGGCGACAGCTCTGCGATGTTGCCGCTTGGAAACGGAAACGAGCAGACGTGATGTCGGCTCGGAGGTGTTGCACCAAATGACCTTCAGGGGAAAATCTGTTGCAGAACGGTTTGTGCCGGAGAAGAGAGCTTCTATGGCCTTCAGGCTTTTGAGCCTTTCTTCCCGGGGAAGGCCGTTAATCATCATTGACTTTGAGCAGATAGGAATTGAGAGCGGACGACATGCTGGGATGCTCGTCGTTGGGAGCCTGAAGATCCAGACGCAAACCGGCATCAATGACACTCTGCGCAGTGGTGGGGCCGTAGGTGGCGATGGCGATGTTGTTCTGCTTGAACTTGGGGAAATTCTTCAGAAGCGACTGAATACCGCTGGGCGAGAAGAAAATGAGCATATCGTAGTCGAAGGGCTCGCCCTCCTTGAAATCGTTGGAAACGGTGCGATACATGACAGCTTCGGTGTGTGCGATGCCGGCCTCGTCGAGAAGATTGGCTATTGAGTCGTTGTGAACGTCGCTGAGGGGAATGAGGTAGCGCTCGTTCTTATGCTTGGACATCTGCGGCACGAGTGCCTCCATCTTGCCAGTTTCACCGAAGAACACCTTACGCTTGCGGTAAGGGATGTACTTCTGGATATAGAGAGCAATCTGTTCGCTCAGGCAGAAATACTTCATCGACTCGGGGATGTGTACTCGCATATCCTTGCAGAGACCGAAGAAATGGTCGATGCTGTGACGTGATGTGAATACCACGGCGCTGTGCTCAAGAATGCTGATGTGCTGAGAACGGAACTCGGCAGGAGTCAAACCTTCCACTTTGATGAATGGACGAAAAACAATTTCTACTCCATATCGTTGGGCAATCTCATAATAGGGTGACTTTTCTGTGGCGGGTTTTGGCTGCGAAATGAGAATCTTCTTAATCATGTCCGGTCCGTTATTTTTACCTTAAACTTCTATTTCTGTAACGCTGTATAATGTGGGAATTATGAGCACAGGTATTACTTCAAGAGTGCAAAGGTACACAAAAAAGTGCAAACAAGAGCTTATTTTTGAGAAAAATATGGGGTAGGCTTTGGAGTAAAGCCAAATTCGGCACAGGATAAGCCCGTAGAGTAGGATTAAAGGACTCAATATGTCGGGTTTGGCATAGAATAAGTGCCAACTGAGAAAAAGGCCGAAAAGTATATAGTCAACACGTAGGGAAATGTTGTATGCAGGTTCCCATTGTAAAAATTTTTCATGCGTAAAAAAGACCCAGTTGATGAATCTTCCAATCATCGCTCGATAGAGATAATAGGACAATACGGTCAGTCCGCAGATGTGCAGGAGAGAGGGGTCGTGAAGCAGATAGCGAAGTGTGAGTCCTCCGAAAAGGGAGAGAGGAAGATACCACGGTAGGGAACGTTTGCTGCAGAAGAAGAGAAGCGGTACGAACAATACCATGCATACCACAAAGAGGCATACAAACACGGGGTCCTCAGATGGAGTATACTGCAGAAGTGAGAGACGATTCAATGGTGCTTCGAACTTAAAATGATGTCGATGGCTTCTTCCGGTGTGGATGCAACGTCCCAGACAATGGCATTCTGTTTGCGCATGAAATGTTCTCTGTGTGCACGCTCAAGATAAAGCAGCAGTTCGTCCCAGTAACCGTCCGTATTGAGGATGACAATGGGCTTGTGGTATAAGTCGAGTTGTTTCCAGGCGATTACCTCTGAAAGTTCTGCCAACGTGCCGATACCTCCCGGCAGGGCTATGGCTGCATCGGAGATTTCGGCCATCTTCGCCTGTCGTGACTGAATGTCGGGTGTCTGAACCGTTTCGGACAATCCGGGGTGGTTCCATCCGTATTCCACCATGAAACCGGGAATAACACCTATCACGCGCCCCCCGTTGCTGAGAGATGCGTCTGAAGCCGCCCCCATGAGTCCTATGCGTCCCGCACCGTTGACCATGGTCAGACCCTTCTCTGCCATAAGCCGGCCCAGACGCTCTGCCGCCTTGAAGTATTTGGCATCGATCTCGTCACTGCTGGCGCAGTATACTGCTATATTCATAGCGCAAATGCTTTTTTGATGAGGTCAACGTAATCCAGTTTCTCCCAGGTGAAGAGTTCCACCTGTACAGTCTTTTTCCCTCCGTTGTAGAGACTTTCGAAGGTCTTGGTGACCGTTTGCGGGGTGCGACCCATATGACCGTATGCAGCCGTCTCCTCGTAAATGGGATTACGCAGTTTGAGGCGCTGCTCTATCTGATATGGCGTGAGAGTGAAGATTTCACCGATTTTTTTAGCAATATCACCGTCGGGAAGGGAAACGTGTGATGTCCCGTAGGTGTTGACATATATGCTCACCGGTTGGGCCACTCCGATAGCGTAGGAGAGCTGTACGAGCATCTCGTCGGCCACTCCTGCAGCCACCATGTTTTTGGCAATATGGCGTGCTGCGTATGCAGCCGAGCGGTCCACCTTCGAGGGGTCTTTGCCCGAGAACGCCCCTCCGCCGTGAGCACCCTTGCCACCATAGGTGTCGACAATGATTTTGCGGCCTGTGAGTCCGGTGTCGCCGTGCGGGCCTCCGATGACGAATTTACCCGTAGGATTCACATGGTAGGTAATATCGGAATCAAAAAGAGCCCGTATGTTTTCGTTCTTGATGTTGGCCTTGACGCGCGGAATGAGAATATTGATGATATCGTGGCGAATCTGCTGCTGCATACGTTCGTCGCTGTCGAACTCATCGTGCTGCGTGGAGAGGACAATGGTGTCGATGCGCACAGGACGGTTGTTCTCGTTGTATTCAACTGTAACCTGGCTTTTTGCGTCGGGACGCAGATATGTCATCTCCTTGCCCTCTTTGCGAATGGCTGCCAGTTCAATAAGCAGGCGATGGGCAAGGTCGAGGGAGAGTGGCATGAAGTTCTCTGTCTCGGAGGTGGCGTAACCGAACATCATACCCTGATCCCCGGCACCCTGCTCCTCCAGATTGGCACGTTCAACACCCTGATTGATATCTGCACTCTGTTCGTGGATAGCAGAGAGGACCCCGCAGGAGTTTGCCTCGAACATGTACTCACTTTTCGTATAACCGATGCGGCTGATTACTTCACGGGCAATACGCTGAAGGTCCACATATGCCTGTGTCTTGATTTCTCCGGCAAGAATCACCTGACCGGTGGTGACAAGTGTTTCGCAAGCCACCTTGGAATTAGGGTCGAAGGCCAGCAGTTTGTCCAGCACAGCATCGCTGATCTGGTCGGCTACTTTGTCGGGATGACCCTCTGAAACACTTTCGGATGTAAATAGATAATTGTTCATGTGATTTTAGCATTTTTTCATGTGGTTGCAAGCGCTCAAATCTGTCCACATGTCAGTGAGTAATTTCTTTTAGGGGTATCATTACGAACTCTCGCTCATGCATTCTAGGATGAGGCAGAGTGAGCTCCGGGGTGTTGATATTTAAATTGTCGTATGACAGCAAGTCAATGTCTATCGGGCGATCCTCGTAGCTGTCTACGCTCTTTGCTTTTCGGCCGAGTTTCCGCTCGATTTCCTGTGTGATATTCAGGCATTGTTCGGGTGTAAGAGCAGTCTCCACCAAGCAGGCTGCATTGAGAAAGGTGTTCTTGCTGTCAAATCCCCAGGGCTCAGTTTCAATGAATGATGAAACACGGCAAACGTGTCCCACCAAATCACCTATCAGTGAGAGGGCATCTTCGAGATTTTTTTTCCTGTCCCCGAGATTGCTGCCTAGCGAAAGATACAGTTGGTGTGTCAATCCTGAAGTATGAGCATGGCATCTCCGAATGTGCCGAAACGATAGCGGCGCTTGGGATCTGCCTCGTTGTATTTAAGTGCTTCCTTATATGCCTTCATGACCAGGTCATACCCGCCGAATGCACACGACAGCATCAGAAGGGAAGAATAGGGAAGATAGAAGTTGGCTATCATTGCATCAGCCGTCTGGAATTCGTAGGGAGGGAAGATGAATTTGTTGGTCCATCCGTCGAAAGGCTTCAGCTTTCCGTCTGCGCTGACAGCTGTCTCCAGAACACGTTGTACGGTGGTGCCGACTGCAATGACGCGATGTCCTTCTGCCTTGGTGCGGTTGATAATATCGCAGGCAGTCTCATCAACATGCATTTCCTCGCTGTCCATTTTGTGTTTTGTCAGATCCTCTACATCTATCTCACGGAAACAGCCCAAACCACAGTGCAGAGTGACGAATGCTGTCTCAATACCCTTGATTTCCATTATCTTGAGCATCTGTGGCGAGAAATGAAGTCCTGCCGTGGGAACAGTGACAGCTCCTTCGTGTTTTGCGAAAACACACTGGAAGTCTTCAAGGTCTTCCGGTTCGGACGGGCGCTTTATTATTTCACGGGGAAGAGGTGCTTCGCCCATAGCGTAAAGTATACGTTTGAACTCATCGTGCGGACCGTCATAGAGAAAGCGCAGTGTGCGTCCTCTGCTGGTTGTGTTATCGATAACTTCTGCCACAATAGACTGGTCTTCGCCAAAGTACAGCTTGTTTCCGATACGAATCTTGCGCGCAGGATCCACCAGCACATCCCAAAGGTTTAGATTTGGGTTCAGTTCACGTAAGAGAAATACCTCAATTTTGGCTCCGGTCTTTTCTTTGTTACCATAGAGGCGTGCGGGAAAGACCTGAGTGTCATTGAAAACGAAACAGTCTTTCTCGTCAAAGAAATTTATGACATCGCGGAAAGACTCACGATGCTCAATGATTCCGCTTTTGGCATGAATCACCATTAAGCGACACTCATCACGATGGAAGTACGGGCGCTCCTCTCCGGGAGAGAAGGGGGTTGGATACTGTGCGAGACGTTCTTCCGGTAACTTGTACTTGAATTGAGATAGTTTCATATTGTTTCTTCAAATTTTTCTAATGTGAGGCAGTTGTCAACGTGCCATTGTCCGACTCGTGTGCGTCGAAGGGCTATAAGGTGAGCGCCGGATTGCAGAGCCTCGCCGATATCCCGGGCCAGTGCCCGAATATACGTGCCTTTGCTGCATACAATGCGCAATGTCAACTGCATACTTTCCGCGGAGAAATTAATAATCTCGATTTCATCGATAACCAGACTTTTCGGTTTCAGTTCAACTTCGCGTCCCTTTCGGGCAAGGTCATAGGCACGTTTGCCGTCAACCTTAACGGCAGAAAATACAGGAGGAATCTGCTCTATATGCCCGATAAACTGTTTCAGTACGTCTTCAATAAGGGATAGAGTGATGTGATTTGTAGGGAATGTAGCATCAACCGGCTTTTCAAGATCAAAACTTGCAGTTGTAGCACCAAGTTGCAGGGTGGCGATATATTCTTTTGTTTTTGCCTGCAACTCATCGATGGTTTTTGTGGCTCGTCCTGTACAGATAAGGAGAACCCCCGTGGCCAGAGGGTCAAGAGTGCCGGCGTGCCCCACTTTGAGTTTTTTCTCATGCAGATGCTGGCAAAGTGTGTTCCGCACCTTGCTAACAAGTTGGAAAGATGTCCAACCCAACGGTTTGTCGAAAGCGAGGACGACTCCCTCCTTGTAGTCTGTCAAAGCAGAGAATAGATTAACAGGCTGCTGCCGACAATTGCACAATAGATGGCGAACCACACAAGGCGTCCTCTCTTGACGAGCGCAATCATCCATTTGCATGCAATGCATCCGCTGATAAAAGCGGCAACAAAACCAACGGATAATGCTGTCATGGAAATACTG
>CADCNQ010000030.1 GCA_902802815.1 uncultured Bacteroidales bacterium | reverse complement strand
GGTATGGCTGCCACGAGAGAGGGCTCGAAGGCTGCGGCTGCAGTGATGAACGGTTCACCGGCAAAAGCAGCACGGTAGCCGAAATACTCCACGGCATTCACCACGCGCATAATCTGATTTCTGCCGCTGGCTCCCTCCTTGAATATTTTCACTTTGCCCTGCAGCAGACAGTAGAGAGTGTCGGGTGTTTCACCCTCGCCGTAGAAGAGTTCGTTCTTCTTGTATGAGCGCACTTGAATGTGTTGTTTCAGCTCTTCTTGCTGAGAACGAGATAAAGTGTTGAAAAATTCGGCCATTTGTCCCAAAATTTTCTCCAATTCTATCTTTCTTTTGCTCATTTCGCTTGGCTAAAATATGTTTTATGACACAAAAGTACTAAATTATTGCTGACTATCCAAAATTCTTTACGAGAAAAAGTGTAAATTTGAGGGCGAAACCTTAAAATATTTAATCTATATAACCTTAACTTATGAGTTATTTGCGTTTTGACAAGACTCTGATGACGAATCTTGAAGAGTCTCTTCCAAAGGAGATTCTGAGAAGTAATCGCAGTGGAGCCTATTCATGTTCGACTATCGTCGATTGTAACACCCGCAAGTATCATGGTCTGTTAGTGGTGCCCGTTCCTGAGCTCGACGATGAAAACCACGTCCTGCTCTCCTCGCTGGATGCCACAGTGATACAGCATGGAGCGGAATTTAATCTCGGTCTGCACAAATACAGTGGAGACAACTTTGCTCCTCGCGGGCACAAGTACATCAGGGAATTCGACTCCCTGCAGGTGCCGACGACCATCTACAGGGTGGGTGGCGTGTTGTTGAAGAGGGAGCAGATGTTCCAGCATTTTGAGAACCGTATAATCATACGTTACACGCTGGTGGACGGACACTCGGAGACAACGTTGCGTCTGCAGCCCTTCCTGGCGTTCCGTTCGGTGAGGGAGTACACCCATGAGAACTATGCCGCAAACAGGGAGTACAACATCTGTGAGAACGGTATCTCATGCAAGCTCTACGCAGGATATCCCAATCTGTACATGCAGATAAACAAGGAGAACGATTTCGTTTACCGTCCCGACTGGTACAGAGGTGTGGAATACCCCAAGGAGCAGGAACGCGGATACGCATCCAATGAGGACCTGTATGTGCCCGGCTATTTCGAATTCAAGATTAAGAAGGGCGAGAGCGTGGTGTTCTCGGCAGGTCTGAGCGAGATAGATACCTCAAAACTGGCTGAACTGGCCGACTTCGAGGTGAAAATACGCACACCGCGCGACAATTTCTACAACACGCTGGTCAACAGCGCACATCAGTTTATCGTGCACCGCACCACGGAAGACTACGTGCTGGCCGGATATCCTTGGTTCAAGTGCAGGGCGCGCGACATGTTCGTGTCTCTGCCGGGTCTGACGCTTACCAATCACGAGACGGACAAATACGAGGCCGTGATGAAGACTGCGCAGAAGGGTATCAAGGCCTTCATGAAGGGAAAACCGCTCGCTGTGAACATACAGGAGATGGAGATGCCCGACGCCATGTTGTGGGCTGTGTGGTGTATCCAGCAGTACGGACTGATGGTGAGCATGGACAAGTGCATCAAGAACTACGGAAAACTTCTGCGCGATATGGTGCAGTGGATACAGGCCGGAAAGCATCCTCATATTGAGGTCAAGGAAAACGGCCTGCTGTATGTTGAAGGAAAACAGAAGGCAATGACGTGGATGAACTCCACTGCCAACGGACGCCCCATCGTGCCGCGTACGGGCTATGTGGTGGAAATCAACACCCTGTGGTACAATGCACTGATGTTTGCCGTGGATGTCTGCAAGAAGATGAACGAAGAGGAGTGCGCAAAGGAATTCCAGGAGGCTGCCGACAAGGTGAAGGAAAGCTTCGTGGAGGTGTTCTGGAACGAGCACGGCTATCTGTGCGACTACGCTGTGGACGGCTATCGCGACTATCTGGTAAGACCCAATATGGTGTTCGCCGCCGCTCTGGAGTATTCTCCTCTGGACAAGAAGCAGAGAAAGAGTGTGCTGGACTTCTGCACAAGGGAACTGCTCACTCCCAAGGGTCTGCGCTCGCTGTCACCCAAATCGAGCGGATATAATCCCATGTATGTAGGTCCGCAGGTGCAGCGCGACTACGCTTACCATCAGGGCACAGCATGGCCCTGGTTGGCAGGATTCTATATGGAGGCCTGTCTGAAGATTCACGGAATGAGCAAGGTGAGCTATGTGGACCGTCTGCTGGTGGGCTATGAAGAGGAACTCTTCTACCACTGCATCGGCACGATTCCCGAACTGTTCGACGGCAATCCTCCGTTCCACGGAAGAGGAGCGATATCGTTTGCTATGAACGTGGCGGAGATAATGAGAGTTGTAAAACTTTTGGATCAGTATAACGAATATTAAAATAGGGAGGAACGAAAGAATGAAAGTACTAATGTTCGGTTGGGAGTTCCCTCCTAAAATCTACGGAGGACTCGCTGTTGCCAGTTATGGTATAACAAAGGGTTTGAGCCTTCAGGGCGATGTGCAGACGACATTCTGTCTTCCAAAACCTACAGGCGAAGAGGAAAAGTTCCTGAATATCATCAATATGAGTCAGGTGCCTGTAGTATGGCGAGACAAGAACTATGACGACATTAAGGACCGCTTTGTCGGTCACACCGCCGTCGACTACTATCGCTTCCGCGACCATCTGTATGCAGACTTCAACTATCTGCAGGGATTGGACGACATGGGATGTATCCAGTTTGCCGGAGGATATCCCGGCAATCTCCACGAGGAGATAAACAACTTCAGCATCATAGCCGGAGTGTTGGCCCGCAGCGAGGACTTCGATCTGATACATGCTCACGACTGGTTGACGTATCCCGCAGGTGTGCATGCCAAGATGGTAAGCGGTAAACCTTTATGTATACACGTGCACGCGACGGATTTCGACCGCAGCCGCGGAAAGGTTAACCCCACCGTTTACGGCATTGAGAAGAACGGTATGGATCACGCCGACTGTATCATGTGTGTGAGTGAGCTGACCAGGCAGACCGTGATAAATCAGTATCACCAGGATCCGAAGAAATGTGTGGCAATGCACAACGCCGTTTACCCTCTCTCAGAGGAGTATCAGGCCATCGTGCCCAACAAGACTCCTGACGAGAAAGTGGTGACGTTCCTCGGACGTATCACGATGCAGAAAGGTCCGGAATACTTCGTCGAAGCAGCGGCAAAGGTGCTGCAGCGCACACATAACATCCGTTTCTGCATGGCAGGCAGCGGTGATATGATGAACGCTATGATACGCTTGGCTGCAGAAAGAGGTATTGCCGACCGTTTTCACTTCCCCGGATTCCAGAGAGGAAAACAGGTGTACGAAGCATATAAGAATTCAGATGTGTTCGTAATGCCCTCTGTATCAGAGCCTTTTGGTATCGCACCTCTAGAAGCAATGCAATGCGGTTGTCCTTGTATCATTTCGAAACAGTCGGGCTGCGGTGAGATACTGAAGAACGTGATTAAGGTGGACTACTGGGATATCGATGCTATGGCTGACGCTATCTACAGCATCTGCACCAATGAAAGTCTGTATCAGTATCTCGCAGAAGAGGGACTGAAGGAAGTGGATCAGATCACCTGGCAGAAGGTCGGTTTGAGAATACGTGAATGTTACAATCAGCTTATCGGCCGTGGCTGGTTTGACAATTGGGAGTATCTTGAGGCCGTGAAAAACATTTAATAAACCAGATTAAATTTTAAAAAGCAATGAAACAGATTTGTTTGTATTTCGAGATACATCAGCCCATTCACCTGAAGAGATATCGTTTCTTCGATATCGGTAAGGACCATTACTACTACGATGATTACGAGAATGAGCGTGCCATTCAGGAGACGGCTCGTAACAGTTACATCCCCGCTCTCAGCACAATGCTGGATATGGCAAAGTCGGGAGAGGGTTTCAAAGTGGCATTCTCTCTTTCCGGAACGGCTATTGAGATGCTGGAGCAGTATGCTCCCGAGGTGATTGACCTGCTGCAGCAGTTGGCAGAGACAAAGTGTGTGGAGTTCCTGGCTGAACCCTACAGCCACGGTCTGGCCTCTATCGGCAACGAGGAGAGTTTCCGCGAGGAAGTGAAACGTCAGGCAAAGAAGATGAAGGAGCTGTTCGGACAGACACCGAAGGTGGTGCGCAACTCTTCTCTCATTTATTCTGACGAAATAGGTGCCATTTGTGCCGATATGGGCTTCAAGGGTATGATTGCAGAGGGTGCAAAGCACATCCTCGGATGGAAGAGTTCCCACTTTGTGTATAGTTGTGCTCAGGACAATCGTCTGGGTCTTCTGCTTCGCGACTACAACCTGTCGGACGACATCTCCCTGCGCTTTGGTTCTCAGCCCATTACTGCAGACACGTATTGTGACTGGATTAACGGACTGCCCGAAGGCGAGGATGTCATCAACATCTTCATGGAACTCGTTGCACTCGGTGTGTTCCAGCCTCTGAGCACAGGTATTCTGGAGTTCTTCAAGGCATTGCCCGCCTGCGCAAGAGCACGTGGTATCCAGTTCGCCACTCCAAGCGAAATCCTTGCCAAGAACAAGCCCGTAGCTCCTATGGAAATAGTATATCCTGTGAGTTGGAACGATGAAGAGCGTGACACAAGTTGCTGGCTTGGCAATACAATGCAGAGAGAAGCTTTTGCAAAGCTCTATGACGAGAAGATTGTAGGTCGTATCCTTGCATGCAAGGACCGTCGCATCAAAGCCGACTGGGACCGTCTGCAGGCATCCAACAATTTCCGCTTCATGACCACAAAGCCAGCTTCTGCCGGTTTGTATCGCGGCATTTACGAGAATGCATTCGACGCCTTCACCAACTATATGAATATTCTTGGCGACTTCCTGAAGAGAGTAAGGGATCTGTTCTCAGATCAGGTGGAGAACGACGAACTGAATGCTCTCTATACGCAGATAGCCAACCTTGGTGAGGAACTCAGCGTCAAGGAGAATGAAATCAGCCGTCTGAGAGCCCGTCTCGACAAGTATGAGGCAAAGGAGAAGAAAGCTGAAGCAGATGCTGAGGAGAAACCTGCAGAAAAGAAACCTGCAGAAAAGAAACCTGCGGCTAAGAAACCCGCAGCAAAGAAGGAAGCTGCTCCGAAGGCTTCTCCTAAGAAAAAGTAAGTGTAAGAACGTTCCGTGTGGATTCGTCCACACGGAAACGGTCGTCAATCTCGTGGTCCACAACCCAGACGATTTGTCCTTCTGGAGTGTGGGCCACAATTGTTTTCTCACGTTCCAGAAGATTTACGCCCCGTTCGGCAAGATAGTCGTTCACGAGTTTCGTACCTTTCTTCATTCCGAAGGGACGGAAACGGTCGCCGGGTCTCACTCTGCGATAGAGCAACGTGCCGTTTACCTTGTCAGCATCCACACGGAAGGGTTCTTTCCTCACAGTATGTTTCTGTTCGTATGTGATGTTTCCTTTGGATTTTACGAGATGATGTGTTTCGGAAATCCAGATGCGTGTTTCCGAACCCTTGTGTGCGGCAATCTCCTTTATCTGATTGCGCTTAAAACCGAGAGGAGAAAGCAGATGGTATAACGCAGCTGTTTCGCCGGTTAGAAGTTCCTCACTTGCATTTTCTGCCAGCTGGCATAGATGTTCCTTCACTTTTGGGTTGAGACGCTCCATTTGCGGGATGATATCCAGGCGGATTCTGTTGCGCAGGGCATCCCTTTCGAGATTTGTGGAGTCGGTGACGTAATCCTGATGACGGTCCTCCAGATATCGGATGATTTGCTCCTTTGTGTATGAAAGCAGAGGACGTTTCACCAGAATTGACTTGGGCGCGGCTGCTGTGTGCGATGTCAGATGCAGAACGGACTCAGCTGACATCCCTGTCAAACCTTTTACACCAGTCCCTCTGATGATATTCATAAGAACGGTTTCCGCCTGATCGTCTCTGTGGTGTGCCACATATATGGTGTCTGTTTCCTCTGCGAACCAGTTGTATCTTAGTTCCCGGGCAGCCATTTCGATGGAAATGTGATTTGCATCGGCATACTCTCTGGTGTTGAAATCCTTTACTCTGATTTCCGTATTGAGGCGTTTACATAAGGTGCGGCAGAACTGCTCGTCGCGATCGGATTCCTCATCGCGCAAATGAAAATTGCAATGAAGAGCAGTCACATCTTCTCCCTGCTCTAACATTTTTAGGAGCAGACAGACGCTGTCGGCACCGCCGGAAAGAGCAACATATTTCATGATTGCCTGTTTGTGTTAGACGTTCAGTAACGATTTCGCATTTTCGATAGCAGCCTTGGTCACTTTCGAACCGGATAGCATATGTGCCAGTTCCTGAATGCGCTCCTCTGTGGTGAGAACTGATATGTGAGAGCGCGTAGCCTCCTCTGTGTCCTGTTTCCACATTTTGAGATGCTGCTGTCCGCAGGCTGCAATCTGGGGCAGGTGGGTGATGGAAATCACCTGTCGTCCTTCTTTTCCCATCTCCTGCATGATACGTCCCATCTGTTGTGCCATCTGACCGCTGGTGCCGGTGTCTATTTCGTCAAAGATAATAGTGGGCAGAGACACTTTTCCGGAGATAAGTGCCTTGATGGCGAGCATCACACGAGCCACCTCGCCGCCGCTCGCGATTTCGCTGATGGGAAGGAGCGGTGCATTCTTGTTGGCCTGGAAGAGATACACGATATGGTCCTGCCCCGTAGGTTGCAGTTCTCCCCGTGTAATCATCACTTCGAAACGTATGTTCGGCATGCCCAGCTGACGAAGGCGTGTCTCCATCTCCTGATGCAGCAGAGCGGCAGCTTTGCGACGTATCATTGTGAGTTTGTCTGCCTCCTTGAGTGCGTTGTCCTTAGCTTTTGCCAAAGCACGTTCCAGTTCCTCAAGATTGACATCTGCATCGTCTATAAAACTGAGTTTCTTCTGCAGGTCCTGCCACAGTGTGATGAGTTCTTCGCTTGATGACACGTGGTGTTTGTGTTCCAGGGTGTTGAGCATATCCAGACGCTCCTGCACTTCTTGCAGACGTTGCGGATTGACATCAATATCTTCTGCTTCCGAAGAAAGTGTGTCGGCGATGTCGCTCAGTTCGATAACAGCGGACGAGATGCGCTCTGAGAGTTCGTCTGCAGAAGAATATACATCAGCAACGGATGACAGTGCTCGTTTGGCTTGACGGAGGTTGTCCAGCACTCCCGAGTCGTCATTGTCCAGGAGAGAGAATGCCTCATAGAGTCCGTTTTTTATGTCTTCTGCGTGGGAGAGCGTCTGCAGTTCGTCGTCCAGCGCTTCATCCTCGCCGGGAGTGGGGGAGAAGTCGTCCAGTTCCTGCAGCTGATACCTTAGATATTCCTCGTCCTCACGGCTGCGATGCATGGCTTCCTGTGCGTTCTTGAATTGCTCTTCTGCTTCCAGAAAGGCGTTGTAGGCCTGAGTGTAGTCATTCAGTGACGTGCCTTCCAGAAGATCCAGCACCTGTGTCTGGAAGTCTTCCTTGGACAGCAGCAGATTCTGATGCTGGGAGTGTATGTCGATGAGTTTGTCGCCCAAAGATTTGAGTTCTCCGATGGCAGCAGCCTTTCCGTTGATGGTTGCCTTGGAGCGTCCGTTGACAGTGATTTCCCGTGCAATGTGATACCCGTCAAATTCTGCTTCCACGGTACATTTCTCTGCACCTTTCAGTATGCTGTGACTGTCTGCACGTCCTCCCAGCAGCAATGAGATAGCCCCCAGAAGAATACTCTTGCCGGCACCTGTCTCGCCGGTGATGACAGTAAATCCGCCGTCCAGCTTGAGGTCCAACTGCTCAATGAGGGCATAGTTCTCTATATGTAAGTGTTTCAGCATTGAAAAAAAAAATTATTTCTTTATCTTCTCCAGTTTCGAAGCAGACGAGGGGTCGATGCTGAAGAGGATGTCATAGACACGGGTGCGCTCCTGACCGGTTCCCTTTCCGGAAAAGATGTTGATAAGTTCATCGCGTTTGTATTCCGTGAACAGTTGCGGCACCGACGACATTGTACGTGCTTTGTGTGCGGCATCGAGGTTGTCGAGGGATGTCAGTATTGCCTCGCGTCCCTTTTCCTGGTTTTCCGTCATCTGGTCAAGACCCTTCCGGTGGTATTCATACATAAGTATGCGCATGCCTTCCAGCGCTCCGTCGAGATAGTCGTTCAGGAGTCCGAAACGGTTTTTTGAGTCATCAAACGCCGCCCATCCTTCATATCCCAGAGCTTGACTCTTGCTGACGATATCTTCAGCCGTCTCCAGAAACTTCTGACCGCCTTTCAGGGAGAATGACTCCATGTCCATACCTATGATGATGTAGGCATAGTAGGCGAGCATGGCAACGAGATTGTTGTGTATATTCTCCGGGGAAAACTCCAGTTGGTCCGACTGCTGGAAATTGAAATGGAAATTTTCGTCCTTCACGGACCATACCGTCGTGTTGTAGGAGGAATTAAACACGGGACGTGTGCTGCTCATGAGCAGAGTGCATTCGAATTCATTGGTGGTATCGGTCCATTTGTTTATCGTGATGTTGAAACTGCAGTTGATACGTTCTTCATTCTTGAACTGCAGTTCTGTCCATTGCTTGTCGTTGAGGAAGTCCTGTATGCGTGTCTTGAGTTCCTCAAACACTTCGGAGCCTTTCGTGTTGCTTATTTTTTGCGAGTTGATACTCACTTTTGCATTCAGTTCCTGTGCTCTTGCCGTGAGGGAGAGCGATAGAAGTGTTACGAAAGCAAAGAGCAGCCTTTTCATAGCAGCGATGAAAGTTTGTTGACGATATGTGCGGCGACATCCTTTTTCGACATGAGGGGCAGTTCCTCGGTCTCCTTCCGTGAGATGAGTGTCACCTTGTTTGTGTTGGTGCGGAACCCCGCTCCCTCGTCGCGCAGTGAATTCAGCACGATGAAGTCCAGATTCTTGCGTTCCAGTTTGTCCTTTGCGTGCTGTCGCTCATCACATGTCTCCAAGGCAAATCCCACCATCACCTGTTCGCTCTGTTTCATCCGTCCCAGACTGGCGGCAATGTCTTCCGTCGCCTTGAGAGAAAGCTGGAGCGTGTTGCCTTCACGTTTTATCTTTTCCTGTGCCGTGTCTTCGGGAGTGAAGTCCGCAACGGCTGCGCACAGTATCGCGGCCTGGCATCTGGGAAACAGTTCCGTGCTTGTTCCGTACATCTCCCCGGCGCTCTCCACATCGTAGCGTCTGATGTTACGGCTCTTTGGCTTCAGTGTGGTAGGACCGCTCACAAGCAGCACTTCCGCTCCTCTTTCGGCGCATTCTTCAGCAAGGGCATATCCCATCTTGCCGCTGGAGTAGTTCCCGATAAATCTCACGGGATCTATCTTCTCGTAGGTGGGACCGGCGGTGATGAGTATCTTTTTTCCGCGCAGGTCACCCTCTGTCCGGGCGAAATGGTCGTTGAGGCACTGCACGATGTTTTCGGGTTCCTCCATACGTCCCTTGCCTTCCAGCGTTGATGCGAGAAATCCGCTCTGAGCCTCTATGACGTTTACTCCGCGTTCTTCCAGCAACCGTATATTGTCCTGTGTGGCGGCATGTGCCATCATATCCAGGTCCATTGCCGGAGCTATGAAGACGGGCGCCTTCATAGAGAGATAAGTGGTCAGCAGCATGTTGTCGGCAATGCCGTGTGCCATCTTACCTATTGTGCTCGCTGTGGCCGGGGCTATCAGCATGGCATCTGCCCACAGACCGAGATCCACATGACTGTGCCACGTTCCGTCTCTCTGTGCGAAGAATTCGGATATGACCGGATTCCGGGACAGGGCAGAGAGTGTGATGGGGGTGATGAACTCCTTGCCCGACGGGGTGATGACCACCTGCACCTCAGCACCGGCTTTCTTCAGCAGTCGGATGATGAGGCATGCCTTGTAGGCTGCGATGCTGCCGGTGATGCCTAATACGATATGTTTGCCTTTCAACATTCAAAGACGGTATTTGAGTTTCAGTGCTGTGAGCATCTGCTTTGTGTTGAGGGTGAAGTCTCCCTGCATCATCCAACTGTAGTATCCGGGGTCGGACATGAGTACCTCGCGCACCGTCTTGTTCTTGTGCTTACCGAAGGTGATAACCGGTTCTGTGCCGCCTTCCGGAATGATGAACTTTCCTGCGAAGTCCACCTTCTTGCATGGGTTGCAGAACTGGTGTATATCGTTCAAGTCTTGCGAGAGCACTCGATCCTCTTCATCCTGGTTTGCAGCTGAATACATTTCCAATTCTCCTTTCAATACAGCCCACGTTGCGGCTGTATCTTGGTCGGCAAGATGTGCCTGGAAGTCGTCTTCCATTTTGCGTCCGCAGTAGAACTTGTATGCAGCGGCAAGATTGCGCGGCTCCATCTTGGTGAAGATGGTGAACGCGTCAATCATGCGCACTCCCGTCATGTCGAATGTTATTCCTACGCGTGCAAATTCCTCCATGAGGAGGGGGATGTCGTAGTTGTTGGAATTGAATCCCGCGAAGTCGCATCCCTTGAATTCAGCTTCCAGTTTGGAGGCCATTTCCTTGAATGTGGGTTTGTCCTTGACCATATCGTCTGTGATATGTGTCAGTTCCTGCACTTCGGGAGGAATCGGTCTGCCGGGATTGATAAGCTGGCTCACGGATATTTCTTCTCCGGAGGGCATCACCTTGATGTAGGCAATCTGTATGATGTGTGCCGTGGCGATGTCCAGTCCTGTGGTCTCCAGGTCGAAGACAATCAGCGGCCTGTCCAGTTTAATTGCCATGATGTTTTTACCGTTATCGTTAACGTTTTCGTTAATCGTCCACTCTCATAGGCATGAGCAGCATCAGTAACTCTTCGTTATCCGGCTGTACGTCTGGTTTGATGACGCCGGGACGTGCGGGGTCTGCCAGTTCGATGATAACGCCGTCGCTCTCCAGTATGTTGCATATTTCCAGCATAAACTGGCATGAGAATCCGATGGCGATGTGGTTGCCGCTATAGTCGCAGGGCAGTATTTCCTCTCCGCTTGTGTTGTAGGCGTGGTCCTGACCAGTGAGACGGATGGTGCCGTCGTTCAGTTCCACTTTCACCAGTCCGCTGGCCTGATTGCAGAACACCAGTACACGTTTCAGGGCGCTGGCCAGAGACTGCCTGTCGATGGTGGCCATGAAGGGGTTGTTCTGGGGAATCACAGCGTTGTAGTTGGGATACGTGCCCTCAATGAGTGTGAAGTGCATCGTCATATCGGGTGTGATGATTGTGGCCCGGTCGCTCATGTAGCGTATTTCCACCTCCGTATCGTTCATCGCCAGCGTGCCTTTCAGGATTGTGGCAACCTTCTTGGGCATGATGAAGCTTCCTTCCGTACCCGGATTAGCGTCCAGTACAATGTCTTTCACTAGTTTGCGGCCGTCGGTGGCTGCAAAGACCATGTGGTCGCCGTGCATATCGAAATACACACCGTTCATTACCTGGCGTATCTCGTCGTTGGCGGTGGCAAAGAGTGTGCGGTTGAGTCCGTTGAGTATTGCGCGCGCGGGCAACACTACGCGTGAACCTTCACCGTCTCCCACAGGACGCGGAGTGGGGTATGGGTCGGCGCTTTGTCCCATGATGGAGAACGAACCGGTGGCGTGCGAACCCTTGATTTCGTAGTTTTCCTCGTTGATATCCAGGGTGAGAGGCTGCTCGGGCAGTTCGCGTACGGTGTCCATCATCTTGCGAGCTGAGACACAGAAGCGTCCGCCGCCTATCTGCTCTATTGTGGGCAGGGTGGTGATGAAACTTTTTTCCGCATCACTTGCCGTAACAGTGATGTGCCCGTCAGCCACATCGAAGAGGAAGCACTCCAGGATGGGGAGGGAATTTTTTGCGGCCAACACCTTGCTGGCTGCAGCGAGTCGGCTCGAGAGAGCCATGCTTGAAACTTTAATCAGCATAATTGTTTTGTTGTATTTTGTTTGTTTTCTTCTATATTATTGCACATATCGGACGCAAATATAAGAATTTTTTGTGAGATAACTTGTTTTTGTCCTTGAGATTTTATACTTTTGTGCCCGAATTTGAAAATAACAAACAAAACATCCAATGGAAATAATAGGTAAGATTATTGCTGTGCTCCCGGTGCGCAGCGGTGTGAGCCAGCGTACGGGCTCAGAATGGCAGGTAGGTTCCTACGTAATTGAGACTCAGGGTGAGCGTTTTGCCCGCAGAATGTTGTTTGAGGTGTTTGGCGCCGACAAGATCCAGCAGTTCAACATCCAGGCCGGTGAGATGCTTCACGTAAGTTTCGACATTGATGCCCGCGAGGCTAACGGTCGCTGGTTCAATTCCATCCGTGCGTGGGCTGTGGACCGCAATATTGATGTAGCTACTACTGCGGCTGCTCCTGGGGCTGCTCCTTCGTTTGCTCCGTTTGATCCTGCGGCTGCTCCTCAGGCTCCTGCGCCTTCAGAAGCGCCTTTCGCTCAAGCTCCTGAGAACGAATCTCTGCCTTTCTAAGTCGCAGACTGTCTATACGATCCAAAGCAAACCCGGCAAATCTACTGTCCGGGTTTTCTTTTATATATTGTTCCAGCAGTTCTATGCTGTCACAGTCGGCGATAGCTTTCCATTGGCGCGCCTGTTCCTTTTGTATAGACAGTTCCAGTTCCATGGCGGCCTGCCGCTCGGCATCCTCTTTTGCTTTCACTTCCTCTCTGTATAGCGTGTACCCGTAGTAGCCGCCCACGCAGAGAATCAGTACGATTATCACGGCTATCCACACTCCTCCGTGTCCGCCGGAGCCTTTGTTCTCATTGTCCGGCACACTGTTCTCCGTGTCCTTCTCTTCGGAGCCGCTGTGTTCCTGATAACTGTTGTTCTTTGCACCGCATTGCTTGCACACGTCCTGTGAGTCCAGCATGTAACTGCCGCAATTGGAGCATTCCACCAAGTGTCCTTTGATATCGGTGCCGCAATGCGGGCACGTCCAAGCCATAGATGATATTCGTTTGCCGCACTCAGGGCAGGATAACATACTCATAGCGCACTAATTTTTCTGCAAAATTACCTTTTTTTTTCGTTTCATCCAACTTTTCCGTACAATTGTTTGGACATATGGCCGAAAATAGATACATTTGTACTCGGAAAACCTTAAACATTATTGATTAATGATACGCATTATCCGCATTCTTCTGCTCTTCGTGGTTCTGTTCACGAGTGTATCGACAGAAGCCGCTAAGCCCGGTACTTTCACCGTCGGCAACGGTACGTTTCTTCTCAACGAAAAGCCTTTCGTAGTGAAGGCTGCCGAGGTGCACTACCCGCGCATCCCGCGTCCTTATTGGGACCACCGCATCAAGATGTGCAAAGCTTTGGGTATGAACACGCTGTGCATCTATATCTTCTGGAACATCCACGAGCAGCAGGAAGGTCAGTTCGACTTCTCCGGCAACAGCGACGTGGCCGAGTTCTGCCGTCTGGCTCAGAAGAACGGCATGTACGTCATCGTGCGTCCCGGTCCCTACGTCTGTGCCGAATGGGAAATGGGCGGTCTGCCTTGGTGGTTGCTGAAAAAGAAGGACATCAAGTTGCGTGAGCGTGACCCTTATTTCATGGAGCGCGTGAAGATATTCGAGGAGAAGGTGGGCGAGCAGCTTTCCGGCCTCACTATCCAGAAGGGCGGTCCCATCATCATGGTTCAGGTGGAGAACGAATACGGCTCCTACGGCGAGGACAAACCCTACGTCAGCGAGATTCGCGACTGTTTGCGCGGCATCTATGGCAGCGAGCTGGCGCTCTTCCAGTGCGACTGGGCCAGCAACTTTGAGAAGAACGGCCTCGACGACCTCACCTGGACGATGAACTTCGGCACGGGTGCCAACATCGACCAGCAGTTCCAGCGCCTGGGCGAGTTGCGCCCCAACGCCCCGAAGATGTGCTCCGAGTTCTGGAGCGGCTGGTTCGACAAGTGGGGCGCCCGTCATGAGACCCGCCCCGCCAAGGCCATGGTGGAGGGTATGGACGAAATGCTCTCGAAGGGAATCAGCTTCTCACTCTATATGACCCACGGAGGTACCTCGTTTGGTCACTGGGCTGGTGCAAACTCGCCTGGCTTTGCACCTGATGTCACATCTTATGACTACGATGCGCCAATCAACGAGTATGGTCACGCCACCCCGAAGTTCTGGGAACTGCGTAAGATGATGGAGAAATACAACGACGGCAAGAAGATGCCCGCTGTACCCAAGGCTCCCATGCCGATTATCACTGTTCCGAAGTTCGAGCTGACGGAGTTTGCACCATTCTATCGCAACCAGCACCTCATTCCCGCTATTAGCCCAATGACTTTTGAAGAGATGAACCTTGGCTGGGGTATGACCTACTATGTGACTAAACTCCCTGAAATTCCTGTGCAGAGCACACTTACACTGGAGGCTCATGACTATGCCCAGGTGTTCATTGACGATGTGTATATCGGAAAGATTGACCGTGTGAAGAACGAGAAGTCGCTTACCCTGCCCCCTGTAAAGAAGGGACAGAAACTGGCCATCCTCGTCGAAGCAATGGGGCGCATCAACTTCGGACGTGCTATTAAGGACTTCAAGGGCATCGTTGGCGATGTTGTTATCAACGCAGAGGCCGACGAATGTGGAAACGAAGCAGTGTGGACGCTGAAGAAATGGACAATGACTCCTATCTCAGACGATTATGGCAGGGCTGTGAAGGCATTCGAATCCGACAAGATTGAAAAACCGCTCAGCGATGAATTCGCCAAGCGAGAGAACGGTCATGGGTACTATCGTGGCTACTTCAACCTGAAGAAGGTGGGTGACACCTTCCTCAACTTCGAGACATGGGGTAAGGGACAAGTTTATGTGAACGGTCATGCTATGGGACGTATCTGGTCTATCGGCCCACAGCAGACGCTCTATGTGCCCGGTTGTTGGCTAAAGAAAGGTAAGAACGAAATCATTGTGCTCGATGTGGTAGGTCCTAAAGAGGCTGTTGTTTGGGGACAGCCAGAACCAGAACTCAACAAGCTCCAGTTGGAGAAGTCGAACAAGCACAACAACATTGGCGACAAGCCCGACCTCAACAGCGACACTCCTGCAGCTACCGGCAGTTTCAAGGCCGGTAACGGCTGGCAGACCGTCAGCTTCAGTGCTCCTGTTAAGGGTCGCTATCTTGCCCTCGAGTGTCGCTCCACACAGAAGGAGGGCGACCGCGTGGCCATTGCCGAGATATATCTGCAGGGTCAGAACGGCAAGCGTCTCTCGCGCGAGTCGTGGACGACGAAGTATGCCACTTCCGAGGAGGAGAGCGGCAACCACATGGGCGACAAGGTGTTCGACCTTCAGGAGAGCACCTACTGGCGCACGGAGAAGGGTAGTGCTGCTCCCCATCTGCTCTACATCGACCTGGGCAGCGTGCAGACCGTCACCGCTCTTGAGTATCTGCCCCGTGCCGAGCAGGGCGCTCCCGAGAGTGTGAAGGAATATCGTATATACATTAAATAAAATAAAGGTATTATTTTAGCGAAGTGAGTAGAATTCTTATCATAGGTGCAGGCGGTGTTGCCACCGTGTGTGCCCACAAGGTGTGCCAGAACAGGGATGTCTTCACCGAGGTGATGATAGCTTCCCGCACCAAGAGCAAGTGCGATGCTCTGGCCAAGGTGCTCAACGAGAAGTACGGCACCAATGTGCAGACGGCCCAGGTGGATGCCGACAGTGTGCCGGCCCTGGTGGAACTGCTGCGCAGCTGGAAGCCCGTGCTGGTCATCAATCTGGCGTTGCCCTATCAGGACCTCACCATCATGGACGCCTGCCTGGAGTGCGGCTGCAACTACATGGACACTGCCAACTACGAACCCAAGGACGAGGCGCATTTCGAGTACTCCTGGCAGTGGGCTTATCGTGAGCGCTTCGAGAAGGCCGGTCTCACGGCCATCCTCGGCTGCGGTTTCGACCCGGGTGTGACATCCGTCTTCACGGCCTACGCCGCAAAGCATCATTTCGATGCCATCGAGTATCTCGACATTGTGGACTGCAATGCAGGCAACCATCACAAGGCTTTTGCCACCAACTTCAATCCCGAAATCAACATCCGCGAGATAACGCAGAAGGGACTCTATTGGGAGAACGGCCGCTACATCGAGACCGAACCCATGGAGATACACAAGCCCCTGAACTATCCCAATATCGGTCCGCGCGAGTCCTATCTGCTCCACCACGAGGAGATAGAGAGCCTTGTTATCAACTATCCCACCATCAAACGCGCCCGCTTCTGGATGACCTTCGGTCAGCAGTATCTCACATACCTCGACGTGATACAGAACATCGGTATGTCGCGCATCGACGAGGTGGAGTATGAGGCACCTCTGGCCGATGGCACAGGTGTTGCCAAAGTGAAGATTGTGCCTCTGCAGTTCCTCAAGGCAGTCCTGCCCAATCCTCAGGACTTGGGTGAGAACTACGAGGGAGAGACCTCCATCGGATGCCGCATTCGCGGACAGAAGGACGGCAAGGAGCACACCTACTACGTCTACAACAACTGTTCCCACGAGGCAGCCTATTGCGAGACGGGTATGCAGGGTGTGAGCTACACCACCGGTGTGCCTGCCATGATAGGTGCCATGATGTTCCTCACGGGCAAGTGGGCGAAGCCCGGTGTGCACAACGTGGAGGAATTCGACCCCGATCCCTTCATGGAGCAGCTCAATCTCCAGGGTCTGCCCTGGCACGAACTCTTCGACGTGGACATCGAACTTTAATAAATATTTAACTTGAAAATAATATTGCATACCGCTATGGCAGCAAAGAAACAACAGGAAGAAACGATTACTGACAAGCTCAAGGCCCTTCAGGCTGCTTTGGGTAAGATAGAGAAGGACTACGGCAAGGGTGCCATCATGAAGCTTGGAGAGAAGCAGGTGGAGAAGGTGGAGGTGATTCCCACCGGCAGCGTGGGTCTCGACGCGGCTCTCGGTGTGGGCGGTTTCCCCAGGGGCCGCATCATCGAGATTTTCGGTCCCGAGTCGTCCGGTAAGACCACTCTCGCCCTCCATGCCATCGCCCAGGCTCAGAAGGGCGGGGGCGTAGCGGCTTTCATCGATGCCGAGCATGCCTTCGACCGTGCTTATGCTGAGCGTCTGGGTGTGGACACCGACGAACTCCTTGTCTCCCAGCCCGACAACGGTGAGCAGGCTCTCGCCATCGCCCAGCAGCTCATTGCCTCTGCGGCTATCGACATCATCGTTATCGACTCCGTGGCAGCGCTCACTCCCAAGGCAGAGATAGACGGCGATATGGGCGACAGCAAGGTGGGTCTGCAGGCACGTCTCATGAGTCAGGCGCTGCGCAAGATGACATCCACCATCAGCAAGACCAACACCACGTGTATCTTCATCAACCAGCTTCGCGAGAAGATAGGTGTCACATACGGTAATCCCGAGACCACTACGGGCGGTAACGCGCTGAAGTTCTATTCTTCCGTGCGCATCGACATCCGCAAGTCCTCATCTGTAAAGAACGGTGATGAGATTGTGGGCAACATCGTCAAGGTCAAGGTGGTGAAGAACAAGGTGGCACCTCCGTTCCGCAAGGCTGAGTTTGAGATTACTTTCGGCGAGGGTATTTCCCGCACGGGTGAGATTGTCGACCTCGGTGTGGCATGTAATATCATCAATAAGTCCGGCAGCTGGTTCTCCTACGGAGGCAGCAAACTGGGGCAGGGACGCGATGCCGTGAAGGCTGTCGTCAAGGACAATCCCGAACTGGCTGAAGAACTTTCTGCCAAGATTACAGAATACATTAAGGAGAACGGTCTGCCAAAACTCGGCAAAGACTGACATTCTGACACCTTTTTACTGACACAGGGCCCGTGCTGATGATTTTGGCACGGGCTTTGCTGTTGTTTGGATTGAACCGTAAACCGTAAACAGTAAACGGTAAACCAAATAAGTAAACTATAAACTAAAAAAATACAACTATGGGAAAGATTATTGGAATTGACCTCGGAACCACCAACTCTTGTGTTTCCGTATTCGAAGGCGGCGAGCCTGTTGTTATTGCCAACAGCGAGGGCAAGCGCACCACGCCTTCCATTGTGGCATTTGTTGATGGCGGCGAGCGCAAGGTGGGCGACCCTGCCAAGCGTCAGGCTATCACAAACCCCAAGAAGACCATCTTCTCTATCAAGCGTTTCATGGGTGAGACCTACGACCAGGTGCAGAAGGAGATTGCCCGCGTACCTTATTCTGTAGTAAGGGGCGACAACAACACTCCGCGTGTCGACATCGACGGTCGTCAGTACACTCCTCAGGAGATTTCTGCCATGATTCTGCAGAAGATGAAGAAGACTGCCGAGGACTATCTCGGTCAGGAGGTGACAGAGGCTGTCATCACAGTGCCTGCCTACTTCTCCGACTCTCAGCGTCAGGCCACCAAGGAGGCCGGTCAGATTGCAGGTCTTGATGTGAAGCGTATCGTCAACGAGCCCACCGCAGCCGCTTTGGCCTACGGTATGGACAAGTCCGGTACCGACAAGAAGATTGCTGTCTTCGACCTTGGCGGCGGTACGTTCGATATCTCCATCCTGGAGTTCGGCGGCGGCGTCTTCGAGGTGCTCTCCACCAACGGTGACACACACCTGGGCGGCGACGACTTCGACCAGGTCATCATCGACTGGCTGGCTGCCGGTTTCAAGAGCGAGGAGGGTATCGACCTCAAGCAGGATCCTATGGCACTGCAGCGTCTGAAGGAGGCTGCCGAGAAGGCTAAGATAGAGCTGTCCAGCACCACCTCTACCGAAATCAACCTGCCTTACATCACAGCCGTAGGCGGTGTGCCCAAGCACCTCGTGAAGACTCTCACACGTGCTGAGTTCGAGCGTCTGGCCGACAGTCTTATTCAGGCATGTAAGGTGCCTTGCCAGAACGCCATGCGCGATGCAGGTCTGAGCAATTCAGACATCAACGAGGTTATCCTCGTAGGCGGTAGCAGCCGTATCCCCGCTGTGCAGAAGCTGGTTGCCGACTTCTTCGGCAAGGAGCCTTCCAAGGGTGTGAACCCCGACGAGGTGGTAGCCATCGGTGCATCTGTTCAGGGTGCCGTGCTCGCCGGCGACAAGAGCGACATCGTGCTTCTCGACGTCACTCCTCTGTCAATGGGTATTGAGACCATGGGCGGCGTGATGACCAAGCTCATCGATGCCAACACCACCATCCCCTGCAAGAAGTCGGAGGTGTTCTCCACAGCTGCCGACAATCAGACGGCTGTCACCATCCACGTGCTGCAGGGCGAGCGTCCCATGGCTGCTCAGAACAAGAGCGTGGGCCAGTTCAATCTCGACGGCATTGCTCCCGCACGCCGCGGTGTGCCCCAGATTGAGGTGACGTTCGATATCGATGCCAACGGTATCCTCAATGTCAGCGCCAAGGACAAGGCTACGGGTAAGGAGCAGCACATCACCATCACGGCTTCTTCCGGCCTCTCCAAGGAGGAGATAGAGCGCATGAAGGCAGAGGCAGAGGCCAATGCCGAGAACGATAAGAAGGAGCGCGAGAAGGTTGACAAGCTCAATCAGGCCGACTCAATGATTTTCCAGACGGAGAACATGCTGAAGGAGTCCGGCGACAAGCTCCCCGCAGATGTCAAGTCGGAAGTGGAGGCTGCTTTGAACAAGCTGCGCGACGCCCACAAGGCTCAGGACCTTGCTGCCATCGACGCTGCTATGGCTGAGCTCAACAATGCAGCTCAGAAGATGTATCAGGCTGCTCAGCAGGCAGGTGCCCAGGCCGGTCCTCAGCCTGGTGCCGATGCAGGGCAGGGTGGCGGCCAGGCAGGTCCCGACATCCAGGATGCCGACTTCGAGGAGGTGAAGTAATTATATCGCTTCTTCCGCATATACAAAGGTGCAATCTTTGAGGTTGCACCTTTTTTTTGTGCTCGCTAAATTTTCGTGTCTGCGATGTCTAGGATGTCTAAGTTATCAATCTTTGCCATAGTAGTAATAAAGCGATTGCCTGCACATCGCGAGGTTTTGGTTACACTTGGGTTTGTCATAAGTTGTTACCAGCAGAGATGTCAGTGAAATTGCAATTCTGTGTTCTCACCCGGGTCTCACCTTAGTGTCTGCGAGATATCACTTAGACACTGCAAATATACGACATCAGTTCTTCAAAATGTCGCA
>CADCNQ010000029.1:4834-27307 GCA_902802815.1 uncultured Bacteroidales bacterium | reverse complement strand
CGGGGACATTGCCGATACGGACGAGAGAGCGCGCTACGAATATGATGACGGATGGCAACTCATCATCATGCGTATCCCGTATGTCAAGGAAGTGCGTTCACGCACGCCCTACACCACCATCCCGCTCGGTATCATCATGAAGGACGACATACTCATAACAGTGTGCAACTTCGAGACGAACATGATGATAGACTTCGTCACGTTCCATCAGAGGAGGGGCGTAGGATTCACCGACGCTGTGGACTTCGTATTCCGCATCTTCCTGTCGTCTGCAGTATGGTATCTGAAGCGACTCAAGCAGATTAACCTGCTCATCGACAAGAGCAAGCGTAATCTCGACCACCACATTGACAACGCAGACCTGATTTCTCTGTCACGCCTGCAGGACTCTCTGACATATTTCATCACATCCATCAGAGGCAACGAGAACCTGCTCTCGAAACTGAAGTTCAAGTTGCCCGTCGACGACCTCGATGCAGACCTCATCGAAGACGTCAATATCGAGATGTCGCAGGCAAGGGAATCTGCTGGAATATATACCAACATTCTGGAATCTACGATGGATACGTATGCCAACATCATCAACAACAATATGAACGGTGTGATGCGTGTATTGACATCCATCTCAATTATACTCATGTTCCCGACGCTGATCTCCTCGTTGTTCGGAATGAACCTTATCAACGGTATGGAAACAACAGTATGGGGATTCCCCGTTGCCCTGATTCTTTCTGTGGGCACAACAGCCATCTTCTGGTGGTATTTTCATCGTAAACAATGGATTTAAATATGGAAAACGAAAATTCTCCAATCTACTCCTCAAAGGAGGAGGTGGTGGCCCGTGCGCAGGCAATAGTTGACGGCGGCACAGCGGGCGACAAACAGGAAATTGATTTACTCAAGTCTCTTTATTACAAGTTTCATAGTCAGGAGGTGCTCGCTGCACGTCAGGCGTTTATAGACAATGGAGGGGATGCCGATGCCTTCGTTCCGGAAGTCGATGCGCTTGAACCGCAATTCCGCGAAGCAATCCAGACGCTGCGTCAGCGCCGTGCTCAGGAAATGCAGCGGATGGAGCAGGAACGCGTGAAGAATCTCGACCGTAAACTCGATATTCTTGAACGTATAAAGCAGATGGCACTCACTCCTGAGGATGCAGCAAAGAATTTCAGCGAATTCAAGCAGTTGCAGGCATCGTTTAAGGAAGGCGGTCCGGTGCCACCGGAAAGGGCTACGGAAATATGGAAGAACTACCAGTTGTACTGTGAGCAGTTCTACGACCTTCTTAAAATGGGACACGAGATGCGCGAATACGATTTCCGCAAAAATCTCGAGCAGAAGCTCTTGCTTTGTCAGCGTGCAGAGGCGCTTGCAGATGTGGAGGATGTACTGAGTGCCTTTGATACGCTTCAGCATCTGCATCAGGAATGGAAAGAGATAGGACCCGTGGAGAAAGATCTGCGTGAGGAGTTGTGGAACCGTTTCAAAGAAGCATCTACCGTTATCAATAAGCGCCATCAGGCACACTTCGAAAGCCTGAAGGCAGCGGAGGAGAAAAACCTCCACAAGAAGGAGGCGCTTTGCGAGAAAGTGGAAGCAATAGACGTGACCCCGCTCAGCAGTTTTGCGGATTGGGATGCTATTGCCAAGGATATACAGGCCCTACAGTTGGAGTGGCACAATATAGGTCGCGCTCCGCAAAAAGAGAATCAGGCGATATATGAGCGTTTCCGCGCTGCGTGTGACAAGTTCTTTACTGCCAAGCAGGCCTATTTCAAGGCTATGAAAGCTTCCATCAATGAGGCTTTGGAGAAGAGACGTTCTCTTGTGGAGAAAGCAGAGGCCCTGAAAGACAGTACGGAATGGAAAGAGACTGCCGATACGCTTATTGGGCTCCAGAAGCAGTGGAAGGAATTAGGTGCAGCTCCACGTAAGCAGAGCGAGCAGTTGTGGCTGCGCTTCAAGAGTGCGTGTGATGCATTCTTCGAGGCGCGCAAAGCCAACTGGGAGGAAGTGCGCAAGCAGCACGAAGCGGATAAGGAGGCAGCGCGGGCACGCTTCAAGGAAATGAAGGGTAAGGCGGAAGCACGTGCACAGAAACATGCAGAGCATCTTCAGGAACTGATTGACGGTGACCGTCAGCGTCTCAAGAGAGTGTATGATTCTCTCAAGGCTGAGATTCAGACCTACGAGAATAACCTGGGATTCCTAACTGCATCATCCAAGAAAGGCAATGCGTTCATAGACCAGATACAGAAGAAGATAGACGGTCTTCGTAAGGATCTTGAACAGATATCCCAAAAGTTAAGAGAGTCTTAGGTTTATGAAACATTTTCTTGCTGTTGATCTCGGAGCCACCAGCGGACGTACCATACTCTCTACTGCTGATGGCGAAAAGGTCGTGATGCGTGAGTTTACGCGTTTCAGGAATCCTCAGATACCCATCGGAGGACATGTCTTCTGGGATTTACCGCATCTCTTCAATGAAATTCTTAATGCCCTGAGGAAGGTGTCGGAAGAGGGTATTGAGATAGAAAGTATCGGTATTGACACATGGGGATGCGACTTTGCATTCTTCGGCTCGGACGGATTGCTGAGCGGACTGCCGTATTGTTATCGTGATACTCACACCGACGGGGCAATGGAGGATTATTTCTCCACGAAGATTTCACGTGAGAAAGTGTATGAGAAGACCGGCATTCAGTTTATGCCGTTTAATTCCCTGTTCCAGCTTTACGTTATCGGCAAGCATTCCTCCATGAATATTCAGGAGCAGAGAATAGCTTTCATTCCCGATGCATTGTCGTATATGCTCACCGGGCAACTGGTGTGTGAATACACCGTTGCTTCCACCTCTCAGTTGCTGAATCCCGTCACCGGGGATTTGGATAGAGATCTGCTTGAAAGTGTCGGCATCCGACGCGAGCAGTTCGGGCGTATGGTGCAACCGGGAGAGCGCATCGGCACACTGACACCGCAAATAGCAGAATACACAGGACTGGGTTCCGTGCCCGTCATCGCCGTCGCCGGTCATGACACCGCATCTGCCGTTATTGCAGTGCCCAGTAAGGATGCCAACTTTGCATATCTTTCCTGCGGTACGTGGAGCCTGTTGGGTATAGAAAGCCCTCACCCCATCATCACAAAGGAGAGTGCTACAGCTAACTTCACCAACGAAGGAGGTGTTGACGGCACGACACGATTCCTCAAAAATATCACAGGACTTTGGATATATGAGAACTGTCGCAGGGAATGGGGTGAAAGCGTTCCGCAGGACGTGAATGCCCTCAATGCTTTATGCATGGAAAGCTCTTTCGAAGGTCTTATCAACCCCGACGATGCATCATTCGCCCATCCGGCATCCATGACAGAGGCCATCTGCGCATTCTTTGAGAATAAAGGTGAGGCCGTTCCTCAGACACCGGCAGATTTTGTGCGATGCATTTTCCGTTCGCTGGCCCATAGAGTGCATGAGGTGCTGAATCTGCTTTCCGTTATGGCACCTGCCCCCATAGAGCGTCTTCATGTCATCGGAGGAGGCAGCCTCAACGGTTTTCTCATGCAGTTTATCGCTACAGAGACAGGAATGCCTGTCATCACGGGACCTGCGGAAGGTACGGCATTGGGCAATACCATGATACAATACCGTGCAGCCGAACCGTCTGTGTCCACTCTTGGCATGATGCGTCACATTATCAATAATTCAATAACAACAAAAACATATCTCCCATGAAAGAAAAACTCGTTTCACAGGCCTATGCAATAGCAAAGGAACGCTACGCAGAAATAGGTGTTGACACAGAGGCCGCACTCTCCACTCTTCAGAACTTCCATCTTTCCATGCACTGTTGGCAGGCTGACGACGTGCATGGATTCGAAGCATTGGCAGGCGATATGAGCGGTGGTATACAATCCACTGGCAACTTTCCCGGAGCTGCACGCAACATAGATGAATTGCGCAATGATGTCCTCAAGGCAAAGAGCCTCATTCCCGGTAGCCACCGTCTGAATCTGCATGAAATATATGGAGATTTTCAAGGCAAGGCTGTGGACAGGGACGAGGTCACTGTCGATTACTTCAAGTCGTGGATTGAGTGGGGTAAGGAAACCGGCACTCTGCTCGACTTCAATTCATCCTCATTCTCTCACCCGAAGAGCGGTTCGCTGACACTTGCCAATCCCGACAAAGGCATCCGCGATTTCTGGATTGAGCACACAAAGCGCTGCCGTGATATTGCCAACGCTATGGGTGAGGCCCAGGGCGACCCCTGTATCATGAATCTGTGGGTGCACGACGGTTGTAAGGATGTGTCCGTAAATCATGCTCTCTATCGTAATATCCTGAAGCAGTCGCTTGATGAGATATTTGAGAAAAAGCAACCCATGATGAAGGATTGTATTGAGGGCAAGGTGTTTGGTATAGGTTTGGAGAGCTTCACCGTGGGCAGCCATGATTTCTACACAGCTTATGCTGCGCAGAACGACAAGATACTTACCATCGACACGGGTCACTACCATCCTACGGAAATGCCGGGCGACAAGGTGTCTGCTGTGCTCCCCTTTATCAAGGAACTTATGCTCCATGTTTCCCGTCCCGTGCGTTGGGACTCCGACCACGTAACCATCATGGACGACCCCACGCAGGATCTTTTCTTCGAAATCGTGCGTGCCGATGCTCTTGATCGTGTCCACTACGGACTCGACTTCTTCGACGGAAGCATCAATCGCATCGGAGCCTATGTTATCGGTTCGCGTTCAGCACAGAAGTGCATGCTGCGAGCCCTTCTCGAACCGCGTCAGCGCATTTCACAGTTGGAACTCAAGGGTGAGGGCTACAAAGTGCTGGGTCTCATCGAGGAACAGAAAGCGATGCCCTGGCAGGCAGTCTATGATGAGTTCTGCATGCGTAACAGCGTTCCTGTGGGTGAAGATTATATGAAGGAGATAGACCGCTATACCGCAGAAGTGACTTCAAAAAGATAACCTATGGCACAAGACAGCAGCCTGAAAAGCACTATTGCAGTTTCGTTAACGAATTATCTGGATGCGGGGGCTATCGTGGCGGGAGCCAGCGGTCTCACGCTCTGGCAGAAGTATCTCGGTTTGACAGAGGTACATCTGGGTTGGCTCAATTTCATCAGTGCTAACTGCCTGGGTGCCGCTCTCGGTGCCATCATTGGCGGTTTCCTTGCCGACCGCTACGGACGCAAGTTCATCTTCACCTACAACCTGCTGGTGTATATGACCGGAGTGCTTCTTGTGATGTTTGCCACCAGTTTCCCTGTACTGTTGGCGGGTTTCCTCGTCACAGGTATTTCGGTGGGTGTCGGTGTGCCGGCTTCGTGGACGTATATCAGTGAGAGTTCGGAAGTTAATAACCGTGGGCGTAATATATGCATCTCGCAGATGTCGTGGGGTGTGGGTCCCATGGTTATACTCCTTCTGGGTATGTTCTTTGCTCCCGACGGCTATCTCTTCGGCTGGGTGGAAAGCCTTGCGCGACTCATCGGTGGTAGCAACATGTCGGAGGAGGCTGTCAATGTATTCAGTTCGCGCTGTGTATTCTTCTCGCTGCTGGCTGTTGCATTCATTGCATGGAATCTCCAGCGCGGCTTGCAGGAGAGTGCCGAATATGAGGCTAATCAGGCCGGCGGCAGTCGCACAAGTCTGTTGGACAATATACGTGTGCTTTTTCAGAACGGTATCGCCCTGCGCACGGCACTTTACCTGGCCACCATCTACCTCACGTGGAACCTTGTGGCTTCCGTTCTGGGTTTCTTCCTGCCTCACATCTACGAAACGGCAGGCGGCATCAGCAACGAGCAGGCTAACTGGATTGCCAGCACGCAGTGGATGGCAACAGTGGTCACGACCTTTGGCCTGTCGTTCGTTCTTGATCGCACAAGCCACAAACTTGTATATATCGCAGGCCTCGTAGTTGCTGTCAGCGCATGGGTGCTCATCGTCACCGTTGGTGTTAACAGTTCTGCTGTGCTTTGGGCTTTTGCCTTGTTGTGGGGTATACAGAGCGGTCTCTCTGTGCAGATATTCTATGCCCTTTGGGGTTCCGAACTGTTCCCCGCCAAGTTCCGTGCCGGAGCACAAGGATTAATGTTCTTTGTCGTGCGCGGCCTGTCGGCGGTGTGGGGTATCATCTTTACCATTATCTACGGAGAGAACGGTGAGGGTTTCACTGTTGCCGCATGGTGCATGATAGCCCTTCTCCTGACATCCCTCATCGTGGGTGTTGCCGGCTGCCCCGATACGCGTGGCAAGTCGCTGGAGCAAATCACACGCGAACGGTATGGCGACAAATTCTAATGTAACAAATATCCTACAAATATGATTTCTATCTTAAACAACCGCCCCGCTTTGAAGGCTGTCATCGACCAGGTGGCTGAAGTCACCGGATATCTTTGGCAAAAAGGTTGGGCAGAGCGCAACGGAGGTAACATCACAGTCAATGTTACAGAGTTCATGGACGATGAATGCAAGGCACTTCCAGCCATTGCTCCCGTTGTAAAGATCGGTATGACGCTTCCTTATCTCAAGGGTAAGTATTTTTATTGTAAAGGTACGGGCAAGCGCATGCGCGACCTTGCAAAGGCTCCCATGCAGAACGGTTCCATCGTCCGCATCTGCGACGACTGCGCATCGTATGAGATTATAGCAGACGAGCCTGTGTGTCCCACATCCGAGCTTCCTACCCATCTTGCTCTCCAGAATCATCTGTTGGAGACAGGCAGTTGCTACAAGGCAACACTCCATACTCACCCCATCGAGTTGGTGGCTATGAGCCATATCCAGCGCTTCCTGAAGGGTGACGAGATGACTCGTGTGCTGTGGTCCATGATTCCCGAGACACTGGCTTTTGCACCCTTGGGTATCGGTATTGTCCCCTATGCCCTGCCCGGCAGTGTGCTTCTGGCTGAGGCTACTTTGGAGCAGATAAAGACCCATGATGTAGTGCTTTGGGAGAAGCATGGCACCGTGGCTGTAGGCGTTGATATCATGGATGCGTTTGATCAGACCGATGTGTTATGTAAGGCTGCCAACATTTACATGTGTGCACGTAATATGGGCTCCGAACCGGATGGTATGACCGAGGCGGAGATGAAGGAAGTGCAGGAAGTGTTCCATTTGCCTACAAAACGTCCCTGTTAAACCATTAACCTCTAACCGTATATAATGAAGCGTTTTGCATTTAAGATGTTTCTCAAACCGGGTTTTGAGAAAGAATACGAGCGGCGTCATGCTGCGCTGTGGCCCGAGCTCAAGAAGATGATAAAGGATGCCGGTGTGTCCAACTACAGCATCTATTGGGACAAGGAGAGCAAATTCCTTTTCGGTTATCAGGAAGTGGCAGACGGTGCTGCCAATACGCAGGATGCCTCGGCTGCCGATGAGGTGACGCTCAAGTGGTGGGACTACATGAAGGATATCATGGATACCAATCCCGACAACTCCCCCGTCACCGTTCCTCTTCAGGAGGTGTTCCATTTGGACTGAGTTCTTAAACGAATAAAAGGCACAGACGGTCGCCCGAAAAAGGCGACCGTCTGTGTTTTTGTCTAAAAATGGAAAAGACATATTTTTTAAAAGAATATCTCCAATATCACAAGTAAGCAGTTCCAATGCAATAAGTATTTTGCAAGCGGAAAACCCATATTCATGTTCGGTATATGTCCGCTATATGTCCGGTATATGTCCGGTGCTATACCGAACATATGCCGAGCATGTAGCGAAGACATAGCGGACAAGTATTATCGGAATATAGAAGCAAGACTATGGCAAAGGTATAGGAAGAGTGGAGATAAGCAGGAGAAGTAATTGAGGTAAATATGAGATGTTTTTGGGGACTTTGTGACCGGCAAGTGTTGTGTGCGCGAGAGTATTTGCCGGAGTGCAGTTTTCGTTGTGAATGTTCAATGGTCAAAGACCTACTCCGGGAAGTCGAACTCCAGCTGGGTGGGGGGAAGGAGCTGGAAGGTGAGACGGTGGTGGGGAGTGGTGCCGAAACGGCGTATGGCATCACGGTGGGCTGCAGAGGGATACCCCTTGTTCTCGTTCCAGTGATATGCAGGAAACTCCTCGTGCAGTCGTGTCATATAGTCGTCCCGATAAGTTTTTGCAAGAATGGACGCAGCGGCAATGGCCATCATTTTGCCGTCGCCCTTGACAATTGTCTGATGTGGCACGGCAACGCCGGTGGAGGGTTCGTGATAGGTGTAGAAACGGTTGCCGTCCACGAGAATGAATTCGGGGCGTGTTTTCAGTTGGTCGAGAGCACGGTGCATCGCGAGTATTGACGCACGCAGGATATTTATCTCGTCTATCTCCCTGTTGTCCACCACACCCACAGCCCATGCAAGTGCTTCACGCTCGATGACGGGACGCAGTTCGTATCGAGCTTTTTCCGAGAGTTGTTTGGAATCGTTGAGACGTTGCAGTTCGCTTTGCGACACATCAAGGTCGGGAGGCAGTATGACGGCAGCAGCATAGACGGGACCTGCCAGACAGCCGCGCCCCACTTCGTCGCATCCCGCCTCAAGGCGACCTGGTTGTAGGCAAAGACTGAGCATCAGAACATGGATTTGACGCGTTCGATAGCGGACGCCAGACGGTCCACTTCATCACGTGTGTTATAGAGAGCGAACGAAGCACGGCAGGTGCCTTCGATGCCGAGACGGTGCATGAGAGGTTCGGCACAGTGGTGACCTGTGCGCACGGCAATGCCGAGGCGGTCGAGCAGTGTGCCCATATCCAGATGGTGTATGTTGCCCAATTGGAAGGAGATGACACCGTGGGGCATCTGACCCGTGGACGGATTGTAACCGTAGATGTGCATGCCCTCTATCCCGGAGAGGCGTTCCACTGCATAGCGTGTGAGGTCTTCCTCGTGAGCACGCAGGGCATCCATGCCGATTCCCTCGATGAAATCGATGGCGCGTGCAAGGCCCGTGGTGGCGATATAGTCGGGGGTGCCTGCCTCGAATTTATAGGGAAGGGTGTTGAAGGTGGTGTGCTCGAAAGATACGTTCTTTATCATCTCGCCGCCGCCCATATAGGGAGGCAGGCGGTCGAGCCATGTCTCTTTGCCATAGAGCACACCGATGCCCGTTGGACCGTACATCTTATGACCGGAGAGGGCAAAGAAGTCGCAGTCGAGAGCCTGCACGTCGATGGTGCGATGCGGGGCACTCTGTGCGCCGTCAATGAGGATGGGCACGTTGTGCTCGTGGGCGATGCGCACAAGGTCGCTGACAGGAGTCTCCACACCGAGCACATTGCTCACGTGAGTGACGGAGACAAGGCAGGTGCGCTCCGTGAAGAGGTGCCTGTAGGCCTCCATATCGAGGCCTCCGTCGTCATCCATGGGGATGACACAGAGACGGAATCCGGCAAGCTGCCATGAGACGATGTTGGAATGGTGTTCCAGCGAGGAGACAATAATCTCCGGGTTACCGGCGATGCCTTTCATGCGCGAGAACGATGTGGCAACGAGATTGATGCTCTCGGTGGTGCCCCGTGTGAAGACAATTTCGCAGGTGCTGCGTGCGTTTAGAAATGTGCGCACGCGTTCGCGGGCTGCCTCATGGAGGTCGGTGGCCTGCTGAGAGAGGAAATGCACGCCGCGGTGCACATTGGCATTCACGTTATAGTATTCCTCCGACATGGCCTCCACTACAAGACGCGGTTTCTGCGTCGTGGCGGCGTTGTCGAGATAGACAAGGGGATACTTGTCGTAAATCTTGCGGGAGAGGATAGGAAACTGCTCCCGGATGCTGTTGATGTCGAGTGTGTTCAAGATTCTGGATTGTCTAATTGGGGAAGGGGATTCACGCTGCTCTGTTTGGCACCGAGTTTCTGCAGTTTTGCGCAGGTCTGAAGGATGCTCTGTCCGGTGGGCTGCAGTTTGCGCTCACCCTCCTCGTATGCTTTGAAGGCAGTGTCGAGAGCCTTGCCTATGGTCTGATATTTCTTCATAAACTGTCCCACGCGGTCCATCATTTCGGTGGCGAGGGAGAAGACACGCTGCTGGTTCTCTGCCTGCTCTATCTGCTTCCATGTGAGAGCTACGATGCGCAGGGCTGCGAAGAGCGTCTGCTCGTCGGCAATGAACACATTGCGCTCCATTGCTCTGCGCCACAGGTCGGGTCGCTCGCGCAGTGCCGTCCACAGTGCTCCCGTGTTGGGCACGAACATGATGACATAGTCCATGCGTACCTTCGGAGGCTGGATGTATGAGGAATAGTCTTTGCGGGCGAGTTGCTTGACGTGGTTTTCGAGCGACTCCACATGAGCACGCAGGTATTGCTGGCGTTCCGCTTCTGTCTCGGCATTGACGAAGTCGATGAACGAGGTGAGTGACACCTTGGAGTCGATAATCACCTCGCGCTGGTGGTCGAGGTGGAGGATGACGTCGGGGCGCAGTGTGGCACCTGAGTCCGTGCGCACCGTCTGCCCCGTGGACTCACGTATGGAGGACTGTATGTCGTAGTGCACACCGCGTGTGAGTCCCTGGCTCTCAAGAAGTTCGTCGAGGATGGTCTCGCCCCAGTCGCCCTGCACCTTGCTGCCGTGGTGGAGCACACGCACCAGTTCGTCTGCAGAGCGCATGGTCAGTTCGCTCTGATGCATCATCTTGTGAAGACTCTCTTTGAGGGGTGTGACAATCTGTGAGATGTCGTGCGTTGAGGTCTCGGCAAACTCCTTCTGCCGTTCCTTGAGCATCTCGTCGGTGGAGAGTTTTATCTCGGCTGTGACGCGCGAGAGCGTCTCTTCGAAATGTTTCTGCTGGCTGCGGAGCAGTTCCTCATAGTGAGTTTTCTGCGCAGCAAGTGTCTCTTCGCAGTGAATCTTTTGTTCGGCAATAGTTTTCTCGTAATGGTCTTTCTGTGCAGCAATAGCGCTTTCACTGGCCGCTTTCTGCGCATCGAGGGTGTTTGCAGTGTTTTGTTCCTGCATTTCTATTGCTGCCTGCAAGCGTGCCAGGTCAGTCTGGAGAGACTCTGTGCGCTTGCGTTCGCGTAGTGTGCCGTAGAGCAGTCCCAGACCGGCACCTGCGATGAGTGTGATGATGCAGAGGATGTATATCATGAGGCAGAGAGTTTATTGTTGGCTTCCGCAACCATCTGGCGGATACCGTCAGTCTGGTCGTGATACAGGTCGTAAAGAAGCGGAGCGTTGCGACGGGTCATTTCCCGGGTGAATGCATTGTTGTAAAGACGCATGCCGCCTGCAGAGAGGCTCGTGAAATGTGCATCATACCATCCCACCTGCAGACCGCAGCTCCAGGCGCGCAGGCACAGTTCGTAGTCATCGCTCTGGAAGGGTGCGAAGCGGTAGTCGATGTGGTGGAGGTGCTCCAGGAACAGGTCGCGGCGTACCCACATCGGAGCACGGTTTACGGACATGCAGAAGGAGAAGTCGCCACGCATGCTGTCGACAGCCTCGTAGGCCTTTTCGCCGTTCTTCGTGCAGAACGCGATGTCACGCCCCTGGCAACCGCCGAGTATCACCATTCTGGGATGCTCCTGGAAATGTGTGACGGCGCGCTTCACCCACGTGGCATCCGGCATGTCGTCGTCGTCCTGGAGGAGGCATACGTACTGACCCGTTGCCATGTGGAGGCAGCGGTCGTAGGTGATGTTCTCGTAGAGGTCGTTGGCACGGAATAGATATTCATTTGCCCCGGTGAGCGCCTTGGCCAGTCTGTGTGTATGCGACAGCGAACTGCCGTCGTCGATGACGATGATTTCTGCATCGGCGGTCTGGCGCAGGCTTTGGAGGAAATGACACACCTCAAGACTCTTGTTGTGGCTCTCCACAACGAAGGTGATGAGCGGATGCTGGATGTGTCCCTTTGCGAGCCACGCGGCATAGGTGCGACCGGACTTCTGTGAGAGCCCGGTGCGCTTGGCAATAGCCAGACGGATGCGGTTTAACTGTAGGAGGAAAGATGACATATTTTCTGGATTCGCCTGATAACGGCTGTTTTTATGTTGCTGAAATTACCGTGACGCAGATTGAGGATGAGCTCTTCAACGGAATATTGTATCTTGCGCCATGGGGCGTTCCACGCGTTACGCAGATAGTAGCGGCGCTGGTAGTCCGGATATTCGCTCACATGCATGGGATGCACGAGGGGAAACTGCAGTTCGTGGCGTTTCATCGTGAACTGTTCCCGCAGGCGTCGCGGCATCAGTTCCAACTGCGTGGAGTAGTGGGCACCGTCCTCCATGCCTATGTTGTTGATGAGGTTGAGGCGCGGCATGACGGCGAGTCCGTCGTGCAGAAGCATGTACGACCAGAAGATGCTCTCGAAATACTGTTTTCCGGAAGCTGCGTGAGCCTGACACATGCGCGGCATGTCGCAGCGCTGGTGGTAGACTCGCACTTTGTCCTTCAGCCGGCGGAACACGGAGGGGTCGGACACGAAACCGTAGTTGCCGTCCCAGTTGTTCACTACGCGTGCCCATGAGGCCCAGCCCCAGATGGAGAAGGCCCGCGTGAAGAAATAGTCGCTCTCGCCGCAGTATTCGGAGAAGGAAGGATAGCGGCTGCTGTCTTCATCGGTGTTGAACCCGGAAACGAGTGTGACGCGTTCGTCGTCCTGATAGCGTATGAGCATCTCTTCTGCGAAACGGAAAAACGACTGTGAGGGCACCACGTCGTCCTCCAGCACGATGCAGCGGTCCACCTGTGAGAAGGCCCAGCGCTGCGACATGAATCCGGATGGGTCACAGCCGTAGTTGTGCGGCTGATAGAGGCGGTGCACTTCGCAGGGCCAGTCGATATTCTCATCGGAGACAAGGGCCCGGCATGCAAGGATGCCCGGCATATCATCGTGATCTGCTCTCGGTCCGTCCTGATACAGAAAGAGTTTGTCGGGCCGCGCCTTTTTCACTTCTGCCCACACTCGGGAGAAATGGTCTGCGCGGTTGAAAAAGAGCATCAGGACGTTCACTTCAGGTCTTCGGGATATGTGATTTTTATATTACCGGCCTCACCGGGAACCAGCTGTATCGGCACATCGGGGAGATAGCGCATCACCACGCCGCAGTCGTCGGTGGGGGAGAAAGACGGGTCCTGCAGTCCGAGTTCGTATGCCTTTCGGATGACGGTTTGCGGAAAGCATTGAGGCGTCTGCATATTCCACAGTTCACTCCGCTTCAGTGTCTCTGCGAGTTTCCCGTCGGGGGTGGCTCTCACAATGGTGTCGGTGGAGGGCATGGCCGCAGCTACACAACGCACACCTTCACCGGCCTCTATGAGTCGGGCGATGAGAGCCTGGGATACAAACGGGCGCACAGCGTCGTGGAAGAGAAGATATTCGTCTCCGTCGGTGCAGACTTCAAGGGCGTGCAGACTGCTCTCATAGCGCTCACAACCTCCTGGGATCACATCGGTCACCTTTGGATATGAGGCAGATAGGTGTTTCACCTCATCGATATAATCCCTGTGCACTACGATGACGATGCGATGTATGAGGTCGCTGCAGTGGAATGCCTCTATGCTGTGCTCGAGGATGGTTTTTCCGTTCATCATGAGAAACTGCTTCGGTTTATCTGCCCCGAAGCGGTTCCCGGAACCTCCGGCGAGTAGTATGGCCACGTTTTTCATATTCACAGGATGCAAAAATACAAAAAAAACTTATTATTGCAAAAAATAAACAAACGGTGTCTTCCCATAATAGCCTCTTTTTTTCTATATTTGCGCGGAAATGCGTATATAATTACATAAAAATATATCACCTGTTATGGAAAAATTGCAAGAACTCACCGAAAAAATTTATCGTGAAGGTGTGGAAAAAGGCCAGACGGAGGCTGCGCAAATCATAGAGAATGCACAGACGGAGGCCGCGAAGATTATCGCAGAAGCCCAGGAGAAGGCAGCTGCAATGGAAACGGCTGCCAGGAAGGCCGCTGCGGAGCTGGACAAGAATACCCGCAACGAGTTGAAGCTCTATACTGCACAGGCCCTGAATGCCCTCAAGAGCGAGGTGGCAAATATCCTGACTGACAAGATTACGAAAGAGGCAGCTGCATCGCTCGCCGGCGACAAGGACTTCCTCTGCAAATTTGCTGTGGCGCTGGCAGAGAAATGGGTGAGCGACGAACCTGTAGTGATATCCGCCAAGGAAGCCGATGCCCTCAAGGCATACTTCGCGAAGCAGGCTAAGGTGCTGCTGGACAAGGGAGTGACAATCGAGAAGGTGAACGGCAAGGACACCATGATAACGGTAAGTCCCAAGGACGGTGCCTATCGCGTGGATTTCGGTGAGGAGCAGTTTGAGGCATATTTCAAGAACTTCCTGCGTCCTGAACTGGTCGACATGCTTTTCTGAAGCGTTAACCCTCAATAGTTAACCTGATAGAGAAACATGGCTGAATATTATTATCTGCTGGCAGGACTTCCCGACCTGAAGCTGGAATCTGCAGACGCAGCTGTCTCCACCCGCGAACTGCATGAGATGATCCGGGAGCAGAGTGAAGATGTGGGGCGCGATATGCCTCTGCTGGAGCAGTTCTTCCTTAAGGGCGACTGTAAAAACCTGCTGATTTTACTTGAGGATAATCTCGCGGCATTGCCCTACGGAGGCAACTGGACTAAGGCGGATTTGCAGGAGATGATAGCCGATGCGTTGGAGGATGAGTTCTCCGACGATTCGCGCTTCCCTGCGTTCTTCGCCCCTTTTGTGAGAGAGTATTTTGAGAAAAAAGGGACGCAGGGCTATTTCCCCGAGGATGCGCTGATGCTGCGCTACTGGAATTATCTGAAGTCCATGGGTACGGGCTTCGTAGGTCGCTGGGCATCGCTCAATCTGGATATTGCCAACACTCTCACGGCTCTTATCTGTGAGCGGCAGGGATGGCCTGTGGAGCAATACACCTACGACTATGATGCTTCCGAGGTGGATTCGGATTTGTTTGCCCGGCTCAAGGAGATAGATTCCGAGACCGACCCCGTGCAGAAGGAGCGCCGCATCGATGCCCTCAAATGGGTGTGGATAGAGGACGAGACCTTCATCGAACCCTTCAACGTGGATGCTCTCTATGCCTATCTCTTGAAGGCTGAGATGCTGGAGCGATGGGCCATCCTCGATCCGGAACAGGGCAGGGAACGCTTCCAGGAGATTATCGAGAACCTCCGCAAGGAAGCCACCGTGCCGGAGGAATACACCGTTTTCATGCCCAAGAATGAAGGCGTTTACAATAAGAACGAAAGATAAAACTACAATAGAACATGACAAAAGGAACTGTAAGTGGTGTTGTGAGCAACATGGTCACGCTCCGGGTGGACGGACCTGTCCTCCAGGGTGAGATATGCTACATCACTACGGGTGGTGACCGTCTCATGGCAGAGGTCATCAAGATTGTGGGCAGCGATGCCTACGTTCAGGTCTTCGAGAGTACGCGCGGCTTGAAGGTCGGAGCCGAGGCTGAATTCACAGGGCATTCTCTGGAGATTCAACTGGGTCCAGGTATGCTGAGCAAGAACTACGACGGTCTGCAGAACGACCTGGACAAGATGGAAGGTGTATTCCTCAAGCGCGGACAGTACACCGAACCCCTCGATGCAGAGCGCGAATGGGACTTCGAACCTCTCGTTAAGGCCGGCGACCGCGTTATCGGGAGCGACTGGCTGGGCAAGGTGGAGGAAAACCACCAGCCGTTGAAGATTATGGTGCCTTTCCAGATGGAGGGTGTTGCCACGGTTAAGAGCATACAGCCCGCAGGCAAGTACAGAATACACGACACCATTGCCGTGCTCGTCACAGAGAAGGGCGAGGAAATCAAGGTGGATATGGTGCAGCACTGGCCTGTCAAGTTCGCTATGACAAACTACAAGCAGAAGCCGCGTCCCTTCAAGCTCCTTGAGACGGGAGTGCGCACGATAGACACGTTCAACCCCATAGTGGAGGGCGGTACGGGTTTCATTCCCGGTCCCTTCGGCACGGGTAAGACGGTGCTCCAGCACGCTATCTCCAAGCAGGCGGAGGCTGACATCGTGATTATCGCTGCGTGTGGCGAGCGTGCCAACGAGGTGGTGGAGATTTTCTCCGAGTTCCCCGAATTGGTCGACCCTCACACGGGACGCAAACTGATGGAGCGCACCATCATCGTCGCCAACACGTCCAACATGCCTGTGGCTGCCCGTGAGGCATCTGTTTACACCGCAATGACGATGGCGGAGTACTACCGCTCGATGGGTCTGCGTGTGCTGCTGATGGCCGACTCTACATCCCGCTGGGCACAGGCTCTGCGTGAGATGTCCAACCGTATGGAGGAGCTTCCCGGCCCCGATGCGTTCCCTATGGACCTCGGTGCCCTCGTGGCAAACTTCTACGGACGTGCCGGATACGTATATCTCAACAACGGAGAGGTGGGCAGTGTCACATTCCTCGGCACGGTGTCGCCTGCAGGCGGTAACCTGAAGGAACCCGTGACGGAAAACACCAAGAAGGTGGCTCGCTGCTTCTACGCTCTGGAGCAGGACCGTGCCGACAAGAAGCGCTATCCTGCAGTGAATCCTATTGATTCCTATTCGAAATATCTGGAGTATCCCGAATTTGCCGAATACATCAAGGGACACATCAACGAGGAGTGGATACCCAAGGTGCAGAAACTCAAGACGCGTATGCAGCGCGGTAAGGAGATAGCCGAACAGATAAACATCCTGGGCGACGACGGTGTGCCTGTTGAGTATCACGTCACGTTCTGGAAGTCGGAGGTTATCGACTTTGTTATTCTTCAGCAGGACGCCTTCGACGAGGTGGACGCTGTGACTCCGCTGGAGCGTCAGGAGGAGATACTCAATCTGGTCACACGCATCTGCGACAAGGAGGACTATTCATTCGACACGTTCCTCGATGTGGTGGATTACTTCAAGAAGATGATTAACCTGTGCAAGCAGATGAACTATTCCGTCTTCAGGAGTGAACAGTACTACGATTACATTAAGAAGATTGAAGAAATGATATAATACGTTGTCAACTCGTCAACTAAAAACACTATGGCACAAGCATTTCAAAAAGTATATACTAAGATAAGCCAGATCACCAAGGCTACCTGTTCCCTTAAAGCCAAGGGTGTGGGATATGATGAACTGGCCACCATCAACGGACGTCTGGCCCAGGTGGTGAAGATTATGGGTGATGATGTCACCCTGCAGGTGTTTGAAGGCACAGGCGGTATTCCCACCAATGCTGAGGTGACGTTCCTCGGCAAGTCTCCCTCGCTGAAGGTGAGCGACCAGCTGGCAGGACGTTTCTTCAATGCCTACGGGCAGCCCATCGACGGCGGACCCGAGGTGGAGGGCAGGGAAGTGCCCATTGGCGGTCCTTCCGTGAACCCCGTGCGTCGCAAGCAGCCTTCCGAACTGATTGCCACGGGTATCGCAGGCATCGACCTCAACAATACATTGGTGTCCGGACAGAAGATACCGTTCTTCGCCGACCCCGACCAACCCTTCAATGAGGTGATGGCTCTGGTGGCGATGCGCGCGAAGGCCGACAAGATTATCCTCGGCGGTATGGGTATGACCAACGACGACTATTATTTCTTCCGCAACACCTTTGCCGGAGCCGGTGCCCTCGACCGCATCATCTCCTTCATCAATACAACGGAAGACCCTGCCGTGGAGCGACTCCTTGTGCCCGATATGGCACTCACGGCTGCTGAGTATTTCGCTGTGGAGAAGCATGAGACCGTGTTGGTGCTCCTCACCGATATGACGTCCTACGCCGACTCCCTCTCCATCGTGTCCAACCGTATGGACCAGATTCCTTCCAAGGACTCCATGCCGGGTTCTCTCTATTCCGACTTGGCAAAGATTTACGAGAAGGCAGTGCAGTTCCCCGAAAGCGTGGGAGGAGGCAGCATCACCATCATCGCCGTGACAACGCTTTCCGGCGGTGACATCACGCATGCCGTACCCGACAACACGGGTTACATCACGGAGGGCCAGCTCTATCTGCGCCGCGACTCCGACATCGGTAAGGTCATCGTCGACCCCTTCCGTTCGCTCTCGCGTCTGAAGCAGCTCGTGGCCGGTAAGAAGACCCGTAAGGACCATTCTCAGGTGATGAATGCCGCCATCCGTCTGTATGCTGATGCCGCAAATGCCAAGACAAAGCTGGAGAACGGTTTCGACTTGACGGACTATGACAACCGCTGTTTGGACTTCTCCAAGGAGTATGCCGACAAACTGCTGGCCATCGACGTCAATCTCAACACTGAGGAAATGCTCGATGTGACTTGGGGCCTCTTCCGTAAATACTTCAAGCTGGAAGAAGTGAATATCAAGAAGGAATTCACCGACATCTATTGGAAATAAGTAGAGGAGTCAACTTGTCAACTCGTCAACTCGTCAACTCGTCAACTGAAAAATGATCAAGTTTCAATACAATAAAACTTCGCTCCAGCAGCTTGAGAAGAACCTCAAGATGCGACAGCGCACCCTGCCCATCATCAAGAGCAAGGAGACGGCGCTGCGCCTTGAGGTGAAGAAGTGCAAGGAGGAGGCTGATGCCTTGGAGGCCAAACTGCAGGAGCAGATAGACGGCTACGAGGCAATGTTTGCCCTGTGGGGTGAATTCGATGCCTCCCTCGTGGCGCTCAAGGATGTGGAAATCGGTGTCAGGAAGATTGCCGGTGTGCGCGTTCCCGTGCTCTCCGCCATACGCCTGGATGCGAAGCCTTTCGGACTCTTTTCCGCTCCCAAGTGGTACTTCGACGGTATCAAACTGCTTGAGGGACTTGCCAAGACCGCAGTGGAGCGCGAATTCGTGATTGCCAAACTGACACTGCTGGACCATGCCCGCAAGAAGACCACACAGAAGGTCAATCTCTTCGAGAAGGTGCAGATACCCGGATTCCAGGAGGCAGTGCGTAAGATAAAGCGTTTCATGGAGGATGAGGAGAACCTCTCCAAGTCTTCCCAGAAGATATTGAAGTCCCTGCAGCAGAAGCGTGCAGTAAATCAAATGGAGGAGGAATCGGTATGATTGATAAGATGAAAAAACTTACGTTCCTTGTATATCACAGGGAATACGACAGCTTCCTCCGCGACTTGCAGGCTCTGGGTGTGGTGCACATACAGAAGTCGGGCGACCAGACGATGGCCGAACCCGCGACGCTGCGCACTCTCCGTCAGCAGCTGTGCGATGTCAGGTCCGTGCTCAGTTCGCTGCAGCAGATTGCAGGTGTGTTCCTCGAGGATGTGCCTGTGGGCAGTGCAGGAGTGACGGAGAGCATCGAGGCCTCGCAGGCCATGAAACTCGTGCGCCGCGTGCAGGAGATAGAGAGCTCCCTTGTTGCCCTGAAGCCCCGTATGGAACAGCTGCAGCGCGATGTGGAGGTTCTGCGCCCTTGGGGCACTATTGACAGGACTTTGATGAAGAAGCTTCACGATGCCGGTCTCCGCGAGCACTATCGCATAGCCTCTGCCAAGCGTTTCGAGCAGAAGTTCCCCGGATACGCCTCTATGGTTGTCAACCGCGACAAACGTTTCGTCTATTTCCTCACTTTCGACATCGAGGGACAGGAGAGCGAGCATGTCGCTGCGCAGTCGCTGCGTCTGCCTGATATGTCGCTTGACGAGGCGGAGCGTGAGATTGCTTCGCTGTCCTCTCAGCGTGATGCCCTGGAGTTTGAACGCAGCAAGATAGCGGAAGACAATATCGGTGATATCATTGCCCTGCAGCAGGAGATAGCAAGTGCTGTGGCACGTGAGGAGGCCACTCTGAAGACACAGCGCGCTGCTCTCGACACGGTGGTGGTGATGGAGGGTTGGTTCCCCGTGAGGGAAGAGAAGGCTATTGCCGCATTCCTCTCCAAGGAGCAGGCCTACTATGAGATGCGCGAGCCCGTGGCAACGGACGACGTACCTATACGGCTCCGCAACAATCGTTTTAACCGCATGTTCGAGCGCCTCACGCGCATGTATGGTTTCCCCTGTTACAACGAGTGGGACCCCACGCCTGTCGTGGCTCCGTTCTTCACCCTCTTCTTCGCCATCTGTATGGGCGATGCCGGCTACGGCATCATCATCACGCTCTACGGCCTGCTGGAGATTATGGGCAAGGCGCGCAAGACACCCATTGTGGGCGAGATGCTCCACGGTTGCGGCGATATGGTGCTTACCCTCGGTGTGGCTACTACATTGGTGGGCCTGGCCCTGGGCACGTTCTTCGGTCTCAGCATCATTGACTACGTGCCTGCGGGAACACCCCTGCATCACTACTATGAGGTGGTGGGTGGTAAGTTCCCCGGTACCACCTATTCCTTCCAGATGGCGTCCGCCATCATCATCGGTGTGGTGCATCTGTGCATCGCCATGATGGTGAAAGCCATTCTCTACACCAAGAAGAACGGTCTCTCCGCCACGCTCAGCACATGGGCATGGAATCTCCTGCTCATCGGCGGCATCATCGTGGGCACGCTCTCTATGGTGGGTACGCTCTCTCCCGACACCACGCGTTTCGTCATCATCGGTATCGGAGCCGTGAGTGCTGTCGGCATCTATCTGCTCAACAATGTGGGACGTCTCAAGTCCTCGCCGCTGAAAGCTCTTCTCATCAATCCTCTGGCGGGTCTCTACGATACCTACAATATGGCTTCCGGCCTCCTGGGCGACGTGCTCTCCTATGTGCGCCTCTATGCCCTGTGTCTGGCCGGCGGTGCGTTGGGCAGTGCTTTCAACAATATCGGGAATATGATGGACGAACGTGGTGTTGTCATGTTGCCTTGGCTGATATATTTAGTCGGTCATACGCTCAACCTGCTGCTCTCGGCCATCTCTGCTTTCGTGCATCCCCTGCGTCTGAATTTCGTGGAGTATTTCAAAAACTCCGGCTACGAGGGCAAGGGCACGGGATATGAACCGTTGCATAATGCAGAATGCGTAATGCCTAACACATAATATAGAATTTAAATTATCAAATGTCAACTGTCAATTATCAATTAAAAACAATAATTAAAACAAAACGTTTATGGAACAATTACTTGGTTATCTCGGTCTTGGCCTCATGTTGGGTCTGGCCGGTATTGGTAGCAGTTATGGCACCACCATTGCAGGACAGGCTGCAGAAGGTGCTCTCAAGAAGGACCCCTCTAAGGCTTCCGGCTACATGGTGCTTTGTGCTTTGCCTGCCACTCAGGGTCTTTACGGTTTCATCGCCTTCATGATGATGGCCGGCCGCGACGTTGCCACAGAGGGTCCTCTGCTCTTCGGCATCGGTCTTGGTGTAGGTATAGCATGCCTGCTCTCCGGCATCCGTCAGGGTAAGATCTGTGCCGCTGGTATTCAGGGCATGGCTCAGGGTCACGATGTTCAGACTAACACGATGATTTACGCCGCTCTCCCCGAGTTCTACGCCATCCTGGCTCTCGTTGCCACCTTCCTCGTGTAAGGGGCGCGAAAAAAATCGCGTTACATTTGTCACACAGGCTTCGTTTTCGGTGACTCTGAATACGCATGACCGCAGTGGCCGTAATGGCCGTAAATGATAAACAGGCATCCTTTCGGGTGCCTGTTTTCTATTGCTGCCGCGCGTCCTGCTCGCCTTTGGCACGCTCTTCGCACGTATATGGCACGCTCAAAGGGCGTGCTTGAGTATGCGAAGGGTTTGCCTAAGGCTTGCCTGGGGTGTGCGAAAAGTATGAGGGCAGGGTGAATTTTCAAGTTTGAAACCTTTGTGATGCAAATGGGCTTAAACGGGCTTGTTGGGTTTGATGCTGTTTCATAAAAAATGTTTATTTTTGCAAAATCTTAAGGTGGATTATGTCTTTTTTTGACCGGATTCTAACAAGATTTATGATGATTAACTTTAAAAAACTCAATACGATGAAACAGGGATTAAACATTAAGCGATTCTTCGCCTCGTTGATGCTTCTTGCGGTTTCTACGCTCTCGTGGGCGTACGACTTTGAGGTGAATGGGATCTACTATAATAAATACTTGGGTGGGGAACGTGTCTATGTATCAAACAATGGAGAGAATTCTTATTCCGGAAACATCACAATTCCCTCTTTTGTGTCGTTTGATAATACACGATATTCGGTAACGAGCATTGGTCAAAATGCTTTCTATAATTGCTCTGGTCTCACGTCTGTCACTATGAGTAATAGTGTAACGAGCATTGGTCAAAATGCTTTCTATAATTGCTCTGGTCTCACGTCTGTCACCATGGGTAATAGTGTGACGAGCATTGGCAATAGTGCCTTCTATGGTTGCTCCGGCCTTACGTCAATTTCGATTCCTGAGGGTGTGACAAGCATTGGCACTGCTGCCTTCTCTGGTTGCTCCGGCCTCATGTCTGTCACTATTGGTAGTGGCGTGACGAGTATTGGACTTGAGACTTTCCGGGGTTGCTCCGGCCTTACGTCTGTTATTATTCCAGAGAGCGTGACGAGTATTGATGAAAATGCCTTCTATGATTGCTCAGGCCTCACATCAATCACGATT
>CADCNQ010000029.1:0-4738 GCA_902802815.1 uncultured Bacteroidales bacterium | reverse complement strand
CGTTACTATTCCCGAGAGCGTGACGAGTCTTGGTAATTCTGCCTTCAGGGGTTGCTCCGGCCTCACGTCCGTTACTATCCCTAACAGTGTGACGAGTATAGGTACTTCTGCCTTCTATGGTTGTAAAGGCCTCACGTCCGTTACTATCCCCAACAGTGTGACGAGCATTGGCGAGTATGCCTTCCAAAGATGCTCCAACCTCACGTCGATTACTATTCCAGAAAGTGTGACGAGCATTGGTCAGGATGCCTTCCAATATACCTCTCTGATCATGGCGAAGTTTGCCAGTATAGAGAGTTTGTGTAAAATATCATTTTACAACGCGACAAGTAATCCACTATCGTGCGCCAAGCATCTTTACATTGGTGGGCAAGAGGTAAAGGATGTAGTCATCCCCAACAGTGTGACGAGCATTGGCCAGTATGCCTTCGATGGTTGCTCCAGCCTCACATCGATCACCATTCCCAATAGTGTGACGAGCATTGGTAAGTATGCCTTCTATGGATGCTCCGGCCTCACATCCGTGGTCTTGAACTCCAACACCTTAGTTTCAAAAGCCTATACCAAAGACAGTAATTTGGGGACGATTTTTGGATCTCAAGTGACGAATTATGTAATAGGTAATGATGTAACGAGCATTGGTCAATATGCTTTCTATAATTGCTCTGGTCTCAAGTCGATTACGATACCCGATGGTGTGACGAGCATTGGCAATAGTGCCTTCTATGGTTGCTCCGGCCTTACGTCAATTTCGATTCCTGAGGGTGTGACGAGCATTGGCAATAGTGCCTTTTATGGTTGCTCCGGCCTTACGTCAATTTCTATTCCTGAGGGTGTGACGAGCATTGGCGATAGTGCCTTCAGAGGTTGCTCCGGCCTTACGTCTGTTATTATTCCAGAGAGCGTGACGAGCGTTACTATTCCCGAGAGCGTGACGAGTCTTGGTAATTCTGCCTTCAGGGGTTGCTCCGGCCTCACGTCCGTTACTATCCCTAACAGTGTGACGAGTATTGGCGGTTATGCTTTCTCCGGCTGCTCCGGCCTTACATCTGTTGTTGTTCCCAATAGTGTGACAAATATTGGCGGTTATGCTTTCTCCGGCTGTACAAGTCTTCCAATAGATAATAATCTAAGGTACGCGGATACTTATTTGGTGGAGGCTGTAGATAAGACGCAAAACTCATACATCATCAAAGATGGAACGAGATTAATTGGCTATGGTGCCTTCTCTGGTTGCTCCGGCCTCACGTCAATTTCCATTCCCGAGAGTGTGACGAGTATTGGTGGTTCTGCCTTCTATAATTGCTCCGGCCTCACATCGGTTACTATTCCCAACAGTGTGACGAGCATCGGCAACAGGGCCTTCTGGCGCTGCTCCGGCCTAAATTCTGTCACTATTGGCAACAGTGTGACGAGCATTGGTAAGAGTGCCTTCGAAGATTGCACCGGCCTGACCAGGGCAGAGTTCGCCAGCATAGAGAGTTTGTGCAATATTTCGTTTGGTAGTTATGATGCCAACCCTTTATACTATGCGAATCATCTTTATATAGATGGAATAGAGGTTAAAGATGTTGTGATTCCCGAGAGTGTGACGAGCATTGGCAACTGGGCCTTCTGGGGCTGCTCCGGCCTCACATCCGTAAATATTGGCACAGGTGTGACGAGCATTGGCCAATATGCCTTCTATGGTTGCTCCGGCCTTACGTCTATAGATATTCCCAACAATGTGACGAGCATTGGCAATGGTGCCTTCAATAATTGCTCCGGCCTCACGTCGATTACGATTCCCGAGAGTGTGACGAGCATAGGGGAAAGCGCCTTTAAAAATTGTGCAGAAATCAAACAAATAATTTGCAGGGCAACAACAGTCCCTAATATATACAATTATACTTTTTCGGGTGTCGATAAAACAATCCCCGTCTATGTGCCTACTGCATCTGTTGCCTCGTACAAGGCAACTTCGTATTGGAGTGAATTTGCAAAGATTCTTGGTGGTGGCGAGCATATCTACATTGAGACGGACCTCACCAGCCAGTTCCCCACCGATTACCTGGGATGGAACGGCGCCACGGGATACACTCCCAAGGAATTTGCTCCCATGGTGACTACCAATGACGGACGCATCGTGCAGGTGTGCGAGAAATTCAATGGCAGTGTGGCAGAAACAGGAACAGTATTCAGCCGTACTCTAAGCGGCCTCACCAACGGCACTTACTGCATCGAGCTCTACGGCGCCGCAGCCTCCACGAAGGGCCGCGACACGAATCTTGACACAAATATGACAGCTGCAGATGAGGGCAATACAACCGCCGTCTATCTCTATGCCAAGACGCCCACGGGCACCGTGAAGCAGTATATCCCCGTGCATTGGGCTATATCATTCTCAGAAGTGGCTACCGCCGTACTCAACAATGTCGTTGTAACCGATGGTACTGTAGAAATCGGTATGTACAGTCAGAAGAAATTCACCAACTGGGAAGTGGTCCAGATTAAGGGCGTCACCGCTATGGTGGATGCCGAAGAATTTCATGCCAGCACGCTGCAGAGAGCCCAAGCGGCTCTTGCCGATGAAGCCTTTGTCAACGTCACCGGTGTGGAGCGTACGGCACTCTCTCAGGCTATTGCAGATAACAGCATCGTAGTGGGTAAAACGGTAAAACAATATCAGACTGCTATCACTGCACTGGAGAATGCCACCCAAACCTTTGTGGAAGCTAAAACAAACTATGACGCGTGGGTAAATATTATTAATAGAACCTATCCTTATGCCACAGCAGAAAAAAAGTCGGCGGCAGAGTCTGCAGCCTCAGTATTGCCGACCAGCGCCAGAGATGCGTTAAGCAAGGCAGAATCCCTTAAGCCGTTGTTCCGCCGCTATGCCGAGTCGAGCGCAATGCTGGAGGGCGTTGAAAAAGCCATTGATGCTAATGTGTGGCAAATGATTTTGGGTCAAGGTTCTGATGGGTACATCAATATTTATACAGATCAACCTTGGACGGACGCCAGTGGCAGCACCTATCACAAATACTTCGATGGCGGGCAATTCTATGAATCGGCTTGGGATGTGACTCTAAAGCAGGATATCACGCTACTTGCTGGTCGCTACCAGTTGACGGCAATGGGTCGCTCTTCTCAGGATGTGATACTCACACTCTTTGCCGGAGAAGCAACAGCAGAAATGGCGCACATTAATGCTACAGGTGGTCTCTTCAACAGAGGTTGGGAGCAGACGTCTGTAGAGTTTGAACTGATGCAGAAGACTACGGTCAGCATCGGTGTAAGAGGCGTTACCAACGTGATTAACAATTGGATGTCCTTCTCAGACTTCCGACTGGTGCGATTCCCGGGTTGTATTCTTTCCGGTAAATGTGGTAATAATGTTAACTTCGTTCTTTCTCATGATTATATCCTAACCATTTCCGGAACAGGTGATATGTTTGACTATAATGTTGAAGCCTTGCCCTGGGAAGAGTACAAGAATCAGATAAGGAAGGTTGTGATAGAAGACGGTGTGACGAGTATTGGTGTTAAGGCCTTCTATAATTACTCTGGACTCACATCAGTTGTTGTTCCGGAAAGCGTTACAAGTATTGGCAATAGTGCATTCTCCGACTGCTCCGGCCTTACATCTGTTGTTGTTCCCAGTCTTCCAATAGAAAATAATCTAAGGTACGCGGATACTTATTTGGTGGAGGCTGTGGATAAAACGCTAAACACATATGTCATCAAAGATGGAACGAGATTCATTGGCTCTGATGCCTTTTCTGCCTGCTCCAATCTTACATCCATCAATATTCCTGAGAGTGTAACGAGCATTGGCAAAGTTGCTTTTGCAGATTGCTCCGTTCTAACTTCGGTCACCATTCCCAACAGTGTGGTGAACGTTGACGATTATGCCTTTTATAGTTGCTCCGGCCTCACGTCGGTCACCATTCCTAACAGTGTGACGAGCATTGGCAATTATGCTTTCGAATATTGCTCCAACCTCACGTCCGTTACATGTCTTGCAGAGAACGTTCCTACTACGGGCAGCAGTGTTTTTTCTGGTGTGCCCCAAAGCACGGCGACGCTTTATGTGCCAGTAGGCTCTGTAAATGCTTATAAGGCCGCAGAGCAGTGGAAGGAATTCGGCACAACTAAAGCCTATGGCATTTCTGAAGCGACTTCTGTCGCTCTGAACAAGACAGAAATCACTCTTGAATTCGCTGCTCAGGAGCGACTGACGGCTACGGTGCTTCCCGAGGATGCAATGCAAACTGTCACATGGACGTCATCCGATCCCACCGTTGCTACTGTGGATGAGAACGGCCTCGTCACCGCCATCGCTGCCGGCACCGCTACCATCACCGCCACCACGACCGACGGTACCGACCTGACAGCCACCTGTGAGGTGACAGTGGAGGATCCTGCCATACCGGGTGACGTGAACGGCGACGGCAACGTCAACGGTGCGGACATCGTGGCCGTGATTAACTACGTGCTTGCCGACGACATCGCGGGTGATGTGAACGGCGACGGTAATGTCAACGGTGCGGACATCGTAGCGGTGATCAACTACGTGCTGAACGATTCCGGCAATAATGCAAGACAGGCGGTTGCACAGAGCAGAGCGGCTGCAGCAGAAGAGCCCGCAGAAATACTCTCCGGCACGAAGACGGACGAGGGCATCTCGCTGTCGCTGACCGGCGGTGAAGACTGCACGGCCTTCCAGTTCATGCTCTCGTTGCCTGAAGGCGCC
>CADCNQ010000028.1 GCA_902802815.1 uncultured Bacteroidales bacterium | reverse complement strand
CGGACGACTGTCAACTGAGAACAGTTCTTAATTATTAACCCGTCAACTGCTTCTAGTCGTAAGAAAGAAAACTGACAACCTAAATCAGCGAACCACAATCACCTTACCAAAGGTATGCCAAAGGCGAGAGAAGGACGAAGCTAGGACGAGAGAAGGACGAGAGAAGCGGGCTTCGCCCTAATTGACAATTGATAATTGAGAATTGATAATTGACAATTGAGAATTTGTAACAACTTGTCCACTTGTCAACTAACAACTTGTCCACTACTAGAGAAAAAGCCACCTCGCGGTGACTTTTTCTTTGTTATATCAATAAAAATCGTATCTTTGCGGTGGATTTTCAGAGACATCAATATTTACTCCCTTTTTCTAAAAACAATTTCCTGAGTTTCCCAATTCATTTCGTCGATAATGGCGATGGATTCCAGGCGGTAGCCTTCCTCGCGAAGTGTGGCACCACCTTTCTGCTGACCTTTTTCCACAGCAACACCTATGCCTGCCACCTCGCCTCCAGCCTGGTGGACAAGGTCTATCAGAGCATGCACAGACTGACCTTCGGCAAGGAAGTCGTCGACAATGAGCACCTTGTCCGTGGGATGCAGATATGGCTTAGAGACGAACACTTTGTTCATTTTCTTGTGAGTGAAGGAGTAGGCATGCGACACATAATTGTCGTCCGTACTGTTGGCCGTCTCGCTCTTCTTGGCAAAGACGACAGGCACGTTGTAGACATCGCCCAGCATCGTGGCAATGGCAATGCCGCTCGCCTCGATGGTAAGGATTTTGTTCACTTCGACACCGCAAAACCTGCGCTTCAGTTCGTAGGCAATCTGTCGCATGATATCAACATCAATCTGGTGATTGAGAAAGTTGTCAATCTTCAAGATGTTACCCTGCTTGATATTGCCGTCAGAGAGGATCCTTTCCTCAAGAAAATTCATCGTGTATAATGTTTGTTTATTTTGTCTGTTCGTACCCGGCTATCGTCTGCGCCGCTTCTTTCTGACCCAGGGCGATAATCTTCTCCGACTCGTCGAAGTCGAACATCCCGTAACGATTCATCCGGACATCCATGAGCATGTCGGGCTTCATCAGCCGGGCCATCAGGAGGGAATTCCGGCGTATCATCAGCGAACTGGAGCGCGAGAGGAGCGTGAAGTAGTTGAGTTCTATGTTGTCGGGGATGAAGTAGTCGAACAGCTTAGCCTTCAGCGACTCACCGCTCTTCTGCCACTCCGTAAGGCGGTGCATCTCATCCCACTGGGCCCTGTAGTCCTGACCGCTCACATCAACACCCACCAGTATGTCTCCCTCGTGGCGCTTCACCCTGTCGAGGGGAAATGGATTGAGGATGCCTCCGTCTATCAGCACCATACCGTCGCGCTGCACGGGTTCGTAGAACGACGGTATGGATATGCTGGCACGTATGGCCTCGAACAGGCTGCCCCTGTCGAACACCACCTCCCGGCCTGCCTTCAGGTCGGTGGCCACAGCACAGTACGGTATGGGCAAATCCTCGATGGCCACATCCGGCACGAATTCCATGATGGCCTCGATGATACGGTTTCCCTTGACGATATGATTGAACGATATGGAGATGTCCGAGAGACTCAGCATTTTCTTCTTGTCGATGGTCTTCATCCACTCGCGGAATTCCTTCAGTTTTCCCACGGCATACACTCCTCCCACGAGCGCTCCCATGGAGCATCCCGCTATTGAAGTAATGCTATAACCGTTTGCCACAAGTTCCTCTATTACACCAATATGAGCCAACCCTCGTGCTCCCCCGCCCGACAGCACCAGTGCCACATCCTTCTTTGTCATTGTCTCTGTCATCGTCGTCTGTCTTTATGTCTGCTCACGAAAAAGACCTCACTGTCTTTTTCTTTTATTCTTCTCTCTATTTCGTTCGCAAAATCCTCCCACAAAAAACGGGTGTCTTGCATCATGTCGAGACATTTCTGCGCCATTTCAAACTCACCTATCTCACGATAGAATTCCACCTTCAGAATGTCCTTGTCTATAGCATACCGGATAAGCCAAAGCGCATTGTCGCGGAAGAACTTACTCTCCTCTTCGCTGACAGGCCTTTTCTCCTCTCTGTGGTAATAGTCGTTGTGTGCATAATGAAGCATGAAACGGATGTCGGCTTCCTCTTCGCCGTCCTCGTCGAACCCCTCAGCTGAGAGCTGCACAAAGGCCTCCTTCAACTCCTGATAAGTGAGAGGTTCGTCATCAGAAACATTGAAATCATCCACTTCCTGTTCCTGCTGCCTGGACCTGAGATAGTATTTCCCGCAGCGAGAGCATTTCTGCACATTGGACATCTCCGGAAGCATCGGTCCGTTGCGTTTGCCGTCCGACCAGTATCGTGCACCGACATCGTTACACGAGAGACAATTCATGAAGTATTTCTTCTCGAAGCAGAACGGGCAGGTGATAACCCGCGAGGAATTAAAATCTATTCTCATAAAGGTATATCATTCCATGAATTACTGCAAGAAGCCGACTCTGTTGCGTGCCTGTCCCCACTTGAAGTGGTCGACATCGTCAAGGCATACAATATTGTCGCCGGAAGAGCGGGCTATGCGCAACTGGGCAATGTGGGCAATGGTCTGCGCCAGATGGGACACCGTGCGTGCATTGGCAGGCGAATCCTTGCTCCCGCTACCCTTGATGTTCTCTATATAGTTCCTCATCCAGTCCTTCGCCTCGGGACTCATCTCGAGCATATACTCCTTCCGCAGCAGTGTGGAGAGGATGTCGGAGAGTTCATCTGTAGTGAAGTCGTTGAAGACGATGGAATTGCTGTACGAGGCAATACCGTTGTCGGCAAGATTCTGCACAATCATATCCTCCGATGCCTTAATCTGGCCGATAACCACCGCTGTGGTCTGTTCCGTCTCACGGAGCCTGTTAAGAACCCACATCCTCAGGTGGCGTATGGCAATGTTCTTGTCGTTGGGCGAATCCATATCCAGGAAGAGCAGTCCGTTCTCTGCGTCCTTGACGGCACGGCTCAACACCCCGTAGCAGTCTTCACCGGTAAGTTCGTCCGCATTGACGCTGACAATATGACCGCGCGAGAGGATGCCGAGTCCCTGCAGTATCTTACCGAGAATCTCAGCCACAGTACTCTTGCCCGTACCTGTCTTGCCCACAAAATCCCAACAGAGGCTCTGCGGAGTGACCTTCAGGGTGCCCTGCTGGTGACGTAGGCGGGATATCTCCGCAAAATCGTGCATGGCGTGCTTGGCATTCTGCAGGCCCACCAGTTTGTCGAGACTGCCGAGGGCTTCGGAGAGTACCGTTTCATCCACATCCTTCAGCTGATACCCGTGCGGAGTCACTTCCGGAATGTCGCAGGCCTCAATGGTGCTCATCTCCTCCACGGTGATATCCTCCGTGGGTTTGGCGAGCAGACGACGGCTCAGTGACGGTATGATGCTTGAGGTAATCAGACGGGTGATGAAACGTCCGTTGCCGAAATGCTTGTCCTTGTGGTCGCACTCGTACATGACGTATTTCGCAAGTTTCTTCTCCGCCTCGGGAGTGATGACGTAGTGCTCCTGTTCAAGCACCTTCTTCCCTATCTGCAACAGCTGGTCGGGAGTGTAGTCGGAGAAATGGAAGATATAGGGGAACCTGCTCTTCATGCCGGGATTGGCCTCCAGCATATTCTTCATCTCGTTGGTGTAGCCTGCCAGGATGACAATCATGTCGGTGTCGTCGGAACTGAGGTGAGTGAGCAGTGTCTCTATAACCCTCATACCGAAGTCCTTTTCACTGTCCCTCACGAACAGGCTGTAGGCTTCGTCGATGAAGAGCACGCCGCCGCTGGCACTGCGTATGGCATCCATAGCGTTCTTCTCCGCCGAACCGATAAACTCGCCTACCAGTTTGGAGCGCTCCGTCTCTACTACATGGCCTGAGGACAGCACACCGATACTATGATATATCTCTCCTATATGCTTGGCTATCGTTGTCTTGCCTGTGCCGGGATTACCTGTAAACACCATGTGCATGGGCGGCATCTTGTTGTAGAGCCCCTTGCCTGCCCTCAGACTGTTGAGTTTGACCAGAGCTGTGTGGTCGAGAATCTGCTTCTTGACATCGTCCAAACCCACAAGAGCCTCCAGTTTCCGGATAGCCTCATCTGTGTCCGGCACTTTCAGCTCGGGCAGATCTTCCGGCATGATGGCGCAAAGGTCGGTCTCCTCAAACGGTTTGTTCTGACTGACGATTCTCGCTGACATCCTCGGAACAATCTCATTATCGAACACATCCTGAAGGAAATACCTGTTTCTGAAACTCCTACCTCGCCGTTTGTAAGCAGACCCGATGTAGCTCTTGAGGGCATCCTCCGCAGAGGGGTCGAAAAGGTAGTTCTTCTCGTTGGCATACTCCAGCATGTACTGATACAATGCTTCGGGAGTGAGGTCGTCGAAGTGGAATATATTAGAGAACAGCGACTTTGCCTGTTCGTTGCCGCGAACAAGTGCCAAAAGCGCAGAACTCCTTCCCGACAGCACAACGACACTGTTTTTCATGCGGGACATAGTGTCGCACAAATCCTCGATGCCGTTTCTCACAGCGTTGTTGCCCCGCATGCTGAGCATCTCCGCATTCTTTATATGAATCAGGCTGTTGCTTTTATTAATGTCGGACATATTGAATCCTGTCATAATCTCGAACAGGCTCGCAGCATCCGTTTCCACATATTCGTCAATGCCCGAGATATCGGAGAGCCGTTGGTATAGTTCCCTCGCAGCATCGCCCTTCCCGACACCGTCATTGCCCGTCAACACATAGTGCTGATGACAGAAACCGGACTCCAGACCGTTATCGCGCCTGGCCTTGCAGAATTTTGCTTTGTTTTCTAAAACACTGATGTGCTCTTTGAAATCATCAGGTGCATAAATGCTCAGATCCATGGTATTGAGGTTTTGTGTAATTACTGTATGCAGTTATCTCGCCACAAAATTAATAATAAATTCGGTAATGCCGTTGTTTTTTACCCTTAAATAGCATAATATCGGATAAAATATGTATTTTTGCATCATGAATAATACCGAACAGATGAAAAACATGGACGCAGCAATGCAGTATCTCTCATCTGCAGAGAACGGGGACAGGCAGGCGCAGGCAACGCTGTGCCGGATGTTCTTTGCAGACCGCGGTTTGGCGGAGAATATGCCCGGGGATTTCTGGAAAAGAATCGAGACTGATGCCAAAAACGGCAAGGACTACGCCAACTTCATCATGCACTGCAGATACTACAACGACCCGCAGCAAGGCAAACTTGCCTACGACTATATCCGCAGGGCAATCAGGAATGCCAAGGTGCCTCTGGCATTCATGCGTCTCGCCGATATATATACCGACGGGACATGCGTGAAGAGCAACAATGCGCTCGCTTCCTACTACTACATGAAAGCCTTCGAAGGAGGGTGCGACGATGTGGTGGAACGGCTGAAACGCGACTATAAATCCGGAAAGAGGAATCTTATAAATGATCTCACCGTGGCATCGCAGCAGACAGGACCTACTGCCCAGAGGAAAATGGACATGCTCAGACAGCTGATAGACCAGGAAAGAACTGCGGGAAACTACGGGACACTTGGGAAGCTTCGCAGCATTGTCAAGACAATATATCCGGAATACAATACAGAGGAGGCTATGGATGACATTCTGAACGAGCGCGATACATTATACGCTGACCTCTATTACTCTTTCTGCACATCAGAAAATGACCATGAAACATCCGTAGATCTGCAGGAGAGCCTGCTGCAGCAACTGTATGCGCCTGTGGCACAAAACGACAGACTGATACATCAACTTAACGAGCTCGAACCGGAAATGCTGCCCAACGACATAAGCGAGCTGATGCACTGTCTCGCGAATTTCACGACATCATACAACAGGATATGCAAGTGCCACAAAATAGAGAAAAAGGAAATGCGTTCTCTGGAAACACTGGAGCTGTTCCCGTATATCCCAACACACACACTGATACAACTGAGGAAAGATGCATTCAGACGCATACTGTCGGTGAAAGATATCGACGAACGCATCAACGACGAATATCTGGTTCATCTGGACGATGGCCCTGAACTTATGAATATCACTGAAAAACTCGATGATCAGGATTTGCAGCTTATGCTTATATCGTTTGTGGAATTGAATCTCGACATACGAGCAATAGAGTTTTCCTATATGAATATGCTGAATTCGTATAGAAACGGCGATATGGATTATTTGGTGCGCAGTTACAACGATTTGGCAAATCTGTCAAGGCTTGCCAACTGTGACCCTCCGCTGGAGGATATCACCGCAGAAACTCTCCCGCCCATCAGTTTGGAGATATAATCCGAACAATAGCTCTGCAGGCTACGAAATATTCGACCAGTCGAGACGGTTGCCGCGGGTTTCAGCCATGCGTTGCACAAGGACCTGGTTCTCCGGTTTTGAGAGCAACGGGTCGTCATCGAGAATCATCGTAGCCATATCCCTGGCCTGCTGCACAATCTGACCGTCGCGGGCCAGATTGGCCACATGCAAATCGAAAGCCATACCGCTCTGCTGGGTGCCTTCCAAATCACCGGGACCGCGCAACTTGAGGTCGGCCTCCGCAATCTCAAAACCGTTTGTGGTGTCGCACATTATCTGAATGCGCTTGCGGGTGTCGCCGGAGAGTTCGTAACCCGTGACAAGAAGACAGTAGCTCTGCTCCGCACCACGCCCCACTCGGCCTCGCAGCTGGTGCAGCTGGGAGAGTCCGAAACGCTGGGCATCCTGTATCACCATGACAGAGGCGTTGGGCACATTGACACCCACCTCGATAACCGTAGTGGCAACGAGTATCTGCGTCTCACCGCGCACAAACTTCTGCATCTCGGCATCCTTCTCAGCAGGTTTCATCTGCCCGTGTACCATAGAGAGGCGGTAGGCGGGAAATATCTCCTGCAGGTGACGGTAGCCCTCCTGCACGTTCTTCAGGTCTATCTTCTCGCTCTCCTTCACCAGGGGATACACCACATAGCACTGGTGGCCCTTCCTGATTTCAGCATCCATACCGGCATAGAGCAGTTCGGGACGCTGGTCGTAGAAATGCTTCGTGGTGATGGGTTTGCGCCCCGGAGGCAGTTCGTCGATGACAGAGACATCGAGGTCGCCGTAGAGCGTCATAGCGAGGGTGCGGGGAATGGGGGTAGCCGTCATCACCATAACGTGGGGTGCTGCCACGTTCTTGTCCCACAAACGGGCACGCTGCGCCACTCCGAAGCGGTGCTGCTCGTCGATGACAGCAAGCCCGAGATTGCGGAACTGCACCTTGTCCTCGATGACAGCATGCGTGCCTATAAGGATATTCACGGAACCGTCTGCAAGGCCCTCCAGCACCTCTTTGCGCCGCTTGCCCTTGACGGTGCCTGTGAGCAGTTCGACACGCAGGGGCATATCGCCCAACTGCTGGGTCAACGTGGCGAGATGCTGCTCGGCAAGTATCTCGGTGGGAGCCATGAGGCATGCCTGATAACCGTTGTCCACAGCGAGGAGCATCACCATGAGAGCCACCATAGTCTTACCGCTGCCCACATCACCTTGCACCAGACGGTTCATCTGACGTCCGGAGGCCATATCCTCGTGCATCTCACGGATGACACGCTTCTGCGCACCGGTCAGTTCGAAGGGCAAACGCTCGCGGTAGAAGCGGTGGAACATCTCCCCCACCCGCGGACAAGGCAGTCCGTGGACACGCTTCTGACGGTCGCGACTGTAGCGCAGAATGGAGAGCTGGATGAAGAATAGTTCCTCAAACTTCTGACGATAGGTGGCATCGGAGAGCTGACGCGCTGTCTGCGGATAGTGCATCCAGCGCATTGCACTGTCGCGGTCGATGAGTCCCAGACGCTGCCGCAGGTAGTCGGGAAGCGTCTCTGGGATGGGAGTGGTGAGACGCTGGAGAAGCGTGCTGGTAAAATTCTCTATGGTGCGCGACGTCATACCCGACTTCTTCATGCGCTCCGTGGTGTTGTAGTAAGGCTGCATCGCCATACGGCTCAGCATCAGATTGTCTGCCTCATCTATGTCGGGGTGCATCAGGTTGACGCGATTGTTGAAAGTGCCCGGTTTGCCGAAAAGGATATAGTCGTGGTGGAGCTTGATGGAGCGCACGAGATACTGCACGCCGTTGAACCACACGCAGTCGAGCCATCCGTAGCCATCGGTGAAGTGACCCACAAGACGCTTCTTGCGCCCTGTGCCCACCGTCTCCATACTGACAAACTGACCCTTCAACTGCACGTAGGGCATATCGGGCAACACCTCCGAAATACGGTAGAGATGCGTGCGGTCGATATGGCGAAACGGGAAATGATACAGGAGATCCTCCCAGGTCCGCAGACCCAGTTCCTTCTCCAGCAGGGCACTGCGTTTAGGACCGATACCGGGAAGGTAAGTTAGTTCTGTTGAAAGTTGAGAGTTTATAGGTTAAAGGTTAAAGGTTAAGGGTTAAAGGTTAAGGGTTATAGGTTAAAGGTTAGAGGTTAGAGACTAATTGTCAATTGTCAATTATCAATTATCAATTAACCAACTGATTATACCTCATTCCTTCACGGAGAGCTTCAACTGTAGCCTCGTCGACAAAGCGGGCAGCCAGGCGATAACCGAATTCCATAGCTGCGGCTGGACCGCAACCGGTGATGAACTGACCGTCCTCCTCAACGAGGGCAGCAGTGTAGACGGCACCAGAGAGTTCCTTCTCCACACCGGGATAGCATGTCACACGCTTACCTGCAAGGATACCCATATGACCATACACCAAAGGAGCCGCGCAGATGGCAGCAAGGGGTCTGCCTGCATCATAATGCACCCTTATCATCTCCTTCAGACGCTGACAGGCATCGAGATTGGTGGAACCAGGCAGACCACCAGGCAACACAATCATGTCGCACTCACCCAGACGCTGGGCATCGTTCCATCCGCCGGGCACACTGTCTGCCGTCTGGAAAATGGTGGTGTCGGCCATCACGGGAATGCCGTGAGCCCCCGTAACAATATAGTCCTCAGTGATGGACACTGTCTTAACTTCCACACCTGCCCTACGCAGGATGTCCACAGGAGCAAGAGCTTCTATCTCTTCGAAACCCTCTGCAAGAAATACGTAAATCATGATATTAGTTGACAAGTTGTTAGTTGACGAGTTGACAAGTTGACGAGTTGTTAGTTTAGAGCTTAGAGTTGACGTTCCACTGGAGCTTCTCTCTCAGCGTGCGATAGAACGAACCGTCGGGGCGCTTCACCACCCTGACCTTATAGGCAGCACGGCGCACCTCAATACTTACGTTGTCCTCGCAGGTTTCACTCCTACCGTCGACAGAGAGCAGGAAATGATGATCGCGACTCTCAACGGAAAGCGTCACCGTAGCCGTGCCGTGCAGCATGAGAGGACGTGCCGTGAGGCTGTGGGGAGCCACAGGTACGAGGCCTATCACATCGCTGCCGGGAGTGATGACAGGACCGCCCACGGAGAGAGCATAACCCGTGGAACCGGTGGGAGTGTTGATAATGAGACCGTCAGCCTGATAGGTGGTGAGATACTCGCCGTTGATGTCCACACGCACACTGATCATTGAGGCATTGTCCACCTTGAGGACAGCCAGTTCGTTGAGAGCAAAGGGATAACCCTTCACCGCACCTGACACCTCAAGCACAGAGCGCTCCTCAGTCTTCATCTCGCCGCTGAATATCTGCTCCACGGCAAGGGGAATCTCCTCAGCACTGTAGTCGGCAAGGAAACCCAGATGACCCAGATTGATGCCAAGGATGGGAATGTTCCTGCTGCCTACACGGCGTGCCGTCTCAAGGAATGTGCCGTCGCCTCCCATGGAAATAGCCACATCGGCATCGAAGGCATCATCCTCGATAAGACCCTCGCAAGACACATCAACGCGGATATTATCCGTGAGAAAACGGTGGAAAGCACTGTCAATAAAGACATGAGCCTTGCGTTCTTCGAGCAGCGCAAGAAGTTTCTTCACCGAAGTGGACTTCTTTGACTGATATACATTACCAAATAAGGCGATCTTGGGTCTATTCATAAGCAAAATGCACTCTTTTCACCTACAAAATTACAAAAACTTATCGTTTCGTCTGCGCATATCCCTATTTTTTTTTAATTTTGTGCAGGAAAATGAATCCTGCAACAACCATACAGACACTCAATTGGTTTATGAAAACCAGTCATGGCATACGCTTACGCTCTGTCATCAATACACTGACGGGAGTGTGCGGTGTGGGGCTCGACCTCGCATTCATATGGGCTACAAAATGGTGCATCGATGCAGCCACACACCAGACGGACAAAAGTCTGGTGACAGGGACTATAATCCTCCTCTCCGTGATGCTGTCGTCGATAGCTTTGTCGTTTGCACGCAGCTGGATAGCTGCCACATTGGGAGTGAAGAGTACGAACAAGATACAGCTGCGCATGTTCAGGGCCATACTGGGCAGTGTGTGGCTGGGACGCGAGCGACAGCATTCGGGCGACACGATGAACAGGCTGGATCGTGACGTGCGTGACGTGACCTCCACGATATCCGATACGCTGCCCCAGTTTATCATCGTATGCTGCAGGTTGCTGGGAGCTTTCTGCTTCCTCTGCGTCTATGACGTGAGGCTGGCTGTGGCACTGGTGTGCATCAGTCCTGTCTTCGTCCTGCTGTCGCGCCTCTACGTCAGCAAGATGCGTTCCATCACACGCGAAATACGCAAGACAGACAGCGAGATACAGAGCATCATGCAGGAGAGCATACAGCAACGCGTGATGCTGAAGACGATGGAACGGGAATACGACACGGTGAAGAAACTGGAACTCACACAGCAGTCGCTGCGCGAACAGATACGTCACAAGACACGCTTCTCTTCCGTGTCGAACGCACTGATAAGCCTTGGTTTCGGCACCGGATACATGGTGGCATTCCTCTGGGGCGCATGGCAACTGGACCAGGGCCTCATCACCTATGGCATGATGCTGGCATTCATACAGCTCGTGGGACAGATACAGGGACCGTTCCGCTCTATGACGCGATTCATCCCAGTACTCATATCATCGCTCACCGCAGGTGAACGCCTCATGGAGATTGAAAGGCTGCCGCAGGAGGAGCAGGGAGAGCCCATACGCTTCACTCACGGTTGCGGCATACGCTTCAGCGACGTATCATACGCCTACGATGAAGACTACCGCATGATACTGCGTCACCTCACTTACGACTTCCCACCGGGGAGCATCACTGCCGTATTAGGCGAAACCGGTGCGGGCAAGACAACGCTGATACGCCTCATCCTGGCTCTGCTGCCACCCACAGAGGGACGCGTGGAGTTCTACAAGGGAGACATCAGTGCGAAGGCTTCCACGCGCACACGATGCAACCTCGTCTATGTGCCGCAGGGCAATTCACTCCTCTCGGGCAGCGTACGCTCCAATCTCCTGCTTGGCAATCCCGATGCCACGGAGGAAGAGATGTGGGAGGCACTGCGACTGGCAGAAGCAGGATTCGTGAGAGAAAGTCCGGAAGGTCTTGACACACTGTGCGGCGAAAACGGGCAGGGACTCAGCGGAGGACAGTCCCAGCGCATTGCCATAGCACGCGCACTGCTGCGCAAGGGATGCATCCTGCTGCTGGACGAGGCAACCTCTGCGCTTGACGAAGATACCGAAGCACGGCTGATATCCAACCTGATGAAGCACAACGAAAACGGCGATACACCGGAGACGGCGCGCTACACGGTGATATGTGTGACACACCGCCTTTCCATCACCTCACACTGCACACAGATGCTACGTCTGCAGCGCCAGTAAAGATTTTCCTTAAAGGGAATCCGTTCCCCTATTCTATCTCCCACTCGAAGAGACCTGAGGACTTATCCTCGGGAAGTACCACCTCGAGACGCACTGCATCTGCCTCAACAGGTTCGAAGCGCACCGTATTGAGAGCACCGCGACGCGTGGTGTAGTCAGCAGGGGAAGCACTTACAGGCTGCCACTCACCGCCGTTCTGACGACAAAGTATGCGCCAGGAACGGGGCACAAGGCAACCGCCCCAGGGAGAATCGTCGTACCAATAGACAGAGGCACTGCTAATCTTCGTGCGGGCGGGAAGGTCGTATTGCAACCACTCCGTGGAACCCTGCTTGGGCCACCAGTGATAATAAGGCACCGATTTATCCTCCGCATTCTTAGGCAGCAGGCGGTCGTTGAGAGCACTGAGGGCCGCTGTGGTCACACTGGCTGAGAGACGACTCCGGGATGCCAGCGAAGGAGGCAGAGCGGGCGTAGTGGCACGCAACTGCTGGGGCAGCCACACCATCATGCGGCCAGAACCGCGATGACACCATGCATAGTATGGAATCAGATACAAGGTGACATCCTTGGTCGTGAGACGTCCTTTCTCATCGAAGTTCAGCAACTGTGCATCTGTAGAAAGCATGGTGATGGCATAAATTCGCTTCTCCTTTGTGACCAGAACTGACGAGGGCATCACGGAGATCTGCGGTTTCTGATTGAGCAACATGCCACCGAGATCAAAGTCGTTGTCGGGCCATTCGGCACAATATACCAGCGGACCGCGCTCCACACTGACTCTGCCGCGATCTGCAGCTACATGTTCGTCAGCCTTCACAAGACGGGGCTCCATATCGAAATGTATCTGCACCTTGTCGCCCTTCTTCCACTTGCGGTCAATGACTGCATATCCGTCCTTGCCGACTTCCACCTGAAGGGGCTTGCCGTTGACAGAAATATTCCATGAGAGCGTCTTGCCGTCTGCGTATTCATAGAGTTCGGAAGGCACCACACTACCCCTCACCCATCCGGGAATACGGATATTCATTGCAAAGGAACCGCTACCCTTCTCCACGGAGAGTGTGATATCGCCGTTCCAGGGATATTGGGTCTCCTGTTTGAGTACATATTTACGACCGTCCACTTTCAGGTCAGCAGTATTGCTCATGAAGAGATTCACATAGAGGGAGCGCCCCCTATTCTGATACACATAACCCGGAATGGAAGGAATGAAGCGACATATATTGCTCGGACAGCAGGCACATCCGAACCATGGCTGGCGCTGATGCTGCCCCATGGACTCAAGGGGATTGGGATAGAAGAACGCACCTCCGTCAAGCGACATACCGGAGATGACACCGTTGTAGAGAGCACGCTCCAGGACGTCGTAATACTTAGACTCGCCGTGAAGGAGGAACAGACGATGGTTGACATACACCTGTCCGATAGCTGCGCACGTCTCACAATAAGCCGACATATTGGGAAGTTCCCAGTTGCGTCCGAAAGCCTCACCGCTTGACGTACTGCCTATGCCACCCGTGATGTACATCTTGCGTGACACAATATTCTCCCATATACGGTCGACGGCATTGACGTAGGACGTATCGCCCGTGAGGGCTGCCACATCTGCCATACCGCTGTACATATAGGCTGCTCTCACAGCATGACCTACAGCCTCCGACTGCTGCACGACAGGAAGATGAGCCTGAGAATAGGCATCGGTGCGGGAAGTATATCCTCGCTTGTCGAGGAAAAACTTCGCCATGTCGAGATACTTCTTCTCACCGGTTACGATGGACAACTTGGCAAGTGCCATCTCTGCAATCTGATGTCCGGGCACACGCACCACCTGCCCTTCACCCTCTCCTATCTCGCGCATCACACAGTCTGCATAGTCGCGCGCAATATTCAGGAAGGTGGTCTCTCCCGTGGCCTGATAGTGGGCAATGGCGCCCTCCACCATATGACCAAGATTGTAGAACTCATGCGACAGGTCTTCCACCTTCTCCCAGCGCTCCTTGCCTGCCCATGCATGAGGATGGGCGGGATTCATTGTGCGTGCTGTGTAAAGGTATCCGTCCTTTTCCTGCGCCTTCTTTACAATGGCGAGTACGGAGTCCATATATGCCTTTGCCGGAACAGTGCGCTGCCAACCCTTCTGTCCCTTGCTGTCGGGCACGGAGATGTTCAGTTTGAGATCCGGGAATGTCTGCAGAAGATAGGAACAGCCCTCTATGGTCTTATATACATCTGTGTCGTCGAAAGAGAAACCTTCCACCTTCACATCACGCGTATCCTTACCGGCCAACTGCTCTGCAGCAATCTCGAAATTACGGTAACGGCCTGTCTCCTCGCACTTGGAAAAAGCCAGAGGTACCGTCACCTCACGGGCGGCATTCAGGCGCTGACCCCAAAACGTGCCGGACACAATCTTCACCTGCGTGAAGGGTACGGGGCTGATGGGATAGTTCTCTGCACAGACGCAAAGCACACACACTAAGGAAACGAATAGGAAGATGATGCGTTTCATGGTTTCTTCTTTTTTTTATCGGGTGTTAATTCTACATGACGGTTTGAATTGTCGCGAAGCACTTCACCGACAAGGTCGGAGACCATCTGTTTGAGTTCGTCAAGGAACTGCTTCGCATCGTATTCCCTGCGCTCTATCTGGCGCAGTTTCTTTTCCCAGATACCAGTCAGTTCGGCACTCTTAAGTAGTTCTTCGTGAATGATGTCAATAAGACCGACTCCCGTGGGAGTGGCCCAGAGGGATGTGCGTTCCTTGCGTATGTAACGGCGTCGGAACAGAGTCTCTATGATAGCGGCACGCGTAGAGGGGCGTCCTATACCATTCTCCTTGAGGGCATCGCGCAATGTCTCGTCCTCCACCATCTTGCCTGCCGTCTCCATAGCTCTCAGGAGTGTGGCTTCTGTATAGGGTTTCGGAGGCGTAGTCTGCTTCTCCGTAAGCGTGGGAGTGTGAGGTCCCGTCTCGTCCTTCACAAAAGCCGGAAGTGTCTTCTCCTCGGAAGCGTTATTGTCGGCAGCGGTGTTCGCATACAACTCCTTCCACCCCATCTGCGTGATATGCTTGCCCGTAGCCTTGAACTTCACCTTCGCAGCCTCACCAAGCACGGTAGTGGTCTCGAAAAGGCAGTCGGGATAGAAGGCACCGATGAAGTGGCGTGCCACGAGGTCGAACACCTTCTGCTCCATCTCGGTGAGCATCTGAGGAGGCACTCCGGTAGGAATGATGGCATGGTGGTCGGTGACCTTGCTGTTGTCGAACACCTTCTTGGACTTAATCAGTTTCTTACCTCCGAGAGGACGCACGAAATCAGCATACGGAGCCTTGCCGGCCCATACCGTCTGAAATAGTCCGTTCATTATCTGAGGACACTTGGGGTAAACATCGTCAGGCAGGAATGTGGTGTCGACACGCGGATAGGTGGTCACCTTCTTCTCATAGAGAGCCTGAATGATGCCGAGAGTCTGCTCTGCGGAAAAACCGAACTTCTTGTTGCAATCCACCTGCAGCGATGTAAGGTCGTAGAGACGCGGAGGTGCTTCACTGCCCTTTTTCTTCTCAACAGACGTGACGGTGAACGGTGTGCCGCTGATGGCCTCCATCGCCTTTGTGCCTTCTTCCTTGGTCTTGAAACCACGATCGCCTTCCTTCATCACAGCAGTGAACGTTGTGTCGCGATAGATGGTGGAAAGCACCCAATACGGTTCCGGCACAAAAGTCTCTATCTCTCTCTGCCGCTTCACGATGAGCGCCAGTGTGGGGGTCTGCACACGCCCTATGGAAAGCACCTGACTCTGTCCCTGCGAGGAGGTGCGCTGCGCATATTTTATTGTGTAGAGCCTGGTAGCATTGATACCAAGCGTCCAGTCACCAATTGCACGCATCAGACCCGCCTCGTAGAGAGACTGATATTGTGACTGGTCCTTCAGATTCTGGAATCCCTCGCGTATAGCCTCTTCCGTCAGTGATGATATCCAGAGGCGCTGCACCGGGCAGCGGGCTCCCGTCATCTGCATCACCCAGCGCTGAATGAGTTCACCCTCCTGACCGGCATCACCGCAATTGATGATACCGTCAGCTGCCAACATCAGACGCTTTATCACCTCAAACTGATGCTCCACACCCTTGTCCGACTTGAGACGTATACCATAGCGGGGCGGTATCATTGGCAGAGAGGAAAGATTCCACTGGCGCCACTGGGCACAGTACTCGTGAGGCTCCTTAAGTTCACACAAATGTCCGAACGTCCATGTCACCTGATAACCGTTGCCCTCCATATAGCCATCCCTGGAGCTGTTCGCTCCAAGCACTTTGGCAATATCCTTCGCCACTGACGGTTTCTCTGCTATACAGACCAGCATATATCATCTACTTTTACGTCATACCTGTCGTACGGAACCCTTGCCACCATCTGGAACGGGAAACATATACCCACCAGGCGAGCATGCTCCAAACGCGGCAGCAGGCGATCGTAGAACCCCTTGCCGCGTCCCAAACGGTGCCCAAGACGATCGAATGCCATACCGGGTACGAGTACCAAATCTATCTCTCCGTAGCGGCTTTCGGGAAACTCCTCTGTCTGGGGCTCCATAATGCCGTATTCCCCGCTCTGCATCTGAGAAGGGTCGTAGAGATGCAATGTAAGACGCTCGCCGTCCACACGCGGCAACAACACCGTCTTACCTGATTCCATGGCCTCCGACAACAAAAGAGCGGTGTCCACCTCATCAGGCAAAGCATGATAGAGAAGCACGGTTTGCGATTCCCACCACTCACGCCTTTCCTTAAATGCCCGTTCCAAAGCAAGCGATGTATCATGCAGCGAATCCAGGCTATACGTACGCTTGCGGTTTCTTATCTCCTTGCGCAACTGCTCTTTCGAAATACGGAAGAAACTACTGAGACACACGATGCCAATAACCAGATATACCGCACATCCGACAATCAAATATTTCTCATCTATCACACCTGACATCTTGAAGTCCTCTGCAGCATCACCCATGACGAACAGTTGCACCACAGCTGTGGAGTTGTTGAACACATGTATGAATATAGGTAACAGAAGACTCTCCGTGCGCACATAGATGAGACCCAGCACGAGACCCATCACAAAGGCAAAGGGTATCTGTGCAGGATTGAAATGTACAAGACTGAAAAGCATGGAAGACACCAGTATTGCCGTCCATGGACGCCTTCCTTCACGCAGCATACCGCCGATGATAGCGCCCCTGAAACAGAGTTCCTCAGCAACAGGGCCGAGCAGCGCAATGCTCAACACCCCCAATGGAGATCTCACCACTCCCATCACAGTTTTCATGGTGTAGTCGGGCAATCCCATCCACTCCGACACCACATTCATGGCAAACATGATGGAGAATGCGCCCAAGATAGCAATAAAGCATCTCCTGTTCCTCCAGGAACTGTCCACACGGAAATCTTCACGTCTTACCATTCTCCTCACCGCCAGCCACGCAATGACGAGGATTTCCACAAGAAAAAGCGACAAACTCAAACTGCCACTGACATACACCGCCCCGATTCCGGCCAACTGACAAAGCAGAAAGACGAAAACCGGAAGCAGAGGTGTCCAAAAAGCAGAAAGCAGGCGTCTCATCTCATCTTCCATTCACCGCCTGTGTAAACAAGCGGAAGCATTATGTGTTCCGTTGTGCTGTCCCCGTAGACAATGTTCATAAACACCTGCGCCAAAGAGTCTGCATAGATAGTGTCCCGCACCGCTGTTGCAGAAGCAATACCGTTGTGTGCATCCAATTCACGCTTGACATACTGAGAAACCACATCCAGCATCTCCTCCCGAGCCACACTGTCACAACTGACAATACCGGACAACCCGTTAACATACGACTCGCAGTCTCCGCTGATGAGCATACCGTAAAATTGCTCCGCAGCTGTACGGGCTCCCTCGTGTGTAAGTTCCTGATGCTTATTCCCACATGCCGCAAACATCACAACGGCAAAAAACACAACTATCTTTTTCATTATTTCTGACGTATAAAAACATTTATCGGAGTTCCATGGAAATTCCAACGCTCACGAATCTTATTTTCCAAGAACCTGCGATACGGCTCCTTGACATACTGTGGGAGGTTGGCATAAAAAACAAATGTAGGAACATGAGTGTCCGGCACCTGAGAACAATATTTTATTTTGATGTATTTGCCCTTTATCGATGGTGGCGGATAAGCCTCAATAAGCGGCAGCATCTCTTCGTTGAGACGATGAGTACTTACCTTGCGGCGTCGGTTCTCGTACGTTGCCACAGCTGTCTCCAGAACCTTGAAGATACGCTGTTTGGTCAGAGCCGAACCGAAGATTATCGGGAAGTCGACAAACGGCGCCATACGCTCGCGGATAGCATCTATGAACGTATCCATCACACGCTGTGTCTTATCCTCAACGAGATCCCATTTGTTCACAACGACGACAAGATTCTTCTGATTGCGCTGTATGAGCTGGAAAATGTTCAAATCCTGCGACTCAATGCCCCGTGTGGCATCAAGCATGAGAATGCACACGTCGCTGTTTTCGATGGCACGTATGGAACGCATCACGCTGTAGAACTCCAGATCTTCCGACACCTTGCCTTTCTTGCGAATGCCCGCTGTATCAACAAGGTAAAAGTCGAAACCGAACTTCTCATAGCGCGTATATATGCTGTCGCGGGTGGTACCGGCTATGTCAGTCACAATATGTCGGTCTTCACCGATAAAGGCGTTGATGATGCTGGATTTACCCACATTGGGGCGTCCCACCACAGCAAAGCGGGGAATATTCTCATCCGGAAGTTCCTCTGCCTTCTTCGGGAACTTGCTCATCACAATATCCAGCAAATCGCCAGTACCGCTGCCCGTTGCAGCAGAGATGCCGATAGGGTCTCCCAGACCCAGTCCGTAGAACTCTGCAGCGAGCCACGTCTCGTTGTTGTCCATCTTGTTTGTGACAAGCAGTACGGGTTTCTTTGTGCGACGCAGGATTGAAGCAACCTCTTCGTCGAGGTCTGTGACACCGTTCTGCACATCCACCATAAAGAGTATCACGTCTGCCTCCTCTGTGGCAAGCGACACCTGTTTGCGTATCTCCTCCTCGAAGATATCATCCGAGTTCACCACCCAGCCACCGGTATCGATAACAGAAAACTCCTTACCTTCCCACTCACACTTGCCATACTGACGGTCACGTGTCGTGCCGGCCTCGTCACTCACGATGGCATGCCTCGTCTGAGTGAGACGGTTAAACAACGTTGACTTACCGACATTCGGCCTTCCTACTATAGCTACTATATTCGACATCGTAGTTATATTTTACTATTCGGGCGCAAAGATACGAAAAAAAGTTGAATGTTGAGGATTATTAAACAAAAAATAACAATCCAGATGCCCAATAGTAAAATCAGTCGCTGATGTCGTAGCCGTATTGTTTCATGGCTTTGGTGGACGAACGCCAGTCTTTGTCCACCTTGACAAAAACATCCAGATAGATATTCTTGCCGAAAAACTTCTCCAGACTCTTGCGGGCCTCAGAGGAGACACGCTTCAGCGCAACGCCGCGATGTCCGATGATGATACCTTTCTGGGAATCACGCTCCACATAGATTACCGTGCTGATATGTATGCTGTGTTCCTGTTCTTTGAACTGTTCCACAACAACTTCCACGCTGTAAGGTATTTCCTTGTCGTAATAGAGGAGTATCTTCTCTCGGATTATCTCCGTGACAAAAAAACGAGCCGGTTTGTCGGTCCACTGGTCTTTATCAAAATATGCCGGAGATTCAGGCAGCAATTCCCCGATGCGCTTGAGCACCTGCTCCACACCAAAACGGTGCAATGCCGATATAGGAAATATTTCCGCTTCGGGAAGAACCTTATGCCAGGTGTCAAATTTTTCGTTAAGCTGCTCCTCCGAACCTACATCTATCTTGTTGATAAGCACAAGCACCGGCACCTTCATACGCTGTACCTTCTCGAGAAACTCCATGTTTTTATCAGGCTGCTCCACCATATCCGTGACATACAGCAGTACGTCAGCATCCTGAAGCGCAGATTCCGAGAACTGCAGCATCTGCTCCTGAAGGCGGTAGTTAGGTTTTAACACTCCCGGAGTGTCGGAAAAACATATCTGCATCTCCGGTGTGTTGAGAATACCCATGATACGATGGCGTGTCGTCTGGGCTTTGAACGTGGCAATTGATATACGCTCACCAACCAGAAGGTTCATGAGCGTACTCTTTCCCACATTGGGATTTCCTACGATGTTGACGAATCCTGCCTTATGACTCACCCTGCTTCCTCCGCTTTGCGTACCACTCCTCGCGGGAAATGGTTCCCTCCTTATAGAAATCAGCAGGTTCCTTGGCAGCCTCGGGAGCTCCGTCGTAACCCCATATCATATAGCTTGCACCCCATGTAAATCCTGCACCGAAAGCCGTGAAGATGAGCTTGTCGCCCTTCTTGAGCTGCGGTTCGTATTCCCACAGACACAGGGGCAGAGTGCCGCCCGAAGTGTTTGCCATATGATCGATATTAATCATGATGTGGTCCTCTTCAATGCCAATACGTCCGGCCACAGAGCGCTCGATATTGATATTGGCCTGATGAGGAATCACCCATGCAATGTTGTCCTTTGTGAGATTGTTGCGCTCAGCGATGATTTTCACCGCCGACGACATATCGAGCACAGCATGCTTGTAAACAGCTCTACCCTCCTGGTAAACAGTATGTTCAAGAGCGTCCACAGTCTCATGTGTCGGCATCTTATGCGAACCGCCGGCCTTCATCTGAAGGTTGGCAAGTCCTTTGCCGTCCACACGGTAATAACCGTCCATGAGCCCTACTTCTTCTGTCGTAGCCTCCATCATCACACAAGCCGCCCCGTCGCCGAATATCGGACACGAATTGCGGTCTGTATAGTTTGTCATGGACGACATATGATCGCCTCCGCAAAGGATGATGCGCTTGTAGCGTCCGGAACGTATGTAGGAAGCACCTACTTCCATAGCGTAAAGAAAGCCACTGCAAGCGGCTTCCATATCATAACCAAAGGCATTTTTCAGCCCCACATTGCCGATGACCAGCGATGCGGTAGAAGGGAAATGATAGTCAGGTGTAGTAGTAGCACAGATTACCAGTTCGATGGAATCCGGCTCCACACCTGTCTTGCGCAGAAGCTGCTTGACAGCACGAGTCATCATGTAGCTCGTGCCTGTGCCCTGCTCCGGTTTGAGTATGTGACGAGTCTTGACGCCTATACGCTCCATTATCCACTCGTCGGAAGTGTCCACAATACGGGACATTTCCTCATTGTCGAGGATATAGTCAGGAACGTAGCCGCCTACACCCGTAATGACGGCATTAATTCTTTCCAAAACTCTTTATGCTTCTTTCTCAATAGCAACCTTACCACGATAGTAGCCGCAAGAGGGGCATACGGTGTGGTAGATGTGGAAAGCACCACAGTTGGGGCATACAGCTAATGCAGGTGCTACAGCCTTATCGTGAGTTCTGCGTTTGAGGGTGCGAGTCTTTGACTGCCTTCTTTTAGGATGTGCCATAATAAATTTCTCTTTATGTTGTTGTTATATTAATTTACTTCTATCTCTTCTTCATCGTCACATTCTGTGTGGACGTGGCGAATGGGGATGCTCAGAGCTATCTGCTCGTAGAGCGGCCACGAAAGGTCCAAAACACCTTTACTCCATTGCACCGTGATGATGTCGCCATCGTCCAAATCGCTTTCGCCAAAGCGGATTTTGAGAGTCTCCTCTACATCTATGGGCAGCGACATCGGTTCCATGCAGACGGTGCAGAGCACCTCTATTTCTCCGGACAAGCGGCAGTCAGCCTCGAAGGTTTCCTGCGATGTGCGACGCAGCGTTACGTCTGCTTTCACACGGCCTTGCCGGATTTCCTCCTGTTGGAGCGATGCGAAGAAAGAGTCGTCAAGCTCTGCAGAAAACTGCATCGAACCAAGGGGTAGAGCCCGTAAATCTATCTTCAAACCGTTTATCGCGTCCATAATCGGGGTGCAAAGGTACGAAAAAAATGTAAAATGAGAAATGTAAACTGTAAAAAATAAAGCTTTTTTCTGCTTTTTTAGTCTTTTTGCACTTATTACTGTGTTTTCGAGGGTTCAAAAAGCGGCAATTCTATACGGAATGTAGTGCCTCGTCCAAGCTCACTTTGCTTAACGAAAATATTTCCGTGATGATACTCCTCAACGATGCGGCGTGCAAGCGAAAGACCAAGCCCCCACCCTCTGCTCTTTGTCGTGAAACCGGGAGTGAACACCGTCTTGAAATGCTTCGACGGGATTCCCTTGCCCGTATCAGACACCTCGATAGCCAGACAATATGCCTCGCGATGCGCCATGATATGTATCTTACCCTCTCCGTTCATTGCATCGATGGCGTTCTTACAGAGGTTCTCTATCACCCACTCGAAGAGCGAAGCCGAGAGAAGTGCCGGCAACGGCCCGTCGGGCACGGAAACACTGATACTCACCCTGTTGGAAGCACGGCGACCTATATATTCCACCACATGAGCCACAACCTTGCAGAGGTCCTCTTCGCGCGGTTCGGGAAGCGAACCTATCTTCGAGAAACGCTCTGCTATCAACTGGAGGCGCTTCACATCCTTGTCTATCTCAGGAATAAGCGTATCGTCGGGATATGTCTCGCGCAGCACCTCCACCCAGGCCATAAGACTGGAGATAGGGGTTCCCAGCTGGTGAGCTGTCTCTTTTGAAAGTCCCACCCACACCTTGTTCTGCTCCGCCTTCTGACTGCTCATCAGAGCGAAGATAGCCACCACAACGAAGATGAGGACAATACCCAGTTGGACATACGGCCACCATTCGAGGCGGCGCAGCAGAAGCGAGTCGTCGTAGTAGACGCAAACATATTCGCCTTCGCCTAATGAAAGAGGTATCACGTGATGCTGACGGCTCATCTGATTCACAGCGGCATACAGCTTGTTGATACTGTCCTCCGGAGTGGAATAGCGCAACAGCAGGTTACGGTAAATCTGCACCGTACTGTCCTGGTTCATCACTATGACAGGAATCGTGTTGTTGCTCTCTATCACGCTGAGCACCAAAGCCATATCAGTGGTTTCATCAGCCTCCGAGAGCGAGCGCATAGCCTCTGCCCACACTTCCATCTTGCGCTTCTCTTCAATCTCTAGATCCCGAACAAGATAGTGTGAAATTATCAGCGATGCCGCACCGATAACTACGGCCGACAACACCAGAAGTATCTTCACCTGACGAATACGATCAGTCCACTGCATAATTTTACAACCGAAATAAGAACGCACCGACGCTCCGTTTTATTGCCTTCCCTCCGTTTTTGTCCCACCGCGCACCAGACTGTTTTCCCTGCTTCAGACTCCTCTCTTCCTCCCACCAGATAACGAGCAGTTAACGAGTAGTTAACGAGTGGATAACGAGTGGTGTACGAGTTTTCTCGTTAACTGCTCGTTATTTACTCGTTATCTGTTCGTAGTCTATACGTGGTCTGATAAGTGGAAGAGGGGAACATCGGAGGACTATGACAAGAGCTTGCGAAAACGGGAACCACGAATCACGCACGGTTTTAGCGGAAAAGCCTGAAATAAAACTCCCGTCCCAGGTTTTCCAATGCTGCAGGAACGAAGAGCATATGGTTTTTAGGGTGAGATTAAGCTCTTTTAGGATATTTTTACACCCGTCATTTTGCCATAACGGAATAATTTGCTATCTTTGTGCTCGCATGAACTATATTATACGATATATTATACTACTTTTTATCGCTTTTACGGCGTTCACAAGCTGTTCGGACGAGTTGCCTCCTCTGGATCCTGTGACCCCAGCGACAAGACGTACCGTGCTTATTTATATGGTGGCAGAAAACACGCTTTCTCCCAGCACGGAATACGACATAAACGAACTCGAGTATGCAGCCAACACCAACACCATCCCCAGCGACTGCAACGTGTTGGTGTATAAGGACAACACGGGCCTTCCGTCCATCACCCTGTTCAACAGGCTGGGCGTGACCACATGGAAGACGTGGAACAAGGATCAGAACAGTGCAGACTCCACAGTGATGCTTGCCACACTGAGGGAAATGATTCTCAATTATCCCTCGCAACACTATGCCCTCGTATTGTGGTCGCACGGAAGCGGATGGAGCCCCAGGAAAAAGACCATTGACGAGATTACTGCACGACAGGCGAGAGCTTTCGGAGTGGACAACGGTCACAATTCCGCCGCCGAAAACGGAGATTACGGCATGAATGTCTCCTCCGTCAGGTGGGTGCTTGAAAAACTGGGTGTGAGGATGGACTACATCCTGTGGGACGCATGTCTCATGCAAGGCATAGAGACCGCATATGAACTGCGCGGACTCACCGACTGGATTATCGGTGCTCCCACCGAAACACCCGGTACGGGAGCTCCCTACGACCTTGCCGTAAAGGGACTTTGCAATGCCGACATGCCCGCCATACTCGAAGCATATGAAAAATACTATGACAACAAGTCCAGATATACAAGTCTTTTCCCGCTGTCATTCATCAAGACAAGCGAACTGGATGCTTTGGCCGAAGCCACCGCACCTTATATTGAAAAGTATTTCTACGACAAAGACCACAGACCTGCCATAGTGAACACAGCACAGGTGTACAGCCCGAGGAAGTTTCTTGTGGTAAACGGCAACCAAGTCGAGGTCGGGACTCCGATTGCATACGACATGGGAAGCATCATGGCCGGTGTGCTCACCCCTGAGGAATATGACACATGGAGGAAGCAGTTGGACAAAACCATACCGTACAAGACTGTGCCGACGCGGGAGTGGATGACAAGTTTCAGTCCAGCCGTCTATGGCAACGACTTCTGCAAACTGACAGACGGGGAGCATTACAGCGGCATCAGCATGAACGTCCCGCAGGACAATTACGATATCTACCGCATTGACAACGCACGCAGTGTGCGCTTATGGTGGAACACATACTACCGCACAATGAATTGGTGGAAAGCGGGCGGATGGAGCAAAACCGAATGGGAACCGACCGCCGATAAATAAGTAAAACAAAAAAAAGACATATCTCAATGAAGCACTTTATCATTGCAGCACTCATGGTGGCGACAACCCTCCCCGCTGCGGCAAAGCCTGCCAAGAAAGCAAAGGAAAACCCCGACACACTGATATTCACCACTGTGCTGGAGAATCCCGTCACCTCCATCAAGAACCAGAAGAACAGCGGCACCTGCTGGAGCTACTCTTCGCTGGCATTCCTTGAGAGCGAGGTGCTGAAGAAGCATCCTGAGATGACCGACATCGATTTGTGTGAATCATTCGTGGTGAGCAAGACATACACCGATCGTGCAGACCGCAACGTGCGCACACACGGAGACGCCAGTTTCACAGAAGGCGGTTCCTTCTATGATGCCATCTACTGCATGACGAATTATGGTCTTATACCCGAAGGCATCATGCCCTACCCCAACACACTTTACGGAGACTCCCTCTTCAATTTCAGCGGATTCTTCAAGCCGATGCAGGCGTATGTGGAAGCCATCTCGAAAAGCGAGGCAAAAAAAATCAATCCTCACTGGAAGGATGCCGTGCAGTGCATGCTCGACTGCTATTTCGGCAAGTGCCCTCAGGAGTTTGAATACAAAGGTGTGAAATACACACCAAAAACATTCGTGACAGACTATTTGGGACTGAATCCCGATGACTACGTATCACTCACCAGCTACACACACCACCCCTTCTATTCTTCATTCATCCTGGAGATACAGGACAACTGGCGATGGGGCTCAAGCTACAATCTGCCGCTGGACGAGTTTATGCGGGTGATGGAGGAAAGTGTACGCAACGGCTGGACCTTCGCATGGGGTGCAGATGTTTCCGAAGACGGATTCTCCCGCAAGGAGGGTAAGAACAGATGCGTGGCCAGGGTTCCCCTCAAAGAAAAGAAAGACGAGGACGGCGGCAGCGACCAGCGACGCTGGACCGGAGAGAAAGTAAAAATCAGCGAAAGCGACAACAAAGGCGAAATGACCATCACACAGGACATGCGCCAGGAAGCTTACGACAACTGGGAGACTACCGACGATCACGGCATGCAGATATACGGTATTGCAAAGGACCAGTACGGCAAGGAATATTACATGATGAAGAATTCATGGGGCGACTACGGACCCTACAAAGGTTTCTGGTATGTCTCCAAGCCATACGTGGCATACAAGACGATGAACATCGTCATCAACAAGAACGCCATACCGGCCGATATACGCGCCAAGTTGAACATCAAATAACACAAGAGGAAGAGAATGAATTTTCAGTGGAACTTTTTCGAACCCACTGACCAGCAGGCAGAATGTGCCAAGAGCTTGTCCGACACCCTGAATTTACATCCAGTGGTTGGCAAACTGCTTGTGGAGCGCGGCATCAGCACTCCCGAAGAGGCACGCCACTTCTTCCGCCCGCAGTTGACGGAACTGCTCGACCCGTTCCTCTTCAAGGACATGAAGGCTGCCATCGACCGCCTCAATGAGGCTCTCGGCAGAAAAGAGCGCATACTCGTTTACGGCGACTACGATGTGGACGGAGTCACTGCCGTTGCACTCGTATACAAGTTCCTGCACCAGTACTGCACCAATATCGACTACTATATCCCCGACCGCTACGAAGACGGATATGGGGTGTCGCACAAAGGTGTGGACTATGCCCATGAGACAGGTGTCAAACTGATTATCGTGCTCGACTGCGGCATCAAAGCCATCGAGGAGGTGGAGTACGCCAAGAAACTTGGCATCGACTTCATCATCTGCGACCACCATGTGCCCGATAAGGTGCTGCCGCCCGCAGTAGCAGTTCTCAACGCAAAGCGCAGCGACCACACTTATCCCTACGAGCACCTCTGCGGATGCGGTGTCGGTTTCAAACTCATGCAGGCGTTCGCCATCAGCAACGGTATCCCCTTCTCCGACCTTATCCCCCTGCTCGACCTCTGCGCAATCAGTATTGCATCCGACATCGTACCCATCATCGGGGAAAACAGAATACTTGCATATCACGGTCTGCGACAGCTCAACCAGTCGCCCTGTGTAGGTGTGAAAGCCATCATCGATGTATGCGGACTTGCCGACAAGGAGATAATGCTCAGTGACATCATCTTCAAGATAGGACCGCGTATCAACGCCTCCGGACGCATACAGAACGGCAAGGAATCCGTGGCGCTCCTCATAGAAAAGGATGCCGACAAGGCCCAGGAGGCTGCAGAACTCATCAACCACTACAACGAGCAGCGCAAAGATCTCGACAAGGTGATGACCGAGCAGGCCAACCAGATTGTCGCTTCTATAGACCATCAGCACGAACACAAGGCCATCGTCATCTACAATGAGGAGTGGCACAAGGGTATCATAGGTATTGTTGCCAGCAGACTCACGGAAATATACAACCGCCCTGCCATTGTGCTGACGCGCGACAACGACTTTGCCACCGGTTCAGCCCGCTCCGTTGCGGGGTTCGATGTGCACAAAGCCATCGAGAGCTGCGAAGATTTGCTGGAAAACTTCGGTGGACACACCTATGCTGCCGGACTTACGCTCAGAGCTGACAACGTGGCTGAATTCAAGCGCCGCTTTGAGAAATACGTCGACGAGCACATCCTTCCGGAGCAGACACTCGCACAACTGGATGTGGACGCATGCCTCGATTTCAAGGATATCAACAGACGGCTCTTCAACGAAATAAAGCGCTTCGAGCCCTTCGGACCCAACAATCCCAAACCCGTATTCTGCACACGCCGTGTTTACGACTACGGCACGAGCAAGGTTGTGGGACGCAATCAGGAACACATAAAGCTCGAACTCGTAGACAACAAGAGTCACAACGTGATGAGCGGTATTGCCTTCGGTCAGAGCGCATTGGCCAGATATATTAAAACGAAGCGGGCCTTCGACATCGTATATACCATAGAAGAGAACACCCACAAGCACGGAGAGATACAGCTTCTCATCGAGGATATGTCTCTTATGGATGAGTAATAGCAAAAGCGATGTCCACCACACAGTCCACTGACATTTATCTTGACACTCTGAAAAAACACTTTGGATACACCGAATTTCGCGGCATCCAGAGGGAGATTATCGAGAGTATCGGACAAGGAAGGGACACCCTTGGACTGATGCCGACAGGAGGCGGTAAGAGCATAGCCTTTCAGGTGCCGGCACTCGCACGCAAAGGACTCTGCATCGTTGTCACACCGCTCATTGCCCTGATGAAGGATCAGATAAAGCATCTCAGGGAACGTGGCATCCGCACAGCATGCATCTATGCAGAGATGAAGCACGAGGACATCATCGTCACACTCGAAAACTGCATCTTCGGCAACTATAAATTCCTATACGTCTCCCCCGAACGGCTTTCCTCCGAACTCTTCATTGCCAAACTGCGTCACATGGACATCTCATTCATCACCATTGACGAGGCGCATTGCATTTCACAATGGGGGCACGACTTCCGTCCTTCATACCTGCAGATAAAGGAGTTGCGCAAGGAACTTCCAGGAGTTCCCGTCCTCGCACTCACTGCATCGGCCACACAGGATGTCATCCATGACATACAGGCACAACTGGATTTCCGTGAGGAGAACGTGATACGCATGAGCTACCACCGTGCAAACCTCGTTTACACCGTGGAATATCATCCCGTCAGCACACTCGGTATGCTGACTGCTCTGGAGCGTTATCCGGGTTCGTGCATCATATATACGCGCAACCGCAAGAACTGTATGGAGACCGCGCGCACGCTGAACCAACTCGGCTACACGGCAACATATTTCCACGCAGGACTTCCCGACAGCGAAAAAGATGCCCGCCAGAAGGCCTGGAGCGACAACAGCATACGCATCATGGTGGCGACCAATGCTTTCGGAATGGGTATCGACAAACCCGATGTGCGCCTTGTCCTGCATCTCGACCCTCCCGACAGCATAGAGGCTTATTTCCAGGAGGCCGGACGTGCCGGCAGAGACGGCAAACGGGCCTATGCCGTCATAGTATCCGAGGGCGACGAGGCAAAACTCATGAAGCGACGCATCGAAACACGTTTCCCGGAAAAAGACTATATAAGAGAGGTTTACGAGAAATTTTGCTTCTTCCTGCAACTTGCCGAGGGTGACGGTCAGGGTATGAAGAGGAGTTTCGACATCATGGAATTCTGCACAGCATTCCACCTGCATTCCCTGATGGCAATACGGGCTCTGGAACTGCTCTCAGATGCCGGCTACATCGAATTCCGGGCGGAGGAGACATCCGTCAGCAGGATATACATACCCGCCACGCGCTCCGCACTCTACAATGCCGTCACGGGTAAGCAGAACGAGGAAATCATCACCAGCGTCCTACGCAACAATATCGGTGTCTTTTCGCAGTACTGCTGGCTCGACGAATCACTCATTTCCCGGGAGACAGGTTATTCCCAGCACCAGATATACGAATGCCTCACCAAACTTTCCTCTCTCCACATTGTGCACTACGTCCCCAAGAAGCACGCCTCGCAGGTGACATTCCTCCAGAACAGAGTGCCTACCCGCAAGATCGTTCTCTCAAAAGAAATTTACGAGGAGCGCAAGGAGCGCTATGAGCGTCAGATACGCAGCATGCTCTCATACATCCAAAACAATACAGAGTGCAAGAGCCGTCAGCTGCTGCAGTATTTCGGGGAGGAGTTCGACAAGGACTGCATGCTGTGCAACAGTTGTATGCAGAAATACTTCCCCACCCCGTCGGCAGAGGAATATCAGGCCATACACGACTGCGTACTCCAGCAAGTCAGCAAAGACACCCCATTCAGACTCAGCGACCTTAAATTATCACATTTTCTCAACGATCTCCACATCAATTACGTGCTTCAGCGCATGGTTGACACCAAGGAGATTATTCGCATCCGTGCTTTTGAATACGTCCTTGCGTGAGACGAAGTCATAGCAGTGTAACTAAAACAAAAAAGCCCTCGAGAAATCTCGAAGGCTTCTTTGTTAAAACGGCGGCTACCTACTCTCCCACGGGTGTGCAGTACCATCGGCGCGGGCGGGC
>CADCNQ010000027.1 GCA_902802815.1 uncultured Bacteroidales bacterium | reverse complement strand
GCAAAAGAGAAAATAGTGGCTATCGACGGCAAGAAAATCAAGCTCATCGACATGGAAGCCCTGGAGAAAATCAACCGCCTCGGTTAAGCCTCCCAAAGGGCCGTCACCTCTTTTATCTTATCCTCCATAGGCAGAGTGGCATCTATCCAGTGGATGGGCACTCCGCGCCTCTCCTCCATTCCCCTGAACCACGTCATCTGCCTCTTTGCAAACTGGTGTATGGCAATCTCCAGGCGCTCCACCATGTCGTCGTACGAGCGCTCTCCGATGCAATACTCCGTCACATATTTATATTCCAGCCCGTAGCGTATCAACCTCTCCGCAGGCACCTTCCTGAGAAGTTCCCTCACCTCCTCCACCATGCCCTCCTGCAGCCTGGCGTGGAGGCGCTCCGTTATCTTGCGCCTGCGCAGTTCCCTGTCGATGCGCAGCCCTATCGTCAGCGATTTTCTCTCCGGGAAGCGCACGCTGCCCAGTTCGTAGCTCTTGAGCACGCTCTCTATATAGAGCCCCGTACCTCCGCAGAGCACCGGTATGCCTCCGCGCGCCTTGATGTCCATATACGCATTCTGGAAGGCGCATTGGAATTCGTACACGTTGAACCTGTATCCCGGCTCACATATATCGATAAGGTGATACGGCACGTGCACTTCCTTTCCGTCCTCCCCGCGCAGCACATAGTCGTCCAGATCCTTGCCTGTGCCGATGGTCATACCGCGATACACCATCCTCGAGTCGGCGGAAATGATTTCGCCGCCCCCCAAGCGATGTGCCAGGTGGGCGGCGAATGTGGTCTTTCCCGAGGCCGTAGGCCCCAGGATTGTAATCAGGTCAAACAATTAGCAGTTCTCTGAGAAGTACTTAATTGTGCGAACCATCTGGCTGGTGTAGCTGTTCTCGTTGTCGTACCAGCTAACAACCTGTACCTGATAGGTGTCGTCGTCGATCTTGCTAACCATTGTCTGAGTAGCGTCGAAGAGAGAACCGAACTTCATGCCGATGATATCGCTGCTTACGATTTCATCCTCTGTGTAGCCGAAGCTCTCAGTCTGAGCAGCCTTCATGGCAGCGTTGATACCTTCCTTGGTGATATCCTTACCCTTAACAACGGCAACCAGGATAGTGGTAGAACCGGTGGGAGTCGGAACGCGCTGTGCAGAACCGATCAGCTTGCCGTTCAGCTCAGGAATTACCAGACCGATAGCCTTGGCAGCACCTGTGCTGTTGGGCACGATGTTGCAGGCACCTGCACGAGAACGGCGGAGGTCACCCTTGCGCTGAGGACCGTCGAGAATCATCTGGTCGCCTGTGTAAGCGTGGATGGTGCTCATGATACCGCTGGCGATGGGAGCGTAGTTGTTCAGGGCTGCAGCCATGGGAGCGAGACAGTTGGTGGTGCAGCTTGCAGCTGAAATCACGTTGTCCTCCTTGGTCAGAGTCTTGTGGTTCACGTTGAACACGATGGTGGGCAGATCGTTACCTGCGGGAGCAGAGATAACAACCTTGCGGGCACCGGCCTGGATGTGAGCAGAAGCCTTCTCCTTAGATGTGTAGAAACCTGTGCACTCCAGAACAACGTCAACGTTGTTGGCCTTCCAGGGGCAGTTCACAGCGTCCTTCTCAGCAGAGATCTTGATCTCCTTGCCGTCCACGATGATGCTGTCCTCTGTGTACTCTACAGTGTGCTTGCCCTCACCGAACTTGCCGGCGAAACCACCCTGAGCTGTGTCATACTTCAGCAGGTGAGCGAGCATCTTGGGGCTTGTGAGGTCGTTGATAGCTACAACTTCGTAACCTTCTGCCTCAAACATCTGACGGAATGCCAGACGACCGATACGACCGAAACCATTGATAGCAACTCTTGTCATAATCTTTTCTGTTTTAATTTTGGTTAATAATATGGGTTAATTCACTTGTTCGTTTCTTTCCCTGTTTGCTTATCCGCAATTGCAGTAGTGCGCACTCTTGCAAGCCGCCATTATCAGAGCCAAAACGACCCCAAATATGATAAATGTAAAGTATTGGCGCACTTTTTCGCACTTATTTGCTGCAAAATTACGAAATTCTTTTTATATTCGCGATGTATTTCACAAAAAAAATATCAAAAATATACTATTTTATTAACACAAAATTTCAAAATTATGGCAAAATGTAGTTTTCTTCAGGACTTCAAAGCATTTGCAATGCGCGGTAACGTCATCGACATGGCTGTCGGTGTAATCATCGGCGGTGCGTTCGGCAAGATTGTCACTTCGCTGGTCAACGACATGCTGATGCCCCTCATCGGCATGGTCACGGGCAACATCGACTTCACCACCCTTTCCTACAAGGTCGGCGAAGGTGAGGATGCCGCCGAACTGATGTACGGCAACTTCATCCAGAACACTGTCGATTTCATCATCATCGCCTTCTGTGTGTTTATTATGGTACGCGCCATCACGCGTCTGACAGCCAAGAAGGAAGAGCCCGCAGCTCCCGCTCCCGCTCCCGAACCTTCTGCCGAAGAGAAGCTCCTCACCGAGATACGCGACCTCCTGAAAGAGAAGAAGTGACCGTATGGACGCTCCCTGGCTCCCTCACAACGAGATGTTCCAGATAGTGATGGCGGGTATCATTCCCGCCATCATTCTTATTGTCTATATCTGCTGGAAGGACCGCAAGCATCCCGAACCCTTCTGGTGGGTTATCTATGCCACCGTGATGGGATGCGCCTCCCCGTTTCTGTCCACACTCTTTGCCGTCCTCATCCATGCCCTGCCCTTCTGGGCGCTCATCCCGCAGGGTTCGGTGGTCCATGCCTGGGCCACGGCTCTTTTTTCCGCGGCCGTTCCGGAGGAACTGGCGAAGTGGTTTTTTCTCTACCGTCTCTCGCGCTCCAATCCTTATTTCGACGAGCGTTTCGATGCCATTGTCTATTCCGTGTGCATCGGCATGGGCTTTGCGGGACTGGAAAACGTACTCTATCTCATTGACGCTGCCGGTGAGTGGCGTCCCCTGGCTGTCACGCGCGGCCTGCTCTCCGTGCCCGGCCATTTTACCTTTGCCGTGCTGATGGGCTACTATTTCGGCAAGGTGCATTTCTCCCGCAGCAGGTGGAAGAGCATACAGCTGGCTCCCATGGTGCTGCTGGCCCCCATTGCCGCCCATGCTGTGTACGACGGTCTCCTGATGATGAACCACGATCTCCCTCTCATCGTCGCCGCAATCATCAGCGTGGCGTTCGGATGGTTCCTCATCAAACTACACGCCTTCTCCCACACTCGCATCAAAAAGATGGAAGGAAGATAATAACTGGTTAAAGATTAAGGGTTAAAGGTTAAGGGTTAAAGGTTAAGTTAAAAATTAAAGACGGTGCCATTGACTTAACCGTTCCATGTTTTCTTGTTGATGTCTCTCATGCGTTGGCGTTGCTGCGCCTCGTAGTGTTCCTTCATGGCCTGAGAGTGTGTCTTGGTGCCCGCCACTGAATCGAATGCACCGCCGGCAGCCTTTGTTGCGGAACCCAGGATTTTAAGTATTCCAAGTTTGTCCAGCACAACAGCACCGAGGAAAAAGACGATAAGACCGATGACCAGCTGTCCGAACACACTCACCGTCGAGAACATTATGTAGTAGATGACATTGATGAGGACGAAGGAAATCACATAAATGACCACCCGTGCCACATTCAGTCTGCCGGATTCCCACAGGTCATAGATGCCCTTGACAAAGAAGGCCAGTAACAACACGGCCCATATCCACGTGGTCCACAGGCACATCGTCGACTGCCAGCCGAATGTGCCTTCCTCGCGGAAGAAATGACCGATACAGCGGTTGGTGACAATCAGACCGTCGTCGATGACAAAACGGGTCGTAAAGAACAGGATGAAACCGTTGGTGAGCCCATACACCGAACTCGTCACAGCGGTATAGTTCAGTGTGCCGTTAAGGAAGATGAAACCGAACAGTGCCAGCAGAAGACCTGCAATCATAATGACGAATGCCAGCAGGCACTGCCACCACACGTGGGTGAACAGTTTCAAGAAACTGTCGGCCAGGAGGCCGTATGAACTCTGAAAGGCTGCGTTTGAGAAACGGCACAGCAGCGATTCGTCGGCCATATCGCGGTGCCATATCTGCGAGAAGGCGAAGACAGCCCGGTCGGTCACATGGTCCTTGTGTTCAGCCTTACGGATATCCCTCCGTGCATAGGCATGCAGACTGTCGGCAGCCTGCCTCATCAGCTGGTCGGCCCTGAGACTGTCGTAGTACTGGCTGTCTTTATTGCCGTATTCCTGTGCCAGCCGGTACATAAAGTTGGGCACACCCTTCTCCACCCCATATTCCATACAGTCCACCATCTCCTTCGGTGTGGCCTTCAGCATCACCAGATTCATTGGTGTGACGCTGTCCAGCATGACATTGATGGCGTCGTAGTCGCCGGCTTCCGCCAACTCCTCCAGGTATTGTTTCTTCAGTTCGGCGGGGAACTTCGAATAGCCGTACATCACGATAGACCTCTTGGCTGCCATACTTCCGTTGGCGGCTTCCTCCGTCAGACGGGAGACATCCGACTTCCGTATCTTCGGGTCAACTCTCATGCATGACATCATCAGCAGCACGGACACTATCATCAGACCTATCATGCAGGCCGTGTTTTTCATTCTTCTCATCGCTTTACTGTTTAATGTTTTCCAATAGATTAGGTTAAAAGTGATACTATTCAGTTAATCACGCCGCAAAAATAGGAATTTTTGATAAAAACCACAAACTTTCTCCCACTTTTTTTATTCTAAAATGCCGGAAAACAAGGCCGGGAGATAAAAAAAGAGCTATATGGCAAGAAAAAAGGTTAAAAAATGCAAAAAAAAAAAATGAAACAGAAAATATCATATCTTTGCACCGGCTGGGGAACTACAAAAAAGAAAATGAGTAAAATATCATCCATAAAGGAGCGTTTTTTCGATGTTTTGCGTTTCATCGTCGTCGGCAATCCCTGGTCCTACGACTTCGAGGCGGACGGCATCTACTATTCCCGAAAGGGTTCCGAGCTCACTGTCACCGCAGGAAGAAACAGGTATTGCGGTCGTGTCGTGGTGCCCGCTACTGTGGCGCGCAAGAATAAGACATACAATGTGACCGCCATCGGAGAGAGTGCCTTCGAGAACTGCAAGGAACTGACTGATGTCGTCATTCCCGACAGCGCACACAGCATCGGCAACTACGCTTTCTACGGCTGCAGCGCTCTCGTGTCTGTTGTCATAGGCAAGAAAGTAATGTCATTTGGCGAGAGAGCTTTTACCAGGTGTCCGAATCTCAGGTCTGTCACTATCCGTTCCCAAAATGTTGCTGCCACCAGTTACAACTGGTTGAACAACATCCCGACCACCTTTGGTCCGAATGTGAAGGAATATATCATCGGCGAGGGTGTGACGGTCATCGGCAAGGAAGCTTTCTACGGCTGTTTCAACATCAAGTCCGTCACCATTCCAAGCAGCATGAAGAAGATTGGCAAGGGTGCGTTCTCCGGCTGCTCCGATTTCACGGATGTCACCTGTCATGCGGAGACCCCTCCCGTCATTGAGGGTGATGCCTTCGTCAGGGTTTCCGAAGCACGCGTCACTTTGCGCGTACCGGCGTCTGCCCTGGAGACGTACAGGACAAGTGCTCCGTGGAGCAATTTCGGCACAATCCAACCGATTTGACTGCTCCCGCCGGAGAAATGGTTTTCCGCAGTCAGGGGGCAAAAAGCTGGCCGCAAAATATTCGTGTCGCATATGTCGCATATGTCACGAAACAAAATTTTTTTACATGCGCAAGCTCACATATAGGTGCATTTTTCGTGCGAAGAGGCATTCCCGAGACACTTTAAAATTTTTCTTTCTCATAGAACATCAGAGAATTATGAGAAAGTTTGCACATCTTATTTTTCCGTTGTCGTACCTTTGCTGAGTCAAGGCAAATATAAGGCAGCCTCTAGGGTTCGTCTACAAATCCCTTAATGAAAAGAAAAATCTGGGTGAAAGAAAACTGACAGAATTCTAAACTTTAATTTCGTGACATTCGTGACAAATGTGACATGATTTTTTTGCGGCACATTTGTCACGAATGTAGAGAAAACGAAAAATCTCCGCAAACACAAAAAAAGCCCCCGACGGTTGTCGGAGGCCTGTATGATTATTATAACACCCTGAGATTACTCCTGGATGGTGCAGATGCTTACACGGTTCCAGTCGGGCTCAGAGAAGCTGTTGCCTACACCCTGACCCTCAGCCTGGATGCGGTCGGCAGCAATCTTGTACTTGTTGACGAGCATGGTCTTCACAGCCTCAGCACGCTGACGTGCGATGCGCTCGTTGACCTCAACGCTACCCTCGGGAGAAGCATAACCCTTGATGACAACCTTGCTGCCAGCGTGGTTCTTCAGGAAGGTGGCGATGCGCTCTACGTTGGGCTGCTGAGCGGCAGAGATGTTGCTCTTGCCCTGGTTGAAGTAAACGTAGCACTCGAGGTTGTCCTTAGTGTTGGTAACAGTCTGAACAACAGCGGGCTTAGCCTCGCAAGCCTTGAGAGCTGCTTCAAGGTCGGCAATGCGCTGGTTCTTGGCAGCGATAGTCTGGTCGCGGTCGGCAACCATACCACGTGTCTCGTTGATAGTAGCGTTCAGGCGGTCAACCTCAGCCTGGTCGTAACCGCGACCGAAAGCGAAGCTGTGTGTGCCGTTGCTGTTCTTGAAGTGGTAAGTAACACCGGCAAAAAGCTGAATCTGAGCAGCACGGGCTGTCATAGCAAGCTCTCTGTTGACAAAGTCATAAAGGATAGCGGGCTTGAAAGCAACAGTCCAAGCCTTCTCCTTGCCGATGTTGAAGTTGAAGTTGGCACCGAACTTGAAGACTACGTCGTTGGCGTCGTTGTTAGGACCGGGAAGGAAGGAGTGACCCCAACCTGTACCGGCTACAGCCTGAATCTCGAAGAGACGGGGCTGACCCTTGTAACCGCCGAAGAGGTTCATCAGGTTAACAGTGCTGTTGAGAGTGAGCACGGTGTAGTCGATAGCATAGCCACCGCCAGGGAGAGATGCCCAAGTGGCACCGTTGCCGGAGCATGCGGTGTTGATAACACCGGTGTATTCCAACTCCAAACCGTAAACAGGAGTCAGCTGCTTACCTACGTTCACACCGAAAGCACCACGAGCGTCTTTCCAGAAAGCGTGACCCACGGCAGGAGAAGCGACACCACCCTGAATACCTACGTACCAGTTGTCAAAGAACTTGCTCTCCTTGTAGAGGTTCTCTGCAGAAGCACTCATTGCTACGAGAGCAAAAGCAAAAATGGAGATAATCTTTTTCATACTTTTCAATCGTTTTAGTTAAAAACAAATAAATAAAACATCAATATTCTTAAATTTTGTACAAAGGTACGCATTTTTTTCTAATTTTGCGCCATCTTATGCAAGAAATATGCTTTCCAAACTGCAAAATTAACCTCGGACTACGTATTTTAAGACGTAGAGAGGACGGTTATCACGATATTGAGACCATTTTCTACCCCATTCCGCTGCACGACAAAATAGAGATAAACACCTCTGACAGAGACGGAAACGCGCTCACGGAGGACATGCTCACCATGGGCGGTATACCCCTGCCCTCCGACACCGAATCCAACCTCGTGATGAAGGTGCTCAGAATGCTGCGCCAAGAGGGATGCGACATACCGCACCTGAGCATACGCCTTGAGAAGAACATACCCTCGGGAGCCGGTCTGGGAGGAGGCAGCAGCGACGCGGCATACATGATGAAAATGCTGAACGGGGCGTTCCGCCTCGGCATGAGCGACGACGAGATGGAGCAGCGCGTGGGCAGACTCGGTGCGGACTGTGCCTTCTTCGTGCGCAACACACCCGTCATAGCAAGCGGTATCGGCAACGTGTTCACACCGACGGGCATCGACCTCAGCGGGTATTGGATATGGCTCGCCAAACCGTCCGACTTCGTGAGCACCAAAGAGGCATATCAGGCCGTGCGCCCCGACGACACCAGGCGCACAGTTTGGCCGCAGAGCAACGGAGAGATACGCTGGGACGAACTGGTCAACGATTTCGAGGTGAGCGTGTTCCCCGGTCATCCCAATATCTCGCGCCTGAAGACGATGATGCTGGAGCACGGTGCCGTGTATGCCGCAATGTCGGGCAGCGGAGCAACGGTGTTCGGCCTATTCAAAGAAAAACCCCGGACAGCGGAACTGCCCGAGGATGTTTTCTCATTCGTGGCCCAGCTCTGAGGCCGGGCGCCCCGACGGGGGATATTTACTTGATAACGCCCAATTCCACGAAGACCTTCTTCAGGGCCGCTACGGCGCGGTCCACCTGCTCGTTGGTGTGGTTGGCCATCAGAGCGAAGCGCACCAGGGTGTCCTGAGGTCCGCAGGCGGGAGGAATCACCGGATTGATGAACACACCCTCCTCAAAGGCACGGGCCACAACGACAAAGGTCTTGTCCACGTCGCGCACATAGAGGGGAATGATGGGAGACTCCGTGTCGCCGATCTCGAAGCCCTCCTCCTTGAAGCGCTTGAGAGCGTAGTTGGTGACATTCCAGAGGGCCTCCAGGCGCTCGGGCTCGCTCTTGATGATGCGCAGAGCCTCACGGGCAGCAGCTGTGGCAGCCGGAGTGCAGGACGCAGAGAAGATATAGGTGCGGGCCATGTGGCGCAGAGCATCAATCACCAGCTGGTTGGCAGCAATGAAGCCGCCGATGGATGCCAGCGACTTGGAGAATGTGCCCATGATGAGATCCACCTCGTCGGTGAGGCCGAAGTGGTCGCAGACACCGCGGCCCTGACGGCCGAAGACACCGAGACCGTGAGCCTCGTCCACCATGATGGATGCGTTGTACTTGTGCTTCAGTTCGACAATCTCGGGCAACTTGCAAAGGTCGCCCTCCATGGAGAACACACCGTCCACGACGATGAGCTTCACCTTGTCGGGCTCACAGCGCTGGAGCACACGCTCGAGGTCGGCCATATCGTTGTGCTTATAGTGCAACTGAGTGGCGAAGGACAGACGGCGGCCATCCACGATGGAAGCGTGGTCGCGGTCATCGCATATGATATAGTCGTCCTTGCCCACCAACTGGGGAATGACACCGCTGTTGACCATGAATCCCGTGGAGAAACAGAGAGCGTCGTCCTTGCCCACGTACTCGGCAAGCTCCTTCTCAAGCTGAACATGGATATCCAGCGTACCGTTGAGGAAACGACTTCCTGCACAGCCGCTGCCGTACTTCTGCATGGCAGCACATCCGGCATCGATAATACGCTGGTCGCCGGTGAGACCGGTGTAGGCATTGCTGCCGAACATCAGCACATGGTGACCGCCCATCTCTACTTCCGTACCCTGCTTTCCCTCAATCTGACGGAAATAAGGATAAATACCTCTCTCCTTGACTTCACGAGAGAGCTCCACAAAAGGATGTTTTGAAAGTTTTTCTTCTAATATACCCATAAAGGTTATGATTTAGATGTATCTCAAAATTTTCAGCGACAAAGGTACGAAAAAAAAAGGAGTTGATACCACATAGCAGACACTTATTTCATTTTTTTTCGTTTTTTTGCGATTTTAATCAAGAGGAATGATTGTTGTATAATGTCTTTTATGTATTTTTGTAGTCGGAATGAAAACGAGTATCTGGTTTATCGTAAACCCCATCTCCGGGAGGGGAAACAAGGAGCACATCATCTCCGCAATTCCCCATTACATAGACCCAGAGCGCTTTACGTACGAAGTGAAGCGCACACAGCATCGCGGCCACGCAGCGGAAATCACGCGCGAAGCGATTGCACTTGGTATTGACATCGTGGTGGCCGTGGGAGGCGACGGCACGGTGAACGAAGTGGCAAGGGCTCTCATACATACGGAAACGGCGCTGGGCATCATACCATGCGGCAGCGGCAACGGACTGGCGCGGCATCTGGCACTGCCGATGAGAGCGGAAGGGGCCCTGCAGATAATCAACGAATGCAACATACACCGTCTGGACTACGGACGCATCAACGGCAGACCGTTCTTCTGCACGGCTGGTATGGGATTTGACGCCAACCTATCCGACTTCTTTGCAAAAGACGGACGGCGGGGGCTGCTGACATACGTGGAAAACGCACTGCGACTGGGCATAGGATACCAGAGCGAGAACTATTCGCTGGAGTACGTCACCGAAGACGGCAAGATACACAACGAGCAAATCAAAGCCTTCCTCATCACCTGCGCCAATGCCGGACAGTACGGCAACAATTTCTGGATAGCACCGAAAGCCTCCATGCAGGACGGACTGATGGACGTGAGCATCATCGAACCGTTTCCCCTGATAGAGAGCGGTGCGATAGCATATCAGATGGTGCACAAGACCATCTACCAGAACGAGCGCTGCCACAGCTTCAAATGCAGAAGTATCACCATACAGAGGGAAAAACCGGGAGTGATACACTACGACGGAGACCCTGCGGACGAAACATCAATAGTGCGCGTGGAAATAGTGCCACACGACATCATGATGCTCGTGAACATACGCAAGCACGGACCGAGACCCCGTCAGATAATCAGCAAGGAACTGCTCGAGAAGCTGCACCGTAAATTTAAATAGCCTCTCTCCCCCTACTCTGCTTTCGTGAACTTGGCAAAGCGCAGGAGAAGCTGCTTCACTCCGGCGTTTTCAAACTCCACCGTGGCCTTTGCATCCACACCGGTGTCTGCCGTCGCTATCACGCGACCGCGTCCGAAGCGTTCGTGCACAATGACATCACCCACAGACACTGACATCTGAGCGTCCTTCTTCACAGCCGTAGTCGTATTCGACAGTTCCGTCACCGAAGAAAGACGGCGGGGAGCTGCAGGAGCCGGTGAGACAGCAGGTCGGCGCATCTGAGTCTGCGGCCGCTGCTGCGACAGAGAGTCGTCGCGCCTTGACGTCCCGTAGAGACCTATCTCCTGAAGGAAACGCGAGGGCTGCATCTGCTCCACCTTTCCGTAGCGGAAACGGGACTTGGACGTAGTGAATGTAAGGAACTCCTCAGCACGCGTCATCGCCACATAGCAGAGGCGGCGCTCCTCCTCCAGACCCATGGGAGTCTCCAGCGCCATCGGAGAGGGAAACAGCTCCTCCTCCATACCGACAACAAACACTGCCCTGAACTCCAGACCTTTTGCCGCATGAATGGTCATCAGCGTGACAACGCCCTCCTCCTTCGACTGAAGGTTGTCATCGTCCACATCGCTGAGCAGGGACACTTCCTGCAAATAGTGCGAGATGGATGCAGACTGACTCTGCTCGATACACTCCGCCGTGAATGACGCTATATTGTCCATCAGTTCCTGAAGGTTCTCCTGACGGCTGATATCCTCCGGATCGCGCCCTTTGTTGATTTCCTCCCGAATCCTGCTCTTGTCGACGATGAGACGGGAAAGCACATCGGCACGCGTCGTAGCGGCGGCTTCGTTGAATTCCTGTATGAGCAGACAGAACTCGCGCAGCTTTTTCTTCGCTCCGGACGACAGATCCAGGGCATCCGCATCGGCAAGCACATCCCACAGCGTACGGTGAGTCTTCTTCGCCTCGTCGCACACACGTCCGAAAGTGGTGTCGCCGATGCCGCGTGCCGGATAGTTTATCACACGGCGGAGAGCCTCCTCATCGTGAGGATTCACGGCCAGACGGAAATAAGCTATGACATCCTTTATCTCCTTGCGCTGATAGAAAGACATCCCGCCGTAGATACGGTAAGGCACCGCATTCTTTCTGAGCACCTCCTCGAAGGCACGGCTCTGGGCATTAGTGCGATAGAGGACAGCCATCTCGTCGAAGGAGACGCTGCGTCTGTTGTGCAACTCCTTGATACGCTTCATCACAAGAGCCGCCTCGTCGATGTCGCTGTAGCATCGCAGGAGATCTATCGGTTCGCCGACAGCCTTCCGGGAGTACACATCCTTGGGAATCTGACCCTTGTTGTGTGCAATCAGACGGGAAGCTGCATCCACGATGGTCTGCGTGGATCTGTAGTTCTGCTCCAGCTTGAAAAGCCGGGCTCCCTGATACCGTTCACGGAACCTCAGTATATTATTGATATTGGCACCACGGAACGAATAGATGCTCTGGGCATCGTCACCGACGACAGCTACTCGCTGACGCTGCCTGGTGAGCTGCCATATAATCTGGTCCTGGGCAAAGTTGGTGTCCTGATACTCATCCACGAGGACGAACAGGAATCTCTCTTCATACTTCTGGCATATGTCCGGCCTGTTTTTGAACAGCAGCCACGTGTAGAGAAGAAGGTCGTCGAAGTCCATAGCCTCCGCCATGCGGCAGCGCTCCACATACCGCTGATATATCTCACCGGTGGCAGGCATCTTGGCTGCACGGTCGGCATTCTGCGTCTGAGGGGAAGCAAGATACTGCGAAGGAAGGACGAGACGGTTCTTGGCAGCAGAAATCCTCGCCGCAACAGAGCCTGCCTTGTACACCTTGTCGTCAAGTCCCATCTCATGTATTATGGTGCGCACAAGAGCTTTAGAATCAGTTTGGTCGTAGATGGTGTAGTTGGAAGAAAAACCTATTGCCTCGTGTTCATAGCGCAAGATACGTGAAAAGACACTGTGGAAGGTGCCCATCCACAGACGCGAGGACTCTGTCTGACCCACCTGCCTGGCAATACGTTCCTTCATCTCATTGGCGGCCTTGTTGGTGAACGTCAGGGCAAGAATACGTTCCGGAGCCATCCCCTGCTCTATCAGCCACGCTATCTTGTAGGTAAGAACACGTGTCTTGCCGCTGCCTGCTCCCGCAATGATGAGCGACGGTGCATCACAGCACTTCACAGCACACTGCTGCGCTTCGTTAAGTTCATTCAGATTCACCATATCATTCCGAGCAATACAAGCCAGGGCCACTTCCTGAATCCGTAGCACAGCATGTCGAGAACATCGCGCCACGACGACAGCACACCGGAAACCAGGCCATAAACCAAAGTGGTAATTACAACAATGAATATTGTCACGGGAAAAAGCCCTGCCAGCCATGGACTGCCCTCAATGCCTCCCGAAATGCTGAGGAGAGGAGATGTGGGGACAATAGCCAGCAAAGCAACACCGGCAGCAAACGTCAGTCCGACAACCATGGCAGCCACATAGCCGTCGCGCGGAAGCGGACAGGAACCGGGACGCAGGATTCTGGAATGAATCACTGCCCCGACAGCCAAAACAGTCAACAGAGTGTATGCCAGATGAGTGTTACCCACCCACTCCGCACTGTGAAGCCAGAGGAAACGGAAATACTGATCGATGTTCATTGCGCCCGCCATATAACAGAATTATTCGTCGGCCTTGAGATGGTCCAAATCTATGATATGCAACTGGAGCGCACGGGTCACCAGCCGCGTGGCATTCACGCCCTGACGTTCTCTCTCCGGGAAGAGACGGTTGATCAGATCTGTCTGACGCTTCTCCAGACTCTTCGCACCGAACGGCATCGTCTTGAGCGACGCTATCATGTCTTTCGTGTAGCCGAGAGCCAGATGACGCAGATAGCGTTCGTCATACTCGTCTATGTCGTAATCCAGGAGAGCATCCGTCTGCTGTGTCTCCGCATTTATCGACTTGCGAAAACGTGCCAGTATCTTCTCCAGAATGGGTTCGTTGAACACCATGTGTCTGCCGTGCATCACAAGTTGCACATCATCTCTCTGCAGGAGATTGCCCGTCTTGAGAATTATACCGTCGGCTCCCGCAGCAAGAACCTCCACCCACAGACGCTCATTAAGAATCTCGCCCGTGAAGATGAGAATCTTAAGGTTGGAATACCGTGAACGAAGCTGCCGACAGAGATCCACACCCACTGTGGTGCTTCCTCCCAAGCCCAAATCCAACAACACGAGATCCGGAAGCTCCTGTCTGATCAGTTTCCACAGTTCCGACTCATTCTGAGCCGTACCGATAATTATTGCTTCGGGAATTTCCGTACGGAAAATCTGTTCCGTTCCCTTTAATTCAAGACTAACGTCTTCTACTATGATTACCTTGAAGTTTTCCATAGTGTGAAGTATGTTTTGTTGTTATCTGCATATAATCTTAATCCCGGATGTCCGGAGAATGCATCGTGCTCTCTCAGTATCTCCTTTGCCACCATCGCGTCGAAGTTGTCCGCTGTAGCCGCAAACTGATGAACGGCACCCGCATTCGTTTGCGAAGTTGAAACAAGAACATCCTTTTCTCTCTCTTCTACCGTGAAACGACCTCCGCCAAGACGTTTGAGCAATTCTGCGAGAAGCATACTGTCTGCCTGGACACGCACATCAGGAGCACCGTCTATAACGCTGGAAAGCAAGACGTTCTGTCGTTTGCACACCGGTTCCTGAAGTTGGCTCTTCGCCTGCATTGTGAGCATTTCGTACATCTGACGGTAATAGGTACACACCTCGTGGAGCTGCTCCTGGGAGGCTGTCCCCAGCATCTGTCGTATCCGCGCCGGATAGTACATCGTCTCGTGCTTTATTGTTGACAGGCAATTGTCAAGTATCTGATTCTGACAATACAGTCTGTCCGCTTCGTATTTCAGACGTGCCACCTGCTCATGTGCCTCATCCAGCCTATCCTGCAAATCCTGTCTGAACATCGTCTGACGTCTGACACGGCGAACAACCAAGGTGAATATCGTCAGAGATATCAGTGCAATGGCTGCAGCCACGATTATAAGCAACTCACCAAGCCGGCGCATCAGTTCCTGACGCTGTGCATAGAGAGGCAAATTGGGGTCTTGCGTCAGTATGTGATGAAGTCGTACACATTCGTCATTATGTCGCTGGTATTCCGCCCAATCATGACGCGCCAATGCCTCAACTGCCGCATCATTGTGCATTGAAAGGCTGTCGCGTATGATCTGCTTCTCGTCCCGGGCATACAACTGAAACGACAGACAGAACATCACAACCAGAGAAAGCACACGAACCAGCCGGAACCACACCCGGCTGCCCTTCCCCACTTCACTCTCATGCCCCATATCGCATACAGAAAAACGGCTCGATATCTTACGATACTTCTGGATGATACCCTTACAGTTCATCAGGCCGAACCCATGCCCCTTCTCCTTATTCTCCGCAGCCTCAAAACCGCAGCCTGTATCCGCCACAGACACTTCTACGTACGAAACCGTTTCCTCTACCTCTATCGACACCTTGCCACCTTCAGGGGTATACTTGCGGGCATTATCACATAATGTGTTGAGCATAAACAGAGTGAGCACCCTGTCGGCCATCACCTCTGCCTTCGTGTCCTGCACCTCAAGAGTTAACCCCTGGCGCTCGAATGTCGGACGATTGAGAACTATGGTATCAAGAATTGTCTTCAGAGGAAATTTTGTGACACCAACGTTGAGCCTGCCGCTCTGTATCTGAATCCACTGGGTTAACACACCGCCCAAACGTTCTATTTCCTCTGTCAGTTCTCTAATATATTCTGCATCTGCCGATTGATGCAACAGACGGTCTATCAAAGGAATCACAGATGCAGCAAGAGCCACCTTCGTGCGCCGTTCAATATTCTCCACCTTCTCCTTCTGCAGTTTCAGCATCAGAGAAGCCTCTTCTTCCTTTATTTCTTCCAGCAATTCCTCCTGACTTTCCCGATGCTTCTTACCGCGCCGCTTGATGTCCCTCATCAGCATCATGAAAGCCACAAGAACGAAGAGCGACAAAAGAGCGAATATCAGCAACTTCACGTATAGGCTGCGCTGCGAACGTATCATCTGCAGCTGTCTGTTCTCTACATCTATGTCCTGGCGCATCAGTTCCAGACAATCGAGATAACGCAGACGATAAACTTGTGAATTCTCCGGTTCCTCCAACGCACTGTACACCATTGACAAATGTTCGTATATGCGGCTTTCCCATTGCAGTTCCGGCAAAGAATCCCTCCTGTGCTGCTCTTCAATAAGCGACGTTGCCTCCAACAGACACTTCAAGGCATCGTCATATCTGTCATTGCTGAATGCAAGTTCCGCCTGTGTGCGAAGCGCGGCTCCCTCCTGAAACAAATCCTTATATGCAGCAAATGCTTTTTGAGCTCCCTCTGCCATCTCAATATTTCCGGTGTGTTCCGCTATTGCCTGCATCGCATTTCCTTCAAAATACAGATGCCCGCTTCTTTTGGACAGAGCCAACACACGATACAAATCCTCCATCTCGTGGTAACGGATATCTTCCTGGTCTCCCTTGTAGAATCCACCGCTGCCGAGCATATAGTGATAGTTGAGCCATTGAGCCGTATCCTGCATTTCCTCCACATCTTTTCTCACAGGCATCAGTTCTGCCCGCGACAGTGAATCCATACGCAAATAGTAGAAATACGTACTTGCCACTATATGCATCTCGCTACGGCAGTAACGCAGACGGGAAAGTTCCTCTGCCGTCAGTTTTTCTTCCTCATCCTCAATACGCAACACACGCTCGTTGGCATGCACTTGAGCCAGATGGTAATCGTGGAAATTTCCCGTGCGCTGAGCCACCTTCATTGTCAGCACATCGAGTGCCAGCAGATAAAGCTGATTACGGGTCAAACGTCTGGCTTTTTCTATAAGAACATTCGCTTTGGAAAAACGCATCTGCTGATACTCCACAAAAGCAAGATTTTCCAGAGCATAACTTTTTTGCTCTCCACTCTGAGCATATTTCTGCGCCATTAGCGCCAAAGTGCGTACCGAATCCGTGTTGATATAACGCACCCTGTAGGCTCTTTCGTTGAGAGACAGAGCCAGGCTATCCTGTGTTTCTATACCACAAGTCTTCATGCCGCTCGTTGCAGCATGAAGACTTGTAGCAAATATTAATATAGGGAAAAACTTAATAATTCTCAAGTTCTTTTGCCTTATCTTTCTGTCCTGTCGCGTTATAGATTGTACGTAATTCATAAGCCCATTTACCGCTGTCATCGGGCACGAGTTCACGTACTTTCTCAAAATAAGGCAAAGCCTCTTCGAAGTAAGCTCTCACATTTTTCTGCACATCGGCATCTGCTTCTGCCTGAGTCTTGTATCTCTTGCCAGCAATAGTACGGTTGTTGGCATCTGCGATGTTAAACAGGCAAAGACCGCACTGGATATTGGCATCCAGATAATTGGGATCTATCTCAACAGCCTTCTTGTAGTACACCAATGCGTCGGCATATTTTGAATCGGCAAAGAGACAATAACCCTTACCATAGTTTGCCAACTTGCTTTCAGGAGCTATAGCGAGAATTTCATCGCAGAACTTACCTAATTCTGCGGGGTTCTTTGCATAGAAAGCCATAAGGTTTTGGATGTTCATCTCGTTTTCCTCACTGGTGGGATCCTTGGCTATCTTCTCGCGCATATTACTAATCCAAGCTGCTGTGTCGCCTTGCTGAAGGAGAGCCTGTGCTCCTGCTGCCTCCATGAAGTTTTGCGCATCGGGATCGTCAAAGGTCTTAGCCAAAGGAGTATACTCAGTCAAGGTCTTCCAGTCCTTCAAGTTGAAAGCCATTGCACAGATGTAGTATGCCATCTGCGGATATGAAGGATTGGGATTTGCGCAGAGATCAGCCACCTCGGGATAAGCCTTAGGATAGTCAATATACTTCTTACAGTTTTCAATGACAGCCTCCGAGTTGCCTTTACCGTTTGCCATCTGTACAAGCAGGGCATAGTACACCTGACACTTTGCAAGCTTCGACTTCTCTGCCTTCATCACGCCAGCCTGTATGTCATCCTTGGGATTACCATATTTGAGTACACCACTCATGCCGTCACAAGCCTTGTTTAACGATTCGGTAAAGAAAGCCTCATTTACATCCTCATGATTCTGATACTTAGCGAATTCCATGTTCAAAAGGAAAGTATTAACCTCATCCTTCACGAAATATGCGTCAAACAGTTTCTTATTATCAACATATCCGCTGGCAAGAGCCTTTTCTATAAGTTCGTCTGCTTGCAAACAATTACTCTTCACAGTTTCCGTATCTGCAGGCTTATCCGCAGTGGCAGACTGCAAAGCTGTTTTTGCAGCATCACGTAACTTCATTGACTGAGTCAACTGTGCTTTGGCTTCCTTCGTGGCAGCCTTCTCTTCAGGTGTCTGAGCTGACACCATACCTGCTGTCAACAGCAAGGCAAGAGCAATTATTAACTTCTTCATAGTGTTTTAGTATTTTAAAGGTTATTCTTCGTTATTTTCACTCGAATTGTCATCAACATTTTCCGAAGGAACCTCGTCCTCATCAGCATCCTCACGGGGCACAATGCACACGTGACTGATTTCATCATTGCGCTTTTTGAGTTCGATGACCTTCGTACCCTGAGTTACACGACCCTTTGTCTCTGTTATAACATCCATATGAATGCGAATCGTCGTGCCACTCTTGTTGATAATCATAAGATCATCTTCTTCCTTAGTTACAAGAAGAGCAACAACCTTACCGGTTCTTTCCGTGATATTCAGTGTCTTCACACCCTTAGCATGACGATTCGTCTTACGATATTCCTCTACATCAGTACGCTTACCGAAGCCCTGATCCGAAAGAACCAGAATTTTCTCGTTCTCAACATCGTTGATTACAGCCATACCAACAACGGCATCATCTTCTCCGTCAAGGATTATACTCTGTACACCTGTAGAATTACGCCCCATTGCACGTACCTGGTCTTCAGAGAAACGTACGGCCTTGCCGTTTCGACTTGCTACCACTACTTCATCGTGGCCATTTGTCAGAGCGACTGCTATAACAGCATCCTCTTCACGTATGTTGATGGCTATCACACCATTGGCTCTTGGACGCGAATAATCCTTCAGACAAGTTTTCTTGATAATGCCTTCCTTCGTGCAGAACATCACATAGTGTGACTCGCAGAATTCCGGATTCTGAAGCTTACGGATACAGAGACAGTTAGAAATATTGTCTCCAGGCTCTATCTGCAGGAGATTCTGGATAGCCCGTCCCTTGTTCTGTCTCGAACCTTCGGGGATGTCATAAACCTTGAGCCAATAGCAACGACCCCTATCTGTGAAGAACATCATCGTATTGTGCATCGTTGCCGTATATATGTGCTCTATGAAATCGCTGTCTCTCGTTGCACTGCCCTTCGCTCCGATACCGCCACGTCCTTGCGCGCGGAACTCCGCCAAGGGAGTTCTCTTGATATAGCCGAGATGAGATATCGTAATCACAACATCATCGTCAGCATAGAAATCTTCTGCGTTAAATTCCTCAGCGCTTGGCAATATCTCCGTGCGACGCTCATCGCCATACTGATTTTTAACCTCCAGAAGCTCGTCTTTCATCACCTTGCGGCACAAAGAATCATCTGTAAGTATTTGATTGAAATATTTTATCTTCTCCTGCAAATCACTGAATTCTGCATGAAGTTTCTCCTGCTGCAGACCTGTCAATTGAGCCAAACGCATATCAACGATTGCTTTCGACTGCACAGCATCCAAACCGAAACGCTTCTGCAGATTATCCTGAGCTTCCTGAGGCGTTGCACTCTTCTTAATAATCTGCACCACCTCATCAATATTATCAGATGCAATAATCAGGCCTTCCAGAATGTGAGCTCTCTCCTCAGCCTTTCTCAAATCGTACTTGGTACGACGTATCACAACATCATGTCTGTGGATGACAAAATTCTTGATGCAATCACGCAAAGTGAGAAGTTTGGGCCTGCCCTTCACAAGCGCAATAGCATTTACGGGGAAAGATGTCTGAAGCGGTGTCATCTTGAACAGCTTATTCAACACCACACGTGCATTGGCATCTCTCTTCACATCAACAACAATACGCATACCTTCGCGGTCGCTCTCATCGTTGGCATTTGAGATTCCATCCAATTTACCATCCTTGACCAATTCGGCAATATACTCAATAAGCTGAGCTTTATTTACGCCATAAGGAATTTCCGTGATGATAATTTTATCGTGCTGCTCTCCTGACTCAATATCAGCCTTCGCTCTCATAATGATACGGCCGCGTCCTGTCTCGTAGGCCTCACGAATGCCCTGTAACCCCATGATGTAACCGCCTGTCGGAAAATCAGGGCCTTTGACATACTGCATCAGCGCTTCACTATCAAGCGTATCATCATCAATAAACGCCACACAAGCATCAAGTACTTCTGACAAATTATGAGTAGGAATGTTGGTAGCCATACCAACAGCAATGCCAGTTGCACCGTTTACCAACAGATTCGGTATCTTAGTGGGCATCACGGTGGGCTCATATAGCGTATCGTCGAAGTTCGTGGTCATATCCACCGTTTCCTTCTCCAAATCTTCCATCATAGCCTCACCCATCAATGACAGACGAGCTTCTGTGTAACGCATAGCCGCTGCACCATCGCCGTCGACAGAGCCGAAGTTACCCTGACCGTCCACCAACATATAGCGCATATTCCAGTCTTGTGCCATACGCACCAAAGCACCATATACACTGGAGTCTCCATGAGGATGATACTTACCCAATACCTCACCAACAATACGGGCACTTTTCTTATAAGGCTTTGAATGCAAATTACCAAGCTCCTTCATACCAAAGAGTATGCGTCGATGAACAGGCTTAAAACCATCACGGACATCGGGTAAAGCACGCGCAACAATAACACTCATCGAATAGTCGATGTAGCTTTTCCGCATTTCGGACTCGATGTCCACCTTAATTATTCTGTCTTGATCTTCCATAATCTCATAACACGCGCACGCGCGTAAAATTTTAAGAGCCAGAAGGCTCTATATTATGTTTATTTTTCGATATTAGCCATCTTAAGTGCTGCTACGGCACACTCACTACCTTTGTTTCCCAAGCGCCCTCCGGCCCTTTCTTCTGCTTGCAGCTGCGTATCGCAAGTCAAAAGTCCGAAAATGACCGGAGTATCTCCCTTTGCATTAAGTTCCGCCAAACCGTTTGTCACGCCTTGGCAGATATAGTCAAAATGCGGGGTATCACCTCGAATAACACATCCTATAGCAATCACAGCATCAGCCTTCTGCATCATCACTGCACTGGCATATATCAGTTCATAACTGCCTGGCACGCTCAACACGATGATATCATCATCATCCACGCCATGTTTCTTCAATGTATCACAGCATCCCTCGCACAACGCTCCGGTCACATCGTTATTCCACTCACTCACAATAACGGCAAATCTCTTACCCTTGCCTGACGGAACACCTGCAATATCAAAACTGCTGAGATTATGCTGTTCGCTGGCCATTTTAATATGTTATACTGGAATTTGTTTAGCGAACCGTTTCAATGAATTTATCTATCTCCTGAGCGACAACACTCTGGAAATATTTTGTCTTCACCGTCATATAGCACTCCATAGCCTTATCCTTCTCGCCAGCTGCAGCATACAACTGGCCTGCCTGCAAATAGCAATCAGGAGAAAGAGTGTTATTATCTGCCTTCTTGGCAGCCTTTACAAGAATCTCCGCCCCCTTGATATTTTCACCAATCTCTGCATAGCAATTACCGAGAGCCGCCAAAGCTGCATTGGACACCATTTCATCACCACAACCGTCATAGTCTTCCAAATAGCCGATTGCAGTTTGAGCTTCGCCCTTTTGAACATAGCACAACCCAGCATAAAGTTGAGCCAAGTTTCCGCTCTTTGTGCCTCCATACTTATCTATAATTTCCAGGAAACCGGCATTCTCACCATCGCCATTAAGCGCCTTATCCCATTCTCCGGAAATAAATAATTCCTCTGCAACCGAAATTTCCTCCGTAGCCTTCTCTCCACGGGGGACAAAGTAGAACTGATGCATTAGCAACGCTGCAATCACAACAACAATCAAAGCACCGCCACCATAAATAATACCCTTCTGATGCCTCTCTACAAAATCTTTAGATGCAGCCACTGTCTGATCTATCTCATTCACCTGATTGGCCTGTTTATTCTTTGCCATATTTTTATTTGTTTGTTAATTTCGGGCACAAAGTTATGAAAAATTTCTGCAATCGCCAAAAAGTTTATGTAGTTCATCACCAACATGTGAACTTTTTTCATATTTTTGCACTCGCATTATGACATTAAACCATCTTTCCATACTCAATTATCGCAACATAACGGGGGCGGAATTAGATTTTTCAGACGGCATCAACTGTCTCATTGGCAATAACGGAGAAGGAAAAACCAATCTCCTTGATGCTATCTATTTTCTTTCTCTCTCCAAGTCATCATTCACAGCACAAGACTCTCTGTGTATCCGTCACGAAGCAGAGATGATGTCGCTCGGAGGCGATTACGTAAGCGAAGACGGCACGCAAGAATGTATACGCATCGGGCTCAAACGCGGGCAAAAAAAAATAATGCGCCGCGGCGCGAAAGCATACAAGCGCATGTCAGAACACATCGGTCTTATACCGTTGGTATTAATTTCGCCCGATGACAATCTTTTGGTTAGCGGCGACAGTACTGAACGACGCCGTTTTCTGGATGGAGTTATTGCACAAACTTCTGCCCCATACCTTGATGCCCTGTCTGCATATAACAAGGCACTGCAACAACGCAATGCCCTTCTAAAGATGGAAACAGAGCCCGACCCCACACTTCTGTCACTTTGGGAGGAAGAAATGGCTCTACACGGAACCGTTATACACGAACAGCGCAAACTTTTCATTAAACAGTTTATACCTGTATTTCAAGCAACATACGAAGCAATCTCACTGCACCACGAGGAAGTATCACTTACATACGAAAGTCATGCTGGACGTGGTGACTTACTGGACATTATTCGTTCCGGACGTACGAGAGATCGCATTGTAGGCTATTCTCTACATGGTATACATCGTGATGATTTAGCGATGACTGTAGACGGGTATCCTCTGCGTCGTGAAGCCTCCTTAGGACAAAAGAGAACAATGGTGCTGTCAATGAAACTTGCACAATTTGACTTCCTACACAAAAGCGGTTCCGGTACCACACCGATACTCCTCCTAGATGACATATTCGACCGCCTTGACGCGCAACGCGTAGAGCAGATTATAGAACTCGTCTCCTCAGAACGTTTCGGGCAGACATTTATAACTGACACCAATCGTGACCATCTTGATCAAATACTCTCAGCCACATCACGCAATCACAAGTTATTTAGCGTACACGCAGGGAGAATAGAATGATGAAATCCAGTTACAACCGAAAACAGACATTAATACGAATTTTATCGTGAAACGTTTTTTAGTGTACATAATAATAACAATGTGTGTGCTCTTGCAGAGTCTCGCCCAAGTTGACAGTCTGGCAATTCAACAGAAAAGCTTGATTAATAAGGCAGGCATTAAACACGCTCATCGAAGTTGGAATCTTAATCGTACACACCATGCTTTTTCTATTGCACTGCCAATTGCCGTAACGGGTTTTGCACTTATGCCAGCGGACCATAGCATACGCGACAACGTAAGAGACCAATGGGGAAACAATGGCATAAATTGCGCTGCAGATGATTATATACAATATATGCCCATAGCGACACATGTGGGCATGGTGCTTGGAGGTGTCAAGGGACATTCAAAGAACAGATGGAATGCCTTGGTTGCAGATGTAATGGCTGCAGCAATGATGGCTAGTGTTGTGAACGGAATGAAATATTCTATAGACCGCACACGTCCCAACGACGGCAGTTATAGTTTCCCATCTGGCCATACAGCTACAGCTTTCATGGGAGCAACTCTTTTGGCACATGAATACGGCCACCGCTCTATCTGGATTCCGGTATGTGGATATACTATAGCTTCCAGTGTAGCAGTAATGCGCGTTTTAAACAATCGCCACTACGTAAGTGACGTGATTGTGGGAGCTGCTATCGGCATACTCACAGCAGAACTTGGCTATTGGGCTTCTGATGCCATCTTCAACAACAGGAAAAGTTATCACGCGAGAGGTATTCGTGTGCACCGTATTTGCGAAACCATATATTAAAGCAACCCGCCCTTGCGAGATTCTTTTACAACAACCCCCGTCAACAGCAGAAGCGACACAAGGTTGGGGATTGCCATCATACCATTAGCCAAATCAGAAAAGTCCCATACAAGATTTAATTGTTGAGTACCTCCAATATATATGAATATTATAAAGACTATACGGTATATCCACTTGAAGTAAAAACCACGACTACCTCCACCTAAATACTGTATACATTTCTCCCCATAATAGCTCCATCCCAAAATAGTCGAAAAAGCAAAAGTTATAATACCAAAAGTCAACAACGGCGTTCCAATATAAGGTATTGTGGCAAAAGCATGCTTAGTGAGGGACGCTCCATTTGAATATGTGATACCCTCATGAGCCAATACTGATGAAACAATGACAAGGCCGGTAAGCATACATACCACCACCGTATCCCAAAACGTACCTGTAGAAGAAACTAGCGCCTGTCGCACAGGAGTCTTTGTCTTAGCTGCCGCTGCCACTATAGGTGCACTACCCAGTCCACTCTCATTGGAGAATAATCCACGAGCCACACCATAACGGATAGACAGCATTATTGACACTCCGACAAAACCTCCTCCTGCAGCATGAGGATCAAAAGCGCTTTCAACAATAAGACACAGAGCATCCCACACATATGTTCCGTTGAATATCAAAATAAAAACACATCCGACAACATAGAGACAAGCCATAAAAGGTACTAATGCTGTACACACTTTGGCTATACCCCTCACTCCGAAAACAACAACAAGTGCGACAAAGAATGTTACAATTGCAGATACCAACGATACGGGCACCCCATATGATTCATAACATAGCAAAGTGATTGCATTACACTGCACCATATTTCCAATGCCAAAAGATGCACACACACCAAAAATGGCAAAAAGTACAGCAAGCCATTTCATTCCAAGACCACGATGTAAAGTGTACATCGGTCCACCTATCATATAACCATCACGAGATTTCACGCGGTATTTCACCGCCAAAAGCGACTCGGCATATTTTGTAGCAATACCGAACACACCTGTAAGCCAGCACCATAGCACCGCTCCCGGACCACCCAAAGCAACAGCCGTTGCAACACCAACTATATTACCAGTGCCAATAGTCGCGGCCAAGGCTGTTGCCAGAGCTGCAAACTGAGACACATCGCCATGGGCATCCTTATCACGTGTGATAGAAAGACGAATTGCGCGAAAGATATGGCGCTGAGGGAATTTTAGACGAACGGTAAGCCAGATATGCGTGCCAAGCAGCAACACAATCATTGGCCATCCCCACAAAAAATTACTAAGAGTCGCAATCATCTCACAGTCTCCTCTACATCTATTTGCTGAAGATATGATGCTTCAAAACCTAAAGATTCTATCGCATCTACAATACTTTCTGCACGGAGATTTACACCTTTCACCATTGCCTGTCCATGAGTAAACGAAACCTCACATCCTTCAATGGCCTCCATACTACAAATACTCTTTTGAATAAGAATTGCAGAATTACGATCCTTCATTCCTGTCACATCAAACAACATCACCGTAACAACATTCTTAGAAACTAGAGCCTCGTGATGTCTATGGTGATGGTGACGACGATGATAACGGAACGACTGTACATGTCCAATCACTATCAGCATAAACAGGGTTATTGTCAATACTACAACCCACCACTCCGGTTCTATAGCTGAAGCACCATAATAACGTGTAGACGATACCGCAAACAGAGATTGAGGTAATCTCGTATCTATTAGAGTGCCACACATAATACTGCTAAGAATAACGCCTGCCACATACAAAATAAGGACTCTCCATCCCATTGTACCACGCAACAACTTCATAGAAGAAAGATTTGTTGCCACACCGGCCATCAATAACACAAGGATTGCACCAGGAGTTATGCCTCTCATCATCAACGCATATGCGATTGGTAACGTACCTGTCGCACACACATGCATCAAAGGAACTAGTATTAAAACAAAAAATATTGAGAAGACCGTATCGTTGAGAAAAAACTCAAAAGTGTCATCAGGAACACATACGAGTATGAGACCAGCAAAGAGTAATCCAAAAATAAGCCACCCCCCCACATGTCTTGGCATACGAACAAAAGCATAGAAAAAAGCTTTTTTTACAACATGCAGAAACGAATCATTAGGTTTTTTTTCTGTCTCCGCATTATACATTTTCTGGAAATAAGATGCCTTTTTCCTATGATTACGATGGCGCGACTCATGTCCCTTCTCATCTGGAGATGTAGTTACCAAAAAACCGACAAAAAGGCTCGTAAAAAATGATGCAATAACACGAATGACAGCAAAAGGCAAACCAATCAATCCGCAAACCACAGCAAAACTGTCTAAACCTGATTGCGAAGCTGATGTCATGAAAGATATTATACCTCCTTTCGATGCACCATGACGTCTCAACTGCATAGCCTTTGCAAGCGTCTTGCCGGAAGCAATCGGCAAAGCCAATCCGTAAAGAGCGCCACGTAGGACACTGCCAAAGCCTTTTTTTGAAAAACGTGGAGAAGACACCTCTGAAGGAACCCATAAACGCACCACCCCAGAAATGAAAAATCCAAAAAGCAAATAAGGAGACACAGCACACGCCAAATGCCACGCGGCTATCAAAGTATCTATAAAGTAGTTCACGATGCTAACTATATGCTATATATAATAACGTTTATACTACAAAAGTATAAAAAAAAATCATAATATTTGGCTATATCATCAAAAAAGTTTAATTTTGCATCAAATTTTAATAAGAAATATGCACATTTGCTACATTATCGCAATGGAAGCCGAAGCAAAGCCTTTCATTCTGCGCTTTGGAATGAAAGAAACTGAGAAATACTTTTCGCCACTACCCTGTAGGCTTTTTCAATATAAGGACACCGCCCTCAATTCCACATTAAGCATCGTCACACTAGGACGTCAGCATGAAAGAGATCTTGTCGGATGTGAAGCCGCATCTGTTGCTACGCTCGCAGCTATAGAACGACTCAAGCCAGACCTTATCATCAATAGCGGAACATGTGGCGGTTGGAAACGTAAAGGGGCCGAGATTGGTAAAGTGTATGTGGCAGACAGCGTAATGTTCCATGATAGGCGTATTCCCGGGGATGACGAATGGGGAACTCAAGGCCTGGGCAATTATTCTGTTTGGAAAAGAAGTACTGATATTGCTACAAAACTTGGAGTGGAGATGGGACGTGTAACAACTGGTTCCAGCTTAGACCTACAGCCTTGCGACGAAGTAATAATTGAACGTGAAGGCGGTGAGTTGAAAGATATGGAAGGAGCTGCCGTTGCTTTTGTCTGTTCTCTCTTGAACGTACCCATACTACTAATAAAAAGTGTAACAGACCTGTGCGATGACAGTGCACCAACTTTAGAGAGTTTTTTGAAGAACCTAAAAATAGCCTCCGAGAATCTCTCCGAGGCTAATGCGAGTTTGTTGAAACTTCTACTTTAATTGATATTTTTCCTTATTTTTGTAAGATAAGCGTTTAGCGCATCCTCATTACGAGTTTCTATTATCTGTATGAGTTCTTTCAATTCCGAGCGAATCTGCTCCACATGATGCTTCGTACGAGGATTGAACAATATTTCACGCAGAAGAGTATCATCTTCTGACAATACGCCTTTTGCAATATTAAGATGCCGTTTGAAGGTTGTTCCTGGTGCATCCTGGCGTTTCATCACTGCCGAAAACACAAACGTACTGACAAAGGGAACAGAAAGACTATAAGCCATAGCCTCATCGTGTTCCTCAAAGGTATATTCATGCACATTGAGTCCTAAACGACGATACAAATCAAGGAAGAAAACCCTACCGAGATAGTCACCCTCATTAATAACTATAGCATTCTCCGAAGAAAGTGCACCCAAATTTGCAAAAGTAGGCCCGAACATAGGGTGTGTAGAACAGTAATGACGGCCTGTCTTCTCATAATACTCTCGGAATCCCGTTTTTACGGAGGATATATCCGAAAGAATACAGTCATCTGGCAGATGAGGAATGAGCTGGTCAAATACCTGTAACGTATATTTCAACGTCACGCAGTTAATAACCAGATTAGGACGAAAATTCTCTATTTCCTCTATTGTGGTAAAGCGCTGCGTATTATAGAGGAATCGCATTCGACGCGGTTCTATCTCATATACAGCACATTCGTGGTCAAATGAAAGTACGTCTGTAAAAAAAGACCCCATCTTACCTGCACCAAGAATCAGTATTTTCATAAAAACAATTAAACCCTTTACTTACTCGTTTATTATTCTCATTTGCTGCTGCACGCTTTCCTCATGAATGTGTTCAAAGATAGCCTTGACACACTCAGGAGAAATACCGACAAGGCTACCCTGAGCACCACGTTTGTCAAGAATCTCCGTATAGCGCTGAGTTTGCAAGATCGTCATATCATGATTTTTCTTGTATTGACCAATTTCACGACAAACCTTCATACGCTTACCAAGAATATCTATGAGTTGATCATCGTATTCATCTATCTGCTTACGCATGGCATTTATACTTTCTGTCATCGATACTTCCTGACGAATAACCAGTTTATCGAGGATGAAGTCTAATATCTCAGGAGTCACTTGTTGCTTCGCATCGCTCCATGCTCTATCTGGATCACAATGACTCTCTACGATAAGTCCATCCATGCCAAGGTCCATTGCCTGCTGACAAAGTGGAGCTATTAAATCACGGCGACCGCCGATATGGCTGGGATCGTTTACGATTGGCAGATCCGGGTAGCGTCGCTTCAACTCTATCGGCAACTGCCACATCGGAAGATTGCGGTATATCTTATTATCTATACTTGAGAATCCGCGATGAATTGCTCCCAAGCGTTCAATACCTGCGCCATTGATACGTTCAAGGGCACCCACCCAAAGTTCTATGTCAGGGTTTACAGGATTTTTGACAAACACAGGCATGTCTACGCCTTTCAAAGCATCGGCGATAGCCTGAACAGCAAAAGGATTAGCTGTAGTTCTGGCACCTATCCATAAAATGTCTACGTCATGCTTAAGACACAGTTCTACATGCTCCGGTGTGGCAACTTCCGTAGCAATAAGCATTCCAGTCTCCTTCTTTACGCGTTCCAACCAAGGTAATGCTTTCTCTCCGTTACCTTCAAAACCGCCTGGCTTCGTACGAGGTTTCCACACTCCGGCACGGAACATATGACAGCCTTTTGTTGCTAACTGCAAGGCTGTAGTCATAACCTGTTCTTCCGTTTCCGCCGAACAAGGTCCACTAATAACGAAAGGGCGAACGTTGTCACTAGGCAAAGCTAATGGTTTTAATTTAAGATCCATATCTGTTATTGTTTTTTTATCAACATTTTCCGTTCATTTCACATATTCGGTGTAAGGCCTCGTGCATTTTTTCAGGTTTCGCACATAGAGAGATACGAACATATCTGCTGCCATTCGTGCCAAAAATAAATCCTGGAGTGATGAAAACACGTGCATCGTGAAGCACATGTTCTGTAAGTGTCTCCACATTGTCTATCTCATCAGGAATACGTCCCCACAAGAACATACCCTGTTGCTTCTCGTCAAACGTGCATCCCAGTTCACGCATAATTTCTTCGGCAATATGTCTACGCTCTGCATATGTTTCTATATTAAACTGCTGATGCCACTCATCACTGTTCTTGTATGCTTCTGCCGCTGCCAATTGAATCGGACGAAATGTTCCGGAGTCTATATTTGATTTTACCTTAACTATCCACTTGACAAATTCCGCATTTGTTGCCAACATTGCGACACGCCATCCGGGCATATTGTGCGACTTTGACATCGAATTAAACTCTATACAACACTCCTTCGCTCCAGAAACCTGCAGTATCGACAAATGCTCGTCCTTATTGAGAATAAAGCTGTATGGATTGTCGTTTACGACAAGAATGTCATGTTCACGGGCAAAACGCACTATTCGCTCGTATAATTCACGTGTCGCTCTTCCACCTGTCGGCATATTCGGATAGTTTGTCCACATCATCTTCACACCAGTCAGGTTCATTGACTCCAATTGTTCGAAGTCCGGTTGCCAACCATTCTTCTCCAGAAGATCGTAGTTAACCACATTTTGTCCAAGTAATCTGGACAAGGATGTATAAGTGGGATATCCGGGGTTGGGTACAAGTACTTTATCTCCAGGATTACAAAACGCAAGAGTGACATGTAGTATACCCTCCTTACTTCCTATCAGGGGTTGTATCTCTGTTGCCGGATCAAGATTGACACCATACCATCTTGCATAAAACTCCGACATAGCCTTTCTCAACTGCGGAATACCTATAGTTGGCTGATAGCCATGTGAATCATCACGTATAGCCTCACGGCAAAGCACATCAACAGTAGATTTAGATGGCGGCATATCAGGACTTCCTATGGCCAGTGAGATAATATCACGACCTTCTGCATTAAGTTGAGCTACTTCCTTTAGTTTCCGGCTGAAATAGTATTCCTGTACAAGATTCAGTCTATCTGCTGGCGTAATCATTGATTTGTTCTATTATTTTTTGTTGTATTTGTTATATCGTTTGTCTTCCACTTGCATATTCTCCAAGAATACGCATCTCTTTGGTAAGAGGACGAATGGCGTCCAAAGATTGTCTGTATCTTTTATAATCCGAGTATGTCAGGTCTATATAGAAAAGATACTCCCACTCTCTTCCTATGATTGGTAACGACTGAATTTTGGTCAGATTAATTTTATAGAAAGAAAGTACAGAAAGTATTGCTGACAGAGAACCTTCCTCATGAGGCAAAGAGAATACCAATGAAGACTTATCCGTTAGTTCTTTCTTACGCATGTTATCAGCATTCTCCTGAGATGTCAGAACAAGGAAGCGGGTAAAGTTATGCTTATTGGTCTCAATTCCTTCCTCAAGTATTTTCATATTATATATATTCGCTGCATCCTTATGACAGATTGCAGCGTGACCGTGAAGATTCTTCTCATGTATATTACGTGCAGCTCCAGCCGTGTCGTCAACTTCAACTATCTTTAGACCGTGATGAGCAGACAGAAAAGAACGGCACTGCATTAGAGCCACCGGGTGCGAATTCACTTCCGTGACATCTGCCCAATTATCTTCTGGCAGACACATGATGGAATGTGATATCCGCAATTTATGCTCACCTACAATCGTCATACCAGATTCTCTGAGTAACTCATAATTATGTAGCAAACTGCCTGCTATGGTGTTCTCTATCGCAACCATAGCAACCATAGAACTGTCGTTTTTCATGCTACTGAATACATCTTCGAACGTATCACATTCCACCAGTTGTAATTCCTCACCAATAAAATAGTGATGAGCAGCTATATCATGAAAACTGCCATAAATGCCTTGTATGGCTACCTTACGTTTCTGTGTCTTCAGTTCGCTTTCCATATTTTAAAAAAAAGTCCCGCCCTACTATGAGCGAGACCCTACCTTTATTTTTTATTTATATCATCCTTCTTAACACACACGGCCTCGCTCTTACTCGTTGCTAAAGTAAAAGTATACATAAAAGCCATAATAGAAATTGTGTCTATTTTGCACCTTGTTTGATGTTTTGCGCTGCAAAGTTATGTATTTTTCTGAAAACAAGCAATATTTTTACTAAAAAAGTAACATTACACCTGTCATTTTTTTACTTAGGGGACCAATATACCTTATTATCTTTTATATAATAACCTCTTGGATAAGTCAGTTTACGACCAGAGAGGTCGTATGTCTCCACATCGTTATGCCCTTCTATAGATGCCGGCACATGCTTCCTTGTTTGTATTCCTGACGGATGATCTGGTACAGTGAAAGTGAGGGTTTTAACTATAGGCAGCCAGTTCTGACGCAGCCATAGAGAATAGGTTTTTCCAACTGTAAGATCCTTGAACAACACAGGCGAATGCAATTCTGTCTGTTCTGAATAACGAACCATCTCACCCGGTCCGATATTAAGATATATATAGCGGACAGAAACATTGTCTTGCATCTCGTCCTCCGGCGACACGCCCTCCTCCACCAGCCAGAAATATAGCACTGATCCGTAGGTGGCAGACGCAGATGTATTCGTCACACAACCATCTATCAATGCATTTCCCACTTTTGGGAAACTCACACTCATATCTGAATAAATCAAAGACAAACTTCTTGCTGGCAGCACCTCTATTAATGTATCACAAACATATTCCACTTCATCAAAGGTCACAGCAAATACCCTTTGACCGGTTTTCGAAAAACGGAAACAGGCTCTTTGTGTCGTTGTGCTGAGAGGAGGAAGAACAAATGAGCAGACTCCGCAATAGGAACCGTCACGTTGCATCTCGTCTTCTTCACCACGTTGCCATACGTCCGGAGTGAACGACACGCCCTCCAATGTATAGTAAAGAGTGTCTTCATGAGTGTTCTCCAATATCACATCCGCCAATACGAAACCCTCCGCAGATGCCTCGCGGAGCAGTTTCACTCCATGTACCCTTACGAAATCTTGACACAACTGGTTTGATGCAAAACCTCCAAAGCGCTCCAGATATGCACTATCCTGAACGTTTTGGTATTCATTAAAAAAATCCTGATTGTAGTATCCGTCTCTGAAATTGTTCTCACCCCAGTTACAGTGATAATTCTCGTTTTTCCAGCCGTCCATCACCCAGGCATGCCCCCCCCCGCTGTAATACCCGCTGAAATACATCGGTCTGCCATTATCCAATTCGTGCTTTAATAATCTTCTCCAAGCAGGAGCTGTATACGAGTCTCTACAACAAATCTCCACGGTCTTATAACCGAATACGTTCTTCAGTACATCAGGCACTCTCCAACTGCTGGCAGATGTGGCCAAAATGCCATAATTCGACCTCAATGCCTGTCCTATCCACAAAGACAAATCTGCAACGGCCTTCGCAGCATCCTCTGTATACGGAGAATCCAAATAGTCCTCCTGCATATTATTCCAATCAATAATAGTTCCTTCAGGAACAGCAGGAAGATAGTACTTTTCCGTTACATACTCTGGAATCTCCTCACATAGACTATTGGGATAGCGCCAGTAATTAACAATATGCTCCACAGCCGTTGCAACACACCCTACAACAACCCTTTTCCCGTCTATTATCGGACAGGAATTATTGAACGGTGTTTCTTGCGAACGCCGCGCACGCAGCAAAGGAAAGTCCTGAGCGCACACAAACGTTGCACTCAGGACTATCAGTATTAAAATCAGTGATCTATTAACCACCAAAGTTATCAAAACGAATCATATCATCCTCTACACCGAGAGAATGTAGGAGGTCAAGCACGGTCTTAGCCATCATTGGAGGTCCGCAGAGATAGTACTCACAATCCTCAGGAGCCTCATGCTGCTTGAGATAGGTGTCGCCCATCACAGGAGCCACGAAGCCTGGCGTGTACTTGATTCCTGCTGCATCTGCCTTCGGATCGGGACGATCGAGAGCCAAATGGAAATGGAAATTGGGGAAATCTTTCTCCAACTGCAGGAAATCGTCGAGGAACGGTATCTCTTCCAAAGCGCGCGCACCATAGAAATAATGCATCGGACGCTTACGATCTTCGTCGCTGACACCATGTCCCTTGAGCATGTGCATAATCTGAGCACGCAAAGGAGCCATACCAGCACCACCGCCAACCCAAATCATCTCGCGACCAGAACCATATACAGGACGGAACTCTCCGTAAGGACCACTCATAATCACCTTGTCACCCGGCTTGAGCGAGAAGATATAAGAAGATGCAATACCCGGGTTGACATCCATGAAGCCAGGTCCCTGCTCCTTCGGTTTGAAGGGAGGCGTGGCGATACGCACGTTAAGTGTAATTATATCGCCCTCGTCGGGATAATTGGCCATAGAATAGGCACGGATAGTGGGTTCTGGGTTCGAACATTTGAGGGGGAATAGGCCAAACTTCTCCCATGCCGGCAGATAGGTATCGCCAATGAGACTTCTGTCGAAGTCCTTACCATAATCAATGCAGTCGAATGCAGGAATCTTTATCTGGGCATACGAGCCGGGCTCAAAGTCCATGTGCTCGCCGGGAGGCAGAGCCACCTTATATTCTTTAATAAAGGTAGCCACGTTCTTATTACCAATAACGGTGCATTCCCACTCCTTAACACCCATCACAGAATCATCAACGGCAATCTTCAAATCACCCTTCACCTTACACTGGCAACCCAGACGCCAATGATCTTTCTGCTGCTTGCGCGTGAAATGTCCCTTCTCAGAATCAAGTATCTCGCCTCCGCCCTCAGTAACCTGCAGTTTGCATTGTCCACAACTGCCCTTACCGCCACAAGCAGAAGGCAGGAAAATTCCCTCCTGAGAGAGTGTCGAAAGAAGAGATGCACCCTGAGGTACTGAAACGGTATCCTTACCGTTAATCACAATATTCACATTGCCACTTGGTGACAAATAAGTCTTAGCTACAAGCAGTATTACCACCAACACCAGGATGATGACAAGGAATACGCCAATGCTAACTAAAATCAAATTCATATCCATCGTATATTCCTCCTGCTTTTAAATATTAAGACCACTAAAGCACATGAATGCCAAAGCCATGAGTCCAACCGTGATAAATGTGATACCAAGGCCCTGCAAAGGCTTAGGCACATCTGTATAAGCCATCTTCTCACGAATAGCTGCCAAACCGACAATTGCTAAAAGCCAGCCGATACCAGAACCAAGTGCATAAGCAACTGCATCGCCAAAGCCACCGATATACTGTGCATTTGTAGGTTCCATACCGATGCGCTGCTGCATGAACAGAGATGCACCCATGATGGCGCAGTTTACAGCTATCAGGGGCAGGAAGATACCGAGGCTGGCATACAGAGAGGGAGAAAAACGCTCCACAATCATCTCCACCAGCTGTACCATAGCGGCAATCACTGCTATGAACAGAATGAAAGCCAAGAACGTCAGGTCAACACCGGGCACCAACTTATCGGGAGCTAGCACATATACTTGTAAAGCATAATCAACAGGAACCGTGATGAGCAGAACGAATGTCACTGCGACACCAAGTCCGAGCGATGTCTTAACGGTCTTGCTAACTGCCAGATATGAACACATACCCAAAAAGAAAGCGAATATCATATTGTCCACAAAGATGGAGCGGACAAAGAGTGAAATCATGTGTTCCATACTTACTTCTCCTCCTTATTAAATGAGCGATGAGCCCATATGACACATCCTACAATAACAAGCGACATAGCCGGCATCACCATCATGCCGTTGTTCATATAGCCTGCCTCATAAGCACTCTGCGGTATTACCTGAAAGCCAAACAGGGTGCCGAAACCGAAGAGTTCGCGCACGAAGCCGACAATCACCAGTACTAGCGCATATCCGAGACCATTACCTATACCGTCCAAGAAAGAAGGCCAGGGGGCATTTTGCATAGCAAATGCCTCAAGTCGTCCCATCAAGATACAATTGGTAATGATAAGACCCACGTACACACTTAATTGCACACTCACATCGTAAACGTATGCCTTTAGAATCTGACTTACGATGGTAACCAAAGTAGCCACAACCACCAACTGCACGATTATACGTATACGGTTGGGAATAGTCTTACGTATAAGTGAAATGATTACATTCGAGAATGCCGTGATAACGGTCACGGATAGTCCCATAACAATGGCTGGTGCCAACTGGGACGTTACAGCCAACGCCGAACAGATGCCGAGCACCTGAACGGTGATGGGGTTATTTAGGTTGAGAGGACCTGTCAATGCGGCCTTATTCTCTTGTGAAAATAGTTTCATAACCTATTGTCCTCCTTATTTTTTTAAAAATTCCACATAAGCGCCCAGTCCGTCGGTAACCATTGCTCCGACACCCTTTGAAGTCAGGGTTGCACCCGTGATACCGTCCACTTGGAACCGATCATCACCTGCCCCCTGCTTCACCACCGTGAGCGCAACATTTTCGTTTTCGTCGAAAATAGGACGGCCCTCAAACTGCTGCTGAAAGGCTTTCTCTCCGATGCGTGCGCCAAGGCCTGCCGTCTCACTCTCGTGATAGAAATAGGTACCGAGCACCTGCTTCTTTTCCTTGTCCACTGCAATATAGCCCCACAGACCGCCCCACAGACCGCGTCCGGTCACAGGGATTACATATGCTTCTTCGCCATTTGCCGTTGTCGCAACAAAAACATGAAGCTCACCTTCCTTGATGAGACTGCCATACACAGTATTAAACTTACCGTTGTAAGGAACAAGTTCACCGTTCTTAAACAGCATATCCTGTACCTTGGCCTTGTAGGTCTCACCTACGTTAACAGTAGCCTTGTCATAACCTAGAGCCGAAAGTATCTGACCCTTAGTGTCGTTCTCCACATTGGCATCCTGAACGGGCTTGAGTGCCGAACTTACAAACGCCAACAGAAAAGCAACCACTATCACCATCACGGCAGCATAAACGATAGTATAAACATTGCCGTTGGTATTAATGCCTTTCGATTTCACTTCTGTTATCTTAGAAGCGTCAGCGCCGCAGATAGGGCACTTATCGGGCATTGATGCGGCCTCGAACACCTGGCCGCACTGACTGCATATAAATTTCTTTGCCATATCTGTTTACTTTTTAAGAGCGCGTTTTGCACGCTTGTTAATATTGCTCTGCACGAAGCAGTAATCGATAAGAGGAGCAAACAGGTTCATCAGTAGGATGGCCAGCATCATACCTTCGGGATAACCGGGATTCAGCACACGCACAAGCACTGCAATAAAACCAATCATCAGACCATAGATATATTTACCGCACTCCGTACGTGCAGCTGTTACTGGATCAGTGGCCATAAATACAGCACCGAAACAGAAACCACCTACGACAAGTTGATGCCACCATTCAATATCAGTCAGATCGGCAGCCTGCATCAGATAGCCGGTGCAAGCACCGCCAACAAATACGCTCAGCATTACCTTCCATGAAGCCACGCCCGTACACATCAGCAGAAGACCGCCCAGGGCAATGGCGATAACACTGGTCTCACCAATGCTACCGGGAATCAGGCCGATGATGGCATCATTGACCGTTGCACAATCAAACCCGCTGAAGCCTTCTGTGGCAGCCTGACCGAGGGGTGTTGCAGCAGAAAGACCATCGCTGCACTCATAGCCCAAACCGAGAATCTTATCGCTGTTGACCCACACGTGGTTGTCGCCCGTCATAGCCGAAGGATACGAGAAGAACAGAAAAGCACGCGTGATAAGTGCGGGATTGAAGATATTCATACCCGTACCGCCAAAAATTTCTTTGGCGAAAATCACGCTGAAGGCCGTAGCAACAGCCAGCATCCACAAAGGCAAAGTTACAGGGACAATCATAGGGATAATCATACCGGTAACAAGGAAACCTTCATGGATTTCTTCATCCTTCCACTGAGCCACAGTGAACTCGATACCGAGACCCACGATGTAGCTCACCAGAATTTTAGGCAACACTGCCAAAAATCCATAGCCGAAGAGACCCCAGAAGTCCGATGTGTCACCACCGCCAAGAAGAGCGTTTTGGTAACCAACGTTATACATACCGAACAGCAGAGCCGGCATCAAAGCAATTATAACAAAGAAAATCAGTCGCTTTGAGTCCACGGCATCGTGAATATTAACACCTCCGCGCTTGGACGTTGTATTGGGCACAAAGGCGAAGGTCTCAAAGCCATCCACCACAGAGCGCAAGCAGTGCAGTTTTCCGCCCTTTTCTACGAGCGGATGGATATTGTCGAAAAACTTCTTAATAGGATTCATCACATATTCTCCTTTCTCAGGGTGTCAAGACCCTGTCTAACAATCCTCTGCAGTTCCAGCTTCGACGAGCAGACGAACTCAGCCAAAGCGAAGTCCTCTGGCGCCACTTCGTAGATGCCCAAAGCCTCCTGACGATCAATGTCGCCGGAAATGATAGCTTTGATGAGGTATCCTGCATAAATATCCATCGGGAACACCTTGTCATATTCACCCGAAAAAATCATGTGACGCTCTCCACCCTTCACACGGGCATCCAATCGGTATTCCTTCTTTGGCATGAGCCAGGAGAAATAAGTACGACTAGTGGAGAACTGATTGAAGCGAGGCATAATCCATCCCAACATCTCATCGGCATCATCACCTTCGGGAATCACATTCACTTCTGTGGTCTGCGCACCGAGGAATCCGTCGAGAGACGACTTCAGACCAGTCATTACATTGCCGTCAATGATACGGTTATTGGCCGACTTGTCAATCTGTCCTTCAAGAACATCAGACAACTTTGCACCGACAATCACCTTCGCATACTTAGGAGCCTTCACCTCACTGCCTGCAACGGCTATCGTACGCGTGAAGTCCACCTCTCCGCTGTTTATCAAACGCCCGAGCATAATTACCACTTCGGGGGCCATCGTCCACACCACTTCACCCTTGTTCACCGGGTTGATATGGTTGATTTGCACACCCACATTGCCTGCAGGAGCGGGACCTTCAAACACATTCACTTCACAATTTTTTGCCTCAAGAAGTGCCTTAGCCTTCTGCTTGCTGCTCACACCGAGATATACACCAGCCAGCTTTGACAAAGCTGTGATACCTGACTGGAACTCTGTCTCCTGACCTTCCAGTACATATTCGAAATCCTGAGCCAGAGGCATTGAATTGAATGCACTCACAAAGATTGCCTTGGGCTTATCTTCGGGACTTGGAACGACGGCATAGGGTCTCTGCAGCATCATGCCGAACAGGCCGCTCTCCATCATCAGGGCCTTTACATCGCCCTTCACATCAAACTTGCGAGCCGTTTGTTTGCCGTCAGCCTTCACACGGATGCTGAGCAACTTACGGCGGTCGCCTCTCTCAATCAGTGAAACCGCACCGCTCACAGGCGAAACAAATTTCACTTCCGGATGCAACTTGTCCACGAACAAGGCATCACCGACCTTGACAGCATCGCCCTCCTTCACCACAGGCTTTGGCTTCACTCCGCAGAAATCGTCGGGACAGAGAGCATACTCCCCCGACATCTTCACTGCAACAGTCTCCAAAGCCGCGGTTCCCTTGAGCTTAACGTCAAGACCTTTGCGCAACTTGATTACTTTTGCCATTATTTTATTACTAAATTTGATAATTCACCCGACAAAAATACGTTTTTTTTCTCTGAAGGGCAAATAATCTCTAAAAAAATGTTACCTTTATCCTCCAAAATGATAAAAAACGTCAATTAAAACTCTATAAAAGCGCTAAAATACATCGTCAGTTGGATAGTTATCCTACTTTCCGCAGGTTACCTGTCCCTTGTGCTTTGCCTATCCATTCCGCAAGTGCAGAAATGGTTTGGCAAGGCGGCATCTTCCATACTATCCAACCAGATAAAAAGCAACGTCGCCATCGGTCGCATTACCATCAATTTACAAGGACGTGTGATGCTCGACGACATATCTCTATGGGACCGACAGGACACACTCATGCTGCAAGCCCACCGCGTGGCAGCAAAGATGGAGTGGATGCCACTTATCACCGATGGGCACATCGTCATTGCCAACGCACAAATACTCAGCGCCAACGCCCATTTCTACCACAATACCGACAGCACACTCAACCTGCAGTTTCTCATCGATGCCTTCTCATCGTCTGACAAAAAGGAGGAGTTCCCGCTTGACTTGCACATCGGAAGTCTTATTGTGCGCCGCAGCGCTGTACGTTGGGACAGCCTTACAGTCTCCTCCATCAACATGACTGCCCATCTCCACCGTCTTACCCGCGACAGCCTCTCGCTCTCACTCAAGCGACTTTCATTTGCCGAGGGGCACAATCTTATCATCCACAGCCTTGTAGCCGACGGTCACGCCACACGTCGTTCCTTCAGTGTCAGCAAATTGTCCCTAGATGCAACGCTGCCTCCCCTGCCTCAGTTCCCCGAACCATCCAGGCTTCGTCTGGAGGCCCACGGAAACGAGAACCGCATCGACATCACCCACATCGAGGCGCATTCTCCACTCTATTCCCTTTCTTTCCTTGCCGAAGGAACTATCAGGGATATACTCACCTCTCCTTCCTTTGTAGCCTACATTCACCAATTCAATGTTAGAGATCTCCCTGACAAGTTGCATTCGCTCGGAGATGTAGAGATGAACGGTAACGTGACAAGTAATCTCCACGACCACCGTTTCAGTTTAGACACTCGCACGGCTTTGGGTGAACTGACACTACGGGGCACTCTGCTCGACAACAACGACTTCTCTGCCTCAATCCGAACTGACACCATCAACATAACTCCGCTCACCGCCGGTACAAGTGCCAAGATTATACAAAAGGCAGCCGTACATCTTGATGCCAAGGGACGCATCAAAGGTTTCGGCGACCTTCCTGAAGTCACCGCACAACTGCACGCTCCCCTGCTCCAACTTAGCGGCTACACTTTGCGTGACCTCCAGTGTCATGTGGACCGTCGGGGGCGCGACACCGACGTTGAAACATCCCTCAACGACCCTCACGGCAAACTCTACACCCATTTCCGTGTAACTGGCGATCAATGGACCTGTGCACAAGGTGAAGTAAACATCGAAGAATTCCAATGGAACCGCGAAGGCGATGCTCTCCTGATGCCTCCTACCGACATCAAACTATCACATTATATCCACAATAACACAAGACATATATCGCTTTTAACCAACGACATACAACTTGAAGCTGCAGGAACGCTTGAAGATAGTCTTGATTTCGCGTTAACTTTCACAGACACACTCCTCTTGCGTAAGTTTGCAGACATTGACATAAGGATTCCCAAGCAGGGAATACTTGTAGGCACCCTCTCCCTAGACCCGAAATTCAACCTCCTCAAATCGTCGCTCAACAGTCAGTTGGAGATTCCCCTCATGTCCTACAGCAAGGAGCAGTTCGTCAATACGCAGATCAACGTCAACTACTCCCCCGGCTCTGTCGGATGCGACCTCTATACGGAGCGTGATATGCCTCTCGGCACCACAGCATTTTCCCTCGACGTGGACGGTTCGCTGGAGCGTCTTCACGGTATCTTCTCCTGGAACAACAATCGCACTCCGCGCCAGCAGGGTGAACTGGACGCCACCGTCCTTTTAGGCAAGGACAGTCTCGGCAGTCGCGACATACGGCTGTGGATAGCCCCCTCCAATATTATCATCAACGACACAACCTGGCAGGTGCATCCCGCCACAGCGCACATGCACGACGAAGTAATCGATGTCAGCGGCGTGCAAGTATCCGAGCATGAGCGCAACGTATACGTCAACGGACGCATCTCCGCCAACGACACCGACACACTCACAGCTACATTCAAGGATGTCAACGTGGCATATATCATGGACCTCGTGAAGTTCAACGATGTACTCTTCGGTGGCAGCGCGAGCGGCAAGGGATATCTCACTGGTCTAATGAAGAATCCCGTTGCAGACGCTTATGCCCACGTAGATGAGTTCACTTTCAATAACACTCCCGAGGGTCAGTGCGACGCACACCTTACGTGGGGACGTACTCCTAACACCCTTGACATTGAGGGTCACGTTTACGATCCCATGAATAACATGGATACAAAAGTGAGTGGGCTTGTTGTACCGGGCCGCCGTCCTGAAAGCCGCCTGCACCTCGACATCAACACCCACCGCTTCAATCTCGGTTTTCTCAATTTCTTCACTGAGGGAATCATCGAGGAAATTGATGGACGCGTCACAGGCAAGGCCTTCGTCGGCGGTCCGCTGGGTAAAATCGACCTCAACGGCAACCTGCACCTTGACACCCTCTCCATGCGCATCCCCTACACCGGCGTGCGCTACCATCTCGACAGCGCCGGAGAAGACAGCGTATTACTCCGTCCCGGATATATCCTCGTGAAGAATGCCCAACTCATGGACGAACAGGGTGCCCCGGGTATCTACACCCACTTCGGCTTCCTCACGGGTGTCATGAAGCACAATAGTTTCAAGAACCTCACCTACGATTTCCTCATGGACACACAGCGTCTCCTCGTCTATGACATGAAGAACTTCGACGACCAGCCCTTTTACGGTACGCTCTATTCCACGGGCAACCTGCGTCTCTTCGGCGGTACCGGACATGTGCAGGTGGACGCTGCCATCAGGCCCGAGAAGGGTTCCTCACTCACTTACAGCGTGGCAAGCCCCGGCGGCATCACAAAGAGTGATTTCATAACCTATGTGGACCATTCCTCCAGTAACAGTTCCTCGTCCCAGCAGGCCGGCAAGCGTGCTTCCACACTCGACGAACTGAGCCAGTTGAGCACCGACATACGTGTGAATCTCGATATGGACATGACACCAAACATGCGTCTGCGCCTCATCATGGACGAGAAAACCGACGACCGTTTGGATGTCGGCGGCGAAGGTCGCCTCCTGGCCAATTTCCACAACAAGGGCAGTTTCAATCTCTATGGTACCTACCGGCTCACGGACGGCAACTACCGGCTCTCCTTCCACGACATCATCCGCAAGGACTTCACCTTCCGTCCCGGCGGCACCATCGTCTTCAGCGGCAACCCCCTCATGGCCAGCATTAACATGCAGGCTGTGTACACCGTCCCCAACGTGTCGCTAAACGACCTCGGCAGCAGTTCTCTGGGCTTCAACAACACACGCGTGGACTGCCTTATGAACGTCACCGGACGTCCGCAGTCGCCCATCATCACCTTCGACTTCGACCTCCCGAATGCCACCGAAGACGAGAAACGCATCGTTCACAGCATGGTATCAACCGAGGAAGAGCGCAACCTTCAGGTCATCTATCTTCTGGGCGTGGGACGTTTCTACAGTTATGCCACGATGTCGCAGAACGCTGCAAACCAGACGAGCACTGCAATGTACTCTCTCATGGCCTCCACCATCTCACAGCGCTTCAATCAGTTGCTGGGCAGCGCTATCGGCTCCAGCAATTGGAACTTCGGTGCCAATCTGCGTACCGGCCAAACAGGTTGGGACAATGTGGACGTCGAAGGTATGCTCTCCGGCCGCCTGTTTGACAACCGTCTTCTAATCAACGGCAATTTCGGCTATCGCGAGTCATACTACACCACCCGCAACATCATCACAGACGTGGATGTTTTGTACCTGCTCACGCGCAACGGCAGCATCGGCCTCAAAGTGTACAACAAGACCAACGATCGCTATTTCGTACAGAATTCCTTCAACACCCAAGGCATTGGCATCCAGTTTCAGAAGGAATTCAATCGCTTCCGTCAACTATTCCGACGCAGTAAGTAAAGAAGATTTTTACACAATCTGCATTTCTCATTGCCCCTGAGACAAATGGCGGCGGTTTTCTGTTCCAAGAACTATCGCCTGACACAGGAATGCCGTTTTACAACATGATTGTGGGCTTTTTCAAGGCTATTCAGAGTCCCTTCAGAGGCTTAGCGGAATCCAGTCAGTTAACAAGTAGTTAACGAGTGGTGTACGAGTGGTATACGAGTGGTGTACGAGAAAACTCGTTAACTGCTCGTTAACTGCTCGTACTCAATTCATATTCTACTCGTGTTCTAGTTAGGGGAACTTCGAGAGCTGACTGAAACAAATCCTTAATATGAATCCCGAAACAAAAAAAAAAGGCCGCAACAGCAGCCTTTTTTCTTTTGCGAATTCTCCCGGAACTCTTTATTCTTTCTCTCCTATGCCCATAACTTTCCAGTAGGTGATTGGCATCACGGTGAGGATGAAGAACATCGTCAGGAGTGTGCCGTAACAAATTACAGCACCCATTGGTACCCACAAGGCACTGCCGCCCAGAATCATCGGCACGACACCCATAGAAGCAGCTGCTGATGTCAGGAATATGGGACGCATACGACGCTCTGCAGCCACATGTATGGAATCCTTGAGAGACAGATGCTCCAGTTCTTTCACCTCAGCGGCATAGTCGAAGAGGATGACACCATTGCGCACCAGAATACCCATCAGCGACACAAAGCCCAGGACACTGGTCAGCGAGAACTCAATACCCTGAATCATCAAGCCCATAGCCATACCAAAGACGCAAAGCGTTAGACTGACCATAATGAGCAGCGCCTCACTAACACTCTTGAAATGCCACAGCAGGACGAAGAATATGATGATGACCGAGAGTACGAGCGCTGCAGCAATCTGAGGACCTGTCTCGTTGTCGGCCTCATATTGTCCCCCGTATTCCAATTGCATGTCTTCGGGCAATTTGAGGTTTTTGAGGCGTTTCATGATAAGCGAAGTGACGATGCCCTCATTCTGCCCGCGAGCCAATTCGGCCATCACCGTGACTGTGCGCAGACCGTTGCGATGGCAGATCTGTCCATATTGCCACGTAGGTACAATCTCCGCAAACTGGCGCATCGGGACACTGGGAATGGCCTCACCCATGCTGTGAAGGCTCAACAACGTAGACAAGTCAGTGGGAATAGCTGCCGCTATACCGATGGGAATCAGTTCATCCATGATATCCTGCTCCGTAGCTTGGTCTGCGTCCTCTGTCTTCATCTTCACGTTGACATCGTAGTCGCCTTCCCATGCGGTGCTCACGGTGATACCGTCGCCATAACGGAATGCCATCTGCAGCTCCACCGTCTGATTGGTAATGCCCAGACGACTGGCCTTATCATCGTCTATCTTGATACGTGTAGTGGAAAGCGGTTCCAGCATATCGTGGCGTACGAGCAGCAGTTCAGGCATCTCACGCATTATTTTGGCCACGCTGTCAGCGTAGAATGCCAATTCCTCGAGGTTGTCGCTCTTAAGACGCACCTCAATAGGCACCGTGCACGAACTGAAACTCAGTTGCTTGATTTTCACGTATGCTTCGGGGAAGTAGTTGGTGAACTTTTTGGTATATTCGTCCACAAGTTCCTCTGTGGCTTCATTACCGGTAGTGTTCACAATAAACTGCGCGTAGTTCTCAGAAGGAAACTGGGGTGCGTATGACGTGTGGAATCGGGGCGACGAAGAGCCTTTAAACGATGCCACGCCAACAACTCGCTCATCCTGACGCATCATATGTTCCAAAGAGTCGGCGATGATCGTAGTATACTCGAGGCCTGTGCCCGAGGGCAGATAAATCTCTACGGCAAACTGGTCGCGGTCGGCAACGGGCATCAGTTTCTGCGGTATTTGGGTGAACATCAGCGCACCTATCACAAATCCGCCGAGACCCACACCAACTGTGCTCCACGGATGACGGAAACACCAATTGAGCAACACCTTGTAATACTTATCCATAAGGTCGAGCAAGTTGAAGGGCTTCTTGCCGTTCTTTGGTCTCGCCTCCCCTATTGGTTTGGTAATGAAGTAGTATTGCAGAATGGGCAAGAGTGTCTGCGCGATAATCATCGAGATGAAGAGCACAATACTAATGGCCCAGGGGAACGACAGCAAGAAATCATGCATCTGTCCCTTCATGGAGAAGAGGAACGGGAAGAACGTAACCGATATGCACAACGTAGCTGTGAAAATGGACTTCAGAAAGTGAACAGTGGCATCGATGGAGGCTTGCCAGCGAGGCTTACCCTCAGCCATCATCTCCATGTAGGAGTCGATAATCACAATTGAGTCGTCAACAATCATACCCAAGGTTACAATCAGGGCCGCCAGAGTCACTGTATTGAGTTCGATGCCGAACAGATAGAAAGTGCTGAGCGAAATGAATATCGTGATAGGCATAGTGCCGGCTGCCACCATAGCCACGCGCATGGGCATGATGAGCACCACCACAAGGATTACCGTGGCGATGGCAATCATCAGTTCATGGAGGAAGTTCTCAATGGAGTCGTCCACCACCTTCTTCTGGTTGGTTATGGCATTCATCTGCACATCGTCAGGCAGCACTTTCTTGATGTTGGCCAGTTTTTCGTCTATCTCAGCACCCATACTGGACACATCCTGTCCCTTCTTAATTTCCACACTCAGGATAAGACACTTCTTGCCGTTGTTGGTGATAAAGGACTTAGGTTTCGGATATTCGCGTTTCACGGTAGCCACATCCTTCAGTTTCACGATGTTGCCGCTAGCGTCGGTATAAATTACGGTGTTCTCCACATCGTATATCTTGTTGAGTGCGTGATCCACATAGATTGGCGACTCGTTACCCATGTTCTTAAGGCGTCCACCGGTGGTAACGAAGCCCTTGGCCTTCAGCTGCTGTCCGATGAGAAGATAACTGATGCCGTAATGAGAAAGCTTGTCGCTGTTGATATAGATGCTTATCTGGTCTTTCTGCAGGCCGTAAACGCTCATCTTGCCCACGCTGGGTATCATACGCAACGAGTCGATGAGTTGGTTCATGTAGTCGTTCAGCTCGCGGTAGGTCTTCTCCTCCGACTCCATCGACAGCAGTAGCGCCGAGGTGTCGCCGAAATCGTCGTTCACCTTGATGGCCAGCACACCATCGGGTAGCGTACTCTGGAATTCCTTCACACCGTGTTTGAACTTCGACCAAAATTCATCCTTGTCCGTCAACTCATCGTTCAGTTCCACACGTATGATAGCGATACCGTCTTTCGTGAAACTTACCGTTTTTTCCTTCTTCACTTCCTTGTAGGTGAAGATGTATTTCTCAAGAGGCTTGGTCACCTGCTCCTCCATCTCCTGCACAGTCACACCGGGATACACCGCAATGACCAGGCCCTGGCGGATGGTGAAGTCGGGGAACTCATTTTTGTTGATATGGGCCAAGCCGAATATGCCCATCGCCACGAAGCAACTGACGAGCAAGATGATGATTTGCCGGTAGTGCATTGACCACTCCTGCAAGCTCATCTTTTTCTCTTTATTATCTTCCATAACAGCTTAAACTTCAAATAATAATCTTTAAACTTTAAACCACTACTTAACAATATCAACCTTCATCCCATTGCTCACTTTCTGCTGTCCGGCCACAATGAGGAGGTCGCCCACTGAGAGTCCTCCGCTAACCTGCACACCCTGTGCTGTGGCACGTACTATGGTGATTTCGCGACGCACTGCCTGCCCCCTGTTCACCACCCATACAAAGCTCTTGTTATCACTGCCGAGCTGTACCAAATTGGCAGGAACGAACACACCCGTAGTACCTATCATGTAGTTGGTGAACACCTGACATATCATACCTGGCAACAGCAATCCTTCGGGGTTGTCTATGGCGGCTTTCACCTCGTAGGTGCGTGCACGTGGATCAGCACTTACCCCGCGCTCCGTCACTATTCCAGAAAACTCGCGACCACCCAGCGCCGGCACGATGATTTTCATCGCCGAACCCTTCTGAATACGTTGCACGTCATCCTCGGGAACAGCAATCTTCACCTTCACTGTACCTATGTTCACCAACTTAACAACAGTCAATCCCGGTGCTGTAGTCTGTCCGGCATCCGCCATCTTGCTGGAGATATATCCACTGAAAGGCGCATATAATTTAGCATCCGTCAGCGACTTTCTGGCCATTGCTTCCTGTGCCACAGCCGACTTTAGATGGTTTTCAGCCATCACCCACTCCATTTCCGGCAGCGCACCGCTTTCATAGAGCGCCTTCATACGTTTGTAAGTATCCTGGGCCTGCTCCAATGCCGTCATGGCAATGATGTGGGCATTTGTCAAAGTTGTGGGATCAAGTTCTGCAATCAGCTGACCTTTGCTAACATTCTGACCCTCGTTCACGTAGATACGTTGTATCGTGCCGCTCACCAAGAACGACAGCGAAGCTCCGCTCGATTCCTGTATGGTGCCCGAGAAACCCTGTTCCCCATGCACCGGCTCAGCGTGCAGTTCCTGCACTTTCACCCTCACAACCTGCTCCTCGTCAGCCTGTTTCTTCTCTCCGCAACTATAAAGCGCCATCAGCGCTATAACAACCGTCAATACTCGAAATGTTTTCATGTATTTCACTTTTTTCTATTGTTTTCCTGTGATTTTACACGCATTAAATAGGACAAAAATAGTTATTTTTTTTTTCTCTCTATTTTTTTTCGTTGAAAAATATTCCAAAAAGACCCGTTTTTACAATTTGTCAACTATCAACCTTTCAACTTGTCTGCTATTTTTGTATTTTTGTACTCAGAAATTAAAATGTAATCAAACTATCATGAAGAGAACAGTCATCGCGATGCTATTACTCACCATGACGCTGGGAACGGTGGCGCAAATAAAAGTTGAGATCTCCGAGGCCATGGAGCTTATGGGCATCCTTTCACGCACGGCAGGATACGAGGAATACTGTCACGACGCAGCCGGACAATACTCAAAGGATACGGAGGAGTGGTTTGCCCCATACAGGAATCATCCCATCATTCCCTACTATCAGGACATCCGCGCCAAATACGGCATCAGCTATGAGAAAGTGACAAATATGGCAGTGCACCTTGACATAGAAAAAGGCAAGGTGAAACTCGTTGGTGACAGGAAGGAACTCAACAACGGATGGCAGAACGTTGACCTCAACGACTTTATAAGCCGTCTCAACCAATTCTATACAGACACCCGCTTCCATGAATTTTACGAACAGCATCGGGCTTTCTACAATGAAACAGCACAATGGTATCAAAACAACGTGATACCGGTGTTCCACCCCGAATGGTACGGTCGTTTCTACTATGGCAAGGAAGCGACAGAGACGTTCCGCGTAATCATCGGTTTCAGCCACGGCTACAACAGTAACGGCATCTGGCGCCAATTGCCAGGTAAGCCACGGGAAGTCATCGCCGTCTGTGGTTATTATCTTGGTTCGGAAAAGAGAGGTCCGAAATTCGACGCAGCGATACTCATCCATGAGGTGTGCCATTCGTTTGTCAACCCACTACTTGACGATGCCGTCAATACCTCAATAATGCAGGACACTGGTCAAAAACTCTTCCATCTCTCCCAACCTGCAATGATGCGGCAGGCTTACAACGAATGGAAGACGGTCATTAACGAAAGTCTTGTACGCGCTTCCGTCATCATATATCTGATTGACAATGGTTTCAATCGGGAAATAGCCAATAATGTACTAACCACTGAAATGACGAACAACGGTTTTCTATGGATGCCCGAGTTAGTCTCTGCCCTCCGCCAGTACGCCATCTCCCGCAACAAGTACAGAACGCTGAACGACTACTACCCAGAAATAGCCCGCTGTCTCAGCAAATACCTCGACACAGAGACCTCAAGAATTACGAAAGCCTTGGAATAATTACCTCCACCCTTTCTCCCACCACACGGAACTTTATCTCTTGTCCGGCAAAGACAAAACCATAGATACGCTCCGGGTCGTCATGGTAGTGGGGACGCGGATCGGACGCCAACAGTTCGCGCAGAGCCTCACGATGTTCCTCGTCCATCCCAATATCCCGGGGCATCACTACCTCCATAGGACGAAAGTTCTCCAACACCTGCTCTGTGAAGCCACCCCTGGCCTCCGGACGGGAATCTGTATAGGGAAGATAAGGTTTTATGTCGAGGATGGGCGTACCATCCTTTAAATCCGCACCTGCAACGTGGAGCACGGGACCATCCTTGCTGTCCAACTCTACCTTCAGGAGTTCCACGCAGGAGAGCCCTATATGGTTGGGACGGAAGGGACTTCTCGTAGCGAAGACACCCATACGCCGGTTGCCTCCCAGCATAGGAGGACGCACTGTAGGCGACCAGCCATCGGCCTCGTCGAAATACCACAAAAGCCACACATGGGAAAAATCCTCAAGCCCGCGGAAAGCCTCGACATTGCGGAACTCTTTCTCAAAAACTATGCGCGAGCGTATAGAACGGACCAATCCACTCTGACGGGGAATGCCGAACTTGCTCCCGAACGGACTCTCTATGTGCGCAATAGATATCACTGCATCATCAGATAGCGCTTGAAGTCGGCAAACTCCTTGGGCATCTGCACCGACTGTTTCTTACCGCGCATGAAAGCCTGCAGACGATCTGGGATAGCCACATCGCAGGAAAGGATAGCATCTACCTTTTCCTTGAACTTGGCAGGATGAGCCGTCTCGCAGAAGAAACCAGTCTCACCCGGCTGCAGACCGTCCTTGAGAGCCTGATAACCGCATGCACCGTGAGGGTCAAGCGTGTAACCTGTCTCCTTGTAGCACTCGCGCATGGTACGGGCGATATCCTCGTCGCTGTAAGTTGCTCCGGAGATGAGCGAAACGATATTCTTGTGCGACTGGCCGTATAGTGTCCAAATACGTGCAAAATTAGAGGGGTCACCTACGTCCATGGCATTGGCAAGTGTTTGCACGGATGCCTTGGGATGATACTCGCCCGTCTGAAGAAAGCGGAAGAATATGTCATTCGCATTGTTGGCGGCAACGAAACGCTTTATAGGCAGACCCATCTGATGTCCGAAAAGCGCAGCACATATATTGCCAAAATTGCCGGAGGGCACACAACACACAAGATTCTGCTCAAGACCAAGACGCTTCATCTGAGCGTAGGCCCAAAAATAATAGAAAGCCTGCGGAAGGAAACGCGCCACATTGATGGAATTGGCTGAGGTGAGACGCATGTGTGCGTTAAGTTCACCGTCCATGAAAGCGCACTTTACAAGCGCTTGACAATCATCGAACACGCCATCCACCTCCAGCGCTGTGATATTACGACCAAGCGTGGTAAACTGGCACTCCTGTATCGGAGATACCTTGCCCTTGGGATAAAGCACATAGACATGAATACCTTCAACGCCAAGGAAACCGTTTGCCACAGCACTACCCGTGTCGCCACTCGTAGCAACGAGAACATTTACGTTATCACCATTACCTTCCCTACGCAGGAAATACTGTAAAAGGCGCGCCATAAAGCGGGCGCCAACATCCTTGAAGGCTAAAGTGGGACCGTGAAAGAGTTCAAGACTGTAGATATTGTCTGTAACCTTGACCACAGGACAGTCGAATGCCAATGTGTCACAGACAATGCTGCGAAGAGACTCTGCCTCCACGTCCTCGCCAAAGAAGCAATCCGCCACGTGGCAAGCCACCTCTTGAAAGGACATCTTGTCGCATTTCTCAAAAAATTCCTTCGGGAGTGGTTTTATTCGCTCGGGCATATAGAGCCCCTTGTCCTCTGCCAATCCCTTCACCACTGCCTTTTCTAGTGTAGCAAGGGGGGCTTTTCCGTTTGTGGAATAGTATTTCATGATTTATTTTCTTCTATTATTGCCTTCACACCTTCATAAATGCTTCTATGAATTCTTTACCCTCAAGAAGACCGTAAGCACCGTCCTTTGCGGCATCCTCATCAAATTTCATCACATTGTCTTTTTCCATGCCCGGAGCATAGATAGTAAATGGGACAGGGTCTGCCGTGTGAGTGCGGTGCGCCACAGGTGTAGGATGGTCGGGCAGCAGGGCCACTGCAATACGATCTCCGCACTCCTTCACAAAATCTTCCGACTGCGTAGCCTCCAGAATGGGTGCTATCAAACGATGGTCCAGATTCTCTATTGTCTTGAGTTTCAACTGAAGATCACCATCGTGTCCTGCTTCATCGCTGGCCTCTACGTGTACATAGACGAAATCGTCAGTACGCAGAGCGTCGATTGCTGCCTTCGCCTTGGCCTCGTAGTTAGTGTCCCAAAGACCCGTTGCACCATCCACATTAATGACACGCAACCCGGCATACGTACCGATACCCCTGATCAGATCCACAGCCGTTATCACTGCCCCACGACGTATTTGGGGGTAAGTCTGCGTGAGGGGTTCCATATTCGGACGATAGCCCCCACCCCACGGCCAGATACTGGTGGCCATATCGAGTCCCTTTCGGGAACGCTCCAGATTGAGAGGATGACCGGGCAGCAGTTCCTGACTCTTGCGTATCAGTTCGCACAGGAGACGTGCCGTATCCTCAGCCTCTGGACATTCGGCCTTCGGCAACTTGTCCTCCCACGTTTGCAGAGGCACATCGTGAGGTGGCGTGCAACTCACACGCTTGTCACCCCCCTTAATTACGAGCAGATGGCGATACTGCACTCCAGTATAGAAATGCACACGGTCGTTACCAAGTTCCTTCTCCAGATAACGTATCAGCGTATCGCCCTCCTCGGTCTCCATACGTCCGCAGGAATGGTTCTTCAGTATATCACCCTCCACACATATGAGATTACAACGCATGGCCAGGTCGCCTTCCTCGAGCTGCACACCGATGGATGCCGCCTCAAGAGGTCCGCGCCCTTCGTATACCTTGCGCTGATCGTAACCAAGAATACTGGAATTAGCCACCTCACTGCCGGGGTGGAAACCTTCCTGTACCGTACGCAACAGACCGCTGCGCCCATGCTCTGCGAGCCAGTCCATGTGGGGTGTATCGGCATACTGCAACAACGTCTTGCCACCAAGATCATCGCGGTGCCAGTCGGCCATGCCATCGCCAAGAATGATGATATGTTTCATTAAGCCAAACTCATTATATCAGCAAACACACCGGCCGCCGTCACCGAAGCACCAGCACCATAGCCCTGTATCAACATAGGATATTCGCGATAGCGCTCCGTGGTGAGAAGCACAATATTGTTAGAGCCCTCCAGAACGTAGAACGAGTGGTCCTGTTCAAATTCTTCAAGCGACACACTACCCTTGCCATTCTCGTAGCGGGCGACAAAACGCCATACCTTGTGCTCACGCTCCAAACGCTGGCGACGCGTCTCGAAGTCTGCATCGAGAGTGGGCAGATTCTTCCAGAAATCCTCCATCGAGCCCTCGAAGAAACTCTTGGGGATGAAAAGGTTCGCCTCTACATCCTCCTGATTTATCTCGTAACCTGCCTCTCGGGTCAGTATCACAAGTTTGCGTATAACATCCTTGCCCGAGAGGTCGATACGGGGATCAGGCTCACTATAGCCTTCCGCCTTCGCCATCTCAACGGTCTTGGAGAACGGTATGTCAGCCGAAATCTTGTTGAAGATAAAATTAAGGGTACCGGAAAGCACAGCCTCTATCTTAAGTATCTTGTCGCCCGAATGGCGCAGGTCGTTGATGGTGCGTATAATTGGAAGTCCTGCACCCACATTTGTCTCAAAGAGGAACTTCACGCCACGCTTCTGAGCCACTTGCTTGAGACGTCGGTAGTTCTCGTAGTCACTGGAAGCTGCAATCTTGTTTGCCGCCACCACATTGATATTATGCTCAAGGAAGTCTCCGTAAAGTCCGGCCACCTCTGCTGAAGCAGTGCAATCGACAAAGACACTATTGAAGATATTCATGCCTATCACCTCATCGTGCAGACGCTGTATGCCGCTGGCGGGAGCCGACTTCAGACGTTCACGCATATTCTCCGTAAGAGTGATGCCTGCACGGTCGAAGACTGCATTGTGGCCGGATGCCACACCCACCACGTTCAGCAGCAAGCCTTCCTCCTTCTTTAGTTTCTCCTGCTGCAGCCGTATCTGTTCAAGAAGCTGGCCGCCAACAGTACCCACACCGCAAATGAAGAGATTCAGCACCTGGTATTCCGACAGGAAGAACGAGTCATGGATAGAGTTGAGAGCTTTGCGCAGGCTGTCCTCCTGGATAACGAACGAGATGTTGGTCTCGGAGGCACCCTGAGCGCAGGCGATAACACTGATACCGCTCCTGCCCAGTGTACCGAACAATTTGCCGGCGATACCAGGAGTGTGCTTCATATTCTCACCGACAATGGCAACCGTGGCAAGACCGCGCTCGGCTTTCATGCGGAACATGCGGCCGTCCTCAATCTCCTTTTGGAACTCCTCGTTGAGCACACGACAGGCCTTGTCTGTGTCGCTCTCCTGTACACCGATACTGGTGCTATTCTCCGAAGATGCCTGTGACACCATGAACACGGAGATTCCGTGCTGAGCCAGAGATGTGAAGATGCGCTGATTCACTCCTATCACACCCACCATCGAAAGTCCGCTCACAGTAATGAGACTGGTACCCTTAATGGACGAAATACCCTTGATACTTTTGTGTTCGTCTATCTTCACCGTCTGCTTGACAATCGTGCCGACAGATTCGGGATTGAAGGTATTCTTGACGAGTATGGGGATATTCTTGCGGCAAACGGGATATATCGTCGGGGGATACACCACCTTCGCGCCGAAATTACATAGCTCCATAGCTTCCACATACGACAATTCGGGAATCACGTAGGCCGAGGAAATCACCTTGGGGTCGGCCGTCATAAAGCCATCCACGTCAGTCCATATCTCCAATATCTCAGCATCCAACGCTGCTGCTATTATGCTTGCCGTGTAATCGCTGCCGCCGCGTCCGAGATTGGTCACCTCGCCGCTCTCGGCGTCAGTAGAAATGAAACCGCCCACAACAGTCACCTTCGCAAGTGTACTGAACGCATCTTTCACCAATGACATTGTGCGGTCCTGTGCCAACACGTTACGGCCGTTCTGCTTTCTCGTCTTAATGAATTCACGGGAATCCTTCCACTCTGCACCATCCACCAAGCAGGCTACTATGCGCGAGGAAATACGCTCACCATAGGACACAATCGTAGCCTCTGTCTTTGGCGAGAGGTCACGAATGAGGAATACGCCCTGATATATGCTCTTCAATTCGTCAAGCAGAGCTGTCACCTCTTCAAGCAACAGTTTACGCTTTGCTTCGTCGGTGATGACGGTCTCTATCATATTCACATGGCGCAACACCATGTCCTGGAACATATCCCCGTAGTTCTTATCGCCTGTCATTGCCAGTGTGCAGGTCTTGAGCAATTGGTCTGTGATGCCACCGAGGGCACTTACCACAACGACAATTTGTTCGCTCTCGCTCTCTACGATGCGCTTCACCGACAGGATGCTTTTTACAGAACCTACACTGGTTCCGCCAAACTTCAATACTTTCATTTCGAATAGTAATATCGTATTTCTCGGCAAAGATACGAAAAAATACTGATTCTCGCAGTAAAAACGTCTCGATTCAAAAAAAAATGTGTATATTTGCGGTGGAAAACAAGTAAAAACAGACAAAAAGCAGAGAGTATAGATACTCTGAAGGCTTATAATGATTATATTATTCAAGGATGAGGACACACATCATATCCGGCATCATCGTATGCCTTCTATCCATTACGGGATTTGCACAGAATCCCAACCAGATGCCACGCAAGGCAAGTAAGATAAATCTCTCCGAGCGCTGGGGCAACTACGAGCGTCGTCAGTATTTCGGAGTGCGATTTGGCATGAACGTCTCCCAGGTAATGTTCTACGGACCCGACGTGAATAACAGTTCAAGACTGGGTCTCAACGGCGGTATCGTGGCCGGTTTCATGCTGGCAAAGACAGCCCCCATCTTTCTGGAGACCGGACTCCTGTATCAAGGCAAAGGTGCTTACATCAACGGTGGCAAGAAGAACGAGGTGACCATCCGCGCACACTTCTTCGAGATACCGTTTATCCTTAAATACAAGATACAGACCAATATCGACGATTTCAAGATACAGCCCTTCCTCGGAGGCTTCATGGCAATCGGGCTCGGTGGCGAGACGCGCTTCTATGACGCAGACCCAAACCTGTATCCTGTGGATTCACGCGGACGCTATAAGAGAGGTACGTTCAGCGACGGAGCATTGCGCGGCTTCGATATCGGACTGAAGATGGGCTGCGGCATGTCGTACAAAAATTTCTATTTCGAACTCTCTTACAGCATCGGTATCATGAATGCAGCGCAGAAGGAGTTCGAGGATTTTGGCTTCGACTCCTTCGACAACAGCATCCACAACGGCACATTTGCCACTACACTCGGACTTGATTTCTAATCATACATTTTTATTATGAAAAGACTTCTCACACTGCTCGCACTCTCGCTCCAGATGACCGTCATGATGGCAGAAGTGCAGGCATTCATGAAATTATGGGACAACAAACACACCTACCCGCAAATCAATCAGATAGAGTTCAAGGGCGATGTCCCTACCCTTGACAGTTATAACGCCATCTATGGTCACGGAGCTATGATGGAGAATGAATATTGGGGACTGCGTATCTATATGGACCACCGCCAGAGTATCGACCTTTTCGGCAAGAGCGGCAAACCCCTCGAACTGCATCTCACCAATTTCTATTCCACGCGCGAAGATTTGGCACGCGGTCGCGGATGTGACATTCTATGGGCCGGACAGAGCGTTGCGGCCGGTTCGTTCCGCGGATTCATCTACGAGGGCACCGACGAGAAGGGTAATATCAAGGGACACACCGTCTATGTGGATTCCGTTTCCGCACGCGGACAACGCATCATGAAAGCGGGCCCTGACACCTGCGCCGTGATGGTATGGGATAAAGACTGGCTCTATAACGGACATCGCATCTATATGCAACAGGTTTACAGCATGCACAGCGGAAGCCGTGAACTGGAAGTTGACATCTATTTCAAAGGAGAGACTCCGGACGACCTCTTTGCCACCGGAGCACAGAAACTTGAGATTGACAATCAGGGCTTCATCGAAATGTTGGGACGCCCCGATTTGGATGCCGGCAACGCTGCAATTCTGCTCGCTTCCTGGGGACGCAACGTGCCCGACAAAAATGCACCCGACCTCATTGAGAGCGTGGGCATCGGAGTGAAGGTACCCCTGCGCTACGTTGCCACCACGATAGAGGACGATATCAACTATCTGGCTGTGCTCCGTCCTGTTGACCACCATATCCACTACACCCTCTCCGTCTGCTCCCTGAGGGAAAACGAAGGACCGAAGAGCGCCGATGAATGGTTCAACCTTCTAAGGAAATAATTTAGTATAAAACCATGAATACAAGACATTTTCTACTGGCACTCACGTGCGCATTGCCACTGACTCTGACGTTGCACGCGGAAGAGGAAATCAACGACCAGAACACACCGCTCCACCTGCTCGCTCCCGACTACAAAATGCCATACGGAGCACTCAAGAGTGAGGACGTAAAGGCCACTCTCGACCGAGTGTTCTCATGGTGCAACGAAGGAACGTTCCGCCTCGACTCATACGAATGGGGCATCACCTATCAAGCTCTCATGAGAGCCTCCGATGTGACGGGAGAGAAACAGTATCGCGACTATGTTGACAAGAGTCTCAAGAAGGTGATATCCAACCCTCTGCGCCGTCTCACAGCACTTGACGACTGCGGCACCATCACTACAGCAATGATGAAGTTCGAGGGTAAGAAGGGCGGCAAATACGACAAATACATCAATGGCTACAACGACTTCATCTTCAACAAACAGTACAAACTGCCCAACGGCATGTTCGCACGCACGCGTCCTCAGTTTAACACTATCTGGCTCGACGATATCTATATGGGCATCCCTGCAATGGCAGAATATGCTCTGTGGGCCGGAGACAGCAAGAAAATGGACGAGGCCGTCACTATGTTCTTCCAGTTTGTGGAACGTATGTGGCGTCCGGAAAAGAACATCTACCGTCACGGCTATGTAGAGGGTCTTGCGCAGCAGCCCACCTATTCCTGGGGCAGAGCCAACGGATGGGCACTGCTCACCAATACCGAACTGCTTGACATGGTACCGGTCTCCCACCCCATGCGTGAGGCTCTTCTGGAACAGTATCGCAAACATTTGAAGGGTCTCTGCGACCTCCAGAGTTCCGAAGGTCTGTGGCATCAGCTTCTCGACCGCTCTGATTCCTATCTTGAAACGTCCTGCACCGCCATATATTGCTATTGCATTGCTCGCGGAATAAATCAGGGATGGATTGAGGGTATCACCTACGGCGGTGTGGCACAGCTTGCATGGCACGCTCTCTCCACCAAGGTGGACGGGAAGGGACGTGTGCTCGGCACCTGCGTGGGCACCGGTATGGCGTTCGACCCGGCATTCTACTACTACCGCCCCGTCTCCAGCGCTGCTGCGCACGGCTATGGTCCTATGCTCTGGGCTGCTGCAGAAATGATAGAGCTGCTCAAGCACTGGTATCCCCGAACCAATGATTCTGGTCTCCACTACTATTCCACCGAACAGACGAATCCCGCTCCCCTGTTCTTCCTCACACCCGACGGCAAGGGAGAATCCATCAACGAGTGGTAACATCTCAGGAGAGTTTGCGTATGAATCAGTTTTTTGAAGCTATCAACTCGACTGACGTCACGTTTGTCAGTTCCATCTTCAAACTTTTCCTGAGCCTCGTGCTGGGTGCCGTTGTAGGTTTCGAGCGCAGGCAGAAAGGCCAGATTGCCGGTATGCGCACCTTCTCCCTGATAGCTATGGGTGCTACTCTGGCAATGATTGTAAGCATCTATATTCCACAGGAGTATCTCGGCCTCAAGAACGGCGATCCTGGCCGCATTGCCGCACAGGTAATTTCCGGTATCGGCTTTCTTGGTGCCGGAGCTATCATTCAGATGAAGGGTTCGGTGCGCGGTCTCACCACCGCTGCCGGAATCTGGATGACAGCTTGTTTGGGATTGGCGGTTGGTTCCGGTATGTATCTGATATCCACGGTGGCATGCATACTGATTCTCGTGGTATACCGCATACTCGAACAGATTGAGAAAATATTCCTCAAGAGCGCTGAACAGAAGATTGTGCGTATTAAGATTGACAAGATTGTCACCGACGGTACGCCTTACAGGAATTGTTTCAGTAAATTCCGCGTGCATATCTCGGACGAATTCCTCCGCTACGACTACACTCAAGGGGTCACCACAATTAATTTCATGGTGCGTTCCAAGGACGATACGGATTTCATTGGTCTCTTCGAATGCATCCGCACTCTTGGTGATACGCTTTCCATCACTCTCACCAACGAAGTGAATAACTGACAGGAGTCACTGCTCTTCGCCCACTCACCCGTGGGAGAGCAGTCACATATAAAACAAAAAAGCCCTCGAGAAATCTCGAAGGCTTCTTTGTTAAAACGGCGGCTACCTACTCTCCCACGGGTGTGCAGTACCATCGGCGCGGGCGGGC
>CADCNQ010000026.1 GCA_902802815.1 uncultured Bacteroidales bacterium | reverse complement strand
CGGTGTGTAATTACCTCCGGAGCCGTTACCGCAGAATGCTGCACACACGAGAGTGTATGTGCCGGAAGGAAGACCCTTCAGGTGTTGGTACATGTCACAATTAGGTATTTTACTTCCCACAGAAACATTTTTTTCCATGTATACTTCTGCGTGCTTCTTTACAAATAGATCATTTGTCTGATGCACGAACCCGCCTGTGACACCTTTGGTGCCGGCCTGATTAAACCATCCCGCATAGCGGGCTGCGAAGTCAGGGTTAGTAAGATATTTAGATGTGACATCAGTAATAGCAGCCTGCACAGCAAGGCAGGAGAATAGTGTCACAACCAAAAGGGTCTTCTTCATGTTTATCTGATATTAATTTTCTTACTTGTCTTTCCGTCAGATACGATATAAAGTCCCTTTGAAAGTGAAGTGTTGAGTTTCACTTCGAGACCGGCTGTCGTATATACACGTACATCTGCATTGCTGCAACGAATAATATTACCCTCTGTCCATGCATCAAATGACGCATCCTGTGACGTGCCGCCGGAAATGACATCGCGTATGCCTGTGATTGTGGGTTCATCCTCAGGATTGCCGTTGGGGTCTGTCGCGACAGCAATGAATCCGAGATCCTCCGAAGGACTGTAGGCTGTACCTGTTGTTGTTGCTGAACCATCCAGATATGCATAAGGAGTGATTGCCGTTGTGTACTGATAGCCGTCTATCGTAGTCTTTGTCGTATTGCCGATAAACACTTCACGCAAAGCATCATGTTTGATGGACTGTGCTCCAAACACAATATTCGGTTTCACTAGTGGAGTTGTCAATGTAACCGGCTTTCCGTAAGTTCTTCCTTTCTCAAGGGCATCTTCATATCTCTGTGCGGATATCAGCAATCCACCTCCGAGGGAAGCTTCGCCGGGTTCCATCGCGAAGTAATATACTGATACGGTTGTAAATGTTCTGGAACTGTAGTATGCAGGACGTTCAATACGTACGTCAAAACCAGTGTTCGTAATATTCTCCACGCGAGGCTGCATACCATAGGTAATGCTTGTAGACTTAATTGCTGTGACGATAACAACGGGTATCACTCCATCGTCAAACGGGACATCAAAAGTCACATGTACGTTTTCAGCTCCTACCTTGCCGGATGCAGTTCCACACTGCAGTTTCAGGGAAACAGCCGGATCTGCAATACTTGGAATCTCGAAATAAGTGCTGTCTTTCGGCAATGCTATATACGAAGCTGCCTCTGCGGCTGTGATGTCGTATAAATCTCCACTTGTGTTTTTCACGAACGGAGTCATTACAGCAGAGAATTTGCTGATGGAGGAGGTCTGGATATTCAGGAACTTACCAAAGTTGTTCTTGGCTGTAGGGGCAGAAAGGACTATGTAAGGACTCTTTCTTGCTTCGAAGCTTTTGGTATAATTAACATCATTTGCTGCTGTACCTGTAAGCTGTGCCTCACCATAACGGAGATATCCAATATCTTTGTTGCTGGAGACTCCGACAATAGCCTCGTTGGATGAGAAATTGCTTCCATTGTAGCGAGCAATAACTTTATATGTATTTGAACCGACAACAGCTTCAGAATCTACAAATGTATATGTAGCAGTAGTTGTGTTATCTTTCGCATTCTGGTCTGCAGGATATACAGCACCTATAGTTGTAAAGACTGAAGAACCGGGTCTTTTCACCTGAACAGAGAAAGAGTCTATACGCTCATAGTTGCCATCCTCCCAGGTCAGCACAGCTTCCTCTGTAAGTTTGGAGTACGAACCGGAAAGTCCCATTTCTGTTGGAACGACAGGCCGGTTGGTCGGTATCTTCTGTATTGTTGCATCATAGCCTAATCCGCCGGTGTTTGCAGCATAATAGTCACCCCACAGGGAAGGTGCTCCATTATAATAAGCCTTGGATGCGACATTCTCTGAGTTCCAAATGGCATAGCGTTCCACATATTTGCTGCTATTTAGTTTGTCGAGTATTGGGCTGGCCCCGTTGAGCATGCATTGTTGGTTTGCTACAGAGTAGGAGCCGGGGCCGTCTGGAGCCTGTGCGAAGATACCACCGGATGACCAGTTACCGGAATTCCAGCTTGCACCCCACATCCATTCGGATATCCAAATAGGACGTTTTCCGTAGTTATTATAGTAATTGGAGAAGTCTCCAAAACTGCTGGCGCCCCAATAACAATGCAGGTCGAGAATGTCGCAGCGCCATCCGCGTTCGTCAATCTTTCTGATAAATTCCTGTAAATGCGCCCAGCTGCCGTCGTGTGATGACTCTGAACAGAGACGCAAACCTGTGCGCATATGGTCTTCCCAGTTTGCCAAAACATCATCTACTGTGCACGGCGCTTCGTCAGCGGAGTTGCCAGGCTCGTTATTGCCCTTCATGTGACAGGAGAAATTCTGACTGCCCAAAGCTCCTGCCGTAGGATAGTTTTCCTTGTAGTGGTGTGGCACGTATTCGATATCCGGCTGGTAGTTCAATCCCTGAGGATCTGGCCACATACGGTAGCACCAGGAGGAATTGAGAGCAGAGAGGCAGTTCTTGTCATTTGTGTCGCCGACGCCACTCTTGGAAGCGTTCCACCATTTTAAAATACGATATGATGAAATCTTTCCGTTAATCGGATAGGGTAGAGATGCAATCTTAAGATCTTCCTGGTCAGCAATAAAACAACGGGAATATCCCCAGCCGTTCTGGCCCACAGCGAAGGTTACCATATATCCTCTTTTGAGGACGAAAGAACGTATCTTGTTATTAAAGCTGGGGATGATATTATTCATGAAACCGCCATTATGGCCTTCCGTGAAGTTATTAGACGAGTTGCCTTCGAAATTGGCCTTGTCGTAACAGGTAAGAGGCTTGAATGAAGAACTGGAACCATAAGGGAAGATTATAGTTCCTCTATCATACATACGAACCTGACAGTTGGAGTTGTTTTTGGCAACATTACCGTTGATACGTATGTGACTCAGTGTTCCGTCAGCCAATACCACAGAGGGCTTTACGTTTTTTATTATGACAACAGCATAATCTGTATTCACAATATTCACTATTCCGGCACTTGTAAACGGTGTCGTGGATGTGATTGTGTAATCCACATCGTCCATAAGTGTCACCTCTGTAGTCACTTGCTCCACGTTTACTACCGTGTTTCTTGCAAAGGTGTTGATGCCGCCTAGCAACACCATACACATTAGGATGAAACGTTTCATTGTTTTAGGTATTAGTTGTTAATGTAACTTTGGTGGTTATCTTACTTGCTGAAGAATGCCTTCAGACGAGCTTCAGCAGCTTTGTAGGCCTTGATGTCCACGGGACCGTCAAGCACAGCGTTCAGATCCTTAATCATATCCTTGCGTCCCTTCAGCTGTGTGAGTGTCAAAGTGGGCACGGCACGCTGCTTGAGATCACGGGTTGCAACCATCAGTCTGCTCCATGTTTCAAGAAGTTCCCTCTCGCTCTTGGTGATTGCAATCACCGTTCCGTGACGAGGTGTGAACTTGCCGTGAGTCTTGGTGTTCTGTACGGCCTTGAAATGAATCAGGTCTGTTGACTTGCAGAACTGGTAGTGATGAGCTCCGTAGCAGTCATACATCAGCACCCATGTGCCGTCGTGCAGACGGAACACTCCGCTTCCTTCAACAGCTTCGTTTGTGTCCTGACAGAATTCCTTGCGCGGCTCCTGTGAGAGAAGAGTGTGGATATCCTTTGTGATGAACTGCTTGATACCCTTCTGTTTTGCACCCTCTGTTTTGAAGAAGACATGATAGTCGCCATTATCATCCTTTATAATATCTGTATCAATGGCAGCATCGTGTACATCGAAGAGTACCTGCGGTTCACCTTCCAGATCGGAGAAGTCTGCGTTGGCATAGTTCCAATACACGCGGTCGTAAGGGATAGGTGCTTCGTCGCCTGTGCGCAGAGAGTAGTACACCATATACTTGCCGGCCTTCTCATCCCAGATGGTCTGCGGAGCCCACACACGAGTCACCTTTGCGAAATCCGTTCCCTTGTAGCGATCGGGGAAATTAATAGCGTGGTGCTGCCATTTGATGAGATCCTTGGAACGCATCAGAATCAAACCGCGATTGGAACTCCATCCGTCCCAGCAGCGCATGTCTGTGATGACCTGATAGAACCATCCGTCGTTACCGCGAAGGATATGAGGGTCGCGCACGCACTTCTTAATGGCAATCGTGTCGGAGAGAATCACGGGTGCTCCGTCGTTGATGGGAGTGTAATTCCATCCGTCGTCAGAAAGAGCATAGTGAATCTGCTCCTGTTCAGGAGCGTTACCGGTGAAGTACGTGAAGAGATAGCCACCTTCGTTCTTAGCGTTTGCAGTCAGCGCACATGCAACAACTGCGAGTAGAGCAAATTTTTTCATGGTTTGTTGTTTTATTAGTTTGATTTTATTATTTTTCAATGGTTTATTTTTCAATAGTTAATTATTGTTGTGATGATGCTATTGTGTCTCTTCTGATGGAATCGTTTCTCAAAGAATCCGGATGTATAGCCAATACGCCCTTACACATCCATTCGTCTTCGCGGATTGGTTCTTTGGGTTTCTCAAATTTTTCACGATATTTCGGGAATTTGTCATCTTTCAGCAGGGATTGGATAAAATATCCGAATACGGGCAGAGCTGTCCGGCTGCCTTGTCCCAGCTGTCCTGTGCGGAAATGAATGCAACGGAACTCTCCGCCAACCCATGCACCGGCCACCATCTTAGGTGTCACACCTACAAACCACGCATCGGAGTGGTTGTTGGATGTCCCGGTTTTTCCTCCGAATTCCGAATATTGCAGTACAGGGTGTATGTAAGGCCATAAAGCCATAGATGTGCCTCCCGATTCCCGGAGTCCGGCTTCCAGCATCTTACGCATGAAGAATGCGCTGCGATAGGGGATGGCTTGTTGCCTGTTGTGTTTAGCCTCGTATATCGTGCGTCCGTGACGATCCTCTATCTTTGTAATCATAATCGGATCTTCGTATTCTCCATCGGCAATGACAGTACAGTAGGAGTTCACCAGTTCAAGCAGATTCACGTCGCAGGATCCCAGCGGCAGCGACTTTACATTCTGCAGAGGCGAGTGTATTCCCATTGCGTGTGCAGTCCTTATTATATTAGGGATGCCGACTTCCTGTCCGATTTTTACGGCAACAGAGTTAATACTCTGTGCAAACGCAGATCTCAGAGGCATATTGGAGCCGGAGAAGAATCCGTTGGCATTATGTGGAGCGTATATCTTCACCTCGCCGGAAGCACTCGTATCAGGGTATGCCATCCACTTGTCCACTCTGTGATCGGTAGGTTTCATTCCCTGATTCATTGCCTCGGCGTAGGCAAAGAGTTTGAAGGTGCTGCCCGGCTGGCGCATTGCTGTCACCTTGTCGTATTTCCATTTGTCGTAGTCGATGTCTCCGACCCATGCTTTCACCTCTCGTGTGTCAGGTTCTATTGCCACGAAGCCGCAATGCAGATATCTGAGCATTTCACGTACGGAATCAAGATTCTCCGTGTGATTGTTTTTTGCAACATTCTCCACGAAGCCTGGAATCTCACGTCCCTGACGGTCTGTCCACGGGGGAGTGCTGCCCCAATGGGCATTGAACTTCTCCTGCAACGATGCCATCTGCTTCTTCACGGCATCTTCTGCATGTTTCTGTATTCGGGTGTCAATGGTGGTGTATATCTTCACGCCGTCCACATCAAGGTCCAATGTCGAAGTGCTGTCGCATCCCTTCACGAGTCCTGCTTCACAGAGTGTGTTGATATATTTCTTCAGTTCCTGCCTGAAGTACGGAGCGATGCCGTTTTGTGCTTCGTTGTCAGTATGTTTGACTCTGAGTGTCACGGGCAGGGATTTGAGCGAATCGAGCTGCTCTCTGGTGGCTTTCTTGCCGTTGATGATTATGCCGTCGTGGTCGTAGAGGTTTTCCAGCACGACATTGCGGCGCGAGAGAGCATTCTTGGGGTTAAGTCGCGGATTGTATGTAGACGTTGCTTTTAGCAGTCCCACGAGTATTGCCGACTGTTCATAGTTGAGACTGTCCGGCGTGGTGTTGAAATAACTGCGTGCCGCAATCTTGATTCCGAAGGCGTTCGAACCGAAATCCACGGTGTTGAAATACATTGTGAGGATGTCTTCCTTGGTGTAGATGAATTCCAGTTTCTCAGCCACAATCCATTCCTTCATCTTCATCACCAGAAGTTTCACACCGGGGATGTGACCGCAAAGTCCCGTGGAGTAGCGTGTGCGGACGCGGAACAGGTTCTTTGCCAATTGCTGTGTTATGGTGGACGCTCCGCGTGCATTGCCCCTCATCATATCCTTTCCGGCTGCGAAGAGTCCCTGGAAGTCCACTCCGTGATGGTAGTAGAATCTCTCGTCTTCCGTTGCGATAAGTGTGCGGATGAGTATGGGCGAAATCTGTTCGTATTTCACGGGCGTACGGTTCTCGTTGTAGTATCGTCCCATCAGCACGCCGTCTGCACTGTACACCTCGCTGGCTTCAGACACGACAGGATTCTTGATGTCTGCAAAACCGGGACTTTTGCCGAACAGCCACAGGAAGTTAATATCCACAAGTCCCAGGAAGCACACGACAAACATGATTACAGCAAGCAACCACACCAGCATTCTGCGCCACAGCGGGCCGTGCATGAATGCCATGTTGATTATTTTCTTTATTTTGTCAAATTTGTCCATGCTATTTCAGCATCTTTATTAAACCAAGTCATTTGTTTTTTCGCGTAGACGCGAGTATTCTTTTTAATTCTTTCTACAGCCATTTCCAGAGACCATTCTCCTGAGATTACCTGAAAAAGTTCCTTGTATCCCACAGTATTAAGACTGTTCAGATGTCGGTATGGATACAGCCTCCTGGCTTCTTCCATAAATCCCTGTTCCATCATCATGTCCACTCTCTTGTTGATTCGCTCGAACAAGTCGTCTCGCTCCCGCGTCAGACCTATCTTCGTTATTTTGAACGGTCTCTCCTTTTTTCCGGCCAGGAGGAAACTTGAGTAGGGTTTTCCGCTGGTGTAGCACACTTCGAGAGCGTGCACCACGCGTCTTGTGTTTCTGTGATCCACCCGGTTGTAGTGTTCGGGGTCAAACAGTCGCAGTTCCGCGAGGAGAGGGGAGAGCCCCTCTGTTGCCAGTCGTTGTTTCAATGTGTCTCTCACTTCATCGTCTATGGTGGGGATGTCGTCAATACCGTTGCACACAGCATCTATATACATCATCGACCCACCTGAGAGAATCACCCGCTGGTGACTCCTGAAGAGTTCGTCCAGCAGTTTTATTACGTCCTCTTCATATCGGGCAGCGGAGTAGTAGTCCTCCAGTTCGAGAACACCCACCATGTAATGTTTCACTCTTGCGAGTTCCTCTGGTGTGGGAGCCGCTGTCCCGATGCTCATTCCTTTATATATCTGGCGACTGTCGCATCCGATTATGGGGCATCCCCATTCTTCTGCCTTCTCGAGTGCCAGTTTGGTTTTTCCCACCGCTGTGGGACCAAGTATCACGACAAGTTCCTTATCGTATGAAGCCACGTTTGCTGCTGCGGATAAAGTCGAGGATGTAGTCGCGTTCCTCACTCTGCGGTATTTCTCTCTCCACCTGTTCCAGGAGGTCTTTCAGAAGTCCCGTACCCTGAAGTATTATTTGATATGTGCGGTGGATGTTGTCGATAGTCTCACGGTCGAAACCGCGACGCTTGAGTCCCACCATATTAAGTCCGCAAAATGCGGCGGGGTCTCTTGCAATCATTGAGAAGGGCAGTATGTCCTGTGAAGAACGTGTGCCGCCGCCCACCATCACGTAGGAACCTACGCGGCAGAACTGGTGCAGGAGCACGTGAGCGGAGAGTATGGCCTTGTCGTCAATGATAGTCTCACCGGCGAGCTTCGTACCGTTACCGATAATACATTGGTTGCCCACAATGGCATCGTGAGCCACGTGTACACCTTCCATCAGCAGATTACCCGAACCCACTACTGTGCGTCCCTTGGCTGCTGTACCGCGATTGATGGTGACATTCTCTCTTATCTTGTTGTTGTCACCGATTTCTGCCGTCGACTCTTCGCCCACGAATTTGAGGTCCTGCGGGATGGCACCTATTACGGCACCGGGGAAGAACGTATTGCCGTTTCCGATGCGCGAACCGTAGAGCACAGTCACAGAGTTCATGAGTGTGTTGTTGTCTCCAATCTCCACATTCCTGTCGATGTAGCAGAAGGGACCTATCTCACAGTTGTTGCCGATTTTGGCTTCAGGATGGATGTAAGCTAATGGTGATATCATAGTTCTCTGAGTTTACGTGCAAATATATTGTTGATTGTATGTCCTGGTTTGTAGGCAGTGATTCTGCCTTTTATGGAGCGTCCCACAAGTGCCATGTCGCCTATGATGTCCAACACCTTGTGGCGTGCGCATTCGTTGTCCCAACGCAGAGGACGGTGCTGTATGTATCCCAGCTTGGTGGCATTTCTCCTTTCTGTACCGACCTTATCGCAGAGAGCGTCGAGTTTCTCCTGCGGCATTTCCACTTCGTATATCACGACAGCATTGTCGAGGTCGCCGCCTTTGATGAGTCCCATCTCCAGAAGAGGAGCTATCTCCCTGACGAAGACAAAGGTGCGTGCTGCAGCGAGGTCTTCCTTGAAGTTTGCCATGTTTTCAATAGATGCAGAGCTGTCTCCAAGCACCTGGCCGGGGAACTTGACTGTGGCATTCACCTCAAAGCGGTCGGCCGGTTCTATCTTTATCCAGCTGCCAGTCTTCTCGTCCTTCACCTCTACGGTCTCCGTGATGACAAGCGGTTCGATGTCTGCGTCCTGTTCCACCACGCCCACTTTCTCTATCTCCTGTGCGTATAGTACGGCGCTACCGTCGAGTATGGGGAACTCGGGGCCGTTCACCTCTATCCACACGTTGTTGATTCCGGCAGCCATGAGTGCAGCCATACCGTGTTCGATGGTGCTGCATTTCACGCCGTTCACATTCAGCACGGTGCCACGTGTCGTTTCGGTCACGTTTTCCGCCAGACATTGCAGCACGGGTTTTCCTTCCAAATCTGTGCGACAGATGAGATATCCGTGATTCACGGGTGCGGGCCCCATCGTCACGGTGAGGTCGAGACCTGTGTGCAGTCCTTTGCTCTTTAGCGAGAATGTGCCTCCAAGGGTTTTCTGTTTCATTATGCTGTAATAAATGTATTTTTCTTACTGTTCCTTTTCTTCGAGTGCGGCCAGTTTCTTCTTCATCTGGTTGAATTCCGCCCACATTTCAGGCAGCTGTTTGATGATGGCCTGCGCCTTCCACCATGTGCGGGGATCGATGCCGGGAGAGCCCATCAGCTGGGTGCCTTCCTTCTTCACGTTGTTGGGCACACCCGTCTGTGCGCCGCATTGCACGCGGTCGGCTATCGTTGCGTGACCGGCGACACCTACCTGGCCGCCGAACATACACCATTCACCGATTTTTGTACTTCCTGCAATACCTACCTGTGCAGACATCACGGTGTGCGAACCCACTTCGTCGTTGTGGGCTATCTGTACGAGGTTGTCCAGTTTCACTCCGCTGTGTACCACCGTTGCACCCATCACAGCGCGATCCACGCAGGTGTTTGCTCCTATTTCCACATCGTCCTCGATGATGGCGATACCAATCTGCGGTATCTTCTCGTATCCCTTCTCTGTTGGCTGGAATCCGAATCCGTCGGCACCTATCACACAGCCGGCATGCAGGATACAACGCTTGCCCACACGGCAGTCGTGATAGATAACTGCGTTGGAGTATATCTCCGTGTTTTCTCCCACGGATGCGTTCTGACCGACTGTCACGTGCGGATGCAGCACACAGCCGTCTCCGATTGTCACACCGGGACCGATAGCCACGAAGGGAGCCAGATAGACATCCTTGCCGATTTTGGCTGTGGGGTCAACGAATGCCAGTTCGGAGATGCCCACCTTCTTGGGTTTCATACTCTCGTATATCTGCAGCAGTTGTGCCACAGCCTCGCGGGCATCGGCCACCTTGATGAGTGTGGCCTTCACTTCCTGTTTGGGTTCGAAAGCATTGTTCACCAGCACCACGCTGGAACCGGTGGTGTAGAGATAGTGTTCGTATTTGTCGTTGGCCAGGAAGGATATACATCCCGGCGTGCCTTCTTCTATCTTGGCAAAGTTGTTCACTTTGGCCTGCGGATCACCTACGACGGTTCCTCCAATGAGGCCTGCTATCATTTCTGCTGTGAATTCCATATATTAATCTTTTAATAGTCGTTTCATTTGCTCTTGCACTTTTTGGGCCTCTCGTGCTGCTGCTTGGGCGAAATCTTCGCCGTCGGAGGCGTAGATGATTGCTCGGGAGGAGTTAACGAGAAGACCGCAGTCCTTCGTCATGCCGTAGCGGCACACTTCCTCAAGACTGCCTCCTTGAGCACCAACGCCGGGCACGAGCAGGAAATGGTCGGGGGCAACACGACGGATGTCCTGGAAGAGTTCGCCGCGAGTGGCTCCCACGACGTACATCATATTCTCCGGCGTGCCCCATTCCTGACTCTTGCGTATCACCTTCTCAAAGAGGCGCTCGCCGTCCTTGTCCTCCGTCAGTTGGAAATCGAGGCTGCCCTTGTTGCTTGTCAGCGCCAGCAGAATCACCCATTGCCCTTCACCCATGAAAGGTGTCACAGAGTCTTCCCCCATATAGGGCGCCACTGTGAGAGCGTCTATTCCATAGAGGTCGAAGAATGTGCGGGCATACATCTTGGATGTGTTGCCGATGTCTCCGCGCTTTGCATCAGCGATGATGAAATGCTCGGGATGCTCCCTGTGCAGATATTCTATTGTCTTCTCAAAAGCCACAAGACCCTTCACGCCGTGTGCCTCGTAGAAAGCCAGATTCGGCTTGTAGGCAACACAGTAGGGTGCTGTCGCGTCGATGATAGCCTTGTTGAAAGCGAAGAGGGGATCCTCCTCAGCGAGCAGATGCTGCGGCACTTTCTTGATGTCGGTGTCGAGACCAACGCAGAGAAAACTCTGCTTGCGCTTTATGTTATCTATGAGTTCCTGTCGAGTCATTATTTTCTCTTTTATTTAAATCCCTTGATAAAACCTCCCACAATGCTCAGAGGTATGTAAATGAGCAGAAAGACAAGCAAGAATTTAAGAAAGCTGGGCTGCCATCCGATGTACTCCAGCACGATAGGTGTAAGAAATCCGGATATGAAGGCAACAAGAATTCCAATCCAATTTTCCTTTAAGTAATTCAGCAGTTTCATGTCTTTATTTTTTACAGTTCCGATTCTTTCATTCTCTCTGCATTCTCAGCCACGATGAGGTGGTCGATGACATCCTGTATCTGTCCGTCCATGAAGGCCGAGAGATTATATATTGTGTAACCGATGCGGTGGTCGGTGATGCGTCCCTGCGGATAGTTGTAGGTGCGTATCTTTGCGGAGCGGTCGCCCGTAGAGACCATCGTCTTGCGCCTGGAGGCTATGTCGTCGATGTATTTCTGGTGCTCCTTGTCGTAGATGAAGGTGCGCAGACGGGCAAGAGCGCGCTCTTTGTTCTTGGGCTGGTCGCGCGTCTCCGTACATTCCACAAGTATCTCCTCGTCCTCATTGGTCATCGGGTTGTGCCACATATATCTGGCTCGCACACCGCTCTCCACCTTGTTGACGTTCTGTCCGCCGGCACCGCTTGAGCGGAATGTGTCCCACTTGATGGCACCCTCGTTGATTTCCACATCGAAGGCCTCTGCCTCCGGAAGCACAGCAACTGTTGCTGCGGAGGTGTGCACGCGGCCCTGTGTCTCTGTGGCGGGAACGCGTTGCACGCGATGCACGCCGCTCTCATATTTCAGTATGCCGTAGACACCTTCACCCGTCACAGAGAAGATGATTTCCTTGTAGCCGCCGGCTGCGCCTTCCGAATAGCTCGATACAGCCATCTTCCAGCCCTTCTGCTCGATGTACTTGGAGTACATGCGGAAGAGGTCGCCTGCAAACAGCGCAGCTTCGTCGCCGCCCGTACCGCCGCGTATCTCCATGATGACGTTCTTGTCGTCTTCGGGGTCGGCGGGGATGAGCAGGAGTTTGATTTCCTCCTCCAGACGGGGGATGCGCTCCTCGCTTGCCGAGAGTTCCTCGCGCAGCATCTGTCGTGTGCTCTCGTCGCTCTCTTCCTGTATCATTTCCTTGGCGAGAGCTATGTTGTCGAGTGTGTCGATATATTCCTTGCGGGCCTTGACAATCCTGCCCAGGTCCTTGTATTCCTTTGTCAGGCGGACGTAGCGCTTCTGGTCGGCAATCACACTGGGGTCGGTGATGAGCGTGGAAACCTCCTCATAGCGGCTCACGAGGCCGTCCAGTTTTTCGAGCAGAGTGTTATTCATAATTGAACGTTCCTGCCTCCGACTTTATGGTGAGCGACTTCTTTCCTTCCTCGATATGACCAATCACCTGAGCGTCGATATTGAAGCTCCTGCTGATGCTGATTACCTGCTCTGCATCCTCGGGAGCGACGTATATCTCCATGCGATGTCCCATGTTGAACACCTTGTACATTTCCTGCCAGTCGGTGCCGCTTTCCTCCTTGATGATGCGGAATAGTGGCGGGATGGGGAAGAGGTTGTCCTTCACCACCTTACAGTTGTCGCCCACGAAATGCAGCACCTTGGTCTGTGCGCCGCCCGTGCAATGCACCATTCCGTGCACCTTCGGACGCATCTCCGTGAGCATCTTCCTGATGACTGGAGCATAGGTGCGGGTGGGAGAGAGCACGAGCTCTCCTGCGCTGACGGGAGCGCCTTCAACAGCGTCCGACAGCCGGTAGTGACCGCTATAGACGAGTTCTTCGGGCACTGCGTGGTCGTAGCTCTCGGGATACTTCTCTGCCAGATACTTTGAGAAGACATCGTGGCGTGCAGATGTGAGCCCGTTTGAGCCCATACCGCCGTTGTACTGCTTCTCGTATGTTGCCTGTCCTGTGGAGGAGAGGCCCACGATGACGTCACCGGGACGTATGTTTGCGTTGTCGATGACGTCGCTGCGCTTCATACGGCAAGTCACCGTGCTGTCCACGATGATGGTGCGCACGAGGTCGCCCACGTCGGCCGTCTCGCCGCCTGTGCCGTAGATGCCGATACCCATATCACGCAGCTCGGCAAGCAGTTCGTCCGTACCGTTGATGATTTCCGATATTACGTCGCCGGGAATGAGCATCTTGTTGCGTCCGATGGTGGATGAGACGAGTATGCCGTCCACAGCGCCCACGCAGAGCAGGTCGTCGGTGTTCATTATCAGGGCATCCTGAGCGATGCCTTTCCACACGGATAGGTCGCCCGTCTCGCGCCAGTACATATAGGCCAGCGAACTCTTCGTGCCGGCTCCGTCGGCGTGCATAATGTTACAATACTCGGGATCTCCGCCGAGGATGTCGGGGATGATTTTGCAGAAAGCCTTGGGGTAAAGACCCTTGTCGATGTTCTTAATGGCGTTGTGCACATCCTCCTTGGCTGCACTCACACCACGCATCATATATCTTTGGTTGTTCATATTACTTCGTTATTCTGCGCAAATATACAACTTTTTTCTGTCTTTCCCGAGTTTTACGTTCGTTTTTTGTATCTTTGTACCCGAAATAAGCACAAAAACATGATTGACAAGAGCAAATTAGGTGAGAAAGAACCTTATAGGGAGATGTTTTTCATAGAAAACGAACCCGAAGAGGCGCGGGAAGCCAGGAAGACGATACTTGATGCTTTCAAGGACCTCGAATTCTACGAACGCGACCACATATATCTGCTTGACGGCGTGAGACTTCCTTCCGTCTCGTCGATAGGCGGCCGCTTTGAGAGCAAACCCTTCGACGCAGACTTCCAGGCGGAGCGATATGCTGCCCGTTGGGGCCAGACGGCGCAGTATTGGAAGGATAAATGGACCTGCAATTCCTTCCGCGCAACGTCTCTCGGCACCAAGTCGCACGAATTCGGCGAGAGTCTCGCTTATCTCAAGGCCGGACATCCGGAATTCATACGTCCTTCTGTGATGCGTCAGTATCTGGAGGGTCTCAACTATCTTGCGCCGATTCATCCGAAGGAAGAGGCTGTGGAAAAGTTTCTCAACGAACTGCCTCCCAGCTATCATCTCGTGCTGAACGAGGCACGCGTATATAGTGGAAAAAATCCTGACAAAAGCCGCAATCTCCGTGAACGTATTTGCGGCACCTTCGATATGCTCTATTTCTACGACGGAGAAGGAGATGATGAGAAGGCCGGTTTTGTGGTGTTCGACTATAAGACCAACAAGGACCTCTTTTCAGAGTACAACGAGAAGATGCATGTGATGCTGAAAGAGCCCTTCACGGACCTCTTTCAGGAGAGTTTCGGAGAGTACACAATCCAGCTCAGCCTGTATGCACTGATGCTTGAAGATATAGGTGTTAACATGCTGGACAGAAGGATAGTATGGCTGAAGGATGATGCCAATTACGAGATACTTCCTCTCGACGATGTTTCAGAACGTCTGCGCCAAGTTCTCTAAACTTTCAACTTTCAACTCTCAACTCTCAACTAACAGTTTAGAGCATCCTTCGAGGCAGTCGTCCCACGTGGCGTCAAAGTTGTCTGTGTACCAGGGATCGGCAACGTCGCGAGGGAGGAGTTTTATGATTTTGCCTTCCGGATCTCCGCCGCAGATGCGTTGCATGTTGTGTATGTTCTCCCTGTCCATACCGACCAGAAGATCGTAGCGGTCGTAGTCGCTGCGGGTGAGTTGGCGGGCGGTTTTTCCGTCACAGCGGATGCCGTGTTCGGCCAGTTTGCGGCGTGCGGGAGGATAGACGGAGTTGCCGATTTCCTCTGTACTTGTGGCTGCTGACGCTATTTCAAACTCATCCTCGCGGCCGGCATCCTTCACCAGTTGTTTCATGATGAATTCCGCCATCGGACTGCGGCATATATTTCCGTGACAGACAAACAGTATTCGTTTCATTTTTCCAGTTTTGATGCAAAGGTACGAAAAAAATCCCAAACAGCACTCTTTCTTCGTTCTTCCTTGCATCAGAATCCTATCAGCCCCTTACCGGAATACGAGCAGAATACGTGCAGATAACGAGTGGTGTACGAGTCAACTCGATATCTGCTCGTAGTCCACTCGTTATCCACTCGTACACCACTCGTTAACAGACTGGACTCTGAAGGGACTCTGAGTGGGCCCTGCAGCAGGGGAAAAGAGGATTTTTTGAGGAGAAAATGAAAATGTGGCCGCAGAAATTTGGAAATGGGGATTTTATTTTGTATTTTTGCGGACGGAAAATGACAAAACACACACGGTTTTATGGCAAAATATGATTTAAACGAGCCTGGAGCCTCCATTCACGGAAGGGCAAACAGGAAAAACGGTGACTACTTCCGTACAGACAAAAGGACGGGCAGAGTGTATCTTATACATCGCGACAACACGATAAAGATGAAGAGTTCTGACAGCCAGGTAGCTGCACGCAACCGCTTTGCTACCATATCCAAGGCCTGCACGGCGTTTGTGAAGGAGGGCAGGGAGGCTGTGGCAAGGCGCGAACCGTCAGCTCTGGCAGAAGCATATCTTACAGTACACGCTGCCTTCAATGCACAAAAAAATGTGACATTTCTGCGCAGTTATGTGATGAAATTCCATGCCTCTCTGACAAAAGACGGTAAGGTGCAGATTCAGGTGGACGACTTTGTGAAGACATATTAAGATATGGACGAAAAGGAGAGAATTCTGGAGCTGCGCGCTTCCCTCGAGGCGCACAACAGGGCTTACTATGTGGACAACCGTCCGCAGATATCGGACAAGGAGTTTGACGACCTCATGCACGAACTCGAACGCCTTGAGGCTCTGCACCCCGAGATGGACGACCCCGACTCGCCGACAAGGCGCGTGGGAAGCGACCTGAACGGAGCCTTCCGGACGGTGGCGCACGTAAGACCGATGATATCTCTCTCCAACACATACAACGAGGGCGAAGTGCGTGAGTTCTACCGTCGTGTGGAGGACGGTTTGCAGGGACAGAAGTTCCAGATATGCTGCGAACTGAAATACGACGGACTCAGCATCGCGCTGCACTATGAGAAGGGTCGTCTGGTGAGGGCTCTCACTCGCGGCGACGGCACTCAGGGCGACGATGTGACGCTGAATGTGAGGACGATACGCAGCATCCCCCTGAAGGTGTCCGAAGAGCGCAGCTTTGAGATACGCGGCGAGGTGCTGCTGCCTTGGAGTAATTTCGAACGGCTCAACAGCGAACGCGAGGCACGCGGCGAGGAACTCTTTGCCAATCCCCGCAATGCAGCTTCCGGCACCCTCAAGAGCAAAGACCCGAAAGTGTGTGCCGAAAGAGGTCTCGACGCATACCTCTATTATCTCCTCGGAGACGATATTCCGGGCGATTCCCACTACGACAACATGATGGCTGCAAAGGCCTGGGGATTCAAGGTGAGTGCGGATATGAAGCTCTGCGACACTCTTGAGGAGGTGATGGATTATATCCACCATTGGGACGAAGCCCGCAGGGCTCTTCCTGTGGCAACGGACGGTGTGGTGCTGAAAGTCAATTCTTTGGCGCAGCAGAAGTCGCTGGGAATGACGGCGAAAAGTCCCCGCTGGGCGATAGCATACAAATTCCAGGCAGAACAGGCTTCCACTATCCTGCGTGAAGTGACCTATCAGGTGGGACGCACGGGCGTTGTGACTCCTGTGGCGAATATGGATCCCGTCCTGCTGGCAGGCACTGTGGTGAAGCGTGCCACACTGCACAACGAGGCGTTCATGCGTCAGCTGGATCTCCACGAGGGCGATCCCGTGCTGATAGAGAAGGGCGGTGAGATAATACCCAAAGTGGTGTCTGTGGATTTGGATGCCCTGCAGGGCGAACGGGGTCCTGTGATACGCTTCATAGAGTGCTGCCCGGAATGCGGCACTCCGCTCCGCAAGGACGAAGACGAAGAGGGAGGCGAGAAGGGTGCTTCGTGGCGCTGCCCGAATGAAGACGGTTGCAGACCCCAGATACTTGGACGCATAGAACATTTCGTCTCCCGACGGGCGATGGCGATAGATTCCATAGGACCGGAGACGATAGCGAGTCTCTATGAGAGAGGCCTCATACGCGATGCCGCAGACCTCTACATACTCACGATGGCAGACCTCTGCCCGCCGGAGACAGACCTCTTCGGAATGCCCATAGCTGAGACGACCTCATCAAAGACGACGCACAAGCTGGAGCAGAATATCCTCGACGGCATTGCCGCTTCGAGGCAGGTGCCCTTCGAGAGAGTGCTCTTCGCCATCGGTATCCGCTATGTGGGCGAGATTGCCGCGAAGGCTCTTGCCCGCTATTTCAAGTCGATAGAAGCTCTGAGAAATGCCACTTTGGAGGAACTTCTCGAAGTGAACGGCATCGGCATTATCATAGCTGAAAGTATCATCCGCTTCTTCCGCGAGGAGAAGAATGTGACGTTCGTAGAGCGCTTGGAAAAAGCCGGTCTGCAGATGACACTTTCAGAGGAGCAGCTCACGCTCCACAGCAACCGTCTGGAGGGACAGAGCATCGTGATAAGCGGTGTGTTCCAGCATCATTCGCGCGACGAATACAAATCGCTCATCGAACAGCACGGAGGCAAAAACGTAGGTAGCATATCCAGCAAGACGACGATGGTGCTCGCAGGAGAGAATATGGGGCCGGCCAAGAGGGAAAAGGCGGAGAAACTGGGTGTGAAACTGGTGAGCGAGGAAGAGTTTTTGAATATGATAAAGTAAAAAGTCTAAGAAATGAGAAAAACTCTCAACTCTCAACTCTCAACTCTCAACTTTTTTTCGTATCTTTGCGCCTGAAAATAGTGTAATTGCAAAACATGGCACAGAATAAATTCAAGGGTTTGGGCATAGCGCTCATCACTCCCTTCAAGGCGGACGGCAGCATCGACTGGGATGCTCTGTTGCGTCTGGTGGAGTATCAACTGAGTAACGGCGCAGACTTCCTTTGCGTTATGGGTACAACGGCAGAGACACCGACACTGACGGCAGAGGAGAAGGCGCAGCTGAAGAAGACGCTCGTGGAGCGCGTGAACGGTAGAGTGCCCATACTGCTCGGTCTTGGCGGCAACAGCACACAGGCCGTTGTGGACGAGCTCAAGAAGGGCGACTTCACAGGTATCGACGGAATACTCTCCGTATGTCCTTACTATAACAAACCTTCTCAGGAAGGCATCTATCAGCATTTTGCCGCTATCGCAAAGGCAAGTCCTGTACCTGTAGTGCTCTACAACGTGCCGGGTCGCACGGGAGTGAATATGACGGCAGAGACAACGCTCCGTCTGGCACGCGATTTCGACAACATCGTTGCCATCAAGGAAGCTTCCGGAAACATCTCGCAGATGGACGATATCATCAAGAACAAGCCGCAGAACTTCGATGTGATTTCGGGCGACGACGGTATCACCTTCCCGCTCATCACGCTGGGTGCCGTTGGTGTCATCTCTGTAATAGGCAATGCGCTGCCCGGAGAATTCTCCAAGATGGTGCGTCTGGCTCTCAGGGGTGAATACGATTCCGCGCTGAAGATACATCATCAGTTCACGGAGCTCTTCAAACTGCTCTTCGTCGACGGTAATCCCGCCGGTGTGAAAGTGATGCTCTCGGAGATGGGTATGATACAAAACCAGTTGCGTCTGCCGCTGGTGCCCACAAGGCTCACTACGATGCAGCAGATATCAAAGATAATTAAAGAATTAGGCATAAAATTATGATAACTATAGGAAGCTATGAGGAACTGGCCTCATGGATAGGCAAGGAAATGGGGGAGAGCGGATGTGTGGTGCTCGATCAGGAGCGTATCAACAAGTTCGCTGATGCCACACTCGATCCTCAATGGATACATTGCGACCCCGAGCGCTGCAAGAAGGAAAGCCCCTTCGGAGGCACCATCGCACACGGATATCTCACACTTTCCGTGTTGCCTTATCTTTGGGGACAGATTATCACCGTGAATAATCTGGAGCGCATGATGAACTACGGGCTCGACAAACTGAAGTATGCGCAGCCCGTAATGGCCGGCCAGAGTGTGTATATGAAGGCCAAGATGGTTGACTGCCAGAATCTGCGCGGAGCCATCAAGACCACAATACATATTACGATGGTGATAAAGGAGACAGAGAAGAAGGCTCTTGAGGCCGACTGCACATTCATCTATTTCTTCAAATGAAACCGGTATTCATAGCAGGACCCTGTGTCATCGAGTCGATGGACTGCCTCAGAGAGGTGGCAACGGAGGTGAAGCGCCTGCGTCAGACCTACGACTTGGACATATACTTCAAGGCATCTTTCGATAAGGCAAACCGCACCAGCATCTCCTCATACAGAGGACCGGGTCTGGAGAAAGGCCTGCAAATGCTCTCAGACATCAAGGAGGAATTCTCCCTGCCGCTGGTCACCGACATACATGAAAGCCACCAGGCAGAAGCTGCCGGAGAGGTGATTGATGTGCTTCAGATACCTGCGTTCCTGTGCCGACAGACGGATTTACTGGTGGCTGCTGCGAAGACGGGCAAGGTGGTGAACATCAAGAAGGCACAGTTTCTGTCGGGCCTCGATATGCAGTATCCCGTGGAGAAGGTGCACGAAGCCGGAGGAAAGGAAGTGTGGCTTACGGAAAGAGGCAATGTCTGCGGATACAACAATCTGGCTGTGGACTTCCGCAACATCCCCGATATGCTGCGTTTCACTCCGCGCGTACTGATGGACTGTACACACAGCGTGCAGCGTCCGGGAGCGGCCGGAGGTAAGACGGGAGGCAACAGAGAGTATGTGCCAATGATGGCACTCGCGGCAAAGGCTTTCGGAGCTACGGGTTATTTCTTCGAGACACACCCGGATCCCGACAATGCCCTCTCTGACGGACCTAACATGCTCTACCTGAAAGATTTGGAGGGCGTAATAAAGAGTTTGATATGAAATCATACCAGGATATAGCAAGACGTTGTCTCAAGGATGAATCGGATGCCGTGATAGCTCTGATTCAGAATATAGACGAGGAGTTTGACAAAGCTGTTGACATCATACTCAACTGCAAGGGAAAGGTTCTCGTCACGGGTGTGGGAAAGAGCGGACACATTGGTGTGAAGATTGCCGCCACAATGTCCTCTACAGGCACTCCGGCCTTCTATATCAATCCTCTCGATGTCTATCACGGGGATTTGGGCGTGATAGCAAAGGGAGATGTCATACTGGCCATTTCCAACAGCGGACAGACGGACGAACTGCTGCGTTTTGTGCCGTACATCAAGAACGAGGGTTTCCCCCTGATAGCGATGACAGGAAACCCCGACAGCCTTCTTGCAAAGAGCAGCGACTGCATACTCAATTCTCACGTTTCTTCGGAGGCCTGTCCCCTGAATCTGGCCCCCACGAGCAGCACCACAGCACAACTCGTGATGGGAGACGCTCTTGCCTGCGCATTGATGGAGGCAAGGGGATTCCAGGACAGAGACTTCGCACGCTATCATCCGGGAGGCTCGCTCGGACGTAAACTGCTCACCACAGCACAGGATGTCATGCGCACAACGGATTTGCCTGTAATCTCACCGACGCTGACTCTCGGAGAAGCCATCCTGCTTATCTCAAAGGGAAAACTGGGACTCGGAGTGGTCGTTTCGGACGACAAGATAGCCGGCATCATTACAGACGGAGACATCCGACGTGCCACAGAGCGTCATGGAGCCGCATTCTTCGACATTCCCGTGAAGGAGGTGATGAGCCCGCATCCCGTCATGGTGAAAGCCACAGCGAAGGTGGAAGAGATGGTGACACTTATGCATCAGCGCAAAATACATGCTGTAATTGTTGTAGATGAGAATAATCACCTTCTTGGTATTGTTGACAGTTTCGCTTGCGGCGAATAGTCAGACAGACAGCATCTTTCAGGACTTTAAGGAGTCTGGCTATCCGTGTTATCGCACAGACAGCGCGTTCATCCTGCCCTGCGGCCGCGTGAAATTTCCCGACCTGCTGAAGCATATCAAAGAGGCCAGGGAGTATATCCACATGGAATATTTCAAGTTGTGGAACGACACTATCGGCAATACCGTCCTGGAGGCTTTGGCGGAAAGGGCTGCAAACGGGGTAGAGGTGAGAGTGCTCTACGACACTTTCGGAAATAATAAAAAAGAAGCTGGCTGCGATGAGAATTTCATCAGGAAGTGGCGTGAGAGGAATGTAGGAATAGAGGCATTCGGGCCCGTACGTTTTCCTTGGTTCGATGCAGCTGTCCATCGCGACCACCGCAAGATGGTAATCATCGACGGCAGAATCTGCTACACGGGTGGATTCAACGTTGCCGACTATTATATCAACGGACGGAAGGAGATAGGCGGATGGCGCGATATGCACATACGTCTTCATGGCGAGGAGATTGCCCACGGTTACGAACAACTCTTCGAAAACCTCTGGAATATAACCACAAAGCAGCAAGTCAGGAAACCTATGAAGGAACCCATCGTCGGTGCTGTTCCCTCTCAGGATATTCCCACGTATGTGGTCAGCCGCGAACCCGGCAGGAAGAGTGCTGCGATGAGAAAAGCCTTTGCAACAGCAATTGACGGAGCTAAGGAGCGAATCGTCATAGTGAATCCGTATCCCATGCATTGCAGAATGGTGCGCAAGTCTTTGTACAGAGCCCTTGAGAGAGGTGTGCGTGTGCAGTATATGGTGTCCTATGTCAGCGACCGCGATTTCACCACAGATATGTCAGGAGTGGAAATGCATCGCCTCCTCAAACGAGGTGCTGAGGTGTATCTCTATCACGGAGCGTTTCATCACGACAAAGTGATGCTGATAGACGACACGCTGGCATCCGTGGGAACGGCAAACATGGACTGCAGAAGTATGAAATTCGACTGGGAGGTGACAGCCTTCATGAAGAGTCCCGAACTTACGGAGAAACTGCAGAGTGTCTTTGATGCCGACCTCCCGCGCTCCACAAAAATGACGGAAGAGAACTACCGCCTGCTCTATACACGCGGACAGAGGTGGTACGGCACCTTTATGAGATTGTTCAATGGGGTGTTATAAGGTGAAGACGTTGAGAGAGTCGAGAGCAGAAAGCCCTTCCTCCACCAATATCTTCTGACCTTTTATATAGATATCCACCAACTGCTTCAACTGCACCTGGCGTAAAGAATCCTTGAGAATGCTCTTACGGACATGAAAACCTGTGATGCGTGAACGGCGCAATCCGGTACTGTCATTTTTCGGAAGGCTCTCGGGATATTTATACAGCACACGATGTTTCTCCGCTTTCACCCATGAAGCATACGGTTCGGGAAGAATTGCGCAGTCAATAAGATTCTCCCTTAACATGCGTGCGCGCAATTTTACATTATTAATCTGTGGACGGTACACATCCTGCTGGTTCACCTCTCCGGCATCCACAGCCATTGTACAGAGGCTGTCGATAAGACTCCATCGCGTTACAGCCACCATACGTTCCCCAAGGTCCTTGAGTTTCTTCACCTTGCTCTTTCTTGAGGCAATGAAGAAAAGCCTTCCAGGAGTCGGTCCCCACAGAGTGTCCGCTTCGACGCTGTCGTTCCCGGGTACAAAATGAGGATGCCGGGTATGATATTCTGCTAAGCGGAAGCTGTCTTCCCACGCCACTTCCACATGACGCCGGAGATAAGCTGTGTCCACATCCATGAGTGCGTCGTAGCGCACAAGCCGCAAATCCAATCCCACAGAATCTGCCAGTCCCCGTGCTTCTGCCACATATAGCGGAAGACAGTCTTCAATGGGAAGGACGGCCACATGAAGAGCCAGAGAGTCGCGCAGTCGGGCTTCCGACTCAGAAAGCATGGCCTCCTGCCTGTTGCAGGAGGCCAATGCGAATAGTGTTATGCTTAATAATTTTATGACGGATGTTTTTGTCATCTGTCAGAAATTACAATCGGTTTAACCCTTGATAGCAGCTACGCCGGGAAGCACCTTACCCTCGATAGCCTCGAGAAGAGCACCACCGCCGGTAGAAATGTAACTTACCTTGTCAGCCAGACCGAACTTGTTGACACAAGCTACAGAGTCACCGCCGCCAATCAAAGAGAAGGCACCTTCAGCAGTAGCCTTGGCAACAGCCTCACCTACGGCACGTGAACCGGGAGTGAACTCCTCGCATTCGAAGCAGCCGGCAGGACCGTTCCAGAGAATTGTCTTGGCACCCTCGATAGCCTTTGCAAACTTCTCACGGCTGACAGGACCTGCATCCAGACCGTCCCAACCGTCTTCAATAGCGTTTGAAGGGAACACCTTGATTTCAGCACCGGGCTTTACAGAGAATGTGGAGAAGTCGTAACCTGTGCAGCATACGGAATCCTCACCGAGAATCAGCTCTACGCCGTTCTCTTTTGCCATCTTCTCAACACCGAGAGCCACATCCAGCTTGTCGAGCTCAACGATAGAGTTACCGATATTGCCGCCGTGAGCTTTCATGAAGGTGTAGGTCATACCGCCGCAGAGGATGAGCTTATCCACCTTGCCGAGCAGATTCTCGATGATACCGATCTTGGTGCTCACCTTGCTGCCGCCCATGATAGCCACGAAGGGACGCTTGATATTTGAGAGCACGTTGTCGACAGCCTGCACCTCTTTCTCCATGAGGTAACCGAGCATCTTGTTGTCTGCATCGAAATAGTCGGCGATGACAGCTGTGGAAGCGTGCTTGCGGTGTGCTGTACCGAATGCATCCATCACGTAGCAGTCAGCATAGCTGGCCAGAGTCTTGGCAAACTCCTTCTGAGAAGCCTTCATAGCCTTCTTTGCATCCTCGTATGCGGGATCTGCCTTGTCGATACCTACGGGCTTGCCTTCCTCCTCGGGATAGAAACGGAGGTTCTCCAGCAGCAGAGCTTCGCCCATCTTCAGAGCCTTTGCAGCGTCAGCAGCCTTGGCGCAGTCGGGAGCAAAGCTTACGGGGCAACCGAGAGCCTTGGACACAGCGTCCTTGATCTGTGCGAGAGACATCTTGGGGTTAACCTTGCCTTTGGGCTTACCCATGTGGCTCATGATAATCACGGCACCGCCGTCTGCAAGAATCTTCTTCAGAGTGGGCAGAGCACCGCGGATACGGGTATCGTCGGTGATTTCACCATTCTCGTTCAGGGGCACGTTGAAGTCAACACGCACGATTGCCTTCTTACCGGCAAATTTGTACTGATCAATAGTCATCATAGCGTATAATAAAATATTGGTTATGTAAAAGAATTATTCTTCACAAAGTTCTGTCAGGATGCCGCATGTGCTCTTCGGATGCAGGAATGCGATGTGCAGACCGTCAGCACCTCCGCGGGGAGCCTTGTCGATGAGACGGATGCCCTGACCGTCGCAGAAAGCAAGTGCTTCGCTCACGCCGTCTTCCACTTTGAATGCCACGTGATGAATGCCGCGACCGCCGTTGTCCAGGAACTTCTGTACGGTGCTATCGGGAGATGTAGGTTCGAGCAGTTCGAGCTTCACTTCGCCAACCTTGAGGAAGGCGGTCTTCACCTTCTGGTCTTCCACCACTTCAGTCTTGTAGCACTTCAGACCGAGCACACCTTCGAAATAGGGCAGTACATCTTCTATCTTCTGTACAGCAATGCCCAGATGTTCAATTCTTGAGATTTTCATTGTTTATTGATTTTATTGTTTTCTGGAAATATCACTTTCGCTTGGAATGTTTTCGCTTCTTCCGGTGTCATACGGGCGTAGGCCATGATAATGACCGTATCACCCACCTGTGCCTTTCGTGCGGCGGCTCCGTTCAGACAGATGCATCCGCTGCCGCGCTTGCCTTCGATGGTGTATGTGTCAAACCTTTCTCCGTTGTTGTTGTCCACGATATACACACGCTCTCCGGGAACGATGCCTACTGCATCCATGAGGTCTCGGTCGATGGTGATGCTCCCCATGTAGTTGAGGTTTGCTTCCGTCACTGTGGCGCAGTGTATTTTGCTCTTAAGCAGTTCTATCGTCATATTACTGTTGTCTTAAATCGAAGAAATAAGAAAATGCCTTATTTATATCTTATGTGGTCGATGAGTCGGATAGGTGTGCCGCCGCAATACACCGTGATGCATCCCACGATGTGCGGAGCGTCGTTCCAGTTGTCCACCGAGGCCAGCGTATCTCCGTCCACGATGCTGTAGTATTCCACCTCCAGACCGTCGATACTGTTCAGTTCGTTCACCACCCACGCTTCCGTTTCGCGCACGGAGAGTCCCTTTGTGAGGCTTTCCTTCATTACGCGGTATATGTTTGCGGCCAGCACCTTCTCTTCTGCCGTCAGGAGAGTGTTTCGTGAACTCATTGCCAGTCCGCTTGCTTCACGCACTACGGGGCACGGCACTATCTCCAGCTGGAATCCGAGGTCTTCCACCATCCTGCGTATGACACAGATCTGCTGGAAATCCTTTTCTCCGAAATAGGCACGTGTGGGCTCCACCATCATAAACAGTTTGGAGACAATCTGGCATACGCCGTTGAAGTGTCCGGGGCGTCGTTCGCCTTCCATCACGCTGTCTGTGGGAGGGTAGGAGAAGTGTCTTGTGTCGGGTTCCGGATATATCTCCTTCACACTCGGTGCAAAAGCCACCTGTGCTCCGCACTCTTCCAGCAGTCTGCTGTCTTCCTCGAGAGTGCGCGGATATCTCTCCAAATCCTTCGGGTCGTTGAACTGTGTCGGGTTGAGGAATATGCTCACCACCGTAATATCATTCTCCCTGACGCTGCGGCGCACAAGCGATGCGTGCCCTTCGTGCAAGGCTCCCATTGTGGGTACAAGTCCTATGGTTTTACCCGCCTTTCTGGCTTCAGAAAGACAGGATTTCAAATCTTGAATAGTATTAATCACTCGCATATGAAGTGCAAAGTAACAGAGTTTTCTTCAAACAAAGAAATTTTTCAGGGGAAAATGCATAAAAAAGATACTATTTTAAAAAAAATAGAAATAATGAGACCTGACACTTCGAAAAATTTTCGTAATTTTGCGCCCGATAAAATGTCGTCATTACAATGAATGCGGTCAAAAAATACCTTTTTATTGTCCAGGAGACAGAGCCCTTCCTTGAGCCGAGTGCTTTTGCAACGCTTTGTAGGGATTTAATTCCGAAGTCGCTGGAAGGCGGAGCCGAGGCTCGCACGTTTATGCCCAAGTGGGGTGGAATAAATGATCGTCGCAACCAGTTGCACGAGGTCATCCGTCTCTCCGGACAGAATATTATCATAGACCGCACGGACCACAACCTTCTCATCAAGGTTGCCTCCATTCCCGGCACCCGTGCTCAGGTGTATTTCATCGACAATGACGAATATTTCGGTAAGCGCGGTTTCTACGCTGATGCCAAGGGTAACGAATACAAGGACAACCCCGAGCGTGCCACATTCTTTGCCCGCGGTGTTGTGGAGACGGTCAAGAAATGGGGCTGGGCTCCCGACGTGGTGCATTGCATCGGATGGATTACGGCGATGATGCCTTTCTACATCCGCAAGGCTTTTGCCTCCGAGCCTGCGTTCCGCGACTGCAAGATAGTGTACACTCCGTCGGCAATTCCATTCAAGGCCCACATGCCTAAGAATCTTGTCGGGATACTCTCCCATCGCGGAGCCACGATGGACGCTCTCGCGAAAGTGGAGCTGTGCACTATGGCTGACTTCGAGCGCATCGGAGTGTTCTTCTCCGACGTCGTTGCGCCCTTCGTTCCGTCTCAGGAGCTTCTGGCGTTTGCCGAGAAACACAAGAAACTAATTATGCCGGCCCCCGGAGAGGGAGAAAGTTGGGCTTCCCACTTTGTCTCATTTATCAATAAAGTCTGGGAGGAGTCACATCCGGATAAGAATGATGATGATGATTAAAAAATATACAGGACTGATAGGGCTTTGCCTTCTTCTTGGTGCTTGCACAGAGACAACGGGCACGTTGGGCATCGTTGAGACCAAAGAGGAGATATTCACCAGTTCTGCAACATTCAATGTTTACACCAAGACGGACAGCCTCAATCTGAAGGCTCTGCCGTACAACAGTAAATACGGTTACATAGGCGCGATTCGCGACCCTGAGACGAAGGGGCTGATAGAAGCGTCGTTCGCCACACAGTTTGTCACACAACCGAGTTTCTCCTTGCCGAAGAGTTCTGTTATGAAGAAAGAAGGCGAGGAGTTTGTTTGTGACAGCGTGGAGCTCATTCTCTTTATCAACGAGGCCTACGGTGATCTCAACAATCCCATGAAAGTGGATGTGTACCGTATGCAGCCCGACCAGAAGAAGCTGCGCGAGTTGCAGGGAATATCCTTCCGTGAGGACTCTGTGGCCGATCTCTCCGAGCGCATCGGCGGACGTGTGTTCACGTTCTACGACCACACCTACGGCGACGACGAGCTTTATTCTTCATCCCACGACCATGCCGTCAGGATTCCCCTTGACCCGGCGATAGGCAGCAGGATGATAAAGCAGTACTACGAGCATCCGGAGTGGTTCCAGAACAATAATCTTTTCCGCGAGCATGTATTCCCGGGAGTGTACTGCAAGATCAGCAACAGCGAGGGCACGATGATAAATGTCTCCGTCTCTGCGCTGGATGTCTGCTTCTCTTATATGGAGCACGAGAAATACACTGACGGTTATGTCCGCTTCGGCGGCACTCCGGAAGTGTTCCAGTGCACACGCGTGGCCAATCCCGTATCCCGCAAGGCGCTCTGCGAGGTGGAGGACACCACATATCTGAAGAACCCCGACGGAGTGATTACAGCCATCACGCTTCCCGTGGATGAGATGATGTTCGGCCACGAGAGGGACAGCATCTCGATGTGTGCTCTCACTCTTCAGGCATACATCAAGGACGATATGGCATTCTTGCCTCCTTCGCAGCTTCTGCTCGTGCCTCACTGCCTGCGCTACAGATTCTTCACGGAGAAATGGAATGAGGATGAGCGCTATTTCTACATCACGCCTTATTCCGCTTCCTACAACGCTTACGTGTTTTCCAACATCACGCGACTCATCACAGGTCTGCGTATCCTCAGGGCGCAGGGCATTTCCACGGACGAGGATTGGAACAGGGTCGACGTCATTCCTGTCAGCACGACATCCAATTCAGACACTTACACCTCAATATCGTACGACATATCGCCCTCGTCCGTCCGTCTCGTATGCGGCACGGAGGAATGTCCTCTGCAGATGCAGGTCGTATATTCATATTTCGCAAAATAGCATAAGTATAGCATAAGTTTTAACCCTAAAACCAAACAACAAATGAAGAAGGTATTAGTTCTCGGTTCTGGAGCACTTAGAATTGGTCAGGCAGGTGAGTTTGACTATAGCGGTAGTCAAGCCCTCAAGGCTCTGCGTGAAGAAGGCATACGCAGTGTCCTGGTGAATCCCAATGTTGCCACCATTCAGACTTCAGAGGGTATTGCAGATACAGTTTATTTCCTGCCCATCACTCCCAAGTTCATCACGGAGATTATTGAAAAGGAGCGTCCCGACGGCATTCTCCTCGCGTGGGGTGGTCAGACGGCCCTCAACTGTGGTACGGAGCTCTACAAGAACGGCACGCTCAAGAAGTACGGTGTTCAGGTGCTCGGCACTTCCGTAGAGGCCATCATGAACACAGAAGACCGCGATCTCTTCGTGAAGGAGCTCAACAAGGTATCTCTCAAGGTGCCCGTTTCCCAGGCCTGCGAGTCGCTGGAGGAAGCTCTTGTGGCAGCCCGCCGCATCGGTTATCCCGTGATGATACGTTCGGCCTACGCTCTGGGCGGTCTGGGCAGCGGTGTCTGTCCCGACGAGAAGACATTCCACGATATTGCAGAAAGTGCATTCACCTTTGCTCCCCAGGTGCTCGTTGAGGAGAGCCTGAAGGGCTGGAAGGAGATTGAGTTCGAGTGCATCCGCGACAAGAACGACCACTGCTTCACGGTGGCTTCCATGGAGAACTTCGACCCCCTCGGCATCCACACCGGTGAGAGTATCGTTGTGGCTCCCACATGTTCTCTCTCCGATGAGCAGGTGAAGATGCTGCAGGATATCACCATCAAGTGTGTGCGCCACCTGAACATCGTGGGCGAGTGCAACATACAGTTTGCTTTCAATGCCGAGACCAACGACTACCGTATCATCGAGGTGAACGCCCGTCTGTCGCGTTCTTCCGCTCTTGCCTCCAAGGCAACGGGTTATCCTCTGGCATTCGTTGCTGCCAAGATAGCTCTCGGCTACACGCTCGACCAGATAGGCGAGATGGGCACCACGAACTCCGCTTACGTGGCTCCTTCTCTCGACTACATGATTTGTAAGATACCCCGCTGGGACCTCACCAAGTTCGTCGGTGTGAGCCGCAAGATTGGTTCTTCGATGAAGTCCGTGGGCGAGATAATGAGTATCGGTCGCTCCTTCGAGGAGATGCTGCAGAAGGGTCTGCGCATGATAGGGCAGGGGATGCACGGTTTCGTGGGCAACGACCACACCCGCTTTACCAACCTTGACGAGGAACTGGCCAACCCCACCGACCTGCGTATCTTCGCCATCGCACAGGCTCTGGAAGAAGGCTACACCATCGACCGCATCTACGAACTGACCAAGATTGACCCCTGGTTCATCGAGCGCATGAAGAATATCGTCGACTTCAAGCACGTGCTCATGGAGTACAACACTCTTGAGGAACTGCCTGCCGACGTGATGCGCAAAGCCAAGGTGATGGGTTTCTCCGACTTCCAGATTGCCCGCTTCGTGCTGAAGGATTCCACCGGCAACATGGAGAAGCAGAATCTCGCTGTCCGCTCTCTCCGCAAAAAGATGGGCATCCTCCCCGCAGTGAAGCGCATTCCTACCGTTGCTTCCGAGCATCCCGACCTCACCAACTACCTCTATATGACATACGCGGTGGAGGGCTACGACATCAACTACTACAAGAACGAGAAGAGCGTCGTGGTTCTCGGCAGCGGTGCCTACCGCATCGGTTCGAGCGTCGAGTTCGACTGGTGTTCCGTCAACGCCATCCAGACGGCTCGCAAACTGGGCTACAAGTCCATCATGATCAACTACAACCCCGAGACGGTGTCCACCGACTACGATATGTGCGACCGTCTCTACTTCGACGAGCTCTCCTTCGAGCGTGTGCTCGATGTCATCGACCTGGAGCAGCCCAAGGGTGTCATCGTCAGCGTGGGCGGTCAGATTCCCAACAACCTTGCTATGAAGCTCTACCGCCAGTCGGTGCCCATCCTCGGCACATCGCCTGTGTCCATCGACAGAGCCGAGAACCGTTCCAAGTTCTCCGCAATGCTCGACCAGCTCGGCATCCAGCAGCCTGAGTGGAGCGCTCTGACGTCTATGGAGGACGTGAAGAAGTTCATCGACAAGGTGGGCTATCCCGTTCTCGTGCGTCCTTCCTACGTGCTCTCCGGTGCTGCGATGAACGTATGCTACGACGACGACGAGCTCAAGCGCTTCCTCGCCGCAGCTTCCGAGGTGTCCAAGGAGTATCCTGTGGTCATCTCCCAGTTCATGCAGGAGACCAACGAGATTGAGTTCGACGCTGTTGCCCGTGCAGGCGAGGTTGTCGAATACGCCATCTCCGAGCATATCGAGTATGCCGGTGTCCACAGCGGCGACGCCACGATGTGCTTCCCCGCTCAGCATATCACCTTCGCTACGATGCGCCAGATTAAGAAGATCAGCAAGGCCATCGCCAAGGAGCTCAATATCTCCGGTCCCTTCAACATCCAGTTCCTGGCAAAGGGCCGCGAGGTGAAGGTCATTGAGTGCAACCTGCGTGCTTCGCGTTCGTTCCCGTTCGTGTCCAAGGTGCTCAAGCGCAACTTCATCGAGACGGCCACGAGAATCATGCTCGACGCTCCCTACGAGAAACCCGACCGCTCTGCCTTCGATATCGACCGCATGGGTGTGAAGGCCTCCCAGTTCTCATTCGCCCGCTTGCAGAATGCCGACCCCGTGCTCGGTGTCGATATGTCGTCCACAGGTGAGGTGGGCTGCCTGGGCGACAGCTTCGAAGAGGCTCTCCTCAACGCCATGATAGCCACCGGCTACAAGATTCCTTCCAAGGATAAGGGTATCATGCTCTCCAGCGGCGACACCAAGCAGAAGGTGGCTCTCCTCGACAGCGCCCGCGCTCTCCAGAAGGCCGGTTACAAGATTTACGCCAGCGAAGGCACAGCACGCTTCCTTGCCGACAACGGTGTGAAGGCTCTCACGGTATCATGGCCCGATGAGAAGCATCCCGGTCGCAAGGGTGTGATGGAGATGATTGCCGACCATGCTTTCGACCTCGTCATCAACGTGCCCAAGAATCACACCAAGCGCGAGCTGACCAACGGTTACAAGATACGTCGCGGTGCTATCGACCATAACATACCTCTTATCACCAATGCCCGTCTGGCAAGTGCCTTCATCGAGGCGTTCACCACGCTTCAGGAGAAGGATCTCCAGATTAAGTCTTGGCAGGAGTATGACAACTAAAATACAAACCTTTTAAATTTATTTATTATGAAACCTACACTTTTTCTTCTCGCAGCCGGTATGGGCAGCCGTTACGGCGGTCTGAAGCAGCTCGACACTCTCGGTCCTCAGGGCCAGAGCATTATGGACTACAGTATCTACGATGCCATTCAGGCAGGCTTCGGCAAAATAGTATGGGTGATCCGTCGCGACTTCGAGGAACTCTTCCGCAAGCAGATTCTCTCCAAGTATGAGGGTCACATTCCCTGCGAACTCTGCTTCCAGTCTCTCGATGCACTTCCCGCCGGTTTCACTGTGCCCGAAGGCCGTCAGAAGCCCTGGGGCACCAACCACGCTGTGCTCATGGGTAAGGATGTCATCAAGGAACCCTTCGCTGTGCTCAACTGCGACGACTTCTACGATCGCGATGCCTTCAAGGTGATGGCCAAGTTCCTCAGCGAGCTCCCCGAGGGCAGCAAGGGCAAGTACGCTATGGTCGGTTTCCGCGTTGACAACACTCTCTCCGAGAGCGGCACCGTGAGTCGCGGTATCTGCGAGAACGACGAGAAGACACATCATCTGACCTCTGTTGTGGAGCGCACCAAGATAGAGCGTCACAACGGTGTGGTGCAGTATCTCGATGAGAACGACCAGTGGGTAAGCATTCCCGACACCACTCCCGTTTCTATGAACTTCTGGGGCTTCACTCCCGACTACTTTGACTATTCTGAGGAGTATTTCATCAATTTCCTGAAGGACCCGAAGAATCAGGCCAACCTCAAGAGCGAGTTCTTCATTCCTCTGATGGTGGATCATCTCATCAACACGGGTAAGGCCACCTGTGAGGTGCTCGACACCACGAGCAAGTGGTTTGGTGTGACATATCCCGAGGACCGTCCCGAGGTTGTTGCCAAGCTGAAGGCTCTTCACGATGCCGGCCAGTATCCCGACAAGATGTTCTAATAGACTTCGGTCTTTATAATAGAAGTAGCGCACGCGTATGTCGTGCGCTATTTTTTTTATGATGAACGACCATTGTCAAGAGTCAAGGGGCAAGAGTTTCAGGTTATCGTTTATCGGTTATCGTTTATTGAATTTAAGGGCTCTGCCCCTAACACCCCGTTGCCTTTTCACAACCACCCGCTTTGCCTCCGTCGCAAGTGGGAACTTGCCTTGCCCTCCGTCGCCATAAGAGCTATGGCTCCCCTCATCAGGCACGGGAAGACATTCAGTCTTTCCTCTGAAGGCCTTCTTCGCCCTTTGTGGGGTTTCTGTCCCCCGATAACGGGGGAACCGAAGGGGGTTAAGCCACATTCAGTGGCTACTCTAAAGGCCCCAGTCGCCTTGCCTAAGGAGGGTACCTCCCCCAATCCAAACCTTCCCCCACATGGGGGCAGGCGGGGCAGGCTTAAGATGGTCGCTCGCAAGCCTAGCCCTACGGGCGAGCGACTTCCTGTCCTCGTAAAAAGCATTTTCAATTTTATCACAGCGAGCCTGCGGGCAAGCGATGATTTTTTGTTTTATTGGACTCAGCCCATTGAGACGACATTTCCGTGTAAATCCGTGTGATCCGTGGTTGAAAAATATTTCTGTGGTTTTCGTTTTCGTTATTCGTCTTCGTTATCATCCAACTCGTCTACTTTCGGCTTGCCGAATGAGCGCGAGCGAAGCCGCAGCGAACTTGTCAACTGAAAAATGTAGATAGTTTTGTGATTTTTTTTGTTGAAACAGATAAATAATTCGAAAAAACGTCGTACATTTGCCATCGAGTGTAATACAAACGATATATAGAGTATGGCAACAACAAACAGAAAACCCGCATCGTTTCGTTTGAGAGCAGATCTCCTGGAGAGTCTAAAGCGGAATGCTGCACGTGAGAATCGCACGCTTAACAACTATGTGGAGAGTGTGCTGCTTGAGGTTGTCTATCGCGAACCCAATGCTGTGACCAAGGCTGCCATTGCGGAGGCAACATCCGGACGTAATCCCAACAAGGTCTATACTGATGTGGATGAAATGTTCCATGATATTCTAAATGAAGAATGAAGCGCCTACAGCCCACGACTCAATACAGGAAAGACCTGAAGAGGTATAAGAATAATCCCAAGAAACTTGCTGCATTGAAGGAGGTGTTGGTTATGCTGATGAACGAACAGGCCATCCCTGTCGAGTATTATCCTCACATGCTTCATGGTAATTACACGGGTTGTATGGAATGCCATATACAGGGAGATTTTTTGCTTATCTGGATAGATGAGAAGAACGATGTTATTGAATTAGTTCGCTTGGGTTCTCACTCCGAACTTTTTGAGTAATTATAGTTGACTGGTTTCAGGTTTCAAGTTTCAGGTTCATCCAACTCGTCTACTCGTCTACTGAAACAACTTTCAACTTTCATCTTGTCTACTCGTTAACTCGTCAACTGAAATTGTCAATTGTAAATTGTCAATTATCAATTAATTAGGCCGTAGGCCACTTACAGCGCGACATGAATCCATGAGCCTTCGTTAATCAATTCCGTATGCGGCAGATGGTCTCTGATATAGGCGAGCCAGCCTGGGTGCATCGGGATGTCAACTGCGCGGCCTTTGGTGTGGTAGCTGTTCTTTGCGCCTCCTACTGCCTCGTTGAGTGCCTTGCAGCGAAAACCGCTGTTTATCCTGATGGGTTTGCCGAAATGCTGACGCAGAGGTTCAAGCACCTTCTGGCAGAGTTTTTGAAGGTTGTTCACTTCTTCCGCAGATATGCGGTTTTCTATATTCTTTTTCGATGCCGTATCGGAACGGAGCATCTCTTCCAATGTAAAGTGTTCTGTTAGTTGCATAGTGGTTTGAGAATTGAGGTTTGAGGTTTGAGATTTTTTTTAATTTCACACGGAAAGA
>CADCNQ010000025.1 GCA_902802815.1 uncultured Bacteroidales bacterium | reverse complement strand
TAACAATGATAAAATACATCTTTGAGACCCGTATGGAGGTGCGCGACTATGAATGCGACATCGAGGGTATTGTCAACAACGCCAACTACCTGCACTATACAGAGCATACCAGACATCTCTTCCTGAAGCATTGCGGACTGAGTTTTGCACAGATGCACGAGAAGGGTGTCGATGCCGTCGTTGCACGCATGAACCTGCAGTTCAAAGCTCCGCTAAGATGCGACGATGAATTCATATCGCGTCTGTGGATAGACAAGCAGGGAATCAAATATGTGTTTCACCAGGATATCTTCAGGGCAGCTGACGAGGTGCTGTGTTTTCGGGGCGACATCACGATAGTATGCGTCGTCAACGGATGCCTTTCGGACAGCGAGGAATACAACAGGGCCTTTGCACCTTATCTGAACTGACCCCTCACTTTATCTTGTCAATATCCAGCGAGAGACCGACGAGGAATAGCGGACAGCATAGCGGGCAGTGCTACATCTCCCTAATCAGCATACCGGGCATGGGAGCAGAACCGCTCACCTTATGGAATGTGGTCTTGCCCAAAAGGGAATTCGGCGCTCCTTCCTCGACAGCCATATAGCGGTTGTCCCAAATCAAATCCGGATCAGGAGCTATCACACCCACGCGCTTGTAAGAGATGGTGCCGTCTTCCTTCTCCACTCGCTCCAGCACCTCAAACTTGCTCTTCTTGGACACACCCTCCTTCAGGCCGATACTGGCCGTGATGGGTTCGGAGGTCAGAATAGGGGTGCGAGTGCGGAAGGCTTCGAACTCAGTCTGCAAATCAACGATATTCTCATCGAGAGCACGCTGGCACACCTTGCGCACCATAGCCTGCGGGTCATAAAGGTTCACACCCACATAACTAGTCTCGCTAGCACGGCTCTCCACCTTGCCGACATATTCTAGACGGTAGCCGGCCCTTGCAGCTTCAAAAGCAAGACGCTTTGCTTCGTCGGGCGCATTGCTGTACTGGTTCTCGTAAAAGGCGGAAGCCACCTCTTTATCCCACACAAGCCGGTAGAGGAACGTGTTTATTTTCACCTTGAAGCCCTTGATGTTCTGTATTGTGGTGGCCAGATTCTGTGCGGACTGGTTGAAGCTGTTGACCTGGCTGAGGGATGCACCGTTGGCCACCATGGCAGCTCCGGCACCGGCACTGAGAATGGCGAGACCGATGCCTACCCACATGGTTGTCTTGCTCTTGTCGACATAGCGAATGTCATTGACAAGCACAAATGTGTTGCCGATGAGATCTTCGCCGGCATCCTCAAGAAGGGCTATGCCACGAGTGGAGCGGGCGGCCATCTCCTTGTCGAACTCAGTAGCATCGTACATACCGCGCTCCTTTACGAGATCCATGTTGCACTCTCCGGTGTATATGTCCCGATTGAACCACCTGCCGACCAGACGGCTGGCAATCTGATTGGAGTCTAGAAATGCCGTTATCTGTTCGTTCTCCTTGTCTGAGGAGGCACCCGACAACTTCTTGCCCAGTGTCACCACTTTCACGGAGAGGTTGTGGTCGTTGTATTTGTCGGGAACGGGTATCTTAAGGAATGCCTTGCGGATATCTTCCGAGAAGTTCTGCTCGCTGTGGTTGATGAGGATAGAATATATGGAACTGCGTCTGTAGCGGTTCTCGTCCTGAGCTGTGGAACACAATGCTGCACTCAAGAGCAGCAGGATAATTACAGTTTTAATAGTCCCAGTCATTGTCGTCGATTTTTGTGTTCATCGGATACATTCTGTTCTCTGCACTCTGCTGGAGCAGGAAACGATGCGCCTCCGCACGGTTCAGGGCCCCGCCGCCTTTCTTGACTATCAGGCTTTTGATTTTGGGCAGAAGTTCCGAGGTGACTGCCTCGGGGAACATAACCTCGCCCTGTTCGTTGATGATGATTCCCAACTTACTTTCGGAAATGGAGTCTGTGCTGTTCGTTGTAAGAGCAGCATCCAGCACACCGCCCCCGAATGTCATCTCCCTGGGTCTCACCCATGCCAGTCCGTCACGGAAGGGTTCTGCATTGGCATATTCCGTGGGGCTCTCCTTCCCGGTGTTGAGATTGAGCTGGCACCAGAAGCCGTGGGCATCTTTGTACCACACGTAGGCAGGGTCCTGTTCCACCGGCATTTCCACATCAGCGTACTTGCATTTGACGAGTTGCTTGCCCTGGCTGTTCATAAATCCCCACAAACCGTCCTTCCTGACAGCGATGACATTACTGCAGCCGATACGTACCTCCTGGTAGAGGAAAGGCGCGATGGCGGTTCCTTCCAAACTCAGCAGTCCCCATTTCCCCTCCGTGTTTTTGAGCGGGAACACTTTCCTGTCGCCCATATCGTCAGGAAATACTATGTCGGTATACCCTTGGAATCCGGCCTTGTCGCGGCCGTCCTCGTCGAACACGTCCAAGGTTCCGTCTCCGCGATGTCCTACCCATATATGTGCGGGAGGGTTGAAGCGGATGTCGTTATAATTATTCCTTATGGTTTCTCCCGAACGGTTGATGATATGCCATGCGTTGCCGTTGTTGACAGCAGCCACATTGCCATGGAAATCGCTATGGGTCATATATTTGATGTTATCCAGTTTGCTGTCTATACTGCCCACCTCGAAACTCTCGCCAGTCTCGATATTGACGTAGCCGTATGTCGTGTTGGAGCGCTTGGTGTTGTAGTAGCGCGACATGCCGGAAACAGGCTTGAGGATGCAATTGTACTGACCGGCGGGAATCAGCACCTTGCCATTCGTAACATCTAAGAGACCACATTTTGTCAAATTATTTATACTGTTCGAAAAACACATATAGCGACAGTCTGTAATCAGCAGTTCTTCTCTTTCGAATGAATTATATGAACCCTCGCCAAACGCAGCCAGCTTGGAGGCATCACCATCAAACTCATACAGATACTTGTATTCACATGGCAAGATAAAGTGTGCTTCTGCATCTATAAGTCCATTTTTGTTAACTCCTAGGGCAATCGCGGCAAGCCCTTTGTCGTTTAGTCTATGAAAATAGTATTTAACTGGTATAACAATTTGACCTTTGTTATTGCAGATTCCACTTTTGAACCCTTTTTGCACCTTGTATAAATTCTCTCCCCAAGGTTCGATACTATTGTACGCGATGGGAATCACTACGTTGCCCCGAGCATCCACCATACCTACTTTATTGCCCTTCGTCCGGTAGTAGAGCCTCTCCGCATAGGCAGACTGCATCACGACTGACATCAGAAGAGATATCAAGAGCAGTTTTCCAATATGAATTGGTGTTTTCATCTTTAATATCAGTTTTGTTAATGGTATTAGAAACGATTCATTGTATTGTTTTCCGGTTAATTTACGTGACAAAGGTAGTGATATTTAATAACAAGGAGAAAAATTTGAATAAAAAAACTCCGTAGAGTGCCCTTTTTTTATCAAAAGCCGATGACCTCAGGCCATTGCGGCCATCGGGGACATAAAGAAAATAAGAGCATCGGATGCTCTTATTTTATGCGGTCAATATCCAGCGAGAGACCGACGAGGAAACTGGTGCCCGTGGTGAGGGGGGCGTTGTAATAGTAGTAGTCGGGACGGTAGTTGAAGAGATTGTCCACAGTGGCCCGAATCTGACACCATTGGCGCAGGCGTACCGATGCCTGAAATTTCCACATCGAATAGGCGGGATAGTGCACCGGATGAGTGCCGGCCGAGATGTCGTAGAGATTGGCGTACTCCAGATTGTCGATGGCAGAGAAGGTCTTGCCGGAGAGAGCCACATTGAGGCCCCACGTGCGGTTGAACTGGCGATCCCAGTCGGTGCGCACCGTGAAGGAATGAGCACGGGCCGGCATATAGGGTGTGGCGCTGCGTCCGGAGACATCCTCGTGGGTGTAGGTGTAGCCCAGTTTCATACCGAGTCCGCAGTCCCAGCGCTTGGTGACGGTGACCTCCGCACCGTAGACGTTCATGTCGCCGAGATTGATGTAGGTGAGATAGAGTTGGCGCGTGTCGCCGGGTTTGTAATACGGTACGCCAGTGGTGATGTGGTTGTAGATGCGGTTGTAGAAACCTGCGATGATGAAGTTCCAACCGTGCGAGAGGTATTCGCCGGAGAGACTGATGTTGTGCGAGCTCTCGGGGCGCAGATTCTTGTTGCCCTCCACAATCCAGATGCCCGCCATATCGAAGTCGTTGTAGAGCTCCTTAAGGGTGGGGGCCCGGAAGCCCATACCGTAGGACAGACGCATGGTGCAGCGCGGTGTGGGGCGCCAGCAGGCTGACACCTTGGGAGTGACGCGAGAGAGACTGCCCTCGGAGAAGTAGTCGTAGCGCACAGCACTCACGATGCCCCATTCGGATGTCACCTTCCAGTCGTACTGCGCAAAGGCATCGAAATTCTGCTGATGCACGGGAGCAGCGAGATTGTTGCTCATGAGATAGTCGTAGAGATAGTCGGCACCGACGGTGAGCACGTCGCCGCGGGAGAAATTGTGACTGTAGAGCAGGCGCGTGCTGTTCTTCACATTGCTGTAGTCGCGTATGTCAAGCAAGGCCAGGCGCTGGTATTTTGACTTGTCGTACTGGTCGAAAGAGTAGGAGAGCTCCATATGGTCGCGGGATGTGATGTCCCATGCTCCGCGTATGCCGCCCGTGTAGTCGTGATAGCGGTCGGGGGTGTCGGGGGTGCGCTCCACCGTGCGGCGGAAATAACCGAGACGCGCGGAGAGTTTCAGCGAGGGCTTCACATCGACTGTGGCTCCGTATTTTGCCATCCACGTCCGGTCGCCATAGACCTGTGATACGGTGCGCGTGGCGGCGTGACTGTCGCGGTCGCTCAGGGAATAGTTGTCCGACGAGGTGCGCGAGAAGGCGATGCTGTGGGAGTAGATGCCCTGCCGGAGGTCGTGATAGACATTGTAGCGCTGCTCGTTATGATGGCCGTAGCGACCGTCGAGATGCAGGGTCCAGGGGTCTTTCGGACGCTTGGTGATGATGTTGATGACACCGCCGATGGCACTGCTGCCGTAGAGTGCCGATGCTGCACCCTTCACTATCTCGATGCGCTCCACATCTGTCATTGCGATGCGTGTGAAGTCGATATTGTCGAGCGTCTCGCCGGCAAGCGGTTCGCCGTCCACCAGGATGAGCACACTCTGACCGGAAAAGCCCGAGATGTTCATGTTCACCTGCTGATTCATTGCATAGGTGAACTCCACGCCAGGCATTTCCGCCTGCAGCAGGTCCTGTATGTTGGTGGCATCGGCCTTGCGTATGTCGTCAGCGCTGAGCACGCGGGTGAGGATGGGAGTCTCCTTGAGGAGCTTCGGCGTGCGTGTGCCGGTGACCACGACGGTCTCCATTTCGCTGACACGCTCGCAGGCACGCTCGATGGAGTCGAGCTGTGCCTCCGTGAGATTGGCGTTGGCATGCACATGCTCCGCAGCAGTGAGCAGCAGGAGAACGGAAAAGATGCGCAGTGTATGGCTCAGGAGGCGTGTCACTGCAGCGGATAGCGGTATTTGATGGTGAGGCAGCACCTCTTGTTGGTGTCGCTGAGATGGTTGATGAGCTGAAGCGCCGCTACGCTGCCGTCGGAGAGTCGCAGGAAGAAGACGTGGGAGTCCATCACGTAGTTGGGCATCACACCGAGGGCAAGCCAGCTGCCCAGCACTTTGTTGATGCGTATGCCCTGGGAAGGGATGAGCTGGAGCAGCATCTGCCCGGAGTCATCCCAGACATCCGTCTCACTCCACTCATCGGGCGCGAAGACGGCACCGTAGCAGGTGGCGAGACTGGCCCGGGAGATGTTGTCGAGGGAAGATTTCCAGACGCTGCCTCCGTTGGTGCGCACCTCGCTGCGGTGAACGGCAAATGTCCACGAAGCGGGAGCAGGCTGCTCAGCGGCTGGGGTGAAGTAGCGGAACTCATGTTCCTTCACCGTCTGACCTATCGTGCCGTTGAACCAGTACATGTACTGTCCCGGGCGCTGGTGGCCGGTGACGTCCTCGCCGGGAGTGCCCTCTTCGGGCATCGGGATGGAGTAAGTGCGCCAGTCGCTGTTGAGGTCGTAGGAAGCGTCCTTCATGACGTGACTGTTGAGCGTGGGAAGGTCGATATAGTGCCACTCGTCCCACTTGCTCGCATCAATATAGAGCGTACCCTCGACTGTGTTGCCCACAATGCTGGCGGAGGAGGCAGCTGCGACAGGTGTGTCGTAGAGTCCATCAAAAACTCCCTCGCACGATGTCACGAGGAGCATCAGTAGAGGGAGCGTTATGAGTGTAAGCGTCTTCGACATTAGAAAATCAGATGTCTGTGGCTTTCTTATGAGGCTTGGTTGTCAGTCTTTTGTGCCTTCCATCGTAGCGGTGATGGAGAAGGGCATGGAACCCATCGAGAATTTGTTCTCGACGGTGATGCCGCTCTCCGCAGGCTTGATGAGGATGTAGGTTGTCGTGGCGTTGTTGTTGAAGACGTAGTAGCTGTCGTGGGTTTTTTCGCCGTCTTTTACAGCTTTGAAGTGGAGGGTGAGCGTTCCGTCTGCGTATTCTTTGTAGAAACCGCCCTTCTGCTGGTTGAACGGTATGTCGCGGATGATGTAGCTGCCCAGTGTGAGGTCGCCCATCACGGTGCCGCTGAGGCTGAACTCGGAAATTGTGAGGTTGACGGTGCCGTCGGGGTTGACCGTCACGGTCTGCTCAACGTCTTCGGCAGAGTAGTTGTACATACCGCCCACGCTGACATTGTTGGTGCCGGTGAATGTGCCGCCAACTCGTGTACCGTAGTTCCACGTGATTTCGGTGCCGCCCATAACGGAGGGCACGGAGATGACGATTTTAGTCATAGGACCGGAGATGGTGGCCTCGTAGCTCTTTGCCGGACGACCGTGCTGACCCGGCATCTCAAGTGTGCCTGTGCCGCTGACCTGGCCACGCTCCATAGTGATGTCGAAGCGTCCGTCACCCCACGTGTTGTCGTGGAACTTGCAGGTGTAGGTCTCACCCTTCTTATAGACACGTATCACAGCACCCTCGCCGTAGTAGGAGTCCTGGAAATATCCGGTGGATACCTTGAGCCATCCTTTGAACTCGTGGATGAGTTCTCCTTCATCGCTCCCGGAGTCGTCACCGCCCTTGTCATCAGGGAGTCCCGGGATAACAAGAGAAACAGCATCATCGTCGTCACCGCAGGAGGTGAATGTCGTCATTGTGGTTGCCGTAAGAAACAGCGATACGAAGAGAAATAGAATCTTTTTCATAGATTGAAATAATTTGATGTTTCAAATCGGCTGCAAAGGTACGACATTTTTTTGGAGAATGACTTGTCAAATTATTGGATTAACTTGTCAAGTTCTCGGATTTTTGCTGAAAAAATGTTAAATTCCTAAGAATGGATGAGACTTAGAAACTCTTCGCGGGTTTTAGCCTGATTGAATGCACCAGAAAAATCGGATGTTGTGGTTATGCTGCCCTGCTTCTCGACACCTCGCATCTGCATACACATGTGCTGCGCCTCGATGACTACCATCACGCCGAGAGGATGCAGAGCTTCCTGTAGGGCTTCGCGTATCTGCTTTGTCATGCGCTCCTGTATCTGAAGGCGATGGGCGAAGCAATCCACCAGGCGCGCAATCTTGGAGAGTCCGGTCACTTCCCCGTCGGGAATATAAGCCACATGCACCTGACCGTAAAAAGGCAACATGTGGTGTTCGCACAGCGAATAGAAATTGATGTCCTTGACAATGACCATCTGGCGGTAGTCCTCCCGGAACTTTGCCGAATTGAGTATGCATATGGCATCTTCGCGGTAGCCTCGGGTGAGTTCCGTCATAGCCCGCGCCACGCGACGCGGAGTCTTGAGCAGTCCCTCTCTCTCGGGGTCCTCGCCCAGGAGTTCGAGGATGGCACGCACATGCTCGCTGATGGCCTGCTGCTGAGGTGTCAGGGGCTGGTTGTTGAGAGTGGGGTCGTATGTTTTGTCCAACTGACTCATTAAGTGATGCGTTTTATCTGGCAATCTGCCAGGAATTTACTTTACACTTGACAAGGACTGACTCTGGGAATTTCCCGGTCTCTCTCACTTCATGGAGCATGTGGAGCGCTTCGGCATGATCTACGAAATCACCCATACGGCATATCCAGTGGGGAGAGATAAACTGTGTGTAGATGGGGGTCTCCTCGAAATACATCTTGGCCGTGTGTGCCATCTCGATGGCCTTCATTTTATCCCTGCGGGAATTGCCGCCGGAATAGAGCTGCACACGGAATCCGTTGACACGCACCTTGACCATCAGCGAGGAGTCCACCTGATGGATGACGGGCTGACGGGTGGCGGAGTCGCGCACGACAACACAGCTGTCGTTGGGGAGAATCCACACGGGCCAGTCGTGATGGGATATGGTGTCTGTTCTCTGAGCTGTAGCCGTGAGAGCTACAACCCAGAGAAGCAGTGTTATTATAGACTTATTTCCAAGCATCAATGATACCCTTGAAGTCCGGAGCCTTGAGAGATGCACCGCCGATGAGGCCGCCGTCGATGTCTTCCTTACCGAAGAGTTCGGGAGCGTTGCTGGCCTTGCAGCTGCCGCCATAGAGAATGGATGTCTCCTGTGCTGCAGCGTCACCGTAAACCTCGGCCACGCACTTGCGGATGAAAGCGTGAATCTCCTCTGCCTGCTCGGCAGTAGCGGTCTTACCGGTACCGATAGCCCAGATGGGCTCGTAGGCAATCACGATGTTCTTCCACTGCTCTGCAGAAAGGTGGAATACGCTGCCCTGAAGCTCTGTCTTGCACACAGCCTCCTGCTTGTTGGCCTCGCGCTCTGCCAGGCTCTCACCGATGCAGAAGATAACCTTCAGACCGTTGGCCAGTGCCAAATCAACCTTCTCCTTGAGAATCTCGGGAGTCTCATGATAATACTCGCGGCGCTCGCTGTGACCGAGGATAACGTACTCGGCACCAGTGCTCTTAACCATTGCTGCGCTCACTTCACCGGTATAGGCACCGCTCTCCTTGTTTGCACAGTTCTCTGCGCTGACTGCGATAACGCTGTCCTTGAGGAGCTCAGATATGGTGGCGAGGTGAATGAAAGGAGTGCCGATGATTACTTCACAGTTGGGCTTCTCGGCAGCGAGAATCTCCTTCAGTTCCTTGGCGAGGGCAACACCCTCCTGCAGGTTCTTGTTCATTTTCCAGTTACCTGCTACAATGTGCTTTCTCATAATGTTTCTTTTGTTTTTAAAATGTATAAACAGTTGATATAAATTATCCAATAGTGTGAAGACAAACAGTGGGACAATAAACCAGAGCAGAAGCGACAGGAGCATATGCATGTGGTCCTTTGCGTCGGGATTGAAGAGGGCCAGCCGGTCGGCATAGTCCGTAAGGTCTTCCTCTTTCGGCAGGGAGAGTGTGGAGAATTTTGCCTTTACGGTGCTGCCTTTCAGCACCACAAGTCCCGGGTTGGCTCTCACCATCGTCCTCAGCGGCGTTTCGTCGCAAAGCAGATAAGGATATTCGGCTCCCGTGATATCCTGCCAGTTGCGTATATCGCCCTCGCCGGATGCCGTGAGGCAGAAGAGGGGATAGGTGTGCTGATTGCAGTAGTCGGTGAGTTCGGCAAGAGCATCCATCACTCCGTCATCGGCCTGTGAGAGATTCGGTGCAACGATGAGGAATTTCCATCCGTCGCTCTGCAGCAGAGCCTCAGTGGTGTCCACACCGGTCTCGCGTGAGACGACGGTTAAATCGTGGATTGGAGGCAAGGCTTTTGAGCTGCCTTCGATATGCGTGCGTCTGTCGATAAACGTCCATGTGGAGTCGGGATAGTCCTCAAGGGAGAATTCCTTGCGTACACCGTCCTTTTCCATTATGAATGTGTGGGTATAGCGCACGTCGGCTCCTTCAGCAGGTTGCATTGCGGCCAGAAGATCTGCTCCGATGTGATATGGACGAAAATCCATCACGGGTAGCATGTAGATGTTGTAGGCACACAGCGCGGCACCGTATATCCAGGAATAAAGTCCGATTGTCCACTGACTTTTCTCACTGATGAAGCGCACCTGCAGTCTGGGCCAGCGCATTACAGGCAGGCAGCAGAGCAGCAGAAAGACATTCTTTAGCAATGTCTGTGCGGGAGTGAGGTGGATGATATCTCCGAAGCAGCCGCAGTCGTGCACATTGTCCCATCGCCATGCGTTGAAGGTAAGTGCAGTAAAGAAGAGCAACATTAGGAGGGTGACTCCTGCTGTCGCGCGCCTGCGAATGCCGAAAAAGAGATATATGCCTACGGAAAACTCCAGCATTGCTACAGCAGCAGCCATGAATAGCGGTGCCTGTGTGATGTTGAAGTCTGTGATTCCGTACGCTCCCGCGTATTCCTCTATCTTGTAGGAGAAACCTTTCGGGTCGATTATCTTGACCAGTCCCGAGAGAATGAAGGTGAACGCCAGAACAAGGCGGCAGAGGTTAACAAGCAGCGTCCTCACCGTATGTGAGTTTTATCAGACCGAATACGGCATAGTTCATCATGTCCATATAGTTGGCATCGATACCTTCCGACACCAAAGTGTCCCCCGCTAGGGACTCTATTTGTTTTGTTCTGAATATCTTCATGAGGATGAGGTCCGTATAGGAAGACACTCTCATGGAGCGCCATGCCTCATCATAGTCGTGATTCTTGCGCAGCATCAGTTCCAGAGTCTTTCCTGCCCACTTGTCATAAGCGGCAAGAGCTTCGTCGTTGGTCATGGATGTGGCCTTTGCAGAGGATGACGGCATCTCGGGACCCAGGTCGAGCTGGATGAGTCCTATGATGGCATAGTTGACAATTCCGATAAATTCAGGACGAATGCCTTCGTTGACCCATGCCTCTTTCTTTGTCTCGATGGAACGGATACGTCCAGCCTTAATAAATATCTGGTCGGTGAGTGATGTCGGACGTAAAATACGCCAAGCAGGACCGTAGTCATGCAACTTCTTTTCGAAGAGACTGCGGCACTCAGCGAGAATATTCTCAAACTGTTCCTTCGTGGTCATCAGTATCGAAGAATCTGTCCTGGACGAAGAGGAGTTCTGGCGGAAATCTTATTCGCGCTGCAAAGCTTGTTTACAGTCGTTCCAATTTTAGCTGCGATCTTGGAGAGACTGTCTCCATTCTTGACCTTATACACTCCGCCTTGACGGATAGCCTGCCGTCTCTGATTTTGGAAACCGCGGCTCTCAGTCTGTTTCTGTGCCTGTTCGGCAATAACTGCGAGATCTTCAGGAGATGTTTCCTGCGGTCTGCCGAGAATACCATCTGCTTTGGCCAGTATCTGACCACGTCCGTTCTTGCGGAATACGTAGCAGTCGCCCAGCACATCCTGCTGCTCGAAATTGAAGAGCAGTTCGGGATTGATGAACTGACCGAGGAAACGTGTCTCAAAATGCAGATGACTGCCGTAGGAACGTCCCGTGTTGCCACCGAGGCCGATAGGCTGTCCGGCACTTACAATCTGGTCTTCGCTCACGAGGTGCTTGGACATGTGTCCGTAAGTGGTCTCAAGGCCATTGGGATGACGGATGATGACATAGTTGCCATAGCCTTTGCCTTCGTAAGCCACAATACGTACTTTTCCAGAGAATGCTGCGCGGATGGTGTCGCCGACATACACCTTGATGTCGGTTCCATAGTGGTTTCTGCGGAAAGATTTACGATAACCGTATGACGATGTCACGAGTTTGCTGTCGCAAGGCATCCTGAAACCGCGAAGGTCTATGATGTACTCGTTTGGTATCTCAACACCGTAATTCCTGACATACTTGTTGTTCCAACTCTGGTAGAGTGCAAATGCAGGATTTTGCAGGTTCTCGCGCTCCATGATACGCACGATAGACACAGAATCAATGCGTCTTACGTGCCAATCAGATGGAGCGACAGCCGCCAACTGGTCTTGTGCGAGACATGTTAGACTCGCAGCAGTACAGATAAGTGATAGCAAAAATTTTCTCATTCCTTTGTTGTTAGCCCTTTTATTCCCCATTTTAGTTTTCGTCTATAGCATAGAGGCGATCCAGATTGAGATCACCAAGATTATAAATCTCCTCCGGTTTGAAAAAACGTGCCAATTCTGCTTCTGCTGCTTCTGGAGAGTCAGAGGCATGCACGATGTTCTGCTGGTTGGACATACAATAGTCACCACGGATGGTTCCGGGGTCTGCTTTACGGCCGTTGGTGTAGCCGGTGATAAAACGTACAACGGCAATAGCATCAACGCCTTCCAGGCACATTGCCACAACGGGAGTCTTCATCATACTTGCCTTCAGGGCAGGGAAGAATGGCTTGCCGACAAGATGAGCATAATGTGCTTCCAGGATTTTGTCGTCCAGCTGCATCATCTTCATGCCGGCGATGCGAAGACCTTTCTTTTCAAAACGACTGATAATTTCGCCGCAGAGTTGGCGTTGTATAGTGCTTGGTTTAAGCAAAACGAGTGTTCTTTCCATTGGAGTTTTCGTTCGTATAAAATATAACTCGGGCGCAAAGATACAACAAAAAAGGGAGATATGTGGATTATCTCCCCATTTTTTTCTATAATTTAAGTTTTTTTGATAAATATCACCCTAAAACGCGCTGTCCGCAGGTTTTTGAGAGCATTTTCTTTATTTCTTGAAGGGTCTTGAACTGTAGCAATAATTGACGGCTTTTCTCGGGTGAAATGCCAGGCATATTCATCTCACGGGTGAGAGTTGTGAGTTGTCGTGTGATGATAGCCAGTTTTAGCGAAGCAAGAGCGTGTGTAGTGCTGTCCTCAAGTTCTTTATCCGATGGCATCCCCGCCTGTTCTCCGTAGATTTTGGACAATTGCTCCGAGTCCTGCGATAGATGGAAAGCGAGTGAGGCGATTTGCTGATTCTCGTGATTGATAAAATACGACTCCGCATTGAATCCCGGTTGCTCGAGAATGCCGGTCAGGGTTTCTTCCAATATCTGCCTGTACAAAGGATTTTCAAGCACGATGTTGTCTTGAGCGAGATTGATGCTGATGTATTCCGCAACGGTGAGGCTGACTGGTTGTTTGTTTTCATCTTCGGCCTCGCAGCATATCCGTCCTCCGTATTTTACGAGCAGTGCTGCGATATCTTTCTCTTGGGGTAAGAACTCAGTCTTCTTGCTTGCAGTAATCGTCGTGTCTGCTGATTCCCCATTGGACTCTGCGTATTCCAAGTCTGCTGCGGAAATCGCGTGGCGTTTGTGCTCCTCTTCCTGATTCTTGCGTATCTGCCGCACCACACCGTCGCTCATCAGTTTCTCCTGAATGCCAAGTTTCTGGGAAGCTTGTCGCAGATACAGTGAGCGTGTGATGTCGTCCGGTATGACGGAGATGCTCTGTATGATGTTTCCTGCCAGGCGGGAGAGTTTGATGGGATCTCCCTGTGCCTCTTCCAGTAGGAGCTTTGTCTTGTATTCGATGAAGTCCACCTGGTGGGTGGCAAGGTACTGCTGATAATCCTCCTGTGTGTTTTTTCTGGCGAATTCATCGGGATCTTGGCCATCCGGAAGCATAAGTAACTTTACGTTCATTCCGTCAGCAAGAAGCATGTCGATACCTCGTTGCGAGGCTTTTATTCCGGCTGCATCACCATCGAAGAGCACTGCGATATTTGTTGTGAACCGTTTCACGAGTCGTATCTGTTCGTGGGTGAGTGCCGTACCACTGGATGCTACCACATTCTCCACACCCATCTGGTGCATTGCCATTACATCCGTGTAGCCTTCCACCATATATACGAGGTCGGCTTTTGCTATGGCTTTCTTTGCTTCAAAAAGGCCGTAAAGTTCTTTTTTCTTGCTATAGACGCTGCTCTCCGGGGAATTGACATACTTTTGATTAACTCCTTTTGTGGCAGCATCGAGAACTCGGCCTCCAAAACCTACAACCTTGCCGGAAACACTGCGTATGGGGAAGATAACTCGTCCGGAATATCTGTCATACAGCGTGCCGTCGTCGCGTCTCACGGTGAGTCCTGTCTTTACGAGAAAATCTTCTTTATATCCCTCTCTTAAAGCGGCTTGTGTCATGGCATCGCGACTTTTTGGCGCAAAACCGACCCGGTAGTCTCTCATGACATCGTCACGAAAGCCCCGTCCGCGGAAATACGCCAATCCAACGGCTCGTCCGTCGGCCGTTTCGTGCATTTGTGTCTCAAACCAGTTTATGGCCCATTCGTTGATGGCAAACAGAGAGTCGCGTTCCGTTTCCTGCGCCTTTTCCTCCGGAGTCAGTTCCTTTTCCACTACAGGGATGCCATATCGCTTTGCAAGCCATTTCAAGGCGTCTGGGTAGGATATCTGTTCATGCTTCATGAGGAACGTCACAGGACCGCCGCCTTCTCCGCAAGCCCAGCAGCGACAGGTGTTTCTTGCCGGTGATACGGTGAATGAGGGAGAACGGTCGTCATGAAAAGGACAGAGTCCCTTCCATCCTGCGCCTGATTTTTTCAGGTTTACAAATTCCGAGACGACATCATATATCTGTGCCGCATCGTTAATTTTCGCTATTGTGCTGCGATCAATCACTTTGTATTTTTCCTTTTATTCTATTCTTCTTCCGGTGGTGTCGTATGTCGCGTCGTTGTCCGTTATTAAAAGACGTCCGTTCTGGAAAAATTTTTTGCTTTTCCTTTCACTCTTGGGATTTGTGGGAAGAGTGAGAGCCACATCCGTAGGGTCGTCGGTAAGCAGGATAAGCCGGAAGTTAGTGAAAATGGTCCAGTCTTCATTTATCTTACTCGTTTTCTCTACACCGATTTCCACATCCTGGTTCCCTTCAACAACAAAATCCACGGAATTCCCGTCATATAACGCAGCACTGAAATACTGCGAGGCTTGTTCCATATTGTTTGGCACGTATCCGTATGTGGTGTTTGCGCCGAGAAATCCCAACTTGCCGGATTCAGTGAAGATACTCTGTAACGGCTGTGATGTTTTTGTGCCTCCTGTGGGAGCGGCATAGAGTGAGGCATTGAGTTTTTCCGTTCCCGCTGTGCGTGAATCCGCTGCAGTATTATATCCGCCGGCGCGGTAGAATCCCTGACATGACAGGCGGTAACGGCCGGCAGGAAGCCCCTTGACAGTCTGTTTCAGTGAGAAACTGCTGTTGTTCCAGAACTCCTGCTCGTTGTAGTTCGTGGCCTCATTGTAATCAGCCTTTGTCAGTGTCCATCCGTTTTTTGAATTACCCTGGAACTTCGGATTGACGATGTATCCCGTCATGTCGGTGTCCTCTTTGTATTCAGGATGGTAGGGGCTTGCGCTCTCTTTTGTGAAACCGTCGTCGGTGAGAACCACTTTTATTGTCTCGCCGGCAGACAGCGTAGCATTGGTCATGCGTCTTGTATAGTCGCCGGGCATGCCGTAAACTGTTATTGTGACATCCTGTGTCGCCGTGATATATGCAGTGTTGGCATCTTCCAGTTGCGCTTTTATGTGCGAACCCTGTATGAAGATTTTCATCTGTGTGGCAAAACTGTTGTTCTGCTGCAGTGTGAGACTGGTCTTCGCCTTGTTGTTTTCGATAGTGGTCTCTGTGCTGAATACGGGAGCTGCCAGATTCTTTATGGTGATACCGTCAACTGTTGCAGATGTTGCGCCGCGGAAGTTGGAGATGAGACAATAGTATGCTCCGGACGGATCGGGAGCAATGACACCGTTCCAGCCATCCGGCAAGAGACTCTTGAGGCTTTCCACCTGAGCTGCAGTGGCTTTTGTGTCCTCAGCATTGATGTTGCAGTAATATACAAGATGACGGGCATCCACCACCTCACCGGACGCTACGGTGCGACTGCTGTTCGAATACATGGGGTACAGCTTCGAGGTGTAGATGCTGTTGTTGGCACCGCGATCGGCGAATGCCATCTTCTTTCCGCCGGGACCGACAATACCAAGTTCGTTGTCAATGTTTACCCAATCGGAAGTAAATGTCAGCTGTGTGCTACCGTCCCTCTGCTTCCATGTGATTTCGTCACCGTCAGCGTAATACAACGTGCGCTGCAGTTTCGTGAGTTCATCGGTTGAGATTGCAAGCAGTCCGCCTTTCTCGGCAGTAATAGTACATGATGTGTTTGCTTTCACGTGATCAAGATAGATGAAAGCATTGCCTGGAGTGGAGTAGAGTGCAAAGCGGTTGTTCAGTGCGGCATCGTTCACAGAGAGCTCGCCGTTCATAACCCATGCATTGCCGTCGAGCTGGTAGATTCCCGACACTACGGGAGTGGCGTTTGTTCCTTTTCCGCTCACTTCATACCATCCTGTGATGTTGCCTGAATTATTGGCGCGATAGGGAACCACGATTTTGTTTTTGTCGGCCTTGTCGGCAGCAAAGTATCCTGTGTAGCTCTTGAGACCCGTGCTCCACGAGAAACAGGTGAAACGACTGGGAGTATAGCCTCTTACGATATTCTGGCAGGGGAATATCATTGCTTTGGAGTGTGCGTTGCGGAAATCGTCCCACGAGGTCGGTTGCAGATCCGCAGTGGACATCATCTTATGCATGAGATATGTCATCATGACACGATGTGCTTCAACGCCCATGCGGCGTGCGCTCACGTCGGGACGCAAGAGCCATGAACCGTCGGAAGTGGTTGTCTGACGGGCCTTAATCTGTTTGTATGCGAGGTTTTCCAGAAGCAGGGCATTGGGATCTCTCTGGAAGCATGCTTGGGTGCTGTAGGATGTTATCTGGTCGTAAAGAAATAGGCTCCAGTCATTGCCGTTGGGCATTGCCAGTTCGCCGTCTGCCAGCGCCAGCCAGTTGAGCACGTTGTCCATCACTTCCTGATTGCCGTGCTGAAGCGCATTGGAGCTCCATTTCTCATTGTTGCCCTGGAACATCTTCAGGGCCAGTGCAGCCTCACCGAGTTCCTGCATCACCACGTTCTGGTATGAGGTGTGGAAGAGGTTGTGATTCTGCAGCGTCCAGTCGCTGTAGAGATTGTTGCCCTTATAGAGGTCATTCCACTGGGTGTCGTTGTATGTAGGATCTATCACCCCAGAGTTTGTCGCATCGCTGCCGTGAGAGTAACTGTTTGCTGCAAAGAGACGCATCCTCTCAAACCATTGCGGAGCAAGGGCGTCGTCGGGGAAAAGTCCCAGCGTGGCAGCCAGCACGTCGGCTTCCCAGCCGTTTTCCTCTGCTTTCGTGTCACCACTGTATCCTGTGGGGACGGTGCGGTTGAGCTCGTAGTTGCACTCTGCTTTCAGCATGGCATAGATGTAACCCTTTTGGGCAGCCGTGAGTTTGTCCCATTGGAAGAATGCGGAGTATGCTACGCTCATTGCCCACAAACTGCTTTCCCACACGTTGTCGGATGAAGATACAGAGCCCCAATATGTATTTCCGTTCGGGGCGCAGCCTTTCAGCTTGTTGGCCTTGTGGGTGGAATAGGCAAAGACGAGTGACTTCATCGCCATCTCTTCAATGCGTGCCCAGGTGACACCGGCCGGCAGGGCAATACCTTCCGGTTTTGCGTATTTCACAAGAAAAGCACATATCATTGAGAGATCGGCATTGGTGCGCACGCCGGCTTCGTTGTTCTGTCCGCTGCTTTCGCCGTTGAAATAGCCGCAGGGCTCGTTTTTGCTGTTTGGTGCGGAGCAGTCGTAGAAATCGTTCTGCAGATAGGTGCCGAATTTTGCAAGCATCTTCAGCAGGTCGGTCATCATTTCCGCTTCGCCGACGAAGGTGTTGTCAATCTTTCCCTCTGTCGGTGAATCCACATCGCCCTCTGTCGGGTCGGGATTGACGGGTTCGTCTGCAATGTCATAGAGTCGCACGTTGTCCAGAAGGAAGCTTGCTCCGGGGCTGTTGGTCCATGTGAATTCAAAACCGATTGTCACGGATGTCTCTTTCGTCAGGGTAAATTCTACGGTTACAGGGCTCCATGTGGAGGGAATACTGCCCTGATTCATCGTGATAGTGGTGTTTTCTCCGGCAGCCACCAGTTTGCCGCTGCTGCCGGTGCCTGCGTGAGCACTCTTGCTGTCCACCGTGAGACGGTATTTGGAGGCGGGCAGCGTGATTGTCTGTTTCACAGATGCCGTAGCGTTTTTCCAGGCATTGCGGATATAGTACATCTGCATGCCGTCGGAAGGAGTGCCGGGAGCTCCCATATTGTTGTCTGTGGCCGTTGCGGCAGATGTCATGATGTCTGACACGCCGAACGTCCCGCTTACAGTCCATCCGGTCAGCGATGTGCCCACATTGTAGGCTCCTCTTGTTGCGTCCGCGCTGAGGGTGGAGGCCACTGGTTGCTCAAAAGATGGATTTGCCAGATATTGACTCGTCACGTCTGTCTGTGCAGAGACCGGCATAGTGCTCACCAGGAGAGAGAGCAGAAAGAGTATTTGTTTTCTCATAATAGTATTTTTTTTATTCAGTCATGGTATAAGCGTGTACTTCCTTGGACAAAGGTACAAAATAATATTGAGAATATGTGAACGTTGCGCGTAAAACGATACGTTAAGAAAAAGAAAATTAGAAAAAATGCCCTGTAATTAAGTTTTCGCAAGCCCATTCTCGCATTTTGAGGCGGTGTTTTCATCTGCAGTCTTCTTCCAGTCAGAGCACAAGCAGCATCCAAGATGTCCCCAAGAAATCTTGTGTAAAGGTTGCAGGATAGTAGTTGGAAAGGTGCATCATCGGTCTGGTTTTCCCGATAGATTCCCGATAGATGCTCGATAGATGCTCGATAGATGCCCGATAGATGCCCGATAGATGAAGCGTGGAAATGAGAGGGAAATCGAATAACCTGGAGTAGCGGAATCGTCACCTTAGGTCAAAGCTGGACAGGCAAGGCACCGATATGTTGCGGGTCTTTAGCGAAAACGAAAACCAGAACAAAGAAACGGCCCCCCAAAAACCAAAAAACAGAAAAAGTGATGAATGTATGAAGGTTTTTTTCGGCATTTTGCACAAAATATTTATATATTTGCAGTGGAAAGTGTGTAAAACAGACTTTAATCTAAATATTTTATGACTATGAAAAAGACGAAATTCTGGCTCATTTTTCTCTTCGTGATGATGTTGTCTGCATCGACAGATGCCCGTGACAGAGTTATTAAGGTTAAGGACTTGCCTGCACCAGCCCGCTCTCTGGTGAAGAATCATTTCAAGGGCAGGATGATAGTGAAGGCGGAGAAGGAGTCAAATCTCAACGGAGTGTCATACGAGGTGACTCTCAGCAACGGCGACGAAATAAAGTTCAACTGTAAAGGCGGTTGGATGGAAATAGACTGCAAGACGGATGCTGTGCCGGTTTCCGTTGTGCCGAATGCCATTGCCGTTTATGTCAAGAAGAATTACCACAACGTCAAAATCAATAAGATTGAACGCGGACGTTTGAGTTATGAGGTAGAATTGTCAAATGGTGTGGATATACATTTCGACAAGACCACCTACAATGTGATTCGCACCGACGTAGACGATTGAAATAATCCTTTTCTTAAGATAGAGGGAATGCACTACTTCTTCAGCAGACGGAGCATCGTCTGAGCATATCGTCTTCCCATTTCGCGATAACCGGCAGCATCAAAATGCAGGTTGTCTGGGCCGCTTGTGCATCCATAGGATGAAATGATGTGTGCTGTGGGAATCGTCTCGGGCAGACGGTCGATTTGTTTGTTCATATCGATGAACACTCCTTTTCCGTCGGCTTGTACCGTCTCGCCTGCCAGCAAGGGGACGTCCTTTGCCTCTAACTCCAGGTCTTTGAGCATGCGGTTGTAAACCTCCTTCACCTTCTTCGCCCATTTCCTGTCGCCTGCGTTCGACTCGCCCTGGTGCATCAGAATACCTTTGATGACTCCGTCGTTCTGTGCTTCGCGTGCGAGGGTGATGAGGCGCTCGTAGGGGTCGTTGCCGTAAAGGGTGAGCGCCGCCTGTATCCCTTTCGGTGCCTTTTTGCGATACTTCGCCAGCTTGTCCTGCATATAACCTTCAATACGGATGCCACCGATAGCCACATGAATGATGCCGATGCGTATGTTCTCGGGCAGGGAGTCCACAAGAGTGCGTCCGAACCAGTCTGCGGGAGTCAGTCCTGAATGGGGACGGCAGAGTGGTGGAGTGGCCTCGCACCATTCGCCTGTTTTGCGTCCTCGCTGTTCGTCATCTACTGCTGGCATCAGGAGGAAACGGGGGCCGGGACTCTCAAGGTCTTGCGCTTCCGGGCGCGCAACTCCTTCCATATTGGATTGTCCGAAACAGAGGAAGATATAGAAATTTTCGTCTGTGGCAAATGTCGTTATTGTGGCCGTAAGCAGAAAAGTTGCAATGATGAGAATCCTACGCATTGTTGTTTTTGTCTTCGTTGCGTGCTTTTGTGTTAAGATAGTCGGACGGCATCTGTACGTCGATTCCGTCCCGACGGGCGTAAATATGCGGCGACATGATTTCCACACCTTCCTCGAAAAACCGTTTCAGCAGATTTTGATGCAAGGCAGAGTAGATTGCAGGAAGTTTTACGTCGTTTTTCGTTACGGCATTTATCTCGTATTCCACATAGAAGTCATTGAGAGCCGTTATCATCATGAAAGGCGCCGGTGTGTGCTGAATGCCTGGTGTCTCGAGTGCAGCGCTTTCCATTATCTTTTTTATCTTTTGCCAGGGAACATCGTAGCCGATAGTGACTTTCGTGTGTACGATGATGCCGTAGTTGCGTGCTGCCACAGTGAAATTGCTGGTCTGCGAACCCAGCAGACTTGAATTCTGTATCGTCACAATCTCATTCTTGCGAGTGCGGATTCGCGTGACGAGCATCGTCTTCTCAATCACTTCACCGGTGGTGTCGCCCACTTGGATATAATCTCCGATGCGGAAGGGACGCATGTATGTCATCACCATTCCTGCCATGATATTACCGATGATGGAGGTGGAACCCAGCGACACAACAATACCGATGAAGACTGAAACGCCTTGGAATATCTGCGAATTGCTGTTTGGGAGCAGAGGCCATATCATCACAAACATGAGAGAATAGAGCAGCACACGCAGAATATAGAACGTGGGTTGTGCCCAGTCGGGATAGAAACCGTTTATCTTCAATCTGCCGTTTTCTATTTCTCCTGCAAAATATCTTATCAATTTGATGACATAGTAGAAACACATCCAGATGATGATGATTTGCAGGATGTTGGGCAGATATCCCAGGAAAGAGAATATGATACCTTTGATGGGCTCCCAAATGTAAGCCAATACGTTGAGTGTGAGAACTTTCGTTTCCGGGAAGATGGAGAACATCAGCGGAATGGATATGGACAGCTGGAGCAGGATGACGAAATAGCGCACTCCCTTATACACCACCAGTACGACTTTCCTTTGCCATTGTGTGTTCAGCAATTCGTAGTCCTTCAGATTGACGGGATGCAGGATGTTTATCATTTTGCGTGCGAAGCGTCTTCTCCATCGTCTGAAGAAGATGTTTGTGAGTCGCAGCAGCATGTACTGCGCAAGGATGATGAGCGCAACCATTGCCAGCCCCCACAGTTTCTTGCGGAGCCCGTATTCTTCCTGCAGTTCGTCAATTTTCTTCTGTATGATTTTGGCGTAATCTTCAGCCAGTTGTGAGCGCGATGTGTCCTGCCACAGGGCATCCATATCTGTGATGCTGAGTATCAGCTCGTTGCCTGCCATAATGTCGGAAGAGAAATCACCCTCGAACACATATAGGGAATCGGGGCGGAAAGCCAGTTTGTGCCCGAGATCGTCGATAATCCGGCTTGCGTTCTCTACGCGATTTTCCGGCGTCACTCCGCCTCGACGTGCGTAAAGGCGCAAAAGAGTGTCTTCGTCCACCACGAGAGGTGCACCCGGTGTGATTTTCCTGAGTGAATCCACTTGGTCGCGACGCTGCACCTTCATGAGTGAATCCATAGCTACTATCTGTCCCGTGCGCTCCAACTCGTTCTGGAGTATGATGCTTTGCAGTTTCATTTCCTGCAACTCGTTGCGCAGGCTTTCGATGATAGAATCCTGCGTATTTTTCAGAGAGTCAGCGGAGTCTTGCGAAGGAATGTTTTCCGGCTCCTGTGCGATAGCGGCAGTACACAACAACAGAGTGAGTACGAATGTGAGGGCTTTCTGATATGATTTCATGGTTATTTTGTTGCTTTTTTCACCGCAAAGATACGAAAAAATCTTGAATAGAACGCTGATATTGGAAAAAGTTCGTACCTTTGCGTCAGTGAAACAGTTGAAAAAGAAACTTGTCGCACTTTTACGCTTGAAAAGTAAAACTTAATATAACAGAGATATGAAAAATTCTGCAGAATTTCGCGCCGAGGCACGTCAGGCCTTGAGTGGTGTGTGGGGAGAAGCCGCTGTATTTACATTGGTTTATTTTGTTGTGTCGTTTGCTGCTTCTGCAGCTTGTGGCACAGTGGTACCCATAGTCGGCGGATTCATCGCTGCCCTGTTGCTTACACCTATGACATTCGCTTTCACGGTGTCGTTCCTTAAGCAGTTGCGAGGTGAGAAGTTCGATGTTATGTATATTTTCAAGGAATTCAACAACCGTGTGTTAATTACTATGGTGCTCACCATGTTGTACACATGGCTTTGGAGCCTTCTGCTTATAATTCCCGGCATCATCAAGTCATACTCCTATGCTATGACTCCGTTTATTCTGGAGGACGACGATGAGGAGGTTTCCGGCAATGAGGCCATTGAGAAATCTATGCGTATGATGGATGGTCACAAGTGGGAACTCTTTTGCCTTGACTTCTCCTTCATAGGATGGATTCTTCTTGCGATACTCACTCTCGGCATAGGTTGTCTGTGGTTGTATCCTTATATTAACACAGCCCGTGCTGCATTCTATGAGGAACTGAAGGCTCAGCAGCCCGAATAAGACAGCTTAAACGCCATGTTGCAGAGATTTTTGAGATACGTCGCTGTGGACACGCAGAGCTCGGAGGCAAATGCCGCCGTGTGTCCCTCCACGCCCGGACAGCGCGTGCTGGCTGAGATGCTGCGCGATGAGCTCACGGCTCTCGGTCTTCAGGATATAGAACTGGACGAGCACTCTTACCTCTACGCCACGCTTCCCGCCAACTGTGATGAGGAGCGCCCCGTCGTGGGTTTCATTGCCCATCTCGACACCTCGCCCGACTGTTCGGGACGCGATGTGAAGCCCCTTGTGGAGGACGGCATCGTAAGAACCGACGGCACTACGCTGCTCGGAGCCGACGACAAGGCCGGTATTGCCGAGATAGTGAGTGCGATGGAATATCTCTTGCAGCATCCTGAGGTGAAGCACGGAAAGGTGCGCATCGCCTTCAATCCCGACGAGGAGATAGGGCAGGGTGCTCATCTCTTCGATGTGGAGAAGTTCGGCTGCGACTGGGCATATACAATGGACGGAGGACAGGCCGGCGAACTGGAGTACGATAACTTCAACGCCGCCTCGGCAAAGATATCCGTGAAGGGTTTCAACGTGCATCCCGGCTACGCCAAGGACAAGATGCGCAACGCTGTGCTCATCGCCTCGGAATTCGCGCAGACGATGCCTCAGAACGAGGTGCCCCAGAAGACCTCCGGCTACGAGGGCTTCTACCATCTCACTTCGCTCAGCGGCACTGTGGAGGAGGCCCGCCTCTCCTATATCATACGCGACCACAACCGCCAGATGTTCGAGATGCGCAAGCGTGTGCTGCTCGACATGGCAGAGCGCTTCAACGAGGAGTACGGAGCCGGTACGGTGCTTGTGGAGCTCTCCGACACATATTATAACATGCTCTCACAGCTGCAGGGCAAACCGCACATCACGGAGCTCGCCCGCAAGGCCATCGAGACCGTGTGCGGACATTGTGAGGTGAAGCCCATACGTGGCGGCACCGACGGAGCCCAGCTCTCTTTCCGCGGCCTGCCTTGTCCCAACATCTTCGCTGGCGGCATCAATTTCCATTCGCGCGAGGAATATGTTCCCCTCAAGAGTATGGAGCAGGCACGTGATGTGATAATAGAAATAATCAAAAACGCAAAGATATGTTAGAAACAATTCTCGCCATTGCCGGCAAACCGGGCCTCTACCGCCTCGTGAGCCGCGGCAACCGCAGTCTCATTGTGGAGACGCTCGACAAGACAAAGAAACGTATGCCCGCTTTCGGCACCGACCGCGTGATATCGCTGGCCGATATTGCCATGTATACCGACTCCGAGGAGGTGCCCCTGCGCCAGGTGCTCAAAAACATCCTCGCCAAGGAGGGTGGCAAGAAGGCATCCCTTGACCCCAAGACGGCATCCAAAGAGCAGCTGGCCGACTTCGTGGCCGAGGTGCTGCCCAATTTCGACCGCGACCGCGTGTTCCCCTCCGACATGAAGAAACTCGTGCAGTGGTACAACATCCTCGTGGAGAACGGCATCACCGACTTCGACGAGGCAATGCAGGAGACCGAGGGCGACAACATCGACAGCCGCAAGGCATAAGCGCATGCTTCCCCGCAATATCATCTTCGACCTCGGCGGTGTGCTGCTCGACCTCAACGTGCAGGGCATGCTCGACGGTTTTGCCTCTGTGGGACTTGATTCTCGAGCTTTTCTTGCCAAGGACGACGGGGAAGGCGCTACTCCTGTATGCGAGGGCTTGAGTATGGGAAAATTGCTTTCCGACTATCAGATGGGCGACATATCCACGGAGCAGCTCATCGACACAATACTGCCCCAGTGCAACGAGGGTACCACGCCCGCCCAGCTCATCGATGCGTGGAACCGCTGCATCCGCACCATTCCCCGCGAGCGTCTCCTCATGGTGCGTTCGCTCCGCGAGAAGGGCTACAGGACATATATGCTCTCCAACACCAACGACCTGCACTGGCAGCATCTGCTCGCCCACGACTTCGCGCAGGAAGGGTTCAGTGTGGACGAGCTCTTCGACCGCGTGTTCCTCTCTCAGGAGATGCATCTCGCCAAGCCCGATCCGGAAATCTATCGTCAGGTGGTGCGCGGGATAGGAGCGGAGGCCGGGGAATGTCTCTTCGTGGACGATGCCCGCGTGAATGTCGACGCTGCGGCCCGCGAGGGACTCCAGTCGAGGTGGCTGGACGTAAATAAAGAGGATATCATGCAACTCATCGCCCGCGAAATGTGTGCGTGAGACACAAAAATGCCCCTTTAACGCAAAAACTTTAAACTTTAAACTTTAAACTTTAAACTATTTTCCGTACCTTTGCACGCGAATTTCACAAAACAGTGTGATGATAGTATAAACAAAGTAACACAAAAACAAGAAAAAATGAAAACAATCGACGTAAAGGGTACCATGCGTACCGAGACTGGTAAGAAGGCTACCGCACAGCTCCGCAAGCAGGGCTTGATTCCCTGTAATCTCTATGGTGAGAAGAAGGACAAGGACGGCAATCCCGTGGCTCAGAGCTTCAGCGTGACAGCCGACGAGGTGCGCAATCTGGTATACAGCCCCGATATCTTCTGTGTTAATCTCAACATCGACGGCAAGGAGTGCAAGGCCGTGATGAGAGAATTGCAGTTCCATCCGGTAAGCGACCAGCTGCTTCATATCGATTTTTATGAAGTGACAGAGAAAAAGCCCATCGTGATGGCTGTGCCTATTAAACTTAACGGCTTGGCAGAAGGTGTGCGTGCCGGTGGTAAGTTGGCTGCCAATGTGCGTAGCCTGAAGGTGAAGGCTCCTTATACCGCAATTCCTGAGAAGTTGGACATTGATGTTACATCTCTCGGACTGGGTAAGACTATCAAGGTTGGCGAGTTGAGTTTCGATGGTCTCGAAATCATTACCAGTTCCAGCGTTGTGGTATGTCAGGTTAAGATGACACGTAATGCCAAGAGCGCTGCTGCCGCTGCTGAAGCATAATAATGAAGTATTTGATTGTAGGGTTGGGTAACGTCGGAGACGAATACGACGGAACTCGCCACAACATAGGATTTAGAGTGTTGGACGCCTTCGCTAAGGTGTCCAACATTGCTTTTGCCGACAAGCGCTACGGTTTTGTGGGGCGCGGTCGTGTGAAGAATGCGGAGGTGGTGCTCCTGAAGCCCTCCACCTTCATGAACCTCTCCGGCAATGCCGTGCGCTACTGGCTCAACGAGGAGAAGATACCCCTGGAGAATATGCTCGTGGTGGTGGACGACCTCTCGCTGCCCGTGGGTGCAATACGTATGAAGCAGAGCGGTTCCAGTGCGGGTCACAACGGACTCAAGCACATTGCATCCGTTCTGGGCACTGAGGCCTACAACCGTCTGCGTTTCGGCATCGGCAACGATTTCCCGCGCGGTGCGCAGGTGGACTTTGTCCTCAGCCGTTTCTCTCCCGAGGACAGCAAGCTGTGCGACGAGCGCGCTCTGGTGGCTGTGGAGGCCATCAAGGCGTTCTGCCTCTCGGGCATGTCGTTTGCCATGTGCAACTACAACAACAAATGAAGCGTATCGGCATCACAGGAGGCATCGGCAGCGGCAAGAGTTTTGTCTGCCGTCAGATGGAGGCGAGGGGAGTGCCCGTCTACGACTGCGACCGCGAGGCCAGGCGTCTGCAGGAGCAGGATGCCGACCTGAAGGCTGCCGTCATCGCCCTTGCCGGTGATGAGGCTTATCTGCCCGACGGCCGTCTCAACCGTCCTTGGCTTGCCGCGTGGCTCTTCTCGGACGAGGAGCATCTCAGGGCCTTGAATGCCGTTGTTCATCCTGCTGTGAGGCGCGATTTCGAGGCGTGGTGCGGGCGTCAGAATGCCGATGAGGTGGTGATGGAGTCCGCCATACTGGTGGAGGCCGGCATGAGGGACTGTGTCGACGAGCTCTGGGAGGTGCGTGCTCCCCTTGAGACGCGCATCCGCAGGGTTATGGAGCGCGACGGTTGCACTCGCGAACAGGTTCTTCAGCGCATCAGTCGCCAGAAGCCTTGTTCTAATCCCGACCGCATCATTGACAATCCGTAGTCTTGGGTATGCTCAGGCCTTAATCTTCTGTGCCTTCCTCTTCATACTCGTCTTCATCGTCGTCATCTTCCCAGGCGAAGTCTCCGAAAAATTCAGGTATGTCTTCTGTGAATGTCTCAAGGGAGCGACGATCTTTTTTCGTGGGACGCCCAGTTCCCTTCGCGCGACCGACAAAACCGCTGATACGGCTTATTTCCAGCAGTTCGTACTGCTCGGGCGGTGTGACATTCTCCAATACTTCCGGTACGAGTTTTGCACCGACACGCCGTTCTATTGTCTGACGTACGCGAAACGACCATGTGACAGGAGGTTTACGCACATCAATGATATCTCCTACATGAATCATGCGAGAAGGCTTGAGTGTAGCACCCTTCATTGTCACTTGTCCTTTCTTGCAGGCTGCTGCTGCGATGGTACGCGTCTTGAAAATACGCGCGGCCCAAAGCCATTTATCTATGCGTGCTTCATTCTTTTCCAAAGAAAAGGGGGATTTTATTCCGTTCCGTCCTGTGCCTCCAAAGGAGTGTCTTCCTGTGTTTGCTCAATGAGATACTCAAACTCTGACGGTGACAGTCTCGGAGAGGCAACGCCTTCCGGAAGTGATTTCAATTCAAGAGGGTATCGCACTCCGGTGTGATTGATAAGATCTTCGTAGGAGACAGTTAGGACGAAGTCCTTTTCTGTGACCTTGTTGTAGTCCATTGCCCCGATGCGGAATGTTACATCCACTTGAGATGGGAATGTGCGTAAGACTTTATCGGCGGGGAAGTTCACACCGACAATCGGAATGGTGATAGTCTTCTCTGTGTAATAGTCCACATGGGCTGTCATGTGGATTTTTTCGGGATCGTATTTAACACCACGCATAGGACGCAGGTGTATACTCTCAACAAAGTCGTTCTCTATACCGCTAACATGAATTTCATCGGTGAAGGCATATGTCATAGTGTCAAGCACCAGTGCCGGTGCATAAACAACCACGCTGTCAGGTGAGAACGTAACACCATGGAGATAATAAGACTCTGTAGTTTCAACTGATCCCATGAGTCGAACCGGCAGGCGACGGTGCAAGCCACGATTGTAATAGAATTCCAATGTATCAGGTGTGATACGTTGTATGACAGTAGAGGTAAGAATCTGGGTGTTCAGGGCATGTTGCACATCGCTGATGGGCACATAACCGCATCCAGTGGCTCCTCCGTTGTCATACAGCGAAAATTCAAGTGTTATGGGTTGCATGTGGTGGCGCATGTAGTTGATGAGTTGCGTACCACGATCACGTAGCGTCACATGAACGGATTCGGGAAGTGGTGTAGTCAGGGTAACACCCCGAGGTATGCCTACAAGGGATATAGGCACATTGAACTCCATCTCAAAGGTGTCGTTGAGGCGCTGTAGAAACCAGAAACCTGTGGCAATGACAAGTGCACCTACAAAGATGAAGACATCGCGCATAAAGTCGGTGGAGAACACCGCCTTTATGTGCTGCCATAATTCATTTGTTCTGAGACTGTGCTTGGGCATATACAGAGTTGCGATCTACGCGGATACGCACGCCGTTGGCAATCTCCACGTCAAGCGTGTTGTCGGCTTCATTGATGCCGCGAACGACACCATATATGCCGCCAGCAGTCACAATCTGGGTTCCGACAGTGATGCTGTTGCGCCAGTTCTGAATCTCTTTCTGTTTTTTCTGTTGTGGACGAATCATGAAAAACCACATGATGGCAAAAATAGCCACCATCATCAAAATCATGGGCATGCTGCTCTGCTGCCCAGCTGCTTGTAGAAGTGTCATATTTTTTTGTTTAGTGTTAATTTCTTGGAAATAGCATCCAGTGTTGCGTTGATATATCGTGATGAACCGGGTGCAGAATAATGTTTGGCAATCTCAACGTATTCATTGATTGATACGGAAAGGGGAATAGAGGAGAAAGACTGTATTTCGCAGAGCGCAACCTGCAGTATGACTCTGTCCATAAGTGCAATGCGCTCCATTTTCCATCCACGAGTGCTCATTTCAATAAGTTCCAAAAGCTCGGTTTCGTGTTGCAGGCAGCCTTTCATAAGTTGCAAAGCAAAATCTTTGTCGCTCTCGTCTCGATATTGGGGTAAAAGAGGCATGTCTGGTGTAGTGTCCTCTTTGAAGCGGTTGATTGTTTTCAGTACGAATGTGTCGATTACATTTTTGTCATCATTCCAATAGATATTTTCATCTTCAAGGAATTCATCCAACTGTTCATTGTCGACAATAATATTCTTGTAGATATTTCTCCACAACTCACGATCTTTTTCATATTCCGTCGGTGTGTTGTCATTCAGATAGTCCTCCACAACATCCAACGCAAGTCCCTCATTCAATAGATTGCGTACCAATTCTTCTTCTCCCGACCAGTCGATACATTGATGTTCCTTATATGCTTTCAGTGCGAGATTATCTTCCAGTTGCTTCATGAATTTGTTACTCACGAGTCTGGTAGAGGGTGCTTTAATGCCTAAGCGTTTTGAGCGGGTCAAGGCTGCATCATAATTACGTCCGACGATGCGCCCCATCTCGAGTAGTAAACACATTAATGAGAGATACAAGTCGTAGGCTTTGTCCAACGATGCGATCAAATCCTTCTCAAGTGTGTCGGATGAACGGTTCTCGTTAGTATAGTGGGCATATATAAGTTGCACCACCTTCTGTCGTATAAGTTCTCTATTTATCATAATAATATGGCGCCCCCGATAGCACATAGGGCGATAAGTCGTATTGGATTGATGTGATAGACGCGCTGTCCGATGAATGCAAACAGGAAGAGGAGGACGGAAACGAAGAATTTCCATGCGTCCTCACCGGGTGAAGAGAAATTCTCACGGGTCATCAGCAACAGTGATGCCGCGATAAGCAAGCCCACCACTGCAGGACGGATACCAATGAAAAGGCTTTCCACGATTGGGTGATCCTTATACTGCAGTAGGAATTTGGAGATGATAAGCATGAGAATGAACGACGGCAGGACCACAGCGAAAGTGGCTGTGAAACTTCCGATGATACCCATCCATGCAGGGTATCCAGCTTCCACCATGCTACTATATCCTACGTAGGTGGCAGTGTTAATACCTAAAGGGCCGGGTGTCATTTGCGAGATGGCCACGATATCAGTGAACTGACCTGTTGTCAGCCAGTGGTTAGAAGTAACCACTTCTCCCTGTATCATAGAGACCATGGCATATCCACCTCCAAAGCCAAAGAGGCCGATTATCAAAAATACTATGAATAACTGTATCAGTAGCATGATGGATTGCTATTTTAGAAGTTGACCATAGGTATAACCGCCGATTGCTGCGAACAGTATGACATATACAGGAGATACCCCCAGAAGCCATATGGACAAGGCGCAAACAGCGGGAATCCACATTGTGGAGAGTGTGATTTGAGCTGCTCTGGCCATACGGAATACTGGTGCTGCAATAAGAGCTACTACTGCGGGACGGATGCCTCGGAATATGCTGTTCACTATTGCGTACTCACGGAAACGTTGGAAGAATAGTGCTATGAGCAGAATAATTACGAACGAGGGTAGGGCTGTACCCAGTGTACATGCCAAAGCACCGCGTGTGCGGTATAGTTTATATCCAATGAAGATGCTCAGATTCACGGCAAAGATTCCCGGGCACGACTGTGCAACTGCAATCAGGTCTGTTAGTTCCTCCTGAGTTACCCACTTCTTGCGGTTCACCACCTGCTCCTCTATGAGAGGAATCATGGCATACCCTCCACCGATGGTGAAGCATCCTATCTTGACGAATGTGATGAAAAGTTCCAGCATCACTTAATGTTTATTTAGTCTTTATGTGACTTCAGCCATTCGCGCGCATTGACGAAAGCCTCTATCCATGGAGTCACCTGATCCTGATGCAGGCGTTCTGTCGGATACACGCCGCACTGCCAGGGCAGGAAAGCACGTTCCAGATGAGGCATCATGGCCAAATGTCTGCCGTCTGCAGAGCATATTCCTGCGGTGGAGAAGTCACTACCGTTAGGATTGGCAGGATAACCGTCGTAGGAGTATTTCAGCACCACGTTATAGTCGCTTTCTTTGCCTGGCAGGGAGAACTTGCCTTCTCCGTGTGCCACCCAGATGCCTAGCTTGCTTCCAGATAAGCTGCCGAGCAGGACACTCTTATTCTCAGTAACACTGAGTCCCACAAAATTGCTCTCAAACTTGCGGGAGTCGTTGTGCAGCATGCGAGCCTCATTGTTGCAGCCGATGAGATTGAGTTCCATCATGAGCTGACATCCGTTGCACACACCCAGCGACAATGTATCCTTACGGGCATAGAATTTGTCCAGCGCCTCCTTTGCTTTCGGATTGTAGAGGAAGGCTCCAGCCCATCCCTTTGCACTGCCCAATACGTCGGAATTGGAGAATCCGCCACAGAATACGATGAACTGTATCTCCTCCAACGTCTCACGCCCGGTGACGAGGTCGGTCATCATCACATCCTTCACATCGAAGCCTGCAAGATAGAGCATCCAAGCCATCTCGCGCTCACCATTGGTGCCTTTTTCGCGGATGATGGCTGCTTTCGGGCGAGGCGCATTGTTATTCTCCTGTTGTATGCCGTATTGTGAATATTTGCCTGTGAAATTCTTTGGCATCTGCCACATGAGAGGTTGCTTCTTGTAGTTCTCGAAACGCTCTTTGGCCTTTCCGTTTTTGCTTTGGTATGTGTCCATGAGATAACTGCTCTCATACCACACATCGCGCATAGAGTCGATGTCGAAGGTGAACGTTTCGCTGCCTTTCCTTACACATACGCTGCGCTCGTCAGAGGGCTTACCTATATATACATAACCCACACCGGCATCTTCGAGTACTTTCTTCACTTCCGTGCGGTTAGCATCTGCCACCTGGATAACAATACCGGGATTCTCGGCAAACAGTATCTTCACGACATCCTCTTCCTTTATTTTGTCGAGTTCTACGGCAATACCATTCGTGGTGTTTGCGAAACACATTTCCAGAAGACATGTTATCAATCCGCCTGCGGAGATATCATGACCAGCCATGATGAGTCCCTTCTTAATGAGTTCCTGCACAGTGTTGAAGGCATCTCTGAAGTATTCAGGATCTCTCACGGTCGGAACATCATCGCCCACCTTGCCCAGACTCTGCGCGAATGCACTGCCGCCCAGACGCAACTTATCAAACGAGAAGTCGATGTGGTAGAATCCGGATGCCATGTCTTTTTGCATTACAGGGCTTACAACTTTGCGTACGTCACTCACTTGTCCGCCGCTTGTCACTATGACTGTGCCCGGGGAGATGACTTTTTCGCCTGAGGGATATTTCTGTGTCATTGACAGGGAGTCCTTTCCGGTAGGCACATTGATTTCCAATGCGCAGCAGAAATCCGAAAGAGCTTTTACTGCTGTATACAGACGGGCATCCTCTCCTTCCTGAGCACGGCACGGCCACATCCAGTTGGCAGACAGCGATACTGTGTCGAGTCCTTCTTCCAGAGGAGCCCACAGGATATTTGTCAATGATTCGGCAACAGCCAGTACACTACCTTTTGCGGGATCTGCAAGTGCAGCTTGCGGTGCGTGTCCCAATGCTGTTGCGATACCTTTGTGGAACTGATAGTCGAGTGCCACCACACCGCAGTCTGACAAAGGCAACTGCAAATCTCCCTGACACTGTTGGCGTGCCACCTTTCCGGTTACGCTTCTGTCCACTTTGTTTGTCAGCCAGTCCTTACAAGCTACGGCTTCCAGACGGAGCACGTCTTCCAAATATGTATTTAGTTTCTTCGCATCGTATGTGGCATTTTCATAGTGGTGCTCCACCGTCTTGTCCACCATCACCGTCTTGGGCGAGTGACCGAACATCTGGCTCACTTCCAAGTCGAAGGGACGGCGTCCGTCTGCCTGCTGGAATGCAAAGTGTGCGTCACCCGTTGTTTCGCCCACGATATATAGCGGGGCACGTTCGCGCTCGGCGATTTGACGCACATGGTCAATATGTTTCTCGTCAATGAGCAGTCCCATGCGCTCCTGACTTTCGTTTGCGATAATCTCTTTGGCTGAGAGGGTGGGGTCGCCGATAGGCAGTTTCGACATATCGATAAGGCCGCCGCACTCTTCCACGAGTTCTGAAAGACAGTTCACATGTCCTGCACTTCCGTGGTCGTGAATTGATACCACGGGATTTACCTCTTCTTCACATAGCGCGCGCACGAGGTTGTTTGCACGCTTCTGCATCTCCGGGTTTGCTCGTTGCACGGCATTCAGTTCAATGCCTGATGAGTAGCGTCCGGTTTCCACGCTGCTCACACTGCCTCCGCCCAGTCCGATGCGGTAGTTGTCACCTCCCACAACCACGACTTTGTTTCCGGCCTGCGGCTTGCCTTTGAGGCAGTCGCGTTTTGTGCCGTATCCTACACCGCCTGCCAGCATAATAACCTTGTCGTATGCGTAGAGCGGTTCGTTGGGCTCCTGGTGCTCGAATGTCAGCACGCTGCCGCAGATGAGCGGCTGGCCGAACTTATTACCAAAATCGGATGCTCCGTTGGAAGCTTTTGTGAGAATCTGTCTGGGAGTTTGGTAGAGCCATTCGCGCACGGGCAGAAGACGCTCCCATTCGCGATCCTCCTTTGTGCGTGGATAGCTTGTCATATACACAGCCGTACCGGCAATCGGCCACGAACCGACACCGCCTCCCATACGGTCGCGTATCTCTCCACCGGTACCTGTAGATGCTCCGTTGAAGGGTTCTACGGTAGTGGGGAAGTTGTGTGTCTCTGCTTTGATGGAGATGACGCTCTCTATAGGTTTCACGCGGAACCAGTCGCTCGTGGCGTGGTTTTCCGGTGCGAACTGCTCCACTATGGGACCTTCGGCAAATGCCACGTTGTCCTTGTATGCAGAGATGATATGATGAGGATTTTCCTCTGTCGTACGTTTAATCATCTTGAAGAGGGAAGATTCCTTCTCCTCTCCGTCGATGATGAATGTGCCTCCGAAGATTTTGTGTCGGCAGTGCTCTGAGTTTATCTGGGCAAAACCGAACACTTCGCTGTCTGTCAGCGGTCTTCCGAGTTGGCCTTCCACCTTATGGAGATATTCAATCTCCTCAGGTGAAAGTGCCAGTCCTTCCTGCTCGTTGTATTCCTCAAGATTTGTTATCTCGCGGATGGGAGCAGGTTCAATGTTCACGGTAAAGATATCCTGATCGAGTGCCTTGTAGAGACGCTGCAGCATCGGATCGTAATCTGCATTCTCGTCTGCCACCGGCCAGTATTCTTCAATGCGGCGGATGCCGTTGAGCGCCATGTTTTGTGTTATTTCCACAGCGTTGGTGCTCCATGGGGTTATCATTTCGCGTCGTGGACCTACAAAATATCCGTCGAGCCGCTGCTCTTTGAGTGCTTCTGCTTCTCCGTAGAGCCAGGAGAGTTTTTCTGTCTCCTCCCTGGAGAGCTGTTTAGCACTTTCTGTGGCGATGATGTTTCCGTCGTTTGTTTTGAAGAATGTAATCATAGATATCTTTATTACCTTAAATATATTTTATTGTCTGCTGCCGAAGGGGAAGCTGATACCCAGGCTCACGTTTGTAGAGCTCTTTGTGGGAATGTACTGCTTGGAGAGCTTGCTCATGACGCGGTCCATACCGGCGAAGAGACTGAAGCCCTTGGTGTGGATGTTGATTATCCATCCGAAGCTGGCTCCCAGAGAACCGAAACCGAGGTTGATGCCGCCTTCCAGCCACTTCACGGGATGTATGTTGGCAGAGAGCCTGGTGTCGTTCCATGAGTATGCTCCCTGAATACGAGTTGTCGTGAGGAAACCTACGTCAAGTTTGTCGTAGAAGGGCATCTTGTAGTTAGCACCGATGTTAAGTGTGGCTCCCAACATGCGTGCACCGCTCTTGGTGCCTCTGTCCTGGAAGTTGTAGAGCTTTGATACACCGGTGGTGAAATCATCAAACTGACTGCTCATGCTCTCTCCGTCACCGTCCTTTACCTTGATATCGTTAAAGCCGTCGAATTCATAGTTGTTCTCCACACTGTGGGCCTGATGTATGTCGCTCCAGCTGATGAAACCGAAGTCGAGCAGAGAGGCGCTCACCTTAAGACCCTTCACGAGGTCGTTCTTTTCCAGATCCCATTCTACACCGAGATCGAATGCCAGACCGACACCGCCGATGCCGCCCTTTGTAACATCAATCTTGCCGAGGTCGATAATTCCTGGCTCGCGCGGTTCACCGTTATCATAGGGTTTCGTGTTGTACGGGCCCCAGGTGAATCCCTTCATTGCAGCTTCAATTTCTGCGTCTGATGTCATAATCCACTTGTCGGGTCCGGCGAGTTCCATCTTGAGGTTGTTGGCCTTCATGTTCATGCGTGCACCGCCCAACAGGATTTTCATCGTACCACCCACTCTCCAGGCGTCTGTCACCTGATGGCTGTGTCCGAAACCGATTTCCATCCATGTGGTGGTCTGTGCACTCACCTTACCTATGTCATAGTTTTTGTTGCTAAGTGTCTTCGCCATCTCGAAGAGCTCGTATGGTGCACTGAAACCTGTGTTGGAACGCATACTCAGGTTGAAGAAGTTGTAGCCGTTCCATGCGTGGAAACCGAAGTTGATAATGTCGATACGCAGGTCCACAGCGAGTTTCTCGCGTGAAGAGAAGTTCTTCAGGGCTTCGTCAGCGCTGACCTGGGGATGCATGAATGTGGCAAGTTTGCCGTTGGGCAGCTTGTAGAAGATGTCCGTGTAGTCGAGACCACCGGCGAGCGATGCGTTTATATTAGCCAGGATAGGCATTGATACGAATCCCTTTCTCTCATAGTCTTTGGCGGGATTGAGCTCATAGCCGTATGTGTATCCGTCCATGAAATACGCGCTGTTCAGATTTTGTGCCATAGCGCTACTGGCGACACTGATGCAGATTGCACCGAGGATATATTTGAAAGTCTTCATGACTGATATTCTTTTTAGTGTTTTTCTGTGTTAAATATCTCGTTCGCGTTATTTAGTTGGCATCATATCCGATTCCCTTCACACCCATCCTCATGTTGATGAGCTTCACCATCATGTCGGAGAAGATTTTCTCTCCGGGTGTTGTGGGATTCTTCGCAGTGAAGTCGAAGTAAATACCGTCGAAGTAGTTGAAGTCTCTCTTAGTGTATCTGCTCATATTGCCTCCGTCCTTGGCACGCACTGTGAACGTGATGTTTGTGGTCATGTCGCCGTGTACTTCCACGTAGTTCTTGTCATTTATCACAACCTCGATATCGTCCATCACCACTCCGTTCTCATTCACAGCCTTGGGCTCCAGACGTACAACCAGGGGTACGTCACCTGTTATGTCGGTGTTCACGACGAACTCGTCAAACAGTACGTCCTTGATGTCGCTGTTGATACCGTCGGCAATGTCGTTGTCGTTCAGGGAGAAGTTTACATCCGGACGCATGGGGGCGTAGAAGATGTACTCAATGCTTATATCACTGCTTGCAGGGGCAACTGTCTTACCCTGATAATCGATGAGCTCAATTCTGAATTCATCAGGCAGCTCCTTTACCAGTTCCTGGATGCTGTGGTATGTGCCGAGAGCGGCGCCTCTGAGTTTCACCCATTTGGCTCCTTTATACTCTGCGGGCAGATAGTCGTCGGACACGCTCTCTGCTGCGATATAGAACTTCTTTGACTTCAATCCGGAGCAGTCGCCTTCCAGTGTGAGTTCGCCGTTGTCATTGGTTTCGGCGATCTTACCGTCCTGACCATCCTTTACGCACACCATTCTCAGACGTGTCTTGAAATCCACGCCGGCAGTCTTCTCTATCTTGAGCAGGACAATGGGATTCTTGATATCAAAGCACGTACCCGGGTTTCTGAGGAAATCGGGGAGGTCGCTTAATTCTACAGTAGTTGATGTGGAACCGATGTTGATGTCGTGTGTCCAGTCGGATGCAACGGGCACCTCGACAGAGGTTTGGTGGTCGCCCTCACCCTCATAGCAATACATGTTTTCCCGTCCTGTTTCGGGGTCGACGATGTACTTCAGGTTCTGACCGGGGTCGATACTGAAGAGGTTCTCCAGTTTTGCATCGTCTGTACTGCCGTCCGGTAGCCATACAATTTGCTTGCTAAACTCGAGTGTCATGTCTCGGTTGTCCCAGTCATACGAGTTGTCTTTGCATGAGGTGACAACGGTCAGGGCCAAAAGCCCCAGCACATAAATGTTTTTCTTCATAGCTTTATGATATTAAGGGGTATTGATATTTTTCGTTTACAAAGCCAGTGCGCTGGCTCCGAGTATCGCCGCGTCGCTGTCTTTCAGGTTTGACAATAAGATTTGTGCTTTTCCCCTGTATATAGGGAGCACGTTTTCCTCAAATGCCTCTCTCACGTGCTTCATGAGCGGTTCGCCGGCTTTCACGGGTCCTCCGAAGAAGACGAATGCTTCCATCGAGCAGAAATTCATGAAGTTGGCGCAAGCCTCGCCCAGGCGTCGCCCGGTAATCTTCAGCACTTCCGTTGCGAGTGCGTCGCCGTTGTTGGCGGCAACGCTCACGTCCTTGCTCATTATTTTCGAGGGGACGATGTTTCTCAGGACGCTTTTTTCGCGTCTCTCAGCCATCAGTTCAAGTGCTGTGCGCGCCATGCCGGGGCCCGAGCAGTAGGCTTCCAGACATCCTTTGCGTCCGCAGCCGCATTCCCTGCCGCCCGGCACGATGATGGTGTGACCCAGTTCGCCGGCAAAACCGTCGCAGCCGTAAACCATCTGTCCGTTCACCACGATGCCGCTGCCCACACCTGTGCCCAGTGTAATCTCGATGAAGTTCTTCATGCCCTTCGTTGCACCATAAGCCATTTCTCCCATTGCGGCAGCATTGGCATCGTTGGTTATCACCACGGGCACTCCCAGAGCGTCGCCGAAAAGCTTTGCCAGGGGTACGCAACCCTTCCATGGCAGGTTGGGTGCCTGCATGATTTCGCCTGTGTAGTAGTTTGCGTTGGGAGCACCGACACCCATTCCGTGAATCTGCGAGATACCTCCGATGCGCTCAATCACGGGCATCACCTCTGCCACACAGTCTTTTACGTATTGTTCCGCTGTGCCGTGCCCGGTTGTCGGCACCGTCACTCTCTCCACAATATTGGCATCGCAGTCCACGATGCCGAAAGCGGAGTTTGTCCCTCCCAAATCCAAGCCAATTACGAATGGTTTCTTTTCCATATCTTTTTATTAGCACATTTTCGCGACAAAGATACGAATAATATTGCGGCTTGGCAAATATAAATGCTACAGATTTTAAAAAAATGTAAAAAAAAATAAAAAATACCTTCCTTGCTCCTTGTCGGTGCAAAAAAAATGCGTACATTTGCGGACGTTTTATATGTGGATACAGCCGGTCGATACGCTTGAACTTGTGGTGAAGGGCATTTTTGTGGGTGCCATCGCCAGTGCGCCGATGGGCCCCGTAGGGGTGCTCATTGTGCAGCGCACGCTCAAGAAAGGTCGCTGGTATGGTTTCGTCACAGGAGTGGGAGCAGCGATTTCCGATCTTATCTATGCCATCATCACCGGTGTGGGTATGGCAATGGTGCTTGATTTGATAGAAAAGCCTTCCAATCTCTATTGGCTCAAGGTTATCGGAGGTCTCATGCTGTTCTGTTTCGGTATATTCTGCATGATGTCCGATCCGACCAAGGAAATGCGTCCCAGCGGCGCCAACGGCCGGGGCACTCTTTTCCATAATGCCGGCACGGGTTTCCTCCTCACTCTCTCCAATCCTTTGATTATATTTCTTTTCATGGCCATGATGGCCCGTCTGGACTTTGTGGTGCCCGAGCACTACTGGTCGCAGGCTTTGGGCTATGCCAGCATCCTCGGCGGGGCACTTCTCTGGTGGTTTGCACTCACGGCTATCGTCGACAAGGCGAGGGCTCATTTCCATGTGCGTACCATACGCTTCTTCAATCGCGTTCTGGGTCTCATCGTTGTGATTGCGTCACTTGTGGCCGTATTCACAACAGTATTGTAAATGTTTATTGCACAGAAACTTAAGGCTCGCAATATTGTGGCCTATGTCCTTTATATGATGCAGGTGGAAGACACCATCCGTGCCTACGACCTTGATGCCGACCGTCTGGAGAGCGAGTATCTCTCGCGCTTCGACTACGACGACGAGCAGTTGGCCCAGGCAAAGGAGTGGTACGATGGTCTCATCGATATGATGCAGATGGAGATGTGTCAGAAGACGGGACACGTTCAGGCGCTCACCAATATCATCTCTGATCTCGAGGCTGCCCATCAGTCTCTTCTCGACGACCCTCAGAAACCTTTCTACCAGGCTGCCTACGGTGCTGCGCTCCCCGTGCTGGGCGAGCTGCGCTCCAAAGGTATGGACGAAGAGGTGGGCGATGTGGCCAATGCCCTCGATGCCGTCTATGGCATCACACTACTGAAGATGCAGGGCAAACCCGTCTCTCCGGAGACGTCGGCGGCTCTTGCTCCCGTCACCCGTATGTTGGAACTTTTAGCAGAAAACTATGAATCCTGAAATAGAACGCAGACGCACATTTGCCATTATCTCTCACCCGGATGCCGGTAAGACTACTCTCACCGAGAAACTCCTGCTCTTCGGCGGTCAGATACAGGTGGCCGGTGCCGTCAAGAGCAATAAGATTAAGAAGACCGCCACATCCGACTGGATGGAGATAGAGAAGCAGCGCGGCATCTCTGTCACCACCAGCGTGATGGAGTTTGACTACCAGGACTACAAGGTCAACATCCTTGACACTCCCGGTCACCAGGACTTTGCGGAGGACACCTTCCGCACGCTTACTGCCGTCGACTCATGTATCATTGTTGTGGACGGTGCCAAGGGTGTGGAGGCTCAGACGCGCAAACTCATGGAAGTCTGCCGTATGCGCAAGACTCCCGTCATCATCTTCATCAATAAGATGGACCGTGAGGGCAAGGACCCCTTCGACCTTCTCGACGAACTCGAACAGGAGCTTCGTATCAAGGTGCGTCCCTTCTCGTGGCCTATCAATCAGGGCCAGCGTTTCAAGGGTGTCTACAATATCTACGAGCAGCGCCTCAATCTCTTTCAGGCGGACAAGCAGCGTCTGCAGGAGCGTATCGAGGTGGATGTGACGTCCTCCCAGCTCGACGAGATGGTGGGGGAGGAGGATGCCCGCCGTTTGCGTGACGATCTCGAGATGATAGAGGGTGTGTATCCGGCCATCGACGAGGTGGCGAAGGGTGCCGACAATCTCTATCTGCAGGCCGACACGGCGCCCGTCTTCTTCGGCAGCGCACTCAACAATTTCGGTGTGCAGGAGCTTCTCGACTGCTTCGTCGAGATTGCTCCCTCGCCGCGTCCCACACAGGCTGAGGAGCGCCTCGTTTCCCCCGAGGAGGACAAGTTCTCGGGCTTCATCTTCAAGATAACGGCCAATATCGACCCCAACCATCGTTCCTGCATCGCCTTCTGCAAGGTGTGCTCCGGATGTTTCCAGCGCAATGCTCCCTATCTTCATGTGCGTCAGGGCAAGACGCTCCGTTTCTCTTCGCCCACGCAGTTCATGGCGCAGCGCAAGTCCACCATTGATGAGGCCTGGGCGGGCGATATCGTCGGTCTGCCCGACAATGGCACCTTCAAGATAGGCGACACGCTCACCGAAGGTGAAAAGATACATTTCCGCGGGCTTCCGTCGTTTTCGCCCGAACTGTTCAAGTACATCGAGAATGCCGACCCCATGAAGACCAAGCAGCTGGAGAAGGGTATTGCCCAGCTCATGGACGAGGGTGTTGCGCAGCTCTTTGTCAACCAGTTCAACAATCGCAAGATTATCGGCACGGTGGGTCAGCTGCAGTTCGAGGTGATACAGTATCGCCTTGAGAACGAGTACAATGCCAAGTGCCGTTGGGAGCCTCTCTCGCTTCACAAGGCATGTTGGATAGAGTGTGAACCCGGTCACGAGGCCGAATACGAGAATTTCAAGAAGCGCAAGTATCAGTATATGGCTCTCGACCGCGAGGGGCGCGATGTGTTCCTTGCCGATTCCGGTTATGTGCTCACTATGGCGCAGCAGGATTTCCCTCACATACATTTCCATTTCACAAGCGAATTCTGAATGACACAGAAAGAGATAACAGAAGATATACGGTGTGCTGTGGAGACGCTTCGCAAGGGCGGTCTGATTCTTTATCCCACTGACACCGTCTGGGGCATCGGTTGTGATGCCACCAACGAGGATGCCGTGCGTCGTGTCTTTGCCCTCAAGCAGCGTGCCGATTCCAAGGCGATGCTCTGCCTCGTGGATTCCCCCGACCGTCTGCAGTGCTATGCCCGCGGTATTCCCGACGTGGCGTGGGACCTCATCGAGTATGCCGAGCGTCCTCTCACACTCATTCTCGACGGTGCCGTCAATCTGGCTCCTTCCCTCGTGGCCGAGGACGGCAGTGTGGGGCTCCGTGTCACCCGTGAGAGCATCTCGCACGAACTGTGCTACCGTTTCCAGAAGGCCGTTGTCTCCACGTCGGCCAATATCAGCGGAGAGCCTTCTCCTGCCATTTTCAGCGAGATAGCCCCCGCAATCGTTCAGGGTGTCGACTATGTGATGCGTTCCCGTCAGAACGACACGCATCCCTCGCGTCCCTCCCAGATAGTGCGTCTCAAGGCCGACGGTGAATTCAAAGTGCTCCGCCCATGACACGATGGCTGCTCTATCATATCCTCCGCTGGTGCCGCAGCAATCGCCGCCACCGCCGTTTCATGCTCTTCCTGGCATTCCTGGTGGGCATCGGTTCTGCGCTGGCCGGAATGCTGCTGAAGGCTATCATCGAGGAGATAGAGGTGTTCATCACTCAGGGATATAAGATTACGCATGCCAACTGGCTCAACCTCGTCTATCCCGTCATCGGCATATTGCTCACCGGTCTCTTCGTGCGCTTCGTGGTGCGCGACGACATCGGTCACGGCATCACCAAGATACTCTATGCCATCGCCCGCCGTCGCGGTTTCATACGCCGTCACAACTGCTGGACGTCCATCGTGGCTTCTGCCATCACCATCGGTTTCGGAGGCAGTGTGGGTGCGGAGGCTCCCATTGTGCTCACGGGTAGTGCCCTGGGTTCCAATCTCGGACGCCTCTTCCGTCTTACCGACAAGCAGATGATGGTGCTCGTGGGATGCGGTGCTGCGGGTGCTGTTGCCGGCATCTTCAAGGCTCCCATTGCAGGCCTCGTCTTTGTCCTCGAAGTGCTCATGATAGACCTCTCCATGGGTTCCCTCCTGCCGCTCCTTGTGAGCTGTGTGACGTCTGCGGCTGTTGTATTTATCTTTACTGATACTCAGACGATTTTCCACTTTCACCTCGAGGAAGACTTTAGTATGTCGCGTATACCTGCCTACATTCTTCTCGGCATCTCCTGCGGACTCCTTGCGCTCTACTTTGCACGCACCATGAACTGGCTCGAAGGCATCTTCCAGCGCCTTGCCAATCCCACGCGCCGTTTCCTTCTCGGAGGCTCCGTGCTCAGTGTGCTCATCTTCCTCTTTCCCGTGCTCTACGGTGAGGGCTACAGTCTCATCGAACTGCTTCTCAACGGCGACAGTATGACCGACTGGCAGCACGCCCTCGACGGTTCGCTTTTCTACGGACAGGGGCACATTCTCGTCCTTTTCCTCATTCTTGTCATCCTGACCAAGGTTTTCGCCACTACGGCTACTAACGGCGGCGGCGGTTGCGGCGGTATCTTCGCGCCCTCGCTCTTCCTGGGTTGCATCGCGGGTTTTGTCTTTGCGCTGGTGTGGAACCACTACAATGTCCTGGGCATCTATATTCCCGTGCGCAATTTTGCTATGCTGGGCATGTGCGGCATGATGAGCGGTGTGATGCATGCGCCTCTCACGGGTATCTTCCTCATTGCCGAACTCACCGGCGGCTACCAGCTCTTCATGCCTCTGATGATTGTTGCCGTGGGTGCCTATATCACCATCAAGAGTTTCGAGCCCCACAGCGTCTATGCCATGCATCTGGCCCGTCGCGGTCAGCTCGTCACGCACAACACCGACAAGGCCATCCTCACTCTCATGTCGATGGACAGCGTCATCCAGCACTACGACGAGGTGCTCCGTCCCGATGACACTCTCGGCACTGTGGCGCGCCAGGTGGCCAATTCCACCAACGACGTGTTCCCCGTGGTGAGTCCCAGCGGCCGTCTTCTCGGTGAGGTGTATCTCAACGATATACGCCATCTGGTGTTCCGTCCCGAGCTGTTCAATGAGTTCCGTGTCAGCCAGTTGATGACAAAAGCTCCCACACGCCTCAACATCAACGACAGTATGGACACAGTGGCCCGTGTTTTCGACCGTACACGTGTGTGGATACTTCCAGTGGTGGACAACGAGGGTATTTTCAAGGGCACCATCCGCAAGTCGGCTCTCCTGAGCGTCTATCGTCAGATGCTCGCCGACAGTTCCGAGGATTAGTGCCGCAAAAAAAATCGTGTCACATTTGTCACGAATGTCACGAAACAAAGAAATGCCGTCCGCTTGGTTTAGCGAATGCGTAGAGTTCTGTCAGTTTTCTTTCACCCAGATTTTTCGCTTCATTAAGGGATTTGTAGACGAACCCTGGATGCTGCCTTATATCTGCCTTGACTCAGCAAAGGTACGACAGCGGAAAAATAAAATATCTAAATTTCTTATAATTCGCTGATATTCTTGAAGAAAGAAAACTTTAAAATGTCTCGCGAATGCTTCATCGCACGAAAAATGCACCTATATGTGTGCTTGCGCATGTAAAAAATTTTTTTCGTGACAAATGTGACAAATGTGACACGATAATTTTGTGCCCTACATCTTGCAGCTGACGGACTGGCCGCTGTAGCTGACTTCGCGGGACGTGCCGTCGGGGAGGATGACGGTGAACTTGCGCTCGTGAATCATGCCGGGATATTCACCCTTGCGCTCGCCGATGGTGAGTGTGCGCGACGTCTCCTTCCATTGCATAGGGATGGTGGAGCAGATGCCCTTCTCGTAGTTGTAACCGTCGCCCTCGTCCTCGTAGAGAGTGAACGATGCATCGGCGCCGGGATAGACACGCAGTTCGAGCTGCGACCAGTCTTTCTCACCCACATACTGCATCTCGGGAGCGAAAGGTATGATGCTGCCGGCGCGCACGAACATGGGGACGCGGTCCAGCTGCGTGGTGAGCGTGAGCCATTGGCCGCCCTTGTAGCGGGTGCCCGTCCAGAAGTCGTACCACTCACAGCCCTTGGGCAGATATTTCTTCGCACTCTTCGCGGCGCTCCAGTCGACATCGCCCTGCGGTTCTCCGGACTTCACCTCCTTCTTGTCCCATCCCGTCATGGCGTCCTCGCGGATAATCTGCTCCTTGGTGTACTGGGCTTCCAGGACGGGAGCGGCGAGGATGCTGCGGCCGAACATGAATTCGTCCGTCATATCCCATACGGCGGCATCGTTACGGAAGTCGCTGAAGAGAGGACGCAGGTAGCTCTCATTGTTGCTGGTCACCTGCCAGGCGGTGCTGTACAGATAGGGGATGAGCGTGTAGCGCAGGCGTATCTGTTTCTCGATGGCATCGTAGACGGGTTCGCCCTTCTTGCCGAACTGCCATATCTCGCGTGGAGCGTCGGCACCGTGACTGCGGAAGACGGGGCAGAAGAGACCGTACTGCATCCAGCGCACGAAGAGTTCCTGATACTGCGGATTGCGGGGAGCGCTGCCGCCGCCCATCGTGTTGTAGGAGCCGCAGAAGAAGCCGCCTATGTCGGTGTTGAAATTGGGATTGCCCGTGAGCGAGAAACTGAGGCCCGCAGGCACCTGCTTGCGCAGCATGTCCCATGAAGAGGCTACATCGCCGCTCCACATGTTGGAACCGTAGTGCTGCTGACCGGCAAAGCTGGAACGGGTCATGATGAAGACGCGCTTGCGGTTGCCGGCCTCCTTGCGCTGCGCCTCATAGACACCGCGCACCGTAGCCAGAGGGAAAGCGTTGCGCAGGGAGCGCCACGTGCCGCCTGTCACGGGGTGGTCGTAGTCCGACTCGCGGGGATTGAAGAAGTCGGGGTCGGTGGAGTCCATCCACCAGGCATCCGTGCCGTATGTGTAGAGGCGCTTGAGATACTTCCAGTAGATGTCGCGGGCATCGGCGCTGAAGGCATCGTAAACCTTCACACCCGAAGGATATTCCATGCGCGGAGGCCAGAAGGTGAGGCCGCTCTGGGGCCACGTCTCGATGGGGAGCAGCAGACCCTTGGCGCTGAGTTCGCGGAACTGCTGCGTCATGGGGCCGAAACTGGCCCAGATGCTTATCATGAAATGTGCGTTCTTGCGGTGCACCTCGTCAATCATGCGGCGGCCGTCGGGGAAGTCTTCCGTGAGGAAGTCCATAGCATTCCACAGATAGTTGGAGCCCCAGTACTGCCAGTCCTGAATGATGCCGTCGAGAGGCACCTGGAGCGAGCGGTACTTGTCAACGATGCCGAGCAGTTCGCGGCTGCTCTTGTAGCGCTCCTTCGACTGCCAGAAACCGTAGGTCCACAGGGGGAACATGGGCACGTCGCCCGTGAGGGTGCGCATCTCGGCTATCACGCCATCGGCGCTGCCGCCCCACATGAAATAGTAGTCGATGCCTTCGCCGGTCTCAGAGGTGAACGACATACCGCTTTCGCTGTCGTCGAACACGGTGGGAGAGTAGTTCTCCCAGTAGATGCCCCAACCCTTGATGCTCTGCAGCACGCTCTGGAAGTCCTCGAGATTGGACTGCTCCATACGTTTGTGCTCGCCGCGGCGGTTCATCTTGCCGTTCTGGAAGGTGCCCAGGCCGTAAACGGCTTCGCCCTTATCGAGGGTGAACACCTGCTGTACTTTGCTGATATCGTGACTCTTCTCGCGCAGGAGCACCTTGCCCTTGCCTGTGAGGAATGTGACACACCCGGTCTTAGCGTCGATACGCACGGTGAGTTCGCTGCTGGAGATGCTGCCGGCCTTTTTCACGAGGGGAACGTCCTGCTTCCGAGCTGTCACCACGAGGCTCTTTGTGGGCTTGCCCTTCACGATGTGTACGATGCGGGGGGTGATGAACTCGACGCTCACGTTCTCCGCCGGGAGAGTTATAGCGGCAAAAAGAGCGATGAATAGGGAAATGGTCTTTTTCATGGGTTTTTCTTTTTGTTTTGACGTTTTTCGTGTGCAAAGGTAAGAAAAAATATGGAGATACAAAAAAAAAGTTGTATTTTTGTGTGCAGATAAATTAAAAATGATATGCTTTCAGTAGAAGAATTGAATGACAGGCTGATAGATTTGGCCTTCAGTGAGGACATTGGCGATGGTGATCACACCACGCTCTGCTGCATCCCCGAGGATGCGATGGGAGAGTCGAAACTCCTTATAAAGGAGGAAGGTATATTTGCCGGTGTGGAGATAGCCAAGCAGGTGTTCCATCGCTTTGACCCTTCTCTTGAGGTGGAGGTGTATATCCATGACGGTGATGCCGTGAAGCCCGGCGATATCGTGATGTCGGTGAAGGGCAGGGAGCAGAGCCTCCTGCAGACGGAGCGTCTGATGCTGAATATCCTGCAGCGGATGTCGGGCATAGCCACGATGACGCACAAATACCAGCAGGCGCTAATAGATGCCGGTACGAAGACCCATGTGCTGGACACGCGCAAGACCACTCCCGGAATGCGTATGCTGGAGAAGGAGGCCGTGAAGATAGGCGGCGGTATGAACCATCGCATCGGACTCTTCGACATGATACTCCTCAAGGACAATCACATCGACTTCTGCGGCGGCGTGCACAACGCCATATCCCGCGCCAAGGCTTATTGCAAGGCCAAGGGCAAGAATCTCAAGATAGAGTGCGAGGTGCGTAATTTCAAGGAACTGGACGAGGCGCTGGCAGAGGGTTGCGACCGCATCATGTTCGACAACTTCACGCCCGAGGACACCGCCAAGGCCGTCAGGATAGTGGCCGGCAGAGCTGAGACGGAATCGAGCGGAGGCATCACTTTCGACACCATGATTCCCTACGCCAAAGCCGGTGTGGATTTCATATCCTTCGGCGCGCTGACCCATTCGGTGAAGGGGCTTGACATGTCGTTCAAGGCTGCGGGGTCGTCGAAACTGAAAATTGAAAGTTGAAAATTGAGGCGGCGGCTTCTCATACTCGTGGTGACACTGATGGCAGCGGGGATATTGCTCGCTGTGGTCAGTTGCGATGACAACGGCTGGGCCCCCCCTGTGTTCCTGCCCATTGACAAGGTGAACACCGGTTTGCCGAAAGTGGACATCAGGTTACCTGGCGTACAGGAAATACAAAGCAGGAGCGAATGGCTCGACGGCGTGCAGATGACAATCTACAATGCCGACGGGAGCATAAACTATCAGGGGACAATAGAGATGAAGGGAAGGGGCAACATGTCGTGGTCGTTCCCGAAGAAGTCGTATGCCTTGAAACTGAGCAAGAAAAACGAAGTGCTGGGTATGCCGCGACACAAACGCTGGTGCCTGATTTCCAACTGGCTGGACAGGACGATGATGCGCAATGCCGTGGCCTTCAAGATATCGTCAATGATGCCGTCCCTGGAGTACACTCCGCGAGGGCGGTATGTGGAACTGTTTGTCAACGGCATTCACAGGGGAAACTACTTTCTGTGCGAGCAGATAAAGGTGGACAGGAACCGCGTGGATATAAAGGATCTGGATAATACGGCTGTCGAAGGACCGGGTGTCACCGGGGGCTTTATATTTGAACTGGATGAGTATTTCGACGAGGCCTTCCAACTGCGTTCGCCGCGGGAGCAGTTACCATGGATGCTGAAAGATCCGGACGAGGTGAACGATGCCGCATACGACTATGTGTGCGACTATGTGGCAAACCTGGAAGATGCACTCTACGATGACGTCCGTTTCTATAAGCGCGATTTTGCAAAACTCATGGATTTGGGCAGCTTTGTCGACTGGTGGCTTGTGTACGAACTGGCAATGAACCGCGAGCCGCGCCATCCCAAGAGTTGCTACATGTACAAGGACGCAGACACGGAAGAGGGCGTGGCCCTACTGAAGGCCGGGCCGGTGTGGGACTTCGACTGCGAGACATTCATGCCCGCGGTGGAGAATCAGTATACGGCAATAACAAGTCTCTATTACCCCCGCCTGTTCGAAGACCGCGAATTCCGTCTGCTGGTGCAGCAGCACTGGCTGCAGCTCAAAGAGAGAGGACTGCGGGAGCAGGTGGACAGATATATTGACAACCTGTCTGAAATGCTGCAGGAATCTGATAAAATCAACAGCGCGCTGTGGCCTATCGTAGTTCCTACGAACGGTGACACATATATCAGTTTTAATGATGCCGTAGCACGGCTGAAATCATCCTTCGACAAGAAATACGTGTGGCTCGACTATATCATCAATAACCAGATAACCCCGCCTTTGCCATGAACAAGAAACTTTTGATGTCCGTATTACTTCTGTCTGCAATGCCCCTTATGTGTCAGGCCCAAGTGTGGCTGGGAGGCTCCATGAGCATTCATACCAACAGTACGACGCTGGACAACTACAAGATGGACAACCGGCTTGTCTTCAACATATCACCTGAGGTGGGCTATGTCATCAACAGTCATTGGGCTGTTGCCATGAAGGTGGGTTACTCCTACTTGAAGCATGCGGACATAACAGTCATGAACCAGACGCTGACCGGCAGCGGCAATGAGGTAAGTATCAAACCCTTTGCACGCTATATTTTCAAGCCTCTTGGCCGTTTCCGCTTCTATGCCGATGCAGGTCCCTCGTATGTCCTTCTGCAGCGTTATTCGGAGAGCAATCTCCACACGATAGGGATACGTGCGAATGTCGGCATCCTCTTTGATATCAGTCCAAGAGTGTCGCTGACCGGATATCTGGGAGATCTCGGCTACGACCATTCCTGGGTGAAAGTAAACAACAGAACTGTCAGAGACAACGCTTTCAGATGCGACATCATCGGCAACTTCGGTCTGGGTGTCGTTGTCAATCTCAAGAAGAAATAAAGTTTAAAGTTTAGAGTTTAGAGATTAGAGATGAAGGTCAGGCTTTCAGTATTTATCTTTGCCCTGCTGATGTGGGTGCCGGCGATGGGTTGCACCAACCTCATTGTGGGAAAGGGGGCATCGGCCAACGGCAGTACAATAGTGTCCTACAGCGCTGATAACTACGGTTCATACGGCTATCTCTTCTTCTTCCCGCGCGGAGAGCACAAGAAAGGTGAGATGCGTCCGATATATCACTACGACACCGGTAACTATCTCGGCGAAATCCCCGAGGCGCGTGAAACATATCAGGTGGTGGGGCTCTCCAACGAATTCCAGCTCACCATCTTTGAGACGACATTCGAGGGGCGTGAGGAACTGTGGAACGGCAAGGACGGCATTCTTGACTACGGCAGTCTGATGCAGATAGCACTGCAGCGTTCGCGCACGGCCCGCGAGGCCATCAGCACAATGACATCGCTTGTGGAGCACTACGGCTACGAGAGTGAGGGGGAGACGTTCACCATTGCCGACCCGCGCGAAGTGTGGATTATGGAGATGATAGGCAAGGGTAAGGATGAGAAGGGTGCCGTGTGGGTGGCCCGCAGAGTGCCCGACGACTGTATCACGGCGCATGCCAACCACAGTCGTATCAGGACATTTCCGCTCAACGACCCCGACAACTGCCTCTATTCCAAGGACGTGATATCTTTTGCCCGCAAGAAGGGTTACTATACGGGAAAGCGGGACGAGGACTTCTCTTTTCAGGCTGCGTATGCTCCGGCCGATTTTGGCGCATTGCGTTATTGCGAGGCGCGCGTGTGGAGTTTCTTTAATAAGTGGGCGGCCGACGATATGACGCGCTATCTGCCTTACGCTATGGGAGACACCGGTGCCGAGAGTATGCCGCTGTGGGTGCTCCCCCGCACGAAACTCACATGTCAGGACGTAAAGGATATGATGCGCGACCACTACGAAGGCACTCCGTTGGACATTACTTCCGGACTTGGTGCCGGGCCCTATGAGATGCCATATCGTCCCACGCCGCTGGAATGGGAGGCGGACAGCGTGAAGTATTTCAACGAACGCCCGATTTCCACGCAGCAGTCGGCATGCGTATATGTGGTGGAGATGAGGCCCTGGCTTCCGGATAATATCGGTTGCTGTCTGTGGTTCGGCAACGACGATGCCAATATGATACCCCTCGTGCCCGTCTATCCGGGCAGCATGAAGACGGTGCCGGAGTGTTTCCATCAGAATGCAGGTAACGCTTTCACATTCTCTTTCCGCAGCGCCTATTGGCTGCAGAACTGGGTGAGCAATATGGTCTATTACCGCTACTGCCAGCTCTTTCCCGAACTCTGTCGGCAGCGCGACCGGATGGAGCGCGACTGGCTCTCCCTGCAGGCTGATGTGGAGCGGGAGGCACTGGCTGCCGGAGAGGATGGCAGCAAGGTGCTCAACGACTACAGTCATCGTGCCTGCGGACAGATGATGGACGAGTGGATGTCGCTTGCTCAACGCTTGATAACCAGATACAACGACATGTCTGTTAAAGCAATGGATGAAGAGGGTCGCTACATCAAAACGTCGGGCGGTCAGCCCCGTTCTGTGGAGCGTCCCGGATACCCGGAAAGCTACCGCAGGCGCATTGCGGCAGGAGAAGGCGGACGCTACCGTTTGCCGAAACAGTAAAGAAAAAAACAATGATGACAACTCTGTTTATATTGCTCTACTGGCACGTGTGGGTGCTGATGAACGGACATCTCGAGGAGGTGCGTCCCGAACAGACGGCCACTGAGGTGAAACCCGGATGGAAAATAGTGGATATACAGACGCGTTCCCACAAGGTGCGCTACTTGTGGGGAGTGAGCAGTATGCAGCTTTTCGGTCCAACGGACACTCTTGTGGTGGATCCGGGCGAGGGGGTGCTGGCCGATTTTGTTCTTGTGCCGCTGAAACGGAAGGCGGAGTATCGCCGCCTGAACAAGGAGAAGATGATGGACAACAAGTATCAGGTGCTGGATTTCCACTCATTCGATATCACTCCCTACGGTGATGATGCTTTCAGGGTGACACCGCTCAAACCTCTCGCACCGGGAGAGTATCTGATCTACAATCGCAATAGCGAACCGATGAGTGAGATGGGCGACTACGAGGTGTATCCCATCACTGTGAAATAGGAAATAGAGAGAAAAAGAGAGTGTTTTATGAAAAAATGTTCTCTTTTTTTTGTCTGTATACCTGAAAATAGGTATCTTTGCACCTCGTAAACCTGAAAAATGATGCCAGCAGACACGCTCAACGAATGTTCCGGATGTAAAATAGCGTCTTTGTGTTCTCATCACGACGCTTCTTCATCGTGTCCGAAGGGGTGGGGCGGTGTGCTTGTTTTTGCGCTACCGTTGCTGGCTATCGTCGTATTATCAATTTTACTTAAATCATAATGAACGTAATTTTAATTGCTGTCATCGTGCTAGGCCTTGTGGGTCTTATCAGTGCTGTAGTGCTGTTTGTGGCCTCCAAGAAATTTGCCGTGTATGAGGATCCGCGTATCAAGGAGGTGGGCGAGGTGTTGCCCCAGGCCAACTGCGGCGGATGCGGATATCCCGGTTGCTCGGGTTTTGCCGCTGCATGTGTGAAGGCCGCAGAGAGCGGGTCGTTGAGTGATTTGAACTGTGCTCCCGGCGGACAGAAGGTGATGGAGCAGGTGGCTGGTATTCTGGGTCTGCAGGCTTCTGCTGCAGCGCCAAAGGTGGCAGTCGTACGCTGTCAGGGTACCTGTGACGTGCGTCCTCACGGAGTGGAGTTTGACGGAGCGCATTCGTGTCGCATCCAGAATATGACGGGCATGGGAGAGACGCAATGTCTTTACGGCTGTCTGGGTGAGGGCGATTGCGAGCACGCCTGTCTGTTTGGTGCCATCAAGGTGAATCCCGTCACCCGCATAGCCGAGGTGGATGAATCGCTCTGTACGGGTTGCGGTGCTTGCGCCAAAACTTGCCCCCGCGGTATCATCGAACTGCGTCCTCAGGGACCGAAAGGCCGTAAGGTGGTGGTGCTCTGCAATAACAAGGACAAGGGCGCCCTTGCCACCAAGGAATGTAAGGTCAGTTGTATCGGTTGCGGCAAGTGTGTGAAGACCTGTGAGAAATTTGAGGCTATCACTCTTGGTGTCAACCTCGCACATATCGACCCTGACAAGTGCAAGATGTGCCTGAAGTGTGTCGATGCATGTCCGCGCGGTGCTATCAAGGCATTCAATTTCCCGCCGCGTCCTCCCAAGAAGGAGACCCCCGCAACGGCTCCCGCAGCAACAGTTGCGCCCGCTACTGAAGTGAAACAGGAAAAGAAGGAGGCAGAAGCATGAAGACATTTAGAATAGGCGGTGTACATCCCGCAGAGAACAAGTTGAGTGCCTCCAGTGCCATCCGTGAGGCCGCCATCCCCAAGCAGGCTGTCTTTTCGATGTTCCAGCACATCGGTGCCCCGGCCGTTCCTGTAGTGAAGAAGGGCGATGTGGTGAAAGTAGGCACGCTGCTGGGCGAAGCAGGCGGTTTTGTCAGCGCTCCCATCTATTCCAGCGTGTCCGGTAAGGTGAGCAAGGTGGATGTGGCTCTCGATGCCTCCGATACCAGGCGCATGGCAGTCTACGTCGATGTGGAAGGCGATGAGTGGGAGGAGAGTATCGACCGCTCCACGGATCTTGTAAAACTGGCCGACCGTCCCGATCTCGACGCGAAGACCATCGTGGAGAAAATCAAGCAGGCTGGCATTGTGGGTATGGGCGGTGCCACGTTCCCCACTCACGTTAAGTTGTGTCCGCCTCCCGGACAGAAGGCCGAGTGCGTTATCATTAACGCAGTGGAGTGTGAGCCCTATCTCACAGCCGATCACCGACTTATGCTGGAGAAAGCAGACGAGGTGCTTGTCGGTGTGCAGCTCCTGATGAAGGCCGTCGGCGTGGAGAAGGGATATGTTGGCATTGAGAACAACAAGCCCGATGCCATAGTCCTGATGAAGAAGAAGGCGGAGAAATACCCCAATATAGAAATTGTACCCCTCAAGGTGAAATATCCTCAGGGCGGTGAGAAGCAGCTTATAGATGCTGTTATTGGACGTCAGGTGCCTGCTCCTCCCGCAATTCCCATCAATGTAGGTGCCGTGGTGCAGAATGTGGGTACGGCTTTTGCCGTCTACGAGGCTGTGATGAAGAACAAACCTCTCATATCGCGCGTCATCACTGTGACGGGCAAGAGTGTGAAGCAGCCGTCTAATCTCTTGGCGCGTCTGGGCACTCCCTTCCAGCAACTCATCGACGAGTGCGGCGGTCTGCCCGAGGACACCGGTAAGGTCATTAGCGGCGGTCCGATGATGGGCAAGGCTCTCATCTCGCTCGAAATACCCATGACGAAGGGTTCTTCGGGACTGCTGATAATGAACGGGAAGGAGGCTCGTCGCACAGCGCCTCAGCCGTGTATACGCTGCGCAAAGTGTGTGAGTGCATGTCCGATGGGGCTCGAGCCCTTCCTGCTTGCCACTGTCAGCTCGCAGCATCTGTGGGAAGCCGCAGAGCAGAACAATATCACTTCCTGCATCGAGTGCGGTTCGTGTGCCTTCACCTGTCCCTCGCATCGTCCTCTTTTGGATATGATACGTCTTGGTAAGACCACGGTAATGGGTATAATTAAAGCCAGAGCGGCAGCCAACGCTCCCAAAAAGTAGTTAATGATTATGAATAAATTAATTGTTTCTCTTTCGCCTCATGTTCACAGTGGAGATTCCATTGAAAAGAACATGTATGGCGTGGTGATGGCATTGGTGCCTGCACTCCTGTGCTCCCTCTGGTTTTTCGGGCTGGGAGCTTTTGTGGTGCTTCTCACCAGTGTCCTGTCTTGTGTTTTCTTCGAGTGGAGCATCAGCCGCTTCATCCTCGGACGTAAAGAACTCACCATCACCGATGGCAGTGCCATACTCACGGGCATACTGCTCGGTTTCAACCTTCCCTCCAACCTCCCCGTATGGATTATCATCGTGGGTGCGCTGGTGGCTATCGGTGTGGGTAAGATGACGTTCGGAGGTCTGGGCCAGAATCCTTTCAATCCCGCACTTGTCGGTCGCGTGTTCCTCCTGATATCATTCCCCGTGGCTATGACCTCATGGCCCGAGAGCGGCAGTCTCTCATATACGGATGCCACAACCGGAGCCACTCCGCTCTACATCATGGCGACAGCTATCAGCGATCAGGATGCCTCTTTGCTCAATCAGTTGCCTTCTGCTTTTGATATGCTTGTGGGTAGGACTGGCGGTTCGCTGGGTGAGGTGAGTGCTCTGGCTCTGATCATCGGTGCTGTATTCATGATATGGAAGAAGATTATCACGTGGCACATTCCCGTGAGTATTCTGGCAACGGTGTTCGTGCTGGCCGGTGTGCTGCATCTGGTGAGCCCCTGTTATGCCGATCCCGTCAGCGTGGTTCTTTCCGGAGGTCTCATGCTGGGTGCCTGCTTCATGGCCACCGACTATGTCACTTCGCCTATGACGCCCAAGGGACAGATTATATACGGTGTTGCAATCGGTTTCCTCACCGTTGTCATCCGTGCCTGGGGTGCCTATCCGGAGGGTATGTCGTTTGCTATTCTCATAATGAATGCATTCGTGCCCCTTATCAACAATTATTGCAAACCTAAACTGTTCGGGGAGGTAAGTCGATGAAAAAACTACAGTCTACGTGGTACAATATGTCTATTGTGCTCACTCTTATCAGTGTCGTTGCCGGTGCAGCTTTAGCCTATGTCAACGACGTTACCTACGAGCCTATCCGGCAGATAAAGGAAAAGCAGCTCCAGGACGGCATCAAGGCAGTACTTTCTGCGGAAAAAGTCAAGATACAGTCGGTGGACACTTTGGATGGAGTCATTGTCTATGCCACCAATAAGGGTAAGGCTGTTCAGGCCTCCGATCCCAACGGTTTCGGCGGAAAACTTACCGTGTTGGTGGGTTTCGACAGGCGGGGTGCCATTCAGGGCTACCGTGTACTTGAGAGCGCAGAGACTCCGGGTCTCGGTGCCAAGGCCGCAGAGTGGTTCCAGAAAGGCAGCAAGGGCAGCATCATCGGTATGTCGCCTGCCAAAAACAATATGACAGTGAAGCAGGACGGGGGAGACGTGGATGCCATCACGGCCTCTACCATCACCTCTCGCGCCTTCCTGCGCTGTGTCAACGCGGCCTACGAGGCATTCGCCAAAGGGGCTGAGACGGAGACCGACGGAGAGAGCGGTGCCACGCGTCAGTATGAGGATAACTATTAATGAGGAGGACTAACACATGAATCAGATAAAAGTTCTATGGAACGGTATTGTCAAGGAGAATCCCACTTTTGTGCTCCTCCTTGGCATGTGTCCCACTCTGGGTACCACTTCGAGTGCCATCAATGGTATGTCGATGGGTCTTGCCACAATGGCCGTACTCATCTTCTCCAATCTTATCATCTCGCTCATCAAGAATTTCATTCCCGACATGGTGCGCATCCCCTCCTTCATTGTGGTGATTGCTTCTCTTGTCACGATTCTGCAGATGCTCATCAAGGCATATGCTCCTGAGATTGATGCTTCGCTCGGACTGTTCATCCCTCTCATTGTGGTCAACTGTATCATTCTGGGTCGTGCAGAGGCTTTTGCTGCGAAAAACGGTCCCGTCTCCTCCATCTCCGACGGTATCGGTATGGGACTTGGTTTCACCATCGCCCTCACGCTGCTCGGTGCTGTGCGCGAACTGCTTGGCACGGGACGCGTCTTCTCCTTTGAGGTCTTCTCCGAGGACTACGGTGCTCTTGTCTTTGTGCTGGCTCCCGGTGCCTTCATTGCTTTGGGTTATCTCATTGCTATCGTAAATCGCATTAAGAACTAATTAAGACTCTTTCATTATGGCATACATTCTTATAGTCATCACTGCGATATTTGTCAACAATATTGTCCTCTCCCAGTTCCTGGGTATCTGTCCGTTCCTTGGCGTGTCCAAGAAGGTGGAGAGCGCTTTGGGTATGGGCGCAGCTGTTGCTTTTGTGCTCACCATAGCCACTGTTGTCACTTACCTCATCCAGGTCTTTGTTCTTGAGGCTTACAATCTGGAGTATCTGCAGACCATAGCTTTCATCCTTGTGATTGCTGCTTTGGTGCAGATGGTAGAAATCATTCTCAAGAAGGTGAATCCCGCGCTCTATCAGGCGCTGGGTGTGTTCCTTCCCCTCATCACCACCAACTGCTGCATTCTTGGCGTTGCCATCCTTGTGGCTGGCGGCACGTACAATGCTCAAGGTTTGGAGCCCAACCTGCTCACGGGTATTGTCTTTGCTATCTCCACAGCTATTGGTTTTGCTCTTGCGCTTGTGGTCTTTGCCGGTATGCGCGAGCAGCTTTCTTTGATGAATATTCCCATGGGTATGCAGGGCATGCCAATAGCCCTTGTCACGGCAGGTCTCCTTGCAATGGCCTTCATGGGTTTCAGCGGTGTGGACAATGGACTCTCTAAAGCTCTCGGACTATAGAACGCTCGTTTTTAGCGTATTCGAGATGTCCGATTTTGCGGGGAAGGATTTTATACATTAATTACAGGCCTATTAACCTCTTGGTTAGTAGGCTTTTTTCATTATTCTGCGCTGAAAAAACAAAAAATGCCCTATTTCTTAAAAAAAATTAAAGAAAAAAAGTTGTTTTAGTAAAAAATACCTATATTTGCGATGCGAGATTGAAAAAAAACAGGTTAACTACCTTAAAGTAATTAATAAATTATGTTTAAAATACGAAATTATAGATTATTAGCTTGCGTTGCAATGGCATTGTTGCTTGTTGTTAACGTGGCTGCGAAGGACAAGAAGCCCGCAGTAAAACCATCAAGTTATGAAATCACAGGCGCAGGTTCCGGCACGGAGGGTACTTGTCTTGTAAGAGTCTATGTCTATGGAAATGCTTCGGATGCATCTATCAAGAGGGCTGCTGTACACGGTGTCATTTTCCGTGGCTTCAGCGGAACATCGAGCGGTGCTGTCCAGCCCGCAATGGCATCGGAGACGTTGGAGGAGACTTTTCATGACTTTTTTAAGTCGTTTCTTGACGAGAATGGTGCGTGCCAGAATTATGCAAGCATTGTACCCGCAAGCTATGAGCGCATAAAAACGCAGAAAGGCACGAAGGTGGGAGCTGTGGTGCAGGTGATGCGTGCGGCATTGCGTACAGAATTGGAAAAACAGGGAATAATAAAATCCCTGTCATCAGGTTTTTAAATAACAAATATGTAAAGGAGAGATGGATATGAAAAAGACTTTAATCTTGTTTTGTATGATTGCCATGTCTTCAGTGGCAATGGCACAGTATCGTGATGTGAAACTTCCACCTGAAACGCCCCGTAGCAGGTATCATGACAGTGACCTTGCCGACAAGGGTTTTTGGACAGCAGGCGAGTTCTCCGGCGGTTCCACGCTGAGCAGTGCGTTTCCTTGTGCCCAGTTCGTGCAGTTGACATGGACAGCAGGCTATCGCTTTAATCAATATATCCGCATCGGTGCCGGTCTCGGTGGTAAGGTCTATGTCAACAACGGACCCAAGTTGCGTGCTTATGACAGCAACTGGACGGCTCCCTTCTTTGTGAATGCCCGCGGTAATTTCATGGCTCAGGAGGACAGGGGATTCTCTCCCTATTGGTCGATGAATGTAGGTTATGTGGTGAAGGACGGTTTCTTCATGTCGCCCACGCTCGGTATACGTTACGGTGCGATGCGCAGTGATTTCCTGTTGGGTATCAGCTATAGTCTCAACCGCATAGACAACTGGCCGACTGTGGACAAATTTACACACAGTCTCATGCTGACATTGGGATATGAATATTAACATAAAAGAAAGGAGAGATACTATGAAGAAGATTCTGTTTGCTATTTGCGCCCTTATGGGTCTCACATTGAATGTGAGTGCTCAGGGCAGTGCCCGTCCCGTCAGTGTGTCGGTGGAGTGCCTGGGCGTGGAAATGGACGGCAGCCAGACACTGCGCGTTGCCGGTCAGGGACGAAATAGGAGTGATGCCCGTGAACAGTGTAAGAAGAATGCTGTCTGGGCTGTAATTTTCTATGGTGTGAAGGAACAGGCCGGCAAGGGTTGCGACGTACGTCCTCTCGTCATGGAGGTGAATGCTCAGGAGAGGTATGAGGAATATTTCAACCTTTTCTTTGCTGATGGCGGTCCTTATCTGGAGTATGTATCCCTGCGTGACACAAAGCGCGGTAGCACGGAGCACAAGAAGGACAAGATAGGTGCCACCTATTATCTCACGGTGCGTGTGCTTCGTTCTCAACTCAGAGCCCGACTCAAGGCTGACAATGTTATAGACTAACGGTATTTAGGTTATGAAGAAGATATTTTTATCACTGATGTTGCTGCTGGCAGCTGCATCTGCCTTTTCCCAGGCAAAGAAACCCACATTGATGGTGGTGCCCAGCGATGTGTGGTGCAATAAGAACGGATATGTTCAGACTTTCGACAATCAGGGTATAAGCGAGACGGTGCCCGACTACAAGGCCGCCCTTTCCAATAACATGGATCTGGTTGCAGTCACCACAAAGATAGGCGCTTTGATGGCGGAGCGCGGTTTTCCTCTTAAGGATATGGCGCAGACCATCAAGAATATCTCGTCGCTTTCCACTGAGGACCGTCTGATTCAGAGTAAGACCTCCGGTGCCGCAATGACGGAAAGTCCGCTCGACCGCTTCCGTCGTACGGCAAAAGCCGACATCCTTTTGGAGGTGACGTGGAATGTGACCACAATGGGTCCCAAGAAGCAGGTGACCTATATGCTCGCCGGCAAGGATGCCTATTCCGGCAAGCAGGTGGCCGGTTCCGAGGGTACGGGGGCAGCGTCCTTTGCTGCCGATCTGCCCCTGCTTCTGGAGGAAGCTGTGCAGGACCACATGGATGCATTCTGCGCTCAGTTGCAGAGTCATTTCGAAGACATGATGCAGAACGGACGTGAGTGCATGCTCGACGTGCGTGTATGGGACAACGGCAGCGGTATCGATCTGGAGTCGGAATACGAGGGTATGGAGCTCATTGACGTCATTGACAACTGGCTTGCCGACAACACGGTTCAGCACCGTTTCAATAAGACTGATGCCACGGAGAATTTCGCTCTCTACGAACAGGTGCGCATCCCTCTCTACAAGCCCAACGGACAGGGTATGGATATGGATGCCTTTGCCCGCAGTCTTCGCAGCTATCTTTCCAAGCCTCCCTACAGTATTCCCTGTAAGGTTATCAACAGGGGATTGGGACGTGCATTGCTTGTCATAGGTGAAAAGTAAGTAACTAAAGAGTATGATGCTATGAAAAAGAGTATATTTCTTTTGATGGTCCTTGCCTTGGTAGGCAGACTTCAAGCTCAGGATTGTGTGATGCCTCTCCGGGTGGAACTGGACGAGGCGTTCACCGGTGTTCCCGAATCCACCACGAAATATCTTGAGAATGCACTTACACGTGTTGCCACGGAGAACGGTCTCTCCACTTCTTCCTACACCACGCCTTTCGTGCTCTCTCTTCATGCAGATATATTGGATCAGAGTATAATGGCAGGTCCTCCCATGCAGACGATTTACAACTTGGGCGTGACGCTCTATATTGTTGACACAGCCGGTAAGAAGAAATTTGCCACCACATACCTGGAGCTCAACGGAGTGGGGCAGGGTGAGACTAAGGCTTATATGGATGCATTCCGTCGCATCAACGCGCAGAATCAGAAGATAAGAGCTTTCATCTCCACCGGCAAGCAGAAGATGATGGCCTACTATGACAGTCAGTATCCTCAGATTATAGAGGAAGCACGTCGTCTGTGCGCCATGCAGGAATATGAGGAGGCCATTGCCATGCTGGTAGGTGTGCCTATGTGTTCAGCAGGCGGCGAGGCATGCATGAAGGAGGGCGTGAAAGTGTATAAGACGATTCGCGACCGTTACAATCTTGCTCTCCTCAACAAAGCACGCACGATATGGGCTGCCATGCCCACTCAGGACGGTGCTATCATGGTGGCTCCCATCATTGCGCAGATAGACCCTGAGGCCGCTTGCTACGGTGACACGCAGAAGTTCCTCAGCGAGATTAAGGGTCAAGTGCGTTCCGATATCGATTTCGAGGTGCGTGAGAAGTATCACGACCAGATTGATATAGAGAAGCAGACGATAGAGTGCGCGCGTGCCGTCGGTGTGGCATACGGTAGCCATCAGCAGCCCCAAACCACTAATATCCTCTGGGCAAGATAGCAGGCGTGCAGGTGCTCTTTTATCTCCAATAACCGAATACACATAAAACCTTAAATTCTAATACTATGAAAAAGATTTTATTTGCAGCCATGACATTCGTTATGATGGGTGTAGGGCAGAGTGTTGCACAAGCTCCCGCTACGTTTGAGGGCGAGAGTACGGGTAAGGTGTTCTCTTCACAGAAAATGACGGCAATGGTTACCACCAAGAATTTCCTGGCCAAAGCCATCCTGAAGAGTGTGATGAAGAAATATACAGACGACAACCCCTTACTCTATAATGGCATGTACACACAAAAGAGTATTATTAAGGGCAACAAGACACGTGCTGAGATAAGTCACAATAACAGTGTAGTCATCACTATAACGGAGCCGGAACAAGTGACAACCATCACTTACTACAACTACCTCAAGAAAGGTTACACCATGGTTGCAAAGATTGATCCCGCACAGCAGGCGCAGATACGCAATAGCGAAGTGGAGAAGACTGGCGAGACGTTGACCATAATGGGTAAGAAATGTACTGTATATAAGCAAAAATACCAGAAGACCACTGATACGCTTGAGACGGTGACTAATATTAATATTAACAACGAGTATGCCATTTGTGAAGACTACGAGGGTATGCCCGAGTTGGCTTCACAGATGATTAACGGTGTCACCGGTTGTCCTTTGAAGTTCACCACCAACACCGTGACACAGACCACGAATAAGATGCTCAATATGGATATTCGTCTGAGTATTGCTACAGAAATCACGTCAATCACTCCAAGGGCGGTGGACGACTCAGAGTTTGACGTGCCCGCTGATATTAAGCTTATCGATGGTAACAAGGAAGCTAAGAAGATGTTCAAGATTGCACAGGAGAATATCGACTACATGAAGAAGAACAATCTTTGGGTTGACCCTGCTGTGAACGAGGATAAGATTTACGATAGCCTGAATGAGGATTGGGATTTCTAAACAACATCCGGAGATGCTGAGAAAAATCCTCATAATCACACTGACGACAGTATCTGCCCTTGGGTATTCCCAAGGGGCGGATTCTGTCTTTCTTTATCGTAAGGGCTCGATATATTCGATTATGATTGGACATCGCACACAGGAATTTGGTAAAGAAATAGAGGCGGCATTCACAGCGATGCCTGTGCCCGACCGCTATTTCGACCACGGACTGGGTAAGAGTGTCTTTTACACTTCCGACAAGAAACTGAAGGAGAAAGGTCTCAATGAGCATAATGGATTCCGTGTGAATGATGACTCCAATCCTGAGGATATGAACGATTTTGATGTTTTTTGCCAGAAGTCTTACATTGCCAGCAGGCTAATTGCCAAGTGGTTCAACAAGAAAAAGGGCGATGGTGTATGTAATATGGAACTGGTGCAGGAGCGTGGCTACAAGAATGCTTCCGAGGTAGAGAAACGCCTTGCAGCTCGCAGTGTGCGTAAGGATGCATTGTTGAAGGATGCGGGTGAGGAACTCATTGGCAGCACTTTTGTGCTCATTAACGATATACGATACATAGATCGCAGCAGGGGGTCTTCTGTAATTGGCGGTATTGTCAGTGCTGCATCTCAGGTGGCGAGCGCAGTGTCGGGAACACCGTCCACAGGAAAAGATCTTGGCGATCTAATTAAGAGTTACAAGGGTTTTAACGTAAAGATAACCACTTATCTTTATCAGCTTGTTTGGGACGAGGAGGCTTCTGGGCTGTTCTATAGCCAGATTTACACTGAGGAACCTGATGAAAGCAAGCGTGAAGCCTTTGAAAACAATCGCGGTAAATTCTCTCTTGTTTATCTGGGCAAGCAGGAGAGCAGTGGTAAGACCGTCTCATTTATGGGTATAAAGGAGGATCAGCCGCAGGTAATGGTACGTAAGGCTTGTCAACGAGCCCTGGATGAAAATGTTGCAAACTTGCAGAAGGCTTTTGATGTATTCAAGATAAAGGCCCCGTTGTTCAATGTAGATCCTTTGGCCTGTGAGATTGGTATGAAGGAGGGTGTCACGGAAAAGAGCCGTTTTGAGGTATTGGAAGCCGTTGAGGATGAAAACGGTCACATGACCTACAAACGTGTTGCAGAAATCAGGCCAGTTGAGGGCAAGATATGGGACAACCGTTATATGGCTGAGGAAGAAAAAGCAGAAGGAGCGGACCTGAAGTACACAACTTTCCGCAAGCATAGCGGTGGCGATATATATCCTGGCATGCTCATTAGGGAGATCCGATAGAGTTATATGAAATATATAGGATAAAAATTAAATCTAAAAAAGTAAGATTTTGAAGATGAAGAGTTTTGTCTTGCTTAAGACCATATCAATTGTTGCGTTCTTAATATTAGCGCAGCATACAAAAGCTCAGACTCAAGAAGCAAATACCGGTAAAGCACCAGAGTATGCTAAAGCATTGGATCTTGGATTGCCCTCCGGCACAAAATGGGCAAACATGAATATCGGTGCTAATAGCGAGGAAGAGTACGGTCTGTATTTCGCATGGGGTGAGATTGTGGGGTATGAAGGTGTAGGTGCTAACCAAAATCTCAATGACGATCGTCAATTTAAATGGGATTTTTATAAATGGTGTAATGACCCCAAGCCGTTTTTTACAAAGTATTGCACATTGCCGAAGTATGGTACGGCAGATGACAAGACCGTTCTTGACAAGGAGGATGATGCTGCAAATGCAAACTGGGGCGACCCGTGGCGTATGCCTACAAAGGAAGAGGCCCAAGAACTTTTAGAGAACACGACGTTAGTGGAAGTAAAGGAATTTCCGTCTGGTCAGAAAGTTTTTCATCTTGTGAGCAAGATAAACGGTCAGTCCATACTCCTGCCTGTCGGTGGCATGCGTAATTACGGGCAGCATCAGATGCTAAACACATTTGTACGATATTGGACATCTTCCATTGACAAAAAGCGTCCTTTTGCAGCCTATACCATAGGTGGTCATGTAATCTTAAAACCGAAGATAGAAGTTATAGGCCGTTTTATGGGTCAGAATATACGCGCAGTAACAAAATGATGTTTTTTACCATGTTTAAAATATTTATCAGATACAATTTATAAGATGAACAGAATTAAAAATTTTATTTTCAGTAGGGTATGGCTCTTGCTCATACTGTTGGGAATAAACGGCAGTCTTTCTTATGCCCGTCAGACGTATATAGAGTCGGACGGGAAGAAGGCCGGTGTGCTGGATGAAGACGGCAACGTGATAATCCCGATTGCATACGATAATGTGGAGCCGTGGGGTAATCTCTATCGTGTGGAGAAGAAAGGAAAGTTCGGTCTCTATGATGCGGACGGCAATGAGGTTGTTCCTGTGAAATACACGCAGATAAGCAATCTTAACAAATATGGCCGTGCTGTGGTTTGCGAGAAGGGTAAGGTGATAGCCAGCAATAATGGCAGGAAATATGTCAACAAGGGAAAGTTCGGAATATTGAATGATAAGGGTAAAATCCTTGTTCCGTGTGAATATGAGGATTTTTATGAGTTTGTTTATCCCGGTTCGGACTTCAAATTCTCAAAGGAAGGCATGTGTGTTTCCGGTGGCGGTATATACTTCGACGACACTCTCCAGACCGAATGCAAATACGTGGCATTCGGCGGTAGCAAACACGAGAAGGGTATTCGCCAGTATTATGGTGTCATTGACGTAGATAAAGGTCAGGTCGTGGTGCCCGCCAACAAATTCGTATTTACGTTCCTTCCAAGCAACGGTCTTGCCCGCTACTATTCAAAGACCTCCAATAACTGGTCTTTCGGCTATTGGAATCTGGACAGTCAGACTGGCTTTGAAGCTGCAACAGGCAGTGGGGATCTGTTCACCTTTACTTACTGGACTCACGGAGACTTCTGCGGTGATGTGGCTCCTGTCAACGGTTCTGACGGTTGGAAGTTCTTCAACCGCGCAGGTGAAGTGGTCAGAAGCGGCTACAAGAGTATCAGGCACGGCAGTGCGGTACGTATGTGGATGACGCTCGGTCAGGACAGCACGATGACGGTGTTTGACGAGGATGCTAAAGACATTCCCGTTTTCAGCGGCTACAGGAATATTCTCTTCCCCGGTGAGCAGTGGGAGACCCCTGTATTCCCGGTTGAAAACAAGGACAGGCGTTGGGGTGTGATAAATCTGCAGGGTGACGTGGTGGTGCCTTTTGAGTATCAGGATATGTCGCTTGCGGATTTGCCTTTCATAGGTGTGAAGAAGAAAGGTAACTGGGGACTGATTACTCCGCAGAGAGAAGAGCTCGCACCATGTGCTTATGCTACGGTGAGATATCCCATCGAGCTCCAGCCCAAGCATGTATGGTGTATGAAGGCTGACTCCCTGTGGTTCAGTGTTGATACGAAGACACACAAGGAGTATGGCAGCGGCTTCGAATCGGTGGAAACATTCCGCGACGGTCTGGCATGGGCAAAGCCCAACGGACTTGATGTGAAGCCGGACTGGTTCTCCAACACGCTCACCGGCAGAAAGATGGACGACAAGTCTAATTTCAAGAGATTTGTCTGGGGCATTATTGTGAACGAAACGTGTGAGGTGCTGTTCCCGGAACCTGTAAACTGGTATTACAGGGATTATGCCAAGGCATCAGTAAAGAAGAAGGGTAGGGCGCTACGTCCCGGCGAAGCACATGCGGCGCTGATGAAACTGGTGTCTCCTAATTTGAATTATTATATGAACACAACACTTAACGAAAATGAATGGGATTATTAAGATAGGCGTATTGTCGCTGTTAATTGCCACATGTTTATCAGTAGGTGCACAGGAAGAAGAACGCTACAGACGCAGTTCCTTGTATTCTGTTCTCATCAATCATTCCGAGCAGAAGTTTGCCGATGAGATACGCAACTCCTTTGTTCAGATTCCTGTTCCGGACAAATACAACGACCACGAACTGGCTCCCAAGGTTTTCAGGGTGAGTGCTAAGTTGAAGAATGCGTCTTCGGATGAAGAGAACGCTCAGATAACGGATTTCCTTGAGAGAAACAAAGTGGCAAGCCGCCTTGTGGCTAAGTGGTTCAACAGAGACCGTTCCACAGGAATATGCGATATGGATTTGGTGAAGGAGCGCGGTCTGTATGATGCTTCGGAGTTCGACCGTCAGATGGCAGAACGCTCGGCACGCGGCAAGGCAATGCTGGAGGATGCCGGTGAGGAACTTATCGGTCACACCTTTGTGCTCGTCAACGACATCCGTTATATAGACAAAGCCCAGCGGAGTGCCATTTGGGGCAGTGTGCTGTCCGGCCTGGGAGGTATTGCCGGTGCTGCGATGGGAAATTCAAGCCTGGGACGCAGCGTGAATAATCTGTCTCAGTCTGTAGGTAATATGGTGGAGACGATTAAGGGTTTCAAGGTGAAGATAAACACGTTCCTCTATCAGTTGGTATGGGACGATGAGACTGCTGCTGTGTTCTACGAGAAGCAATACACCGATGTCCCCGATGAGACAAAGCGTGAAGCCTTCGAACAGGCCAGGGGAAACTATCGTCTGAAGTATGTGGGCAAGGTGGAAAGCAAGGGTAGCACCACAAGTTTCATGGGTGTGAATCTCGATAAACCGGAAATCATGGTGCGCAAGGCCTGTCAGCGAGCCATCGATGAAAATATTGTGGATTTGCAGACGGAGTTTGAGGATTTCCGCACCAGCACCCCCATTCTCACGTCCGAACCCATCACAGCCAGCATAGGTATGAAGGAAGGTGTCAGCGAAAAGAGCAAGTTCGAGGTGCTCGAGCGTGTGGAGAATGAAGACGGCACTTATTCATACAAGCGTGTAGGCGTGGTGGCTCCCGTAGAAAACAAGATTTGGGACAACCGCTACATGGCTGTGGAAGAAGGTGCAAAGGGAGCTCTTTTAGGCAAGACCACATTCCGTAAAGTCAGCGGCACCACTCCTGTAGCCGGCATGCTGATTAGAGAAATATGATATAGCGGCAACGTACGGACCGCGTGTTTTAGCGTGTCCGCAACGGCCGAGTTGGCTGAGGATAAGAAAAAACGGCATCCGAAAAGGGTGTCGTTTTTCTTGTTGTGGACCATTTGTCTTTTGATAGTCTGTTCCAAGTTTCAGGTCCAGTTTCCATCTCTCTTCCACCACTCATCAGTCGGGTTTTTCCGATAGATGCCCGATAGATGCCCGATAGATGCTCGATAGAAATGAGATACAATACGATTGGTTGTTTTAGCAAGATTTTTTTGTCGTAGCAAATGTTTTTTTGCATATACAAGGGTAATTTACATGAATTAGTCAGAAAAGCAGAAAGTAACTTATGGACAGGAAGGTGTTTTTACATCAGAGGAAAGCATACTATGCATTATTAATAAGATTATAATAAGGTATTTATTTTAATATTTATAATAGTATTAAATAGTATTTATTAATAATTATAATCGTATATAATAAAACTCTAATAAGAATCTTCTACTCCTGATAACATTGCGCCGCCCCGTGGCTGATTTTCGCTTCCTGTCCATAAGTTACTAAGTTACTAAGTGACTAATTCATGCACAACACTCCCGCAACGACCGAACCGCCTGTCCGCAACAACCTAACTGCCGGTCCGCAACGACCAGGCTGCCGCTTAGTCTCTTTTGATGTCATTCTGGTTGTCAGTTTTGGATGTTATGAAAAAAATATGTCCTCGCGCGCGTATGTGCATTAAAATAGGTGATGGCATCCGTTCGGTGTTTTAATAGGGATTCTCATTATACCTTGGATAGTGTGCGTTTTTTCTAAAACTGTCCAAAATATGCCGTAGAGCATACGTAGAGGAGGTTAAAATGAAGTTTTTTTCGTATTTTCTCAAAAAAACTTGTGATATTATTTGGTGGGTTGGAAAAAAAGCCATACCTTTGCACCCGCATTTGAGAAAGTGCGACGTTCTTTGACAGAATTTCATAGACAGAATTGTAGTACAGGAAATACAAGCGACCT
>CADCNQ010000024.1 GCA_902802815.1 uncultured Bacteroidales bacterium | reverse complement strand
AACTTATCCCAGAGAGGAGAGTCAACTTTTTCCGTATGGATATGCAAACGTTAATTATCAAGGCCTAAAGGGGAGTCAACCTTTTTCAGGAAAAGACACTTACTCACTTCGGACATTTACATTTTTTCGTACCAAAATAGATAGAAAGAGAGAAGTTTATATTAACATTAAATTTTATAAATATTATAAAATTCTATAGTATATGTTTTGTCCATACTGAAAAACCTAAATGTCCGAAGTGAGTAAGTTGTAAGTGAGTAACCTTTTTTGCCCATAAATGCATTATTCTTGAAAATAAAGGGTAAATAATTTGGATTTTGCAGAAAAAATGTCGTACCTTTGCACCGTGATGCAAAAGAGACACAAAGGCATCGCATTTTTGAGGGTAAGGCATCGGGAAAATTTTTCTTAGTGCACGGGAATTTTCTCCATCACTTATCCGCAGAAAACGAGGATTAAGGAACAGGTTTTAAGGAGCATAAATTATTTTTACATTCCTTTTAACACAAAACGCCCCGCTAAAAACATTGAACATTCAGGCAAAAGGTTTTTGACCCCACGATTACGGGGGACTTCAAAAAAACTGCATGTCGCGCTTTAGCGCAGAAAAAAGTTAAAAATCAAAGGCCTTTCAGAAGTCGGGCCATATCGTTGATCATCACTTCCGTGCGTAGGTCTGCTCCAACGCTCGTCATGTGGTAGGGAGTGTCATAATAAAGGCTGTCATGGAACGCATATTTAGACGGCTCCGCCTGCAAAGGGATTCCGTTCTGTTTTAGATATACGGCCCATTCTTCTATCTGAGCGGCGTCTTTATGATAATTACTTCCAAGGAGTGTGGGCGGCAGGAAGAGAAGACGTATCCCACGCTTTTTTGTCGTAGCATGAACATACTTGTAGTATGCAACAAGTTCCTTGTCAATAAGACTGCTTATATTATAACAGCTGATAGTATCCTGATGTGCTCTTTTCCACTCTATGTCACCATATTCATTGATTGCTTTTGCAGAATATGGGCCATCAAATTCCTTCGATTTTCTATGTTTGTGTGCTTCTCTGTAGTGTATACCTATATACTTTAAAGCATGCACCCACTGGGCTAAGGAGAACTTGCTGTAGGCTTGGGGCAAATGCGTACTTAAAATCCTCACCAGCGTTGATTCTCCATAAAGACGCGCTTCTCCAGCGCCATATTCCGGACAGAAAATGACAACATCCCCCTCACGAAGCAAATCATTATACATCTCAAATTGCATTCTCACCCCAATACCACCATGAGTGGCAGTGTTAACTACAGGCATGTGAAACGCTTGCTTAATCAGTCGTGAATTGATACCGAATCCTGCGTTGGAACCGGCAATAATCACAATCTTGTTTGTATCTCTCAACGCCACAAGACGCTCGTATGCAAGCGCCACATTACGTTCATGAGAGTAGCAACTGAATCTGTCCTTGCTTAAAAGCATAAACACGTTGATAATCAAAATTATCGTGAACGCTATGATTACAAGCAATAATACTTTTATTAAGAAACGTTTCATCAGAATTGGAAATAAATGAACGTGTTATCGTCTTCTATATTAACCACATATGCCACGTAGGATGCACAAATAAGAGCAACGTAGATTGCCCAGCGTACAAAGGCATAAGAGAATGGACGTACGGAGGGAAACTGCAAAGCGTGCTGCTTGTCTCTCTGTATCCATTCCACAATCATCATCAAACTGCTCCATATCACCCATTTCCGAATCATTTTGTTGTCACCGAAAAACGGGTTGGTGAACATATAATACAGATAATCTCCGACCTGCGCCATCGTCTCTGAACGGAATATTATCCAACTGAAGACAATGAGTATAGAGGTAACAGCCATCTGCGCCGTCTCCTTCAAATTAGGCAGATAACGGTTGTAAGCCACCACATGTTCGTATTTTGTGTTTATACCCAAGAGATTGTATATCGCAAGCAGTGTGGCATGGAACAATCCCCAGCACACGAAATGCCAGCTGGCACCGTGCCACAGTCCGCTTACTCCCCACACTATATAGGTGTTGCGCACGACGATCCATTTGTTACCTCTGCTGCCCCCAAGCGGGAAATAGATATAGTCGCGAAACCAAGTGGTGAGAGATATGTGCCACCTGCGCCAGAACTCCGGTATGCTTCTTGAAAAGAACGGAAAATCAAAGTTGCGCATCAGGTTGAAACCGAAAAGACGGGCGCATCCGATGGCAATATCCGAATAGCCGGAGAAATCGCAATAGATTTGAAATCCGAAAAGTATTGAGAGCATAAAGAGGGATACGCCAGACAGGTCTTGGAAATTACCCCAATACTCATTGACCACTCCTGCACAGTTGTCTGCGATAAGTAACTTCTTCACAAATCCCCACAGCATCTGCCTGCATCCGTCTATGGATTTCGCATAGTCGAAATGCCGCTGCCGCTGAAACTGAGGTAACAGGTTTGTCGCCCTTTCAATAGGTCCTGCAACCAACTGGGGGAAGAAACTTATATAAGCAAAGAATTCAATGATATCATGCGTTGCCGGCAGTTTCTTTTGATATACGTCAATAGTGTAGCTGAGCGCCTGGAATGTGTAGAAACTGATGCCCACCGGCAGGATAATTTTCATCGTGACCCAATCCAACTGGTAATTGAAAAGAGAACGGAAGAGCACATCCAGATTTTCAACGAAGAAGTTGAAGTATTTGAACACTCCGAGTATGGCAAGATTTATGGTGATATTAGCCGCGCTAATCAACTTCTGGCTACGTCGCCGTCCTTCGTATTTTTCCAATAGCAAACCACTCCAGAAACTGCAGAATGATGTAAATGCTATCAGAAGAAGGAAACGCCAGTCCCACCATCCGTAGAAAATATAGCTTGCAATGACAATAAGCACATTCTGCCATCGCCGACCGCGGAAGACAAACCAATAAAGCAGAAATACTATTGGTAAGAAAATGATAAATTCTAATGAGTTGAATAACATGTAATGACAATTATGAGCGTATCTTTTCTATAAAGCGGCAAAGCCTTACTGCCGCATGTATAATTCTTCTATACGTGTTTCTCTGTCGAACCAACTTCCAGACATCACTAATGTTTCTGTCGTCATATCCGGTCTTTTCAAGCGTTTCTATCGTTTCCGTCAGGGCTGGAGGAAACTCTTTCTTTCGAAGGATCTCCAGTTCTGCGAATGCCTGCACGGTGCCAGAACTAATTCCTCCAACACTAAAATCACATACTGTCAATGACAGATATTCAAATGTGTATTTTTTCAACATCAACTCTATCCATTTCGCCCAATCTGCAAGCACCTTGTATGATTCATCGTACGGCGACGCCACCAATATCGCACTCTTTACAAAAATAGCCTGATGGCATATATTCTTTTGGTAGATATAATGAAGTGACAATCTTTCAGGGGCACTCATTTTCTCTTCTCTGCCATCTTCATAAACCCTAATCCAATCGCCATAAAGTATATCTGCAGAATGCTCTTGCGCGAAGACACTTTCCAGCACGTTTTTATCATGAAATATATCTCCCGAGTTCATGAATATCATCCATTCTCCCATTGCGTGGGCGATTCCCTTATTCTGAGCATTATACACCCCACTATCCGGCTCACTGCACCACCATGCCATCTCGTTTGCATGCTGTTCTAGAAAATCCCGGTCGCCCTCCGTACTGCCTCCGTCAACCACAATCCACTCCCAGTCCTTGTATGTCTGGGATATGATGCTTTCGCGTGTTGCCTTCAGTCCCGAAAGGTTGTTGCGGTTTATCGTTATAATTGATACCTTCATTATTGCACCTTTTTATGCTTTTTTCTTTTGGAAATCGCACAGTTTCCTGGACAACAACCTACGCAAACATTTTATATAGTGTTTTAACACAGCCATCCTCGAGCCTGACGTATTATACCAATCATATCTGATGGATCTTCTGCACAGTTTCATTATATTGGGACGGGCCTCTTGTTTCAACCATTCTAAAATATCGTATTTTTCCTTGCTCCATCTCTCATACCCCTTGCAAACCGTTTCGTAAGCGTTCTCCTGCATTGTCCTGACAGAGTTGACTGGAGGGGGCACGGGAGTGGCACAATGATTGTCAGATGACACATCCCAAGGATATAACAAGCCATTCACCCCATCTGTAATATACTCACTCATTGTGGGCATATCGGGAGCGATTACACAACGGCCATGCGCCATAGCCTCAAGAAAACTCATACCTATTCCCTCCAGATTGCGAGGCGCCATATATAAACTTGATTGTTCCAAAACCTGATATAACTGCTCTTTGCTTTCAAACCATCTTGACTCCGAGTAGATGACACCCTTAAAAAACTCAATAACATCCTTATCAAAAGCAGATGGAGGCAAAACCTTGTTGTATGGGTCTGGGGCATTATGCAAGTGTACTTTACTAATTTCGAGATTTTGTACCGCCTTTTGGAGTGTCGCAAAATTCAATATCGTCTGTCGCTGCCAAAAGAACAAAGATTTCTCTTCACCCCAACTGCTGATTTCTGAAGGCTGGGGAAAATACTGTATGTATCTTGCGTCAAAACCACATCTGCACAAATCACCATAAAGTGTTCGCGAAAAACTGATGATGACAAAGTCCTGATAATCTCTCCATATCTTTGCACTAAAACCACCAAGCGCCGCGTAGTGATCGTACATAGGAAAGAATACAGCGTGGCTCCATGAAACATATTTTCGTATTTCCGAAATGACAGGCATCACCTGCCAAACAACCAACACATCAAAAGACTCACCCTGCAAATCTGCCATTCTTTCATAGTCGAGCAGCATTGTCGGATCTATATAGAACTCTGTGATTTGATAATCCTTGCGCACAAGTTCTAAAAGGAAGAGGGAAGATTTTGTCTTCTGATGATATGTATGACCTATGAAGAGAAGTTTACCCATGGTTCACTGATTAATTAAAGAACAGATTCCACCAATGTCTCTTTTTCCCAGACAATGCATGCTCGAGATAAGCCATGGAGTGTTTTCTTAAAACATCAAGTTTACTATCCACAGCATCCCAGTCTATGGGTTGACGGAGCTTTGCTTCCACATCTGTTGAAGACGTTACAATATGGTCTGTGAGTCCTAATTCCGCAAGGATATCGGTCACCCGATCGTTTCCGGCAAACATACTTTCGGGACGTAAACTTACGAAGAACGGTTTGTGTAGCAATATCGCAAACACCATGCCGTGGAAAGATGTTGTCAGCACGTAACGGCTACCGTCTATAAGACGTATCCAGTCCTGAATGGTGGGATACATATAAGCAGCATCAGAACTGAGGAATTCTACAACATCCCTGTCTTTCCCTTCTCCATTGGCATGGACTGCAATGTTTTTTATACCTTCCTTTGAGTTGTACATACGGAATATTGGCCAACACGGCAAATCTTGCTTTTCAATGTTTACATGATAAACAAAGGCATAGTTTTCCGGCAACACCGTTCCGGATTCTGCGGCAAGCCGACGATAATAGGGTCCGTCAAGTAACATCGTCGGGTCAACAACCCATTCTGCTTTATAGCCTACCTTACGACATATCTCTACACCCGCCTTTTCACGTGTACTGATGGCATAAAAACGTTTCAGGTGTTTTTTCAACAGCGGATTCAGTTCATTGGGGTAGGATTTCAACGAAAAACTGGGTGCGTAAGCCAAACGTCTAACACTCTTTTTCCCAAATTTGAGAAAGAAAACAGCATTATTCCTCTGACTAAGCAACTGCGCCCAAACCTGATCGCTCCCTGTGAGATAGTAATCAGCTGCAGGTGGAAACTTTTTCAACTCGTCCAGAGTGTTGTATGCACTATCGGACAAATTCAGATGGTCACGCCTGAATTTGTCAAAGCACCGGTCTGCCTCCGTTCCCACTCCTGCCGATATGTTGTTTTGATTACACAATAAACGACTGAAATCGGAGGATGTTTTCTCATTTGCAAAAACGGGCTTAAATTGCTCATGAAATCCATACCTTACAGTATATGCGTAGTAGCCTAACTCCATCAAAATCTGCTGCATGGCAAATGCCTGCAACAGTTGACCATAATTAGTCTGTGATTGGAAGAAAGTTGTAATCGCTATGTTCATACATATCAACTTATTTGTGTACAGAATTCACTATAGTTTCTAACTGCTCTCTGTAGTGTTTAAAAAAATAATCGCGATTTTCGTTCTTCTCGTAAGGAATACTCCATGCTCTATTATATTGTATTGCATCGCTGAAGTCAACCTCTTTCGATTTGCAATGCAATTGCTGAAATAATTTAAGACCCTTGGACGAGTTAGCCAAAACGAGACTGGTACCCTTATCATCATCAAACAATTCCGTTACTTTGTGAACGTTCCAGAAATCGGCAATGGTAATATCGCTATGACTCCTTCCATATTTCATTTTGCAGCTATAACATGAAAGTCGAAGTGAATAATTATTAAGGAAAGCTTTCATGTAAGAGTCGTTAAAATGCTTTTCGGAATAAGTTTTACCTTTAGTTTTAATAACCATACTGAACTGTTTCCATCCGTAGGTTTTGTCACGAAACTCCACATCGCTTACAAAATTGCCACTATTTCTCCAATAATAGAATCTTCCTTTCAGCGATTTTCCTGCTATATCCGATGACTTCCTGTCAATATACCACTGCCAAACTGCAGGACTTGGCACTCCATGACAAATGAAATCAACCGTCAGCAACTTTTCGTAGGGCTTTCCTAAGAAACGGTGAAGGCCAGCTATCTGACAAGGTGTGCCTACAAACATCACAATTCTACCTTGTTTTAGATACTCCTGAGCCTCTGCATAACAGTTGCCCATTTTACTCTGCACATATTTGCTCCCACGAAAGGATGAAAGGTCTTCTACCTTCTCTGCTTTTGCATGAATAACTTGCCATAACTCGTCGAAGCGTGCACCAAAAACAATGCCTCCCTGATTGATAACCGCCTCTGCCAGCAAAGTAAAAACACCTCCGGAACTACTTTGGCTCCGTATGTTCTCTTCTGTGTTAATTGCAGCATAAGTTTTTATGGGATAACAATCTTCAAGTTTTGCCAATGAGGGACACGCCTTTTCGCAACGCTTACATCCGATGCATGCGTCATTATCAACTTTTGGGTAGAGAAATCCCTCGTCATCACTCACCATTGATATGCATTGCCGAGGGCATATCTGCTCGCAGGACGTGCAACCATAACACTCGTCCTTCGAAGGGAGTATGGGACCTGTCTTCATCAATTACACAAAACTCAAGCCCTAAAGGCTGTTCCCGTACAAATCCACGTTGATGTCAAATGGAGAGTCAAAATCTTTAAGACACTCGTGAAGCATATCCTTTTCTGAAAGAATTGCCTTATCCGTGGGTATCTTCCAGTCTATACCAAGGCTGTCATCCTTAATGGAAATGCCTCCGTCAGCTTGCGGAGCATAGAAATTATCACACTTATATTGGAAAACAGCCGTTTCGCTCAACACGGAGAAACCGTGGGCAAAACCACGCGGCACAAAGAACTGACGATGATTGTCCTCCGTAAGTTCCACTGCGACATGCTGACCGTATGTAGGCGAACCCTTGCGAATATCCACAGCCACATCAAGCACAGCACCTTTCACACATCTCACCAGTTTGGATTGAGTGAAAGGAGGGCGTTGAAAATGCAGACCACGCATTACTCCATAAGACGACATAGACTCATTGTCCTGAACAAAACGGATGGGGCGTACCTTCTCAAAGAACTCTCTCTCTGAAAAGCTCTCAAAGAAATAACCTCTCGCATCCTTGAAAACACGAGGTTCAATAATCAAAACACCGTCAATCTCCGTTTTTAGCACTTCCATACCTTTATTCTCTTTTTCCTTTTGTCGCAAAGATACATTTTTATTTCCATAAAACCCTTATCCCACCATTTTATTTTTTTCCTTACAGGCCAATTTTGAATGTTGTTATGAGTCCCCGGGGAATAGTGAGTAACATATTATGACCACGTTGTCCCGTACCACGTGCGCCCTGGGGGAAGTCGTATTCGTTGAGTACATTGCCAAAGTCCCATAAGTTGTAGCACAACAACGAAAGCGACATTGGATGACCGCCAGCCTGCCAGTTTGCACGAACATGAAAATCGAAGTTGAATATTGCCGACTCTCGTGTACCGAAATCGCCATCTGTGGGATTTGTACCTCGCGAAGTAACCGGCTGTATTGCTGCCTGCGTATTTCCCATCACATCTGTCTGAGTCTTTGTGTTATATACACTGAAAGGCTGGCCGTCCGTCCATTTGAAGAGCAGCCCCACCTGTACCCAACGGCAGATATTGTAACCAAAATAAGTACGCAATATATATCCCTTGTCCTGATCCAAGCGTCCCACACCGGGATATTTGCCACCACTGTTGCTCGTGACTCGCACAGTGTTTGGCGAAGCAGAGAGTTCAGACAATGTGCCGAAATTATTACTGCCCGGACCATTGGCCAGTCCAAGCGACAGCCCTGCACCAATGAGACTCTGCCACGACACGGAACAGGTAAAACGCTTACCCGTGAAGGTGTAGCGTGTGAGCTGGGACACATAATAAGGTGTGCTGGAGATGAATCCGCTGCCCATGACGTCGTGCGGCTGGTACACCACATCGTATTCTCTCTCACCGGGATTCAGGAAATACCAATCATCTTCCCATGAGCCGTTGGAGGTTTCCCCGCCCCTCATCTGCGTGTACCACTGGTTGATATATTTCCTGTAGGTCTGCTGCAGTACAATCTCATGCTGGCCTCTTTTCCCCTGAAATCTGAATCGTATCGGAATCTCCAATGTAAGATAGGACGGCTGCATCAGTCCAGACTTATGATGGTAGCGTCCACCCGTAGTGGTGAACAACGAGCCTCCATCATAATATACCTTACCATCCATATAGTCTCGCGAAAAATAGCGAAGATGCTCCACACCGTATGCCATACGGTCATGCTGGAGTGTCACACCCATCTGAAACCACTTACAGGGATGAAAGTCAAAAGATATTCCCGCTTCCCAGTTGGGCGATATTGTCGACTGCCCATTTCCAAGAAGATATCCATCGAGAGTTGCATCCAAATGGGCGCGCAATGATATTTTACGCGAAAGTTCGTGATTTGCTTCCAATCCGATGCTGTTCTCCAAAAGTCCGCCGGTGAATGCACGAGAACTCCAATCGATACGATATAGGGGAGTTATAACATCCTGCCCCTGATGTTGTTGGTAGATAGTGTTTGACCAACAGGATGTCGACGGTGAGAAGTGCATCATGCTGTTATATCCCTCGGCTCTCAGTTTTAACCATTTCAGGAGAGGACGTTCCCATCGTAAATACCAAGTGAGTTCATGCGTGGAACCATCTGGACTCCATGGTTCAAATCCCTCACCATCTTGATCAATAATATTACGACGGAATCCTAAATTCTTATGATTCACAACATTTGTACTCCACGTAAAACCGGATGTAACTTCAGATGATTGTTCCTCCACTGATGATGGCAAACGTTTTCTTGCAAAAAGAGATGCCGAATATGTTTTAAGGTCAGACACTTCATTATGGTTAAGGTAGAACTCACTGCCATAGCTTCCCGTACCAGAAAAGTTTGCGAAATACCCCAACCCATCCAACCACGAACCGTGAGGAAGTGCCCCGTCCAACTGCACCTTATAATAATTTGCACTATACAATTCCCTACCATCTATAAGCCCATCCTGATTGTAAACAGGAAGTTGACGCTGGCCAAAGTTCGCATAAAGATGTTGTCTATAGTTTTTTCCATCAGAGTTCTTACCCTTTATTGTGTATGCAACATCAATATTGCCGGACGCAGTCACGTGCTGACGGTTTTTCAGCGAGTTCTGTTTATATAAATCCTCATAACCGGCACCATGGAAAATATGAACAATGAATGCTGTACTATAGTCGTAATCGCCCATTCCACCGGTATTCAATTGCACTTGAGCATAATCTCCCATTCTTTCATCTCTGGTGAAATACATGCGAGAGGAATGCACGTCAATCATCGTGTTGTAATGTTCTATATTGGGTATGTATAGCGTACTGCCCGTACGGAATCTGTCTGAGACACGGAATCCATCAATATAATAGCGGTTTTGTCTATAGGAATTTCCGTCAATAGAGAATATAAGCTGATCGCCCAGGCTCCATTGTCCGGTGTGCAAGCCTTGATAAACAACATGGTCGCTCTGCGACTCTATGTAATGAACGAGATCTCCGTTATGTACCCACTTCCTAATATACGCCGCCGATATTGTATCCTCGCCATACATAGGATTACCCTCCTGCCCCATACAAGGCAAAGCAAACATGCCGCACAAAAAATAACACGACAAACGACTCATATCTTAGTGCCTCTAAGGAATTCTTCTACGCTCATACGTTTCTTGCCCTCCATTTGAAGGGTCTTTATACTTATAGCTCCATCTTTTGTAGAGAACCTGAGTATTTTCTTCCCATCCGAGAAAACGGAACCCGACTGTTCTCCGTCACCATGAAAAATTTCCGTCTCAAACACTTTCAGCACTTTATCACCCAGCAGAGTCCACGCTCCAGGATAAGGCGACAAGCCCCTGATAAAATTATATACGTCACGGCTGGGCATATCCCAGTTTATGCGACACGTTTCACGGAATATCTTTGGTGCATCGGTGGCATCCTCATCACTTTGAGGACGCGTAGTGAGCGACCCTTCAATCAGCCTGTCCACAGTCTCTGTAACAAGCGACGCGGACAACTCCATTAGACGATCGTGAAGTGTGCCTGCATTGTCATTTTCAAATATAGGCACGTGTACTTGCTCAATGATATCACCAGTATCTATTTCATGCTTCAGCATAAATGTAGTCATTCCTGTTTCATGCTCACCACGAATAATAGCCCAATTTATAGGAGCTGCACCTCTATACTTCGGTAACAATGAAGCATGAGCATTGAACGTACCCATAGGAGGCATTGACCACACCACTTCCGGTAACATACGGAAAGCCACAACAATCTGCAAATCAGCGTTGAGCCCTCTCAATTCCTCCAAAAAGCATGAATCTTTTAAGCGCTCAGGCTGCATCACCTTCAGTCCATGCGCCATTGCGTATTGTTTCACAGGTGAAGCCTGCAGTACACTGCCATGACGCCCTACAGCTTTGTCTGGCATAGTTACTACGCCAACCACATTATAGCCACCCTCCACCAAAGCCTCCAGCGATGCCACCGCAAATTCCGGCGTACCCATATACACTATTCTCAGCGACCTCTTGTCCATTGCACTATTAAAAATTAAATGTTGTCGGAATATAATTGTCTGTGGTTCGACACACCGCCGCCGCAAAACGTGCCCCAGTATCTATCAATGGCGTTAACATTTCTTTATTCCAACAATCTGACAACAATCCACACGTCTTTCTCCGATCCATCTCACAAAGGAATCCAGCGTTGAAATTGTCCCCAGCACCTACAGTGCTTACCACATTATCCACATCTGGCACATCAAAGTCCCAATCACCTTGTGGAGTACAAACAGTTATTTTTCCTGCACCAGCTGTACATATAAATATCGGACAATGCTCTGCTATATGTTCCCTATATATCTTACGGGCATCCCTCATGCCCCACATTATCTCAAAATCATCTGCCGACCCGCGTACGACTGTCGCCTTGGCAAAGTTTTCCCGTATCGCTGGCATTAGCATCTCCAGTTCGTCTTTGTGGCTACTACGGAAATTCAAGTCATAGTATATTGTTGCTCCTGCTTTACTGGCATGCTCCAACACGGCCTTTATCTGTGCACGTGTTCCATTACTGATGGCATAGTAAGAACCTAACAATAATGCATCATTTTTTTTGAATTCCGGGATTTTTATCTCTTCTACTTTTGTCAATTGGGGTGCATCTTTGTAAAAAACGTAATGTGCATCACCCGCATTATCCAAAAAAGCCAATGAAATACAACTCCTTACCCCCTCTCTCTGTTCGAACCATCGAGTGTTAATGCCGTTTTCCCGCAGAAACTGCACCGTCAGTTCACCAACATGATCATTTCCTGTATACCCAATAAATGAACATGGAACTCCAACTCGACCAATAGATATCGCACTATTGAACGCAGAACCTCCCGGAACTGCATCTATTGGTTTGTCATTCTTAAAAAGAATGTCCATCACCGTCTCTCCAATCGCATATATCATAACTCCATGCTAATTTGTGTTATGGAAGTGACGGGGCTATATCCTTATTCCATCGGCTACCAAAAGCCACTACGCGCTGCGCCGTATCTGTTAGAATAAAAAACGGCAGTTCACGGATCCCCAACGTTTGAACCAAGGGCCCGCACCATGACAACCTATCACATACGCTTGGCCATACGATACTGTCGCGCCGTTCATCCAATGACAACAGAAACGTATCCGTATCCAGACTATAACTTATAGTTGCAGCTCTATCACCCAAGCGCCGGCGAAACTCACGCATTTCATGCGTCGCACTACTACTTCCCGGACACCAATCCGCCCAAAATGCTATTAACAACCAAAGACCTCTATACTGATCTCTGCGTATAGTGTCTCCTTTACGGGTCACCAATTTAAAAGGTGTCAGTTTCTTTCCTTTCTCCAGTAAATTCTTACCACGCTCCCTACGGGTATAAAATTCGTTTCTAAATTCCTCGGAAACCTTTCCGCCCTCCACTGTCACTTCAGACAGGCTTCTCGCATCTCCCTCTATATGAATATGCTGCCCGCTACCGCCAAAAATATCCAGAGTAGAAAAATTAGGATATACCAACGTGAAAGAAGCCTCATCGGCAGTTAGACTCAAGCGATAGTCAAATTTTCCATTTCTAACGTGTATTGTATCTATTGACTCCATGTATCCTTCTTCGGAAAAAATGAAGAACTCGGCCTGCTTAAGGTTCTTAAATTCGCCGGTAATACGTAGTTCGCCCTTCTTTCCCCCACAGGAAGTGAGGAGAAGAAGGGCGAACAAAAGGTATAAAGCCTTGCGCACTTACTCTAAATTATTTGCAGATGTTCTCTACAACATTTGAATACTTCTGGAACTCAACATCATTGAGGGCACGTTTCGCCAAAGAAGAGTCCTTAGCGACAGCATCTTTCAGGTTACTGGAAATTGACGCACTGTCACCAACACGTGCTGCGAGTACAGCCTTCAAATAACTCGTTATCGCATTCTGCTCTTTAACATTAGCCAAAGTAGACCTTGCTGCAGCATAATTCTTATTCAAAATCTGAGCCAAAGCTGCACTGTTTGTGTTCACGTTGCTTAAATCCCTGTCTGCCTGAGAGTAATTTCCTCTTGCTATGTTAAGAGCGCCCTGTGCCTCCTGATAAGTGTCAGAACCGCTTGCCTTACCCATATACTGCTCTGCTGCAGCAATGTCGCCAGCCTTCATTGCAAGAATCGCCTTATTGGCATTCACCTCAGGAGCGTTTGCATTGATTGCAGCAGCCTTGTTCAAATAAGTATCAGCCATCATCGCATCACCGCGCATAATAGCCAATTGAGCATAATTGTTGAATGCACGATAGTCGCTGGGATAAAGTTCCTGTGTCTTACTATACCAGGCAGCCTTTTGGTCGGGGAGAGTCAACAGACGATTTGCTCCATAGAGCAACTCCTCTACAGAAAGTTTACTGGGGTCTGCTGCGTACTGAGCAAGAATCTGTGCATCACTACGGCCGATTACCTCATAGTTTACCAAGAGACGTGCACGACGCAACTCAGGAAGGACGCCATCAGCTATCTCAGTGTAAACACTGCTCATATTACGAATCTGCTGCTCACGCTCTTCCGGATCCTGATACATGGACAGGACTCGAAGAATCACTTCCTTATCCTGAAGGTTACTCTGACTGATTAACTGCTGAAAACCATCCCAATCCTCTGCGGTGTACTTGGTATCTATATCTGCATCCATACCAATCTTCTTGAGTTGACCCTTAAGGAACTTGTCAGAAACATCCTGACGCTTTTCTGCAAGTTTCTCATTGAAATCATACTTACCATCGGGAGAAGCATATGCACTTACCTCAATGTTCTGCAGAGCACGAGTCTCGTTGTTGTCGTTAATCTCCTTAAGAATCTTCACAAGATCCTGAATGCTTATGCTACCTGTCTCGCTTGTACGGAGGTTTGCCTGATTAATAAGGAACTTGATATTAGCTTCCTGCTTCTGAGCAATAATACGCTGGTAGGCATCGGGGGCAGTTGCAGCAGTGATAGTACAATAACTCAGGAGTTGAGCTGTTGCCAAAATACCATAGCCAATCTTTACGTCAGGAATATTCTTTACTTTCTTGCCGATTTTAGCATCAAAACGGGCATAGAGGTCACTTTTAAGCATCGCATCCTGATATGCCCAATTGGCCTTCATCGAATAAGTACCACCCACTTTATACTGGACAGAGGTACCATTACCCTCAACCTTTTGGCCTTGGAATGTAGCACTTTCACTGACTGCCTCACCGCCTTCATACTTCAAAACGGGGGTAACAACAACAACGGCCTTCTTGGGAATACACTTCTCAGGGAAGTTTGCCGTGATAGTAGCAGGAACCTGCCCGCCAATTGCCTCAAGGGGAGTGGGGGTCACCTTGAAATTGTCTTCTGTAAGTTTCAGCTTGCTGCAAGAGGTTATAGCCAAAACAACAGCCAAACCTACAAACAAAATAGACTTTTTCATACTGTTTTTGAATTGTTATTTTTATATAATGTTACTTTTTCACGCGCAAAGGTACAAAACTTTCTTGCAAAAAATACTCTTTCTAATGAATAAACATGCTTTTCGCACGCCTTTTTATTCTTTTTTAATATTTCTTGGGTGATGTTGTAGAATTTCCTCCCTCAATCGGCTCCTATCTAAATGAGTATAAATCTCCGTTGTGCTTATTTTTTCATGTCCCAACATGGCCTGTATGGCACGTAAACTCGCGCCACCTTCCAAAAGGTGCGTAGCAAAACTGTGCCGGAATGTATGAGGAGATATTTTTTTTGCGATATCCGCAGCCTTTGCATATTGTTGTATAAATATAAAAAGGGATATGCGGGAGAGTGGCCTACGACGTCTCATTGAAAGGAATACCACATCTTCAAAACCTTTCTCAGGCTCCATCTGACGACGAATACAGAACCAATTTTCAAGCTCCCTGACAGCTTTATGTGATATTGGCACAAGGCGTTCTTTTCGCCCTTTTCCAAGGACGCGCACATAGCCCTCATCCAAAAACAAGTTGGTAAACGACAGCGCGCATAACTCCGATATTCTAAGTCCGCAACTATATAACACCTCTATTATGCAATGGTCGCGCACTCCTTGCGGTGTAGAGAGGTCTATTGCAGCTTCTATCCTATCTATCTCATCCACCGTGAGCACCTCAGGAAGATGCAAGCCAAGTTTGGGTGACTCCAGAAGTTCTGTAGGATCCTGTTCAAGCTCTCCTTCCATCGTCAAATATGCATAAAAACTTCTTATACCAGAAAGAACACGTTTCTGAGACGTTGCACTTATACCCAATTCACGTAATTGTGCAGAAAAATGAGACAGCTGCTCCAAAGTAACATTACGAAAGTCTATTCCATCATCCCCATAATAATTAAGCAACTTCTGCAAATCATTAAGATATGCATCCAATGTATTGTCGGCAACCCCCTTTTCCAAACGAAGATATCTAACGTAACCATCAATAAGGACTTGTGGCACCACTCCAATACCAGAAAGAGTCTTTTTTTTGCTCATTTGTGGCAAAAATACGAATTTTTACCATATCATACTCCTATTTCAAGCACTTTTTTTCTTATATTTGCATCATAAATCATCTTACAACTATGAGAATACAGATTATCAATGGCCCAAATTTGAATCTGCTGGGCATCCGCGAGCCTGAAATCTATGGTAAGAAAGGTTTTGACGATTACCTGCATCGTTTGCGCGATCTCTACCCAAATTGTCGCATTGACTATTTCCAAAGCAACAGCGAAGGAGCAATTATTGACAAAATACAAGAAGTAGGATTTGACCGGGATGGTATCATTTTAAATGCCGGTGCTTATGCTCACACATCAATCGCCATACTTGATGCTATACGCAGCGTGTCTACCCCTGTCGTTGAGGTGCACATATCCAACGTACCGCGCCGCGAGGAGTTCCGCCATCACAGCATGATTTCTTCCGGATGTATCGGCATTATTCTTGGTTTCGGCCTAGACAGTTACCGACTGGCCGTTGAGGCTCTGCTAAATATTAAGTGAGTCTTGACGACTACATCTTGAGCCACATAGACGAGGAGGGAGAATACCTCCACAATCTTTGGCGTGCCACTCAATTGAAATTATCTTACGGGCAAATGGCTAGCGGCCATCTGCAAGGACGTTTGTTGAAGATGCTTGTGGAGATGATACGCCCCAAACGTGTTTTGGAATTAGGCACATTCAGCGGCTATTCTGCTCTGTCCATGGCAGAAGGACTACAAGAAGACGGAGAACTACACACCATAGAAGTCTTCGATGAAAATGAAGATTTTCTTCGACAATGGATAAGCAATAGTCCATGGGCAGAGCGAGTTCACCTACACATAGGAGATGCTCTTGACATTGTTCCTATGTTGGGCGATAATTGGGATTTAGCATTCATCGATGCCGACAAACGCGATTATGTGAAATATTATGAGATGCTTCTTCCCCGTATGAATATCGGCGGGTTTATCCTTGCAGACAATACTTTATGGTATGGCCGTATCACAGAAGAGGCACGTCCTTCCGATCTTCAGACACTCGGGCTTCAATCTTTCAATGATATGGTTGCAAAAGACAATCGTGTAGAGAAAATAATACTCCCCCTGCGTGACGGCCTGACAATTATACGCAAGCGCTAAAGCTTTCCGTTTTTATCCACCCTCTCTACCCTTCCTCTTCATCGTTATAAGAGGTACTAACATTTCTTCCATAGAAATCCCTCCATGTTGGAACGTGTCTTTATAATAAGATACGTAATAGTTATAGTTGTTCGGATAGGCAAAGAAATCTTGTTCCGTAGCAAAAATATAGGTAGTGGAAAGATTGGGGGCCGGCAATCCTACGTTCTGGGGCACCTTTATCTCATACACCTCTTTCGGATTGTATGAAAGCGTCTTACCCAATTTATATCTCAAATTTGTATTCACATTTCTGTCACCCACGACACGCACTGGATTTTGTGTACGTATACTACCATGATCCGTGGTGAGTATTATACGACTATCACTTTGGGCCAAAGCACGAAAGAGGTCGCCGATAGCAGAATGTCGCATCCAACTTTGTGTGATGCTACGATATGCTGCCTCGTTGTTGGCAAGTTCTTTCACCATACGATTCTCCGTTCTCGCATGTGAAAGCATATCTACAAAATTGAGTACAACAACGTTTATATCATATTGCTTGAGAACAGTCATCTGCGCAAGCAGTTTTTCAGCACCTGCCGAGTCGTTCACCTTGTGGTAAGAAAAAATATTTTTTCGACGGTAGCGATCCAATTGCGTTTGAACAAGCGGGGCCTCATTAAGATTCTTTCCTTCCTCGGAGTCTTCATCCACCCAGAGTTCCGGAAACATTCTCTCAATCTTGTCAGGCATCAACCCTGAGAATATGGCATTACGGGCATATTGAGTTGCTGTTGGCAATATACTGCAATACAAATTTTCCTCAATAGAAAAAAGGTCTGCAATAGTTGCTGTTGGCAATATACTGCAATACAAATTTTCCTCAATAGAAAAAAGGTCTGCAATTTCATTGCGTATCATACGCCACTGATCAAAGCGAAAATTATCTATCACCAGCAATGTCACCTTCTCTCCCTTGTCCAGCGCAGGAAAGACTTGCGTTTTAAATATATCAGGCGACATTAGAGGCACATCCTCTCCCAACACATATTGTTCGCCACTCAGACGTATCTTCATCCAACGTTCGTAGTTCTTCTTTATGAACTTAGCAAATTCTGTGTTAGCTTCACCCTTTTGCATAAGTAACATTTCCTTCATCTGCGAATCCGTCTCTGAAAGTTCCAGCTCCCAGAATACCAACTTCTTGTATATTTCCTTCCAGTCCTCAATATTCATTGCCTCCCCCATCTCCACACTTATCTTACCGAAGTTCTGCTGATAATTCTGATCTGCCACTTCCGTTTGTATTCTCTTTTGATGGATATTCTTCTTCAACGACAGCAAGATTTGAGTGGGATTCACCGGCTTGATAAGGTAATCTGCTATCTTACTACCTATTGCCTGATTCATGATGTTTTCTTCTTCACTTTTTGTCACCATTACCACAGGTAGAGCCGGATGTGCCTCTTTTATACGCTGCAGTGTCTCCAATCCGGAGAGACCAGGCATATTCTCATCCAAAAGCACGAGGTCATAGTCTTCTTTGTCACACTGCTCTAAAGCATCATAACCGTTTGTCACTGTGTCCACTCCATAGCCTTTCTTCTCCAGGAACATTACATGTCCTTTCAAAAGGTCTATCTCATCGTCAATCCAAAGCAGTCTATAGTCCATAATATATCAAAATCCGAATGGGAACTCATCTTCCTCTATCATTTCTTCCGTTGCATTCTCTCCGTCTGTACCATACCCCTCGGGCACATCCTCCGGGTCTATATTTTCTATCTCTTGGTTTTCATCGATATTCAATCCTTCCGGTACCTCGATTGGCTGTATCTTTTCTTCATAAAATGTCTCATAATCATCAAAACTGTAATCCACACCAAGAAGTTTCAGGTTGTCCTCAGCAATAAGCAATGAACGAATTCCTTCCAATACGATTGCCATGTGCCTATCGCTATATAACTGCTGAGCATAAGCATGCACCTCATCATAGTTCAAAAACCCTTTCACCACTAGCATCGATATTCCACCTATATCGGATATCTCCAACTCAAAATTACGCACCATGAAGTTGCTGAAATTATATCGCGCCACCTCAAAAAGCAATTGGTCTTCATCAAGCGAGCCTTTTTCGTAGGCCAACACAAAAGCATAGTTAGCAATACGTTCCTCTGTGAGTGTCTTAACCTCCGTGCTGTCCCCTTCTCCGAAATCCCTCATACGCCGTGCCCACAAACCGGAAGCATCCCACGGTCCGCCTTGAAGCAACCTACCGTTTTGGACACCCTTCACAATCTGCGCAGCCAACTCACTTATTTCCTCTTGAGAATACTTTTGAATCAGTTCCTTCAACATTGCAAGAAAACCGCTGCGATCACCGCTATACAACAAACTCATCGCCTGAACAAACATCATACGAGCTCTGTGCGGTCCTTCTGGAAAGTTTTTTACGTGCTGTTCATAAGTGCGTCCCACCTCGTCGTAACGGCTGGCCATATAGTCGGCAAAACTCTTCTGATAAAGGGAATCCTCCATGTGCTTGCCGTCTTTTGCAATCTGCTCGTACAAGGGATTTGCCAAGGCGACAGCATTCTCATTGTCTGGAAACTCCTCCATTAAATGCCTTCTGTATTCCTGAGCCTCAAACCACAAACCCAGCCGTCCGCATATCAGGAACATATGATAATATACGTCCGCCATTTTTTCATAATTTGGGAAAGTTACTATCAATCGTTCCAAAGTGCGCTTTGCCAAAGGAAAATTCTCTATATTCTCCTGTTCGAGTACGCCAGCCCCATAGAGTCCATCTGCCAACAACGCATTCGACGCCTCTAATTGCTCTTCCGTAAAAGGTATCTGTCGCAGATAATATTCCCTTTGGTGCGGATCGTTTGCCAAAGAGTCCTTAAGAGCTTGATCCGGATCTATCTCTTCCTCACCTGCTACGGCAATACTGTCAGAAGGCACATTTAGAGAATCTTCAGAAGTATAATCATACTCCTCAAATTCACTATCGCCCAGTATAGTTTTATTTGTGCGTCGCCAGTTATCTTCATTCTTTCGTGCACCCCACTGCTTTCTGAAAGCACTTTTGCCGGCATTCACAGTCGTAGGATTATAGAAATACCACGCTCCTGTTTGTCCAGACACTCTTGTCTGCGCAGCCGCGGTGGCCGCCATAGTCTGCCTACGTTGCCGCGATTCTGCCCGGTCTTCTGCCTGAGCCTGTTTTTTTGCCTCTTCTTTTTCTTTCTTTTTGAGAGCTTCTATAACACGATCTATTGCCGCCAAGTAGTCTGCTTCAGGCAACTTGGCCAACGCCTGCAGACTATCCTGTAATTTTACAGCCTCCAAATGTGGCGCCAACGGCTGCAGAGCCTTGGCGCGTTCTTCAACCTGCTTATACTCTTTTAGTTCCTTCGACAGTATAGAGGCACATTCCTGATAAGTACGTGCAGCATTAATGTAGTCCTCTTTTTCCCAATACATATTAGACAATTTCAGGAGCAACGTTGCTTTGGCCGCTCCACCACCCGTACTTTCCTCCACACCCTTCTCCCATGATGCCAAGCAGTTTACCGTATCAGGTAAAGAAAGATATATATTACCTATTGCATAGTATATCTGATCCAGATAATTCACATTATTTTCATCTTTTGCCATACGCCTGAGACGACGTATCATCTGCTTATACTTATCCCTGCCCATCACCTCCGTCTGCAACACACGGGCAGCAAACGACATCTCATACGGCGGATTTGCAGCTATCACCTTCGACAATGCCTTATAGGCCTTCTGCTTTTCTCCCTGCTGATTATACAACTGTCCGAGCAGGAAATTCAAACGTGCCCGCCGTATTCTTCCCTTCGTATGCTTAACCACGTGCTCCAATCGCGGCACAGCCTCATCATACTGTTCCGTGAGAAGATAATAGGCTGCCTCTGTATTGGTTCTTTCCCGTGATGCCTTGAAAGTAAGACTGTCGCGTCCCATACGTCTTAATACATCTTCTGCATCGTAAGGCCATTCCAATGCCACGTAACAACGCGCCAATCTGGCTCTAGCCACTTGAGTGATACGTGGTTGTGTTGCATATAAGCGCAAAATATAGTTCCATGTTGCACTTGCCTCTATGAATTCCCCCTTGCGGAACTGTGCTTCCGCCATCATAAACCAAGCACGCCACAGATAAGGATTAAATTCCTTTCTTGCGCGGAACTCCTTTTCCTCTGAGGTTAATCGTTTGTTGCGATTACCTGCAACCGGTTTTCTCTTTATGCTGTGACGCTTGATGGCTTTTTGCGCTTTTTCTATTGATGTGTCATAATTACCGGAACCCAAGCTCTGCGTCGCTTTATTTTGACACTCATACATCGGCAGAAAACGCGTATAATCATCTTTATTTCCCTTTATCTGCGCCTCCTCACCCTCTTCGAACGCAACCTGGCCATTATAAAGCGTATTATAGTGCGCCGTGAAAGCATGCCAACGCCGATTAATGGGTGTATTCTTCTTCACCGAACAACCCACCAACAACTGCATCAATATCAGTGTGAAAATTATTTTCGAGCGTGCGCGCATCATATGTAAAACGACTATGCGCTTATATTTATTGCCTTAGTTCCCCAACAATCATCAGCACTTCGTCTTTCAATGCTTCTGGCAAAATAATAGCCCTTAATTGGAGCGAGCGACACCATCCCGCCACCTCATCCTCCCTCATTGTCTCCAAAACATAACGGAATTCCTCGATTTCATCGTTAGAGTACTCATCTGCTTCCCTTCCACGGAAACGATCCAATTCCTCGTCTTCGTAATATTCTATCTCCTTGCTGACTGCAGCCAACAGACTTTCCTTTTCACACACCTCATGCTGCCCGCAGCATTCAAAATCTTCATTTCTCATTTTGCGGAAATTCTGTCCAGAATGTGGGATACGACTTACTCACCACCTCTGGGTTGTTGATTGTGATTTTCCCGAAAGGAATGCATGCAAAGGCGAACGACATTGCCATACGGTGATCATCATATGTATCAATAGACACCGTTTTCTCCAATTCCTTACGATTTGTACCCTTCATTGGATTCCAGAAAAGCATGCTATCATCTTTCTCCCCTATGTCATATCCCAACTTACTCAATTCTGTGCATAGAGCCTTGATACGATCCGTCTCTTTAATCTTAAGGCTCTGCAGCCCCGTAAAACAGAATGCCCTACCCATAAAAGCACATGTACAAACCAACGTCTGTGCCAAATCGGGCTGTTCTACCAGATTGAGAACCAACGGCTCCCGTTCATTTCTCTCACAACATCTTCTATCCTTGTATATTCTAGCCCCCTCTACAGTAAACTCAGTTTTCACATCAAGATATTCAAAGAACTCTCTCACTCTGCTGTCACCCTGCACACTTTCACTATAAAGTCGGGGCATGAACAGTTCACCACCGGTCATAGCTACCAGTTCGTACCAATATGATGCCGCACTCCAGTCACTTTCCACACTATAGGACGTTGGTCTGTATGGATTAGGGGATACACGGACAGTCCTTTCATCCACCCATTCAACATCCGCCCCGAACGTCTTCATCAAAGATATTGTCATGTCAATATATGGACGGCTCACAATATCACCCTCCAGCCGGAGTGTCAGTCCGTCTCTCATCACCGGAGCAATCATCATCAGGGCGCTAATATACTGGCTGCTTACCTGCCCAGACACACTCACCTCTCCGCCCCGCAAGGCACCTCCTCTGATGCGAAGCGGGGGAAATCCCTCCTCGCATTCGTATTCTATATCGGCCCCCATAGACCGTAGGGCATCTACCAATATGGAAATTGGCCGGTGTCGCATGCGCTCTGTTCCGGTAAGAATATACGTTCCCTCGCTCACCGCAAAATAGGCCGTAAGAAAACGCATCGCTGTTCCTGCTGCCATTATATCAACAACAAGAGGTTCTTTCTCCGCTGCCACCCTACCTTTACACTGCGCAAGCGCGCGCACGACAACCTGACTGTCATCACAATCAGAAATGTTTTCCAATTGACAATTGTTCTCCACACTGCCGCACATGCTCCTCTGTGCCAACGCAGATATAATCAGCACACGGTTTGATATACTTTTGCTGGCAGGCAGGTGTATCACTCCTGGAAGGCAAGTCGGCCTGTATAACGTCTTCGATGACATCTTAATGAACAATATTTTTCGCTTTATGCTGCAAAGGTACTAATTTTCTGGCGTAAGACAGATGCTTTTTATATTAGCAGACTTTCAAAAGTTACAATTTTAAGGAATTTTAACGCTTGCACGGTTTGTATTTAAAAAAAACTCCGTACCTTTGCACTCGCAAAAAAGAGCGGGATGTAGCTCAGCCCGGTTAGAGTACGCGTCTGGGGGGCGTGTGGTCGCAAGTTCGAATCTTGTCATCCCGACAGAAGAAGGCAGCCTATGGTTGCCTTTTTTTATGACACATTTATTCTTAACATTTTTTTGCGCCCCAAAAACCTTTCACCCAATAAACCTTTTGTTATAACACCGGTCTTAAAGTTGTATGAAATCTTTTCTATTACTCTTTTTGACGTTGTTTTCTCTGGCTGTGGGAGCACAGAAAGTTATCGTTAACGGCAAAGTGACAGAAAGTGGCACTGGAGAGCCGCTTCCCGGTGCAACGGTACTGCTCCTCTCTCCAAAGGATTCCTCACAAGTGACCGGTGGTGCGGCAAATATCAGCGGCGCATTCTCCCTGCCTGCAGTAAAAGCAGGACGATATCTTCTCAAGGTAAGTTTCATGGGTTACCAGACTCATCTGCGCGACATTACATTACAATCCAAAAAGAAGAGCCACGACCTCGGTGTAATTTCACTCGATGAGAACGCACAGATAATGAAGGAAGCCGTTGTGGAGGCAAAACTTGCACAGGTGGAAATGAAGGAAGATACCTTTGTCTACAATGCAGCCGCATTCCGTACTGCCGAGGGTGCAATGCTGGAAGAACTGGTAAAGAAACTTCCCGGAGCAGAAGTCGATGACAATGGTAATATCACCATCAACGGCAAATCTGTAAAAAAAATTATGGTGGACGGCAAGGAGTTCTTCTCCAACGACACCAAGATGGCGATGAAAAATCTTCCAACAAAGATGATTGAAAAGATCAAATCTTACGAGCGCAAGTCGGACTACAGTCGTGTCACCGGCATTGACGACGGAGATGAGGAGACCGTTCTTGACCTTACTGTAAAAAAAGGCATGAAAGAGGGATGGCTCGTCAATGCAGACGGTGCCTATGGTACTGAGGACCGCTACTCCGGGAAACTCTCTATAAACAGATTCATGGACAATTACCATTTCTCGCTTATAGGTTCTGCAAACAACATCAACGACCGTTCTATGGGTGGTTGGGGTGGAAGAGGAGGACGCGGTGGCGGCGGTGGTGCCGGCATTGTGACCAGTCAGATGGCTGGCGTCAACTTTGCATGGGAAAATGGCAAAAAAGATAACGAAGCAGGCCTTCTGAAGACCGGTGGCAACGTACGATTCTCACGCACTTCCACAGAAAACGAATCACTCACCAACTCACAGACCTTCCTTACTGGCTCCAGCAAATGGACTAACTCTACGTCCTCCTCCATTCCTGTCAACTGGAGCCTGAATGCCGATTTTCGTCTGGAGTGGAAACCAGACTCCCTAACGAATCTCATTTTCCGTCCAAGCTATTCTCACAGCGAAAACTATAACAACGGCGAATCAGAATCAGTCACGTTCAACAAAGATCCGTTCAAATACCTGACAGATCCTCTCCATCAGTATATAAATTACGATGACCCAGAAGAGATACGTGTCAACAGCAACCATCGCATCACCGATTCCGAGGGTGTAACAAATAGTGGTAACATGGACTTTCAGATTAACCGCCGACTCGGAAAACCCGGGCGCAATATCACTCTTAATGCAGCGGGTGGCGGCAACAAGAATTCCTCCCTGTCACATTCCCTTTCTCTTGTCAACTACTACCAGAAGACGGAAGGTGCATACGACTACACACGTCAACGCAATGTAAATCCCTCCGAGAGTTGGAACGTCCGAGGGCGCGTCTCGTATACAGAACCTATAACCAGCAACCTGAACCTTCAAGCCTCTTATCAGTTCCAGTACCGCTTCTCCGACTCCGACCGCAGCGTTTACAGTTTGGACTCCCTGCTCAGCAGAGAAGAAATTGCACAGCGCGGTCTGACACCGGAAGATCTTTATCTTGGCAACATCCCTGGCATCGACACAGTAACACTCGTACAGGATTGGATAAATTCCCAATACGCCACATACAACGAATATAATCAGGATGCAAACCTGATGGTGCGTTACAACAAAAGGTTCGAAAACGAACAGGAGCTGCGTGTCAACGCGGGCGTTTCCTTCCAACCGCAAAAGACACTCCTCGACTACAAAAAGCACCGGCTCGACACGACAGTAACACGCCACGTCTTCAATTGGGCACCTCGTCTGGATGTCCGTTGGCGTATATCCAAGACATCTCAGTTGCGCGCCCGATACAACGGTGGAATGTCACAACCTTCCATGACGAATCTCATTGAAGTTATCGACAACAGCAACAAACAGAATGTGACTGCCGGTAATGCCGGTCTGGAGAGCAGTTGGACAAATAACTTCAATCTCTTTTATAACGGGTACGAGACAGAGCGACAGATGGGTTGGTCGGTATATTCATATTTTTCCATAACTGACCGAAGTATCTCCAACGCAACTATCTACGATGAAACCACCGGTAACCGCTTCTCCCGCCCGATGAACATTGACGGCAACTGGAACGTTGGCGGCAACCTCATGTTCAATACTGCTCTCGGCAGCAAAAAACTGTTTAATATCAGCACCAACACCGTACTCTCGCATAGTAACTCCGTCGGTTTCATCAGCAGTTCGGTAAATATCTCCGACTACATCGGCACCAGCACCGTGACAACTATGGAGCAGATGGCCGCACTCTTCGACCGAGTGCCTTTGAACAAGGCTACAACCCGTTCTACAAATGTCGGCGAGACGCTGCGTTTCAATTTCCGCATGGACTATGGTAAAACGAGTACCGTAGAGGCCAGTATCAACGGCGGTTTCAACTACCAGCACGCACGCAACGACCAGCAGAAGAATGCAAATCTCGATACCTGGAATTTCAACTACGGCGGCAGCTTTCTCATCACAACGCCATGGGACATGAGTTTTTCCACAGATATCGGCCCTCAATACCGTCGCGGCTACAACGATGAGGCGATGAACACGACAGAACTTATCTGGAACGCCCAAATCTCACAGAACTTCAGGAAGTGGCTCCGCGGTCAGAACCTCGCACTCTCCGTCCAGTGGTTCGACATTCTGAAAGAACGCAGCAACATCTCCCGCTCTATTTCCGCCACACAACGAAGCGACACCTACACCAACACTATTCACTCGTATCTCATGGTGCACCTCATCTACAAGCTCAATCTCCTCGGCAACAGCGAAGCCCGCGCTGCCATGGGACCGGGCATGAATATGAGCAACGCGGAAGCAGGTCGTGCCGGCCGTGGCGGTCGCGGTCCGGGAGGTCCTCCCGGAGGCGGCCGTTAATGCACCTTCACTCTTTGTATTGTACCGTCCTCGTTGAAATACATCCTGTCGATGCACACTTCACGATGGAAACCGGGCCCCATGTCCGGATGCATGTAGTTCTTGTTGATGCGGTGGTACACTATATACCATTCGTCCTTGCCGGGAATCTGCAGCACGCTGTTGTGCGCCGTACCGTAAATCTCATTCTGCGGGTCCTGTATCAGAATCACGGGATCCTTTGCCACTTCGATGGGGCCGAGAGGCGACTTGGAAGTGCCGTATGCCACATGGTAGTTGGGCGAACCTGTGTCGTCAACGCTCCAGAGGAAGTAGTAGAGTCCTTTGCGGTAGAATACATACGGAGCCTCTCTGTAAGCGTAGTCCTGTAGCGTACCGCCCTTCGGTGTCATCAGCGTCACAGTCTCCTGCTTCACCGTCAGCATATTGTTTTCCATTTCGGCACCCGCCATATAGCCGTTGCCCCAGTACAGATACGGTTTCCCGCTCACCGGGTCACGGAAGACATCCACGTCAATCTGCTGTCCGCCACGTTGTCCCTCCGGCAGTTCCGTCACAATGGGGAAACCCAAGTCCGTGAACGGTCCTTCGGGATCGTCTGCTATCGCCACACCGATACTCTTGCGGTTGCGTTCTTTGTCGTGTCCGCTGTAGTAGAAATAGTACTTGTAACTTCCGTCCGCCTGTTTCACCTCTTCTATACAGGGAGCCCACGCATTTCCCACAGCCCAGGGCACCTGGTCGGTTGCCAGATCCAGCATAATACCTTTGTGGCACCAGTGCTTCAGGTCCTTCGAGGAGAACACCGTGAAATAGTATCCGCCCCAACCTCTCGCACCGTCGGTGGTGGAGTATATGTAGTAGCGTCCCGTCTTCTGTGAATACAACACTTCGGGGTCGGCATGAAACTCCGGCAGGACGGGGTTCTTCCCCAACTCAATTTTCTTTGCCTCTGCATTCATGATGCACGAGAGCGCCAACAGCGCGCAATACAATGTCTTTTTCATGATTCTCTATAGAAATCTAAGGATTCGTATATTTCTTCTTTTGTCGCCTGACGATTGATGCGGATATCGCCGATTCCACCGAGCAAAGTGAAATTGATTACTCCCGCTTCGTTCTTCTTGTCGTGACTCATCAGTTCCAACAGCACGGAATAGTCGTCGCACGTGATTGTCATCTTTCCGTAGTAATCGAAGATGTAGCGCGTCATCTGTCTCAAACGCTCCGTCGGGAACTGTTCCTTGATATTGGAAAGGAAGAGTTCGCTCACCAGTCCCCACGCCACAGCATATCCGTGCAACACAGGCTGCTGCCTTCCGAGCGCCAGACTCTCGAGAGCGTGTCCCACGGTGTGCCCCAGATTCAGGGCCTTGCGGAGTCCCTTCTCCGTGGGGTCTTCGGTGACGATACGTTCCTTCACACCCACACTTCTCTCTATCAGCATCCGTCCTTCTTCTCCCTCAAAGAGTGAGAACGGTTCCTTCATCAGCGATGCCCAGTGCTCCTCTGTGTCGAGCAGTCCGTGCTTCAGCATTTCCGCATAGCCGGAGAGCAGATTCTTCTCATCGAGACTCCTGAGGAAGTCCGTTGCTATTATTACTGTGTCGGCCTCGCTGAATACGCCTATTTCATTCTTCAGGCCGCCGAAATTCACTCCTGTCTTACCGCCCACCGAGGCATCCACCTGACTGAGCAGCGTCGTCGGCACATTGATATATGCCATACCTCTTTTAAACGTACTGGCGGCAAAGCCTCCGAGATCCGTCACCATACCGCCGCCAAGATTCACCAGCAGCGAACGTCTCGTGGCACCTCCCTGCTGCAGCGCGCTCCACACGCTTGAGAGCGACTCCAGCGTCTTGTGCTCGTCACCTGCCTTGATGGTTATCATCCGGGCGTCCCGCATTGCAGGCACATCCTTCACCAGAGGCCAGCAGAGCTGCAGCGTCGTCTCGTCGGTGAGACAGAACAGACGGTCGTGCCTCACTCCCCCGACGGCCTTCTCGAGGGCATTCCCGAGCGTTGCGGTAAAGACAATATTCTGTTTCATAAGAGTTCTGCTCCCCTATAGTAGAATTCCAGTATTTCCCTGTAGTTCTTGCCATTCTGCCCCATCACGGCGGCACCTATCTGACAGAGTCCCACACCGTGTCCCCATCCTCTTCCGTCGAGACGGAATGCGGCGGGCACCTTTCCGGGCGTATTTTCCTTGCCCGACATATCTATGGGTGTTGCCTCGAAGGCAGACGAATACAGATGCGTGGGCGACAGCGCCTTCCTTATTTCCAGTTCCTTGCCGATGATGAGTTTCCGCTCCGAACCCACTATCCTCAGCTTCGATATATGCCCACCGGGCCCCCTTTCTACGGGTTCCAGCGCCAGTATGTCACCGAATTCCACCTTGAGATGGTCTTTCAGCAGGTCGTGCAGCTCCTCCTGCTCCAGAATCACCTCCCAACGGTAGAAGTCGGGAGTTTCCCGGTCGTAGTCGTTGAGCACCTGTCGCAGCACCTCTTCATCGTGGGTGTTACACCAAGGATCCTCCACACTCTGCAGATACGGTTTCTTTATATTCTCCCAGCAGTACTGGAATTCTTCCGTGCGCCCGCCGCAGCATTTCGAGAAGCGCGCATCGCATATTTCTACGGTTCCATCGTCTTTTCTATACACGAGCACCTGCCCCTTCGTTGCCTCCACAGCTTCTCTCACGGCGGGATTCGCCGCCCTGGTCACTCCCTGGTAGCGCTGACAGTGGTCGTCGGCGCACACGTCGAATATTGTGTGCTCCTCGCGGTCGTGCCAGCGGATATATTCCTTGCTCGTCTTGGTGAAAGCGAAGAATGCTGGCCGGTCGCTGTCGCTGTGATGGCGGCGTCGGTCCATCTGGGCATAGAGCCACGAGCGCGATATCACAGCCGAAGCCTTCAGAAATTCCAAAGAGTTTGTCGCCTTCATTTCCGATGATATGACGCTCACGAGATAGTCCTCTACGGGCAGTTCGTTGATGGCTACGATTTTCTCCTCGTCCACCACCAATCGCAGTTTTCCCTGGAAGGTCTGCGTCTCCTGCCTTTCCCAATGAAACTTCACACCTATCGTCACATCCGACAGGGAGAATGTGGCATCCTCCGTCAGCGGCGAGAACGACAGATTGCGGTAAAGCTGCCCGTTCCATCGGATACTTCCCTCTTCGCACACCACCACCTGTTCGCCCGTCACGGTCTGTCCTTTGGCGGTATATTCCCCATTGATATTGAAACGCAGCGATGGGGCCGTCTTGATGCCCACCGTCACCTTTGCTCCTTCCATTTCCTCCTTCAGCGGCAGCTCGTCGGTTCGCACCGACTGTTTCGTCTCATCCTTCTCTGCCGGCTCCTTGTCCGTCACCGCTTCTATCACGGGTTGCAGTTCCTCCTCCGACAGCGTCACCTCGCGCAGTATCCCTGCCGCCAGTTCCGGCGTCATCGCCCGGAAGTCCTCTTCACGCGGCGTGATGATGAGACCGCCCATATCGAGAGCTCCGGGGCTCACCATGATATCGGGATAGCAGCCGGGGCGGTGCTTCTTTCTGGGGAAGATAAGTGTCACTATCTCGTCCTCACGTCCCACACCGCCTTCCTGGCGCCAGGTCACGAGGTTCATTCTCGGTTCGGATTCGCCTTCCACTACGGGCAGGGCCTTGTATATGCGCTGGCACAGCAGCGAGTCGGGTTCTGTCGGCAGGCTCCGTATCACGAATACGGGACTCACCCAGTCCTCCAGCAGGTAGAGACCGCAGCGGTCGCTCGTGTTGCCGGCCTCCTGCATCTGTGCTGCTCCGGCTCCCGTGAGCGGGAAGAGACGCCGCAGATGGTTCTCCCATATCTTCCAGTCGCGCTCCAGCGGCATCACACCCCTGCTTCCCGCCTGCAGATGCATGTGGTCGGGACAGCTGGCTCCGCACTGCGCTCCGTTGTAGAACACGATATCCTCCGGCATCGTCCAGGCCATGCGTCTCATCGTGCTGAAATGCGCCCAGATGCTCTGCGGTGTGTGGCGGCGCGAGGGTATCGTGAAGTGGCGGGGCAGTATGGGGAACGGATTCACCAGTATCTGATAGTGCTTCTCCATCTTGAGGGCATGCTGCTCCTTCGGCCTGTTATGGTCGCAGAGGAAGCACGGACGCTCCTCAATACTCTTGGCATCCACCTTTGCCGCCGTCGATACGATGCGCGAGGGATTCCACTGCACCGTCAAATCCGTCTCTCCCACCGGCAGAGCGCGCGACTGCACCTGCTCCTCCAGATTCCTGTAGTTCGTGGTGGCCAGGGGCCATTGCTCCACTTCCTCGCGGAAGAATGTCTCCACCTCCTCGCGACTCACTTCATGCTGCCACAGACGGTTGAGAGCCTGGCGGGCCTCTATCTCGCGGCTGCGAAGGCTATCCTTATATAAATTGTTTATATTCTGCTTTTCCTGCGAGAGTGCAGCGTCGGAATTACCCTCCCAGCGGCGGCATAGATACAGCTCGTCGTAGATGCGTCCGATGCGATAGCGGCGCGATATCATCAGTCCGAGGGCATAGTCCTCGCCGTAGGATGTGTTGGGTATCTGTATCTCGCGCAGCACGGGAGTAAAGAAGGCTCTCGGCGCTCCCAATCCGTTGATGCGCAGCGCGTTGTTGCGTCCGTTCTGCTGCGTCCACTCGCGGTGGTCGATGAGTCCGGGCGGCAGCGTCTCCAGCTGGAAGTTGCAGATGCGGTACGAACCCACCACCATAGCAGCTCCGTCCTCGTAGAACTGGTTCACTATCCTCGCCAGCGTATCGTCTCCGCTGTAGAGGTCGTCGCTGTCGAGCTGCACCACGAATCGGCCCACCCTCTCGTCGTGCACAGCCCGGTTCCAGCATCCGCCGATGCCCAGGTCGTCGCGATCCGGTATGATGTGTATCAGCCTCTCGTCGTCGAATTTGTCTATCTCCTCCGTTGTGCCGTCGTCCGAGTGGTTGTCCACCACCATCAGGTTGTACTTGAACGGCGCTTTCTGCCTGAGCACACTCTCTATGGCATCGCGTATGGTGCGCACCCGGTTTCTCACCGGTATCACCACCGTTGCCTCCACGGGAAACTCCCCTTCTTCCAGCTTCACCACATCCACCTCGTCGCCGTGCAGATAGGCGTTGATGGCACGCAGATGGCGGGTGCAAGCCCGTTCCATCTCCACCTGTGCCGCCCTGTTGCGCGGATCCACGTAGTCGAACTGCTTCACACCGCTCGCCCTTGTGTCCGTCTCGTCCATCCTGTAGAGAAACTCCCCGATGTGCAGCGGCAGACGCCGGCGCGAACAGAAAAGACGCAGGTCGTAGAGCGCTGCAAACTGGTAGACGTGCGTCTCCTGCTCCACGTATTCCTGCAACACATCGCGTCTCACCATCACGAGCCCCCCCATCTGGAAGTCGTCCCTCACCGAACCCACCTGATAGTCAATCAGTCGCACCGGTTCCGTCGTGCGGTAGTCGGCATAGCTCCAGTGGGCTCCGCTGTCTTCCATCAGCGTCTCCCAGCGATGCAGGGCGTGATAGCCCAGTTCCACTGTGCCGGGCTTCGTATGCAGCAGAATATAAGGCGCACTGCCCGTCTTGGCAATGCTCCTCAGTGTATGTGTTGAGCCCAGCGAACCGTCCAACACGTATTTTCCTGCAATCTTTTCGTCTTCCGGAAGAAGCGAACTGTTGGAAAAGATATCTGTCATCTCCTTGTTTCGTGTAATTTTGAGGCAAATGTACAACAAATTTTCGAGAACTGCAAATAATTTTGTTTCATCGTTTTCCGTTTTTCAATCTTAAACGGGCATTTTTTCAATTTTTTCACTCAAAAACAAAAAAAAATGCATTTTTGTGAAAAAAAAATAAAAAAAAGATACGCCGTATTTCAAAATTTTCTACCTTTGCGTTGTTAAAAGCGCGAAAACAACACAAAAGCGGCAGTAAAATGCCCCCACTAAAGTGGTCTTTGGCAAGGCTGATGCAACTCTGAGGCAAGGATGACGCAAGGAAGATACATATCGGTGTTCCTCCAAGCAGACTCCAAGCAGAGTCCAAGCAGACTCCGGGAAATCCTGGGGAAAGCACGGGAGCTCCGCAGGCGCTCTGCAGGCGCTGCGCAGAGGAAGCGCAGACAAAGTCTGATGAAAGTGAAGTTAAAGTTAAGTTGAACATAAACAAAAAACCAATTTTTTAATTAACCTTATTATTAACTCAAATTTCTAACAAAATGAAGAACAAATTACTTCTTTTGGCAGTCGCATTGCTCACTTCGTGGAGCGTGAAGGCTGTAGATGTGATTGAGGAAGGTGTGAACTACTACATCTTGAGTGTAGAGACAGACCTGTTCCTCGGTGCCCAGAACAACTGGGGTACCAACAGTGCAATCAGCACTGACGCCGGTATCTTCCAGTTCGTCCCCGGCGCCACAGGCGAGGGTTACAACATCGTGAACACCCTCGTGAGTGTAGCCAACAAGAACCTTGGCACCAACCTCTACACCGACAACAACGGTCTGGCTACCGTGATTGACGATGAAGAGGCCGGCACGACCAAGAGCGTTGACGGCATCTGGTCCATCGAGAATCAGGGCGGCGGCATCTTCGCCTTCAAGTGCGTCAGCGAGTGGAAGTACGAGAACGAGGCTTGGGTGGAGATTCCTCACGGCTACCTGGCCAAGAGCGAAACAAAGGGCCTCAAGAAGGGTTTCAACACGGAGTTCAGCCAGACTCTCACCGACAACTGTCTCTTCCGCGTGTTTACCTATGACGAGGCTCTTGCCTACATGGTGGACAAGGCTCAGAGCAACAACGTGAGCTTCAACTTCCTCATCAAGAACCCCGACTTCTGCCGCAACCAGAGCACAGCCGACTGGACTGTCAGCTCCGACTGTACCAACAAGAACCTGTGCGGCGGTGCTGACGACAACAGGTGCGCAGAGTCATGGCACTCCACTTTCACCATTTCTCAGGTGATTAAGGACCTGCCCGCTGGTCGCTACCAGCTGTCTGCTCAGGGTTTCTATCGTCTTGACGGAGGTGCTACCGGTGAGAAGCCCGTTGTATTCGCAGGTGAGACCGAGGTTGCTCTGCCCGAGCGCACCGGTGGTGAGAACAGCATGGGTGAGGCTTCTAACTCTTTCACTGCAGGCAAGTACATGATTGACCCCGTTCGTTTCGAGCTGACAGAGGAGAAGAACGACCTCGAGATTGGTTTCCGTCTGAAGAACGACAAGAACACATGGGTTATCTTCGACAACATCCAGCTGATGTCTTACAGCAACGTACCTGAGTACGCTCAGGAGATCCTCAACAGCATCAAATTCCCCATCGAGGGTGTTGGTTCTGCTGACGCATGGACTGCTTACGATCAGGCTTACAACGACTTCAAGATTTGGGTTGAAGGCCTGCAGCAGGGCGACGCCACTTTCGACGAAGTTGATCAGAGATATGCAGACTTTGTTCTGGCTGAAAACGCATGGAAGGCCAGCATCGAATCTTGGAGCAACTATGTCACAGCATCTGACAAGGCCAAGAAGCTCTACACTCAGATTGCAAGCCAGGAAGGCAAGTACAATCCCAGCGCATCTATGAATGCCCTTAACTCTTACGTTAACGGCGCTGCTTCCGCTTACGGTCCCGGTTCTACAGCCAGCGGTTACACCTTCGTGAACGGCTGCTACAACTACATCATGCAGAACCGTACTCTGAACGACGAGCAGATCACTGCAGAGGTTACATTCGTCAACGGCCTGATGAACGACGTTAAGAAGACTGTTGTGAAGCCCGGCATGGACGTCAGCTTCCTGCTCGTTAACCCCGATTTCACTGAAGACGGTGGCTGGCAGGGTGCCAACACAATCACTCAGCTGCGCGGCGGTCTGAGCGGATGGCCTTGCGCTGAAGCTTACGAGAAGAGAAACTTCGATCTCTACCAGATTGTGGAGAATGCTCCCGCAGGCCTCTACTCTATCTCTGTAAACGCATTCTATCGTCCTGCTTACAACGGTCAGTGGACCGGCGAGGAGAACGTGCCCGTAGAAATCTATATGGGTACCGTATCCAGCAAGATCCAGCACCTCGCAGCAGATCCTATCGTTGACGACCTCGAGTGGAATGAAGACCAGCAGCAGTGGATTGGCACCATCGCCAAGAACGGTACCAACTGCTTCTATTGGAGCGCTGACGACTGGTCTGGAATCACCGACGCCGACAAGGCTAAGATCTGGACCTACAACGAGAACGAAGATCCCGCTGTCCGCAATGCTATTGCCACATCTGAGTGCTGGACAATCAACGGTAAGTACGGTACCGACTACCTCTGGCAGAAGGGTGAGGACAAGTACCTCGTGCCCAACGGCATGGACGGTGCATCTATCGCATTCTCCGCTGGTCGCTACCCGATGACCGTTTACGGTGAGGTTACCGACGAAGGCGACGGTGTAGGTACACTGCGCATCGGTATCAGAGGTGACCTGGCTACAAGCGGAAGCTGGTGTCTGTGGTCTAACTTCCGTCTCCAGCTCCTTGGCGAGGACCGCAACGCTATGCGCGCTCAGCTGATTGACAAGGTTGCTGCCATTAACGCCAACCCGCTCCTTCTCGACGGCAGCGGTGTACAGGAAGTGTTCCTGAACGACACCGTCAAAAAGAAGATTCCCGAGTTCGAGCAGCTTATCAACGACGACCTGGCTACATATCAGAACTACAAGGACGCTTACGACGAAGCAGTTTACCTGATTGCTAAGCTGGACGTTTACAAGGATGCTATCAACAAGTTCTACGAGGCTCAAGCTGAGCTCGCTGAGTTGATTGCCGGCTTCTCTGGCGACGATGATGTCAAGACGTACGCACAGAATGTTTACGACGTGTACGACAACATGAGCGCTCTTGAGACCGGTTCTATGATAAGCCTCACCGACGAGGATCAGGAGAACCTGTTGGTTTACGATGAACAGGAATATGGATCAGCACCTGATATTCTCGACAGAGAGATTATAATGGACGCAGATTTCGATCCCTCAGCTGCAGCCGACGGTGCTTACACCAGCACATACGACTTCTACTATGGACTCCTGGAGGAGCTTCGCGTTCAGTTGGGTAGCATCTATATCCAGGTATCCGGCACAGGCACAGCAGAAGATCCTGAGGATGTCACCGGTCAGCTCATCAATCCTGACTTCCTTGAGGACATACAGTGGAAGGGCACTGCAGCCAACGCTATCAACACTAACGATCCCGGTAGCGGTGAATGGTATCAGATGATATTCGATGCTTACCAGCCTCTGTTCTTGCCTGAGGGTTACTACACCTTCGTAAGCAGAGCTATGGACCGTCGTAGCAGCTGGGCGAACGCCATCAACGATGCTGAGGACGCTGATTTCGACTACAGGACAAGTATGTATGTCAAGATGCAGGAGGCTGACACCATTGCTGAACCCACTCAGAATGCCCGCTATGTGGCCCTGAGAGAGGACATCACGGCTGGTGCAGGCAGCATCGCCAGCGAAGTAGAGGGCTGGTTCACTCCCAACTCTATGGATCAGTTCAACGCTTGGATGGGTGCTCGTGTTGATGCCGGATACGCTGGTCTCGGTTCTAAGGCCATCTACTTCAATGTTCCCGAAGGCGGTGCATTTACATCTATCGGTTTCTTCCGTTGGCAGCTCAGCGGCACCAGCTGGTTCATCTGCGACGGCATCGAGCTCTACTACGCAGCTGACGACTACCCACAGCCCACTGGCGTAAGCACACTGCCCGCTTCTGACGAGAAGGCCGGCAAGGCTGAGGGCAAGTTCCTCGAGAAGGACAAGATTGTCATCTACAGCAACGGCAAGAAGTTCAACACTGCAGGTCAGATCTTAAAGTAAAGTCATTAAGCAAATAATTTGCACAATAGGAGCCCCGACCCCAACAAGGCCGGGGCTCTAATCACAAAAAAAACATACCTTCAATGCCACAGACATTTAAGAGAACAACAGTTACTTCCGCCCTGCCCTACGCCAACGGGCCGGTGCACATCGGACATCTGGCAGGTGTATACGTTCCAGCCGACATCTATAGCCGCTATCTGCGTCTGAAGGGTCGCCCCGTGATGTTTATCGGAGGCAGCGACGAGCACGGAGTGCCCGTCACCATCCGCGCACGCAAGGAGGGTATCACCGTGCAGGAAGTGGTGGACAGATACCATCAGCTGATCAAGGAGTCGTTCCGCGAGTTCGGCATCAGCTTCGACATCTACAGCCGCACCACATCCGAGACACACCACAAGCTGGCGTCCGACTTCTTCCGCAAGCTCTACGACGAAGGAAAGTTCGTGGAGCAGACCTCCGAGCAGTTCTACGACGAGCAGACACAGCGCTTCCTCACCGACCGCAACATACGAGGCGAATGCCCCAGATGCCACGCCCCGGAGGCTTACGGCGACCAATGTGAGAAGTGCGGAGCAACACTCTCGCCCGAGGAACTCATCAACCCATACAACGCGGAGACGGGAAATCCCCTCGTGAAGAAGGCTACGAAGCACTGGTATCTCCCCCTGGATCAGTACCAGGAATGGCTGGAGCAATGGATTCTGAAGGACCACACAGAGTGGAGAAGCAATGTCTACGGACAATGTAAGTCGTGGCTGGACGGAGGACTGAAACCGCGCGCCGTGACACGCGACCTCGACTGGGGCATACCCGTTCCCGTTGAAGGCGCAGAGGGCAAAGTGCTCTACGTGTGGTTCGACGCTCCTATCGGATATATCTCAAACACGAAGGAGCTCTGTGACAACAACCCCGAGTGGGGCTCGTGGGAGACTTGGTGGAAAGACCCCGAGACCCGTCTCATACATTTCATCGGAAAGGACAATATCGTGTTCCACTGCATCGTGTTCCCCTCGATGCTGAAAGCACACGGCGAATACATCCTGCCCGACAACGTGCCCTCAAACGAATTTCTCAATCTGGAGGGAAACAAAATATCCACATCCAAGAACTACGCCGTCTGGCTGCATGAGTATCTCCGGGAGATGCCCGGCCGACAGGACGAACTGCGCTACGTGCTCACAGCCAATGCGCCCGAGACGAAGGACAACGACTTCACCTGGCGCGACTATCAGGCACGATGCAACAACGAGTTAGTGGCTGTGTACGGAAACTTTGTGAACCGCGCACTGCAGCTGACACAGAAATACTACGAAGGACGGGTGCCCGCTTGCGGAGAGCTCACCGACTTCGACAGAGACACACTGGCCGAATTCCGCGACGTGAAAGAAAAGCTTGAGAACCTGCTGGAGGGCTTCAAGTTCCGCGAAGCACAGAAGGAGGCAATGAACCTGGCACGCATCGGAAACAAGTATCTCGCCGACTCCGAACCATGGAAGGTGATAAAGACCGATCCCGAGCGCGTGAAGACCATAATAAATATATCGCTGCAGATTACCGCCAACCTGGCAATCGCCTTCGAGCCCTTCCTGCCCTTCAGCAGCAAGCGTCTGAGAGAGATGATTGCAATGGACAGCTTCTCATGGGAGCAGATAGGACGCATGGACCTGCTGGCGGAAGGCACACAGCTGCCGAAGCCCGAACTGCTGTTCACAAAGGTGGAAGACAGCGACATCGAGTTCCAGATAAAGAAATTGGAAGACACCATAAAGGCCAACGAGGCGGAAGCCTACAAGGCTGCACCCGTGAAGCCCACCGTATCATTCGAGGAGTTTGAGAAGATGGACATCCGCGTGGGACTGGTGAAGGCCTGCGAGAAGGTGAAGAAATCGAAGAAACTGCTCAAGTTCACCATCGACGACGGAAGCGGCAGGGACCGCACCATACTCTCGGGCATCGCACAATGGTACGAACCCGAACAGCTCGTGGGCAAGCGCGTGCTCTTCATCGCCAACTTCGCACCGCGCACAATGATGGGTGAAACCTCGGAAGGTATGATTCTCTCTGCCGTCAACTACAACGGCGACCTCTCTGTGACAACAACCCTGGACGACGTAAAAGGCGGAAGCCAAGTCGGCTGACGGTTTACGCTCCGCGATACTTGCCGGCGTCCTTGTCTCCCAGCATTGAGAGATAGCTCTCATAGCGGGAGAGGACGATACGGCCTTCCGCTACCGCCTTGCACACTTCGCAATTGGGTTCGTGAACATGAAGACAGTTGCTGAAACGGCACTCGCGACCGACGGAGAATATCTCGCGGAAATAGTGACTCACCTCCTCGGGCTCCATATCAAAAGTACCGAAACCTTTGATGCCCGGAGTGTCTATAAGAGCATTCATCCGGTGCGCGGCATCGTCTGAGACGTTTTCTCCGGCAGGAAGGAAGAACATCTCCGAGAATGTGGTGGTGTGCATGCCTGTGAGGTGTGCCTCCGAGATTTCTGCCGTCTTCTGCTCAAGCCCGGGAATGAGGGCATTCAGGAGAGTCGTCTTCCCCACTCCGCTGTTGCCGCTCAGAAGAGTGAGTCCGTCGAGCGGTCCGAGCGAGAGCGAAGAGGGATTCAGCGCAGAAACGGCACGCGTCTCATAGCCGAGCGACTCGTAGAGGGAACGCAGATGCTGCAATTCCTCCATCTCATCGGGAGAAAGAAGGTCTGTCTTGTTGAAACAGATAACAACAGGAATACGATATGCCTCCGCTGTGGCAAGAAAGCGGTCTATGAAGGTGGTGGATGTCTCGGGATTACGCAATGTGACAAGAAGGAGCACACGGTCGATGTTAGTCGCCAGAATATGGCTCTGCTTCGAGAGATTGGAAGCTTTGCGGATGATATAGTTGCGACGCGGGTGTACATTCGTAATAAGAGCCGTTTCACCGTCGGGCGAGACAGTAATATCCACAATATCTCCCACGGCAACAGGATTGGTGGTGCGAAGCCCCTTGATACGGAAGGAACCCTTCACCTTGCACAAAAAAAGCTGTCCATCGTCCCTGAGAACGGTGGTCCAGCTTCCTGAAATTTTAGTGACGATGCCGCTCACACGGTCATTATCTCTTTCTCCTTCGCCGCCATCAGTTCGTCGAGCTTCTTGATATAGCGGTCGTGCATCTTCTGGAGATCGTTCTCTGCATCCTTTTCCAGATCCTCGGAGAGACCGTCCTTGATTCCCTTCTTGAGACGGTCGTTGGTGTCACGGCGTGCATTGCGAACAGAAACCTTGGCCTTCTCCACTTCGCTGTTACACTGCTTTGCGAGCTGCTTACGACGCTCCTCTGTCAAAGGCGGGATGTTGAGACGGATTATCTCGCCGTTATTGTCCGGCGTGATACCGACTTCGGAGTCGATAATCGCCTTCTCGATGGCTTTGAACATCGTCTTGTCCCAAGGTTTGATGGCAATAGTGCGGGCATCGGGAGTGGTGACACTTGCAACACCGTTGAGGGGAACCATGCTGCCATATGAATCAACACGAATGCCGTCCAGAATCTTTACATTGGCCTTTCCTGCACGAATATGTGCAAGAGACTCCTCCAAGAACATAACGGCCTCTTCCATTCTTTCTTCAGCTTCCGCCAAAGTTGCTTTAACATCAATCATTTGATAGGTCTTTTATTACAACATTCACGACAAAGATATAGGATTTTTAGCAAAAATCAAAACTTTTGAAAAAACTTTTAACTGCAAATATTAAACTTTCTAACAAAAAAACTAACTTTGTGGCGGAAATGTGTCCATAAGTGAATACAGACGCACTAATACAGCACCATTTGGAGCAACTCGAGCCGATTACTTTGGCAGAGATGAAAGAAATCCGCCTGATGAATCGCACGGATACCAAGTTCGTGACAAACAAGGAGCATTTGGTGCGGCTGTTGGAACTGTGCAAAGGAGAATACTACGCCCAATACAATGCCGGAAGTAAAATTGCCTCCTACAAGACCACCTATTGGGATACCGACAACCACCTTTTCTATATGGAGCATCACAACGGACGGGCTCCGAGGCAGAAGGTAAGAGTCAGGACTTACATGGATTCCAAAGCGACATTTCTGGAGGTGAAGACAAAGAACAACCACGGACGCACAAAGAAGAAACGCATCGAAGTGGCCTCACAGGAAACCGCTATGGAAGGAGAGGCAAACGACTTCCTGATGAAACTCGTACACAGACCTGTGAGCGACATACACCCGACGGTGCAGAATCAGTTCCACCGCATCACACTGGTGAATCGCGGAAAGACAGAACGTCTGACGATAGATTTCGACGTCGCATTCCACAACTATGAGACCGGAGAGGACAATAATGTGGGAAATCTTGTGGTAGTGGAGTTGAAGAGGGACGGCAACGTGTACTCACCCGTGCTGGCACTGCTGCGGAAACTGCGCATCAAACCGAGCGGTTTTTCCAAATACTGCATCGGCACTGTAATGACAAACGACAGGATAAAGAAGAACAACTTCAAGGAGAAACTAATTTCATACCATAAAATATCACAGAAAAAATGATTGGACTTATCGAATTGATTGATAAACTCAACTATGAGTTGGCAGAAGCCATCGGACTTACACTTCTGGATGTGGAGCAGTCAATAGGCATGGCACTGCGCTTCTGCATGAACATCTTCGTCGTTAGCGTTATTGCGCGCTACTTCTACTTCCCCCGCAGCAAACGTCGCGACTATATGTTCGTCTTCATCATCATGTCGATGAGCATATTCATGCTGGTAAGCTTCATGGGCGGCGACTCATTGAAGACGGGTGCCGCACTCGGTCTGTTCGCCATATTTGGAATTATACGCTACCGCACCGAGGCCATTCCCATCCGTGAGATGACTTATCTTTTCATGCTGGTGAGCGTAAGCGTGGTGAATGCCCTTTCTTCCGCAACATACCATGCAAAGGCCGACTATTGGGATGGTGTCGGTATCGTGACACTGATATTTGCGAACCTCGTGTTCCTGATGCTGGCATGGATATTTGAGAAGAGCAAACTTCTCAACGAACATTGCTCAAAGTATATCAGATACGACAACGTGAACCTCGTGGCACCGGCGAAGCGCGAAGAACTGAAGGCCGACCTTGAGGCACGCACAGGTTTGAAGATTATATCCATCGAAGTGGGAACTATCGATTTCCTGAAAGACAGCGTACTCATACGCATCTATTATGATGAGGATATGGACAGAGGCTGCAGCATTGCAAACACCGTCAGATTCAATAAACTGGGGCAATAAACCATGAAGCGATTACTTCTATCATTCTTCGCCCTGACTGCAGCACTTATGCTTTGGGCCGGAGAGGACGACTTCGGCGTATGGGGCGAGTTCACCATGGAGAAGGAGTTCAACTACAACTGGAGTGCGGGAATAGAAAGCCACTTCCGAACAGAAATGAACAGCAGCTGTCTCGACCGATGGGGAGTGGGGCTGAATGCGAAATACAAGGTGAACAAGTATCTCAAATTCGGAGTCGGTATCGAATTACTCAACGACTACACCCGCTCGAAGATAAAGAACTGGAGCAATGCCGGATGGGACATCGACACTGACGAAGGAATCGCTATACGCCAAACCGGCTACAGAAAAACCAACTCATATTTCACACCGAAATTCCGCTTCAAATTCGATATCCTCGCAGGTATGAAGATAGGAAAATGGCTACGTATCTCCCTGCGTGAAAGATACCGTTACGCAAGAGTTGGCTCCGTGAATGTCATGCGCACGAAATATCGTAAGACAGATGTTTACACAGCTACAGACATCAACAACTGGCAATGGGCACTGAGCGATGCCGGAGAATGGACATCAGAGATGACTGACCCGAAGGTGGAGGACGCATACAGTAATCACCAACTGCGCAGTCGTCTTAAACTGGAAATGGACAAGAAGAGAAATCCGTGGCATCCGTTTGTCTCCGGAGAAATGTTCAACAATATGTCAGACGGCATGGATATCTACAAGATACGTGCTTCCGCAGGATTCGGCTACGATTTCAATAAGCATCACAGTCTTTCATTTGCCTACATCATCACATTCTTTCACAGGGAAATTGAGAATGACTATGGCGAAAGACTGCATGCAACTTCTGTTTCATATGATATAAAATTCTGACATCGACATGAAACTTAATCACCTATACATACTGGCATTGGCATCGACACTGATAATCTCGTCGTGCGCGAACGAAGAATTTGAGGATCCTGTCAGCATTGACGTCCCCTCTCAGGATTTCGTAGTGAAGGATATTGTCAAGGTATATTTTGCAGAAGGGAATGTAGCCGTGGACCTACCGCTCGGACGCACGGATGTTACATATGTCGTAAACAACGGATATGTCACCATCACCAATACGAATGAAACAGACGAATTGATGTTTATCCTTAGCGGAAGTAGCACAAACGGAGGTCTCGTATACAACGGCATATACAAGTGCACTTTCGTGCTTGACAACCTCTCACTGGTATCTAATACCGGACCAGCCTTGGACATCCAATGCGGCAAACGTGTCAACATCAAGATGACGGAAGGTTCGGAAAACAGCCTGGAAGATGCCGCGGGAGGCACCCACAAGGGATGTCTGTATTGCCGAGGACATGTGAAAATTACAGGAAACGGCAACCTTACCGTAAAGGGCAACACCAAGAACGGTATTCACATTAAAGAATATCTGAAAATCGGCACCAGCGTAGGAAAAATCACGGTTAAAGAGGTTGTTGGACACGCCATCAGCGTAGGAGAAGATTTTGAGATGGAGGGCGGCACGCTGGATCTTGCTGCAACGAATATGGATTCAAGAGCCATTGAATGCGACAGCACAGTGACCATCTCGGGCGGCAATATAGATATTCTGGCCAGCGGAAACGGCTCCCGAGGCATCCAGGCCAATTATGACATCACAATAAACGAAAACAGCGGACCCACTGTGATAAATATCGCAGCCAACGGCGGCAAATGCAGCGAACCGGACGAACATCGTTGCATGGGCATAAAAACAGACCTCGTCTTCAAGATGAGTGCCGGATATGTGACTGTCACTAAACTGCTGAGCAACGCCCGCGGTATACGCTGTCTCAGCAAAGAAATAACCGGAGGCACGTGCGATGCAGAAATCAAAGAAGGACTCTAGCCAATGAAACATCTGCTTTTGACATTATTCACTCTCGCAACGCTGTCGGTACAAGCTGACGACTACAGTTATCTCACAACACAGTTGCAGGACAACACGGAAAACAGCGTACAACTGACCAAGGTGAAGAAAATTACATTCTCTGCAACCGAAGTTAAGATTTACACCACATCGGACATCCTGACTTATGCTCTGACGGACATGAAAAAGATATACTTCGCCTCCGAGCCTACAGATGTAAAATCACTCAAGAGTGAGAGTAAGTCCATTAAAAGCATCAACGGAACACTTGAAGTGAAGGGCACAGGACTCCTGCGCGTCTATTCCAGTTCCGGCAGTCTCCTGCAGGTGGCACAAATAAAAGGCTCCGCCAATGTTTCACTGGAGAGCCTTTCTAAAGGAACATACATCATCGCCTTTGGCGACGAAAGCATCAAAGTGACACGTTAGTTGTGAACCAAGGTGCCTATTTCCGCACCTTCCATCACACGCTTCAAATTTCCTTTTTCGTCCATATTGAATACGTAGATGGGCAGGTCGTTCTGCATACACATCGCCGTTGCAGTGATATCCATCACTTTCAAGCCACGAGCTATCACCTCCTCATAAGTGATATCATGGAACTTCGTCGCAGTCGGATCTTTCTCCGGATCTGCAGTATAGATTCCGTCCACGCGTGTACCTTTCAGCATCACATCCGCTTCTATCTCTATGCCACGCAGTGAAGAACCCGTATCTGTTGTAAAATACGGAGATCCAGTACCACCGCTCATAATAACCACTTCGCCGTTCTCCATTGCCTCGATGGCCTTCCATTTCGTGTAGAACTCACCTATGGGCTCCATACGTATTGCCGTGAGGACCCTGTTCTTCTGCCCCACAGCACCAAGAGCAGAGGACAATGCCAAGGAATTAATCACCGTGGCACACATTCCCATCTGGTCTCCTTTCACACGGTCGAAACCTTTACCCGCACCCGTAAGACCGCGGAAAATATTACCTCCTCCGATAACAATTCCAATCTGTACGCCCATTTGGGCAATCTCCTTAATCTGCAGGGCATAGTCGTTGAGACGTTCCACATCAATACCCTGCTTCTTCTCACCGGCAAGACTCTCACCGGAGAGTTTCAGCAAAATTCTCTTGAATTTCATAGTTTTAGTTTTATTTCCTTAAATGCATAACGACGTAAGCCGCCTTCAGCATCCTTGATTATTAAATGTCCGTCATTTTCCACATGGGATATCACACCGTCAAACTCGCCTTCCTTATCCTCATAACGAGCCTGTCTTCCCCGAAATAAGAGATGTTCGTGATATCGCTCCCTTATTTGTCCGTAATGTCCGGCACAGATATCTGCATAAATCCGCGCAAACTCATCCGTCACTTCCTTCAAAACCGTTTCGCAGGACTTTTCCTTTCCCGATTCTATCAACAGAGATGTCGCAGGAGCTGCAAGACCGTCGGGGAAGGACATCTGGTTCACGTTTATGCCGCAACCGATAATGCTTCTCTTCACACACCGTCCCTGCAAGTCGTTCTCAATAAGTATTCCACATATTTTTCTCCATCCCACATATATGTCATTGGGCCATTTTATGCTCACCCGTCCTTCGGGGATATAATGCATAACGGTTCTGCAGACAGACAGGGCTATGCCTTGCGACAGGACGAATGCATCACCGGCACTCAACTGCTCCGGAGTGACCAGAATACTGAACAGAAGATTCTTTCCTCTGTCGGATATCCACGTATTTCCTCTCTGCCCGCGTCCCGCAGTCTGCTCCTGGGCGACAGCGACGGTTAAATCACCCTGTTCCCCTTTCAGGACATCGTTAGTGGACGTGCACGTGTCAAATCGCAGTATCTTCATGGCCGGAAAGCACCTTCATAATGGCGGAGACTGCCATTCACCACACATATTACGTCAAAACGTGCATCATCGTCTATGCACCTCTCTCTCAAATAAGTGTCTGCCGCACTGATAAGAAGCTTCATCTTGCGCGGTGTCACAGACTCTTCCGGACGTCCGAAGAACTCCGAATGACGTGTCTTGACTTCCACAAAGACCACCTCATTCTGATTACGTGCGATAAGGTCTATCTCCTTATGCCCGCTACGCCAGTTACGCTCCAATATAGTATAGCCTTTAGCTACGAGATAGTCTGCAGCCAAATCTTCACCCTTACCACCAAGAACGTTGTGCTGTGCCATTTCCTACACGTTTACTGACGCTTCTTTCTAAAGAATTCAGTCATCAATCTGGTACAATCCTCACACATGACGCCCTCCTCAACCTCTGTCTTCGGGTGCAGAGCACGCGGAGCGAACGACCTGTATCCCCTTTTTTCGTCGGGAGCCCCGTACACAATGCGCGATATCTGACTCCATCCCAGGGCACCCGCACACATAACACACGGTTCAACCGTGACATAGAGTGTGCAGTCCTGAAGGTATTTCCCGCCCAGATGCTCCGCAGCCGCCGTAATGGCCTGCATCTCGGCATGGGCTGTGACATCATGAAGATGCTCCGTGAGATTATGCCCCCGGGCAATGACCATACCCTTGGACACTATCACCGCGCCAATGGGCACCTCGCCCTCCGATTCAGCCTTGCGAGCCTCATCAAGAGCCAATTTCATGAAGCGTTCGTCATTCTGCATTGAGACTGTCCCAATATTCCATTTGTCCGTCTACAATCCAGCGGACGTCATCTGCTTCGAATGTACCTATCTTCTCCTTCTTCGCAAGTTGCACCATAAATGCTGCGGCCTCATCCAAATCGACGTCACATTCCTCATCCTCACTCTCGAATATTCCTTTCTTGTCACAATATTCTACGAAAGCATCGAGAAAATAATAGATATCATCCTCTGAGAACTTATCTTTCATCTCCTGTGGCAGATAGTTCTTAATGAAGGCTACGGTATTACGGTCTTCTTCCGCAAAAAACATTTCCTCGTTTTCCATACAAATCACAGGAGTTTATTCAGTTTCTCCTCCAGAACAGACTTCGGACATGCTCCGATCTGCACATCGCGCAGTTCACCGTCCTTGAGGAACACTATTGTAGGGATGCTGCGCACGCTGAACTGCATCGCGAGTTCCTCATCCTCATCGACATCGCACTTTCCCACAATGGCCTTACCTTCATAGTCTGCTGCCAACTGTTCAATCACAGGCCCCATCTTCTGGCAGGGACCGCACCATGTAGCCCAAAAGTCAATTACTACGGGCTTACCTGTAGCCACAAATGCGGACAGATTCTGACTGTTGATTTCCATAACACTCCTTTTTTAGTTTATTCTGTATTCTATACGTTCATCCTGTCTGAGGAAGTCAAGCAATGACTTTGTCACACGAACCTTTCCTGACGTGGCTTTCATCTCAAGCCTTTCACCCGTAGGATCCGAAAGTATGAAACGCAGGTCCACCGTACCGTCCTCACCCTCACGAGGTTTTGACAATTCTACGAATTCTTCCACAAAGTCTCGGTTCAGAGCATCCACAGGAAGGTGCACAGTCAGATTCTGCACAAGGCTGTCTGCCACTTCACTGAGCATCTCTATCTTACCGATACGGAATTCCATACGCGTCTGATCATACTGCCTTCCCTGCACCTGTCCGCTGATAAAGAGTGCCGCTCCCGACACCATATATCCTCCCCAGCGCGGCCAGTCCTGTCCGAAAAGTGGAATCTCCCCGCTTCCGCTGAAATCCTCTATCGTGGCAATACCGTAAGGTGCGCCGCGCTTTGTGATTCCCTGACGCAGATTCGTGACAATACCGCCGAGATGCACTTCCTGTCCTGCATACGCATCCAGATCGTCCATCGCCGTCATGCGCATATTGCAAACATCCTGCAACACCACAGCATATTCATCCAAAGGATGAGCACTGAGGTATATACCTACAAGGTCGCGCTCCTTATTGAGACGCTCGAGGTTGCTCCACGGTTCTGCCGGTGGAATGGTAGGTCTGGTGATTTCCACCATATCCGTTCCGAAGAGTGAGTATTGGGCCTCCATCTGACTCTGCTGATAACTGTTGCCGAACTTTGTAAGCGTGTCAAGGAACACCTCTCCGTGATTCCCCACTGCAGAGAACTGCTCCCTGCGTATCATATCACTGAAACTGTCGAACGCTCCGCTGAATGCCAGACTCTCCAGTCCGCTGCGTTTCACCTGCGACATGGGTACTCTCTGCACAAAGTCGAATATGTCCTTATACAGACCGTTCTTCTCACGCTCTGACACAATTGCCTCCGCGGCACCCACTCCAAGTCCCTTGATAGCCATGAGACCGAAACGTATATGTCCGTCACGTCCCACACCGAAATTACCGTGCGACTCGTTGACATCGGGACCGAGCACCTGAATACGCATGGAGTGACATTCCTCAAGAAGTTTTTTTACCTCCTTGATATCGTCCTTTGCCCTTGTCAGCAGGGCAGCCATGAATTCTGCGGGATAGTGTGCCTTGAGATAGGCCGTCTGATATGCCACCCACGAATAGCATGCGGCATGCGATTTGTTGAAGGCGTAGGATGCAAACTTCTCCCAATCTGCCCATATCTTCTCCAGCACCTTCGGGTCATGTCCGTTTTTCTGTCCGCCCTCAAGGAATTTGGGCCTCATGGCGTCAACGATTTCCTTTTTCTTCTTACCCATCGCCTTACGCAGGGCATCGGATTCACCGCGTGTAAAGCCTGCAAGAAGTCGTGACAACAGCATGACCTGCTCCTGATATACAGTAATACCGTAAGTATCTTTTAGATACTTTTCCATTACCGGTATGTCGTAAGTTATCGTTTCGCGTCCGTTCTTTCTTGCGATGAACGACGGGATGTAGTCCATCGGGCCCGGGCGATACAGGGCATTCATTGCTATAAGGTCCTCAAACACCGTGGGATGCAGTTCCTTCAGGTATTTCTGCATACCGGCAGATTCAAACTGGAACGTACCCACCGTGCGTCCTTCCTGATAGAGGCGGAAGGTGAGTTCATCATCCAAAGGTATGGTATCTATGTCCACATCTATGCCGCGCGATTCTTTAATGACACGGCAGGCCTCCTTCATCTGCGAGAGTGTCTTCAGTCCCAGAAAGTCCATCTTGATGAGTCCCGTACTTTCGATGACGTGACCGTCATACTGCGTCACGGCCGTCTTCTCCCCCGGAAAGTCCGGGTCGTCTGCCGTAGATACGGGCACATGGTCGGAGATGGGGTCCCGGCATATAATGAAACCGCAGGCATGAATACCGGTGCCGCGTATCTGTCCCTCCAGCATACGGGCATATTTTATCGTATTCGACTCTCTCGGGTCCTGACTCTTCTCGGCCATCTGAAGTTCCGGAGTGCACTTGATGGCATTGCCCAGATTCATCTTCAGATCCTCGCCGTTGAGCGACAGTCTGTCGGGAATTGCCTTACACAGGGCGTTGGCCTTGTCCAAAGGCAGTTTCTCCACTCGCGCCACATCCTTGATACTGTTTTTCGTCGCCATTGTGGCATAGGTGATGATGTGGGCACAGTTTTCCACACCGTATTTCTCCATCACCCACTTCAGCACCTTGCCTCTGCCGTCATCGTCGAAGTCGGTATCGATATCGGGCAGCGAGATACGGTCGGGATTCAGGAACCTCTCGAACAGCAGGTCGTATTTCATCGGGTCGAGGCGCGTGATACCGAGACAGTATGCCACCACACTACCTGCGGCACTGCCACGTCCGGGCCCCACCCACACACCGAGTTCGTTACGCGCTGAATTGATGAAGTCCTGCACTATAAGGAAGTATCCCGGGAAACCCATCGTCTTCATAATGTGCAGTTCGAAGCGTATGCGGTCGTCCACCTCCTTGCTCAGCGGCTGCGGGTAAAGACGTGCCGCACCTTCGTATGCCAGTTTGCCCAGATAGTCCGCCTCAAATTTTATGCGATACAGCTTGTCGTAGCCTCCCAGCTTTGCTATCTTCTTCTCGCCCTCCTCACGCGGAAGAGGATTTTCTCCGTTTTCATCAGAGGTAAACTCTCTGAACAGGTCTTCTTTTGTATATTTCTCGCGCCACAGCTCCTCCGTACCGTAACTTTCCGGTATGGGGAAGAACGGCATGATGGGATTCGACTCCAGATTATAGGTCTCCACCTTGTCCAGTATCTCCAGCGTGTTGCTCAGTGCCTCAGGAATATCTTGGAACACCTCATTCATTTCCGCGCGGGTCTTGAACCACTCCTGCTTGGAATACCTCATACGGTTGGGATCGTCCAGGTCTTTACCGCTGTTGAGGCAAAGCAGATGGTCGTGCGCCTCGGCATCCTCCTGCTCCACGAAATGGGAGTCGTTGGTGCAGATGAGTTTGATACCGTGCTTGCGCGCCAGATCCATCAGCACGGGATTCACCTTCTGCTGTATCTGGAATGTCTCGCGGTTGGCTATCTGGCGCGGATCTTTCACTTCGTGGCGCTGCAACTCCAGATAGTAGTCGTCGCCCCATATGCTGTGGAACCATTTCACGGCTTCTTCCGCAGCTGCGAGGTCGCCGGCAATAATCTTCTTGGGCACCTCGCCGCCTATGCAGGCCGAACAGATGATAAGGCCCTCATGAAACTGCTCCAGCGTCTTGTGGTCGGTGCGGGGACGCATGTAATATCCCTTCACCCAACTCCTCGACACCAGTTTGACCAGATTATGGTAACCCGTCTCGTTTTTGGCAAGAACGATGAGATGCCAGCCGCTCTGGTCCGCCTTGCCTTCCTTCTGATGCTCGGCATCGCCCCTGCGCGCCACATACATCTCACATCCGAAGATGGGTTTGAAGGGCTCCAGCCCCTCTGCCTTCCGCTTTTTGTTTACACCGTTTACATAGTCGAAAAGTTCCTTTACACCGAACATGTTTCCATGATCCGTGATAGCCATTCCACGCATTCCGTCCTTGACAGCCTTATCCACCAGATGCGGTATTGAGGCCTGCCCGTCAAGCAGGGAATACTGGGTGTGAACGTGAAGATGTACGTAGTCTTGCATAATTCCAACGGCAAAGATATGAAAAAATCAGTTAAAGGCGCACGCCGGAACCGGAAAAACGAAGAAAAATGATGTTAACGACAAAAAAACGCCCTTTTCATTATACATATTTGCAACTTTTTACTACCTTTGTCATGAAAAGTGGAATAATTCATGGGTAAAAAACTCAGAAAACTCAAGAAAATACGTATACACCGCGAAGGTACAAGCACCTTGATCATCAGCGGTGTATCTTTGGTGCTGCTCAATCTGCTCACTTTTTACGCCTTTGGTCCGTGGAAAGTGTTCTGCTATGTAGTTCTGGGAGTTAGCATTGTCTTCTACGCCGTTGTGCTCAACTTTTTCCAGTGCCCGGTACGCCGTTTCGAGGGCGACAACGAGCGCACCGTCGTGGCCTCTGCCGACGGCAAAGTGGTGGTTGTGGAGGAAGTGATGGAGGACGAGTTCTTCCACGAGCCGCGTATAATGGTGAGCATCTTCATGAGTCTTTTCAATGTGCACAACAACTGGGTGCCCTGCGACGGCAAGGTGAAGACCGTGATACATCACAACGGCCGCTATCAGGCAGCCTGGCTTCCCAAGGCGAGCACGGAGAACGAGCGCAGCAGCATCGTCATCACCACCCCCGAGGGACAGGATATCCTCATCCGCCAGGTGGCCGGAGCCATGGCACGCCGCATCGTCACCTATCTCAAACCCGGTGAAGACTGCGTGGTGGACGAGCATCTGGGCTTCATCAAGTTCGGCAGCCGCGTGGATGTATATCTGCCTCTGGATGCTAAGATACTTGTAGGAGTGGGACAGAAGACTACAGGAAACGAAACCGTCATTGCAACACTATGAAGAAACACATACCCAACAGCATCACATGCATGAATCTCATCTGCGGCTGCATAGCCACAGTATGTGCAGCGCATGCCTATGAGCACCCTGCCTCCTACGTGTGGGCTGTGGCTTTCATCATTCTTGGTGCTGTGTTTGATTTCTTCGACGGCATGTCCGCCCGCCTTTTGGGTGTTTCCTCCCCTATCGGTAAGGAGCTCGACTCTCTTGCCGATGTCGTCACCTTTGGTGTGGCTCCATCAGTGATACTCTTCTCTCTGTTTTTCGAGGTGGAATACCCTGAGTGGATGCTTCCCATCAAGGGTATCATGCCTTACACCGCATTCATCATGGCGGCTTTTTCGGCTCTGCGTCTGGCAAAATTCAACCTCGACACGCGCCAGGCCACTTCGTTCATCGGAGTGCCTACACCTGCCAACGCTCTCTTCTGGGGCAGTCTGGTGGTGGGTCAGCACGCCTTCCTCACAAGTTATCTCTTCAATGCAGCCTTCCTTTTCCTTTTCATGCTGGCTGCATCATTCCTGCTGGTGGCAGAGATACCGTTGTTTGCCCTGAAGTTCAAGAACCTCTCATGGCGCGACAACAGCATTAAGTATATTTTCCTTCTGGGCTGTCTGCCCTGCATCTGTTTCGGGGCCAGCGCCTTCGCCGCCATCATCGTATGGTATATCGCGCTGTCCGTTGCCCAGCTCTTCATTTCGCGTAAGTAATCATGGTGAGCATCGTTGTCCATAGCATTGATACTCTGCCGCAGGCGGCACAGCAGTTTATCGACCACATGGGAGATGCACGCGTGTTTGCATTCTACGGCAATATGGGAGCCGGCAAGACCACCTTCATCAAGGCTCTCTGCGAGTGCCTCGGAGTGACCGACACAGTCACCTCCCCCACCTTTGCCATCGTCAACGAGTATGAGGGACACCAACCCGTATATCACTTCGACTTCTACCGCATACGCCGCGTTGAAGAGGCCTACGATCTGGGCTTTGAGGAGTATTGCTACAGCGGACACCTGTGCTTCATCGAGTGGCCGGAACTCATCGAGGACCTGCTTCCCGAAGATACCGTACGCGTCACCATCGAGACACTTACCGACGGCAGCCGCCGCATCACAATGAACTAACCCGTTTGCCACCCGTTGCATAAATGACCCAGGAAACAAGAAATCTTCTTATCCGCTACGCACATCAGTACGAGACCGCCCGCTTCCTTGAGGGCGACCCCTCATGGTGGATGCATCAGGTGGAGGGCAGCCGCAATCAGGAGGCTATGGCGTTCATTGCTTCCTGTCTGAGCTACGGCAGCCGCAAGCAGTTTATGCAGAAAATAGGCATGATACTCTCATGGAGCAGGGGCCGGGTGGACGAATGGGTGCGCCAGGGTTGTTTCGGGGAGCATTTCCGCTGCGACGACACCACCTGCTTCTACCGCCTCTACACCCACGCCACAATGCACCGTTTCCTGTGTGCCTACCGGCAGCTGCTTCTGGAGCACGGCACCCTTGGCGACTATGTCCGCCAGCGCGCTTCTACGGGCTTGGAGGCCGTCACAGCCATCTGCGACTGGTTTGCCCGTCACGGTGTGAGCGTCGTCGTCCCCAAGGACATCCAGTCGGCATGCAAGCGTGTGTGTATGTTCCTGCGCTGGATGTGCCGCACGGATTCTCCCGTTGATATCGGTCTTTGGGCCGGTTTCATCGACCGCCGCACACTCATCATGCCTATGGACACCCATGTGCTCCGGCAATCCGTACGTCTGGGTCTGCTGCACAGCAAGTCGCCCAGTATGAGCAGTGCCCGCCGTCTCACCGATTCTCTGGCCGCAATATTCCCCGGCGACCCGCTGAAGGGCGACTTCGCCCTATTCGGCTACGGAGTGAACCACATAGCCGCCTGACACGAAAATTTACGATAAAACCGAAAAATCAATAATACTGAAAAGAAATGAAAAAGACGACCTTTTTATACTTGCTGGCTCTGATATTTGCCACAAGTATGTCCGCACAGGGCGTGAAACCGCTGCCTACGCTCCACGTTGACGGCAAGTGGTTTGTTGACGAGCATGGCAACCACGTGGTGTTGCACGGTGTGATGGATACGCCCAACATGTATTTCAACGGATGGAGATGGGGCAGTCCGTGGGACGGCACAGGCACAGGCTACAACAGCAACAGCGTGTCGAAGTGTCTCAACTACTTCGAAAAACTGTTCACCGGCTTGGAGACGGCCAAGTGCAACATCTTCCGTCTGCACCTCGACCCCGCCTGGACCAACGACCCCAGCGACAGTTACGTCTATCCGGGTTCCGAAGGACAGGGAGACGACGCTGTTGAAGAGGCCGACATCAAGAAGTTCAACCCCACCCGTCTGCGCACCTTTATGACATCGCTCTACTGGCCGCTCATGCAGAAGGCCATGAACCACGGTATGTTTGTCGTGGTGCGCCCGCCGGGCGTATGTCCTCCCACCATCAAGGTCGGCGACTACTACCAGCAGTACCTCCTCACCGTGTGGGACATTGTGAGCAGTAATACCAACATAAAGAAGTATGCCGGTCAGATAAGCATCGAGCTGGCCAACGAACCCGTGGCGGTGAAGAATGCCAACGGGCAGGACGACCCCAAGGCGCTGCACGACTTCTTCCAGCCCATCGTGGACAAGATACGCAGCAACGGTTTCACCGGTATAATCCTGGCACCCGGTTCCAGCTGGCAGGCCAACTACACAGGTTATGCCTCCTACCCCATCGAGGGCTACAACATCGCCTATGCCGTGCACGACTACCCCGGATGGTACGGCGCCAGCGACAGCAGTCACGACCCTGCTGCCTACATAGCACAGTTCAAGGCTCAGGTGCCTGTGGTTGAGACCTCTCCCATCATCATCACCGAGGTGGACTGGAGCCCGGAAGACCCCAACGGCGAAGGCCACTACGATGAGCACGGCAACTGGGTATTGCCCAACCTGGGCACATGGGGCACAGGCAGCACCTCCAAGTGGGGCCAGGCCTTCAAGGCTCTGCTCGACCACTACGAGAACATCTCGATGACGCTCACGCATCCCCATGAGTTCATCGACATCGACCGCCTGCTTGCCGACGGTACGGTGACGGCAGCCTTCAACGGCAATCCCGAGGCCTGCGGTCAGGCTTGTATGGATTGGTATGCCGACTACTACGATGTGAACTGGGCACATGCCGACTTCTCCAAGATATCGGTCAGCGACCAGGGTACGGGCACATACAAGAATCCCGTCATCTTCGGCGACTACCCCGACCCCGACGTGGTGCGCGTGGGCGACACCTACTATTTCGCCTCCACCACGATGCACAACTTCCCCGGTTGCACGCTGCTGAAGTCCAAAGACCTCGTCAACTGGGAATACTGCTCCCAGCCTCTTGACCAGCTCTCCAGCAACGACAACTACAACCTGCAGAACGGCCAGAACGCCTACTCCAAGGGTATGTGGGCCTGCGCCATTGCCTACAACAAGGGCAAGTTCTACATCCTCATCAACGGCAACGATGCCGGCGGTTTCCTGCTGACGGCCAGCGACCCCGAGGGCCCGTGGGAGAAGAAGAAGCTCGACCGCATCTACTACGATCCGGGAATGCTCTTCGACGGCGACAAGGTGTATATCGTCTGCGGCATCAACAACATCAGCATCTGCCAGCTTGACAGGAACTTCAACTTCGAGAGCAGCCAGGTGGTCATCGAGCGCGAAGGCACCGGCCTGGAGGGTTCCCACCTCTACAAGATCGGCGACTACTACTATATCTACTCCACCTACGGAGGCTATCCCACAGGGCAGACCATCTTCCGTTCGCAGAACATCTGGGGACCCTATGAGGAGAAACAGCTCCTGGACAAATACATCAATGGCAAGGCCAACACCGTGCATCAGGGCGCTCTCATCGATACGCCCGACGGCGGAGAGTGGTGGACGCTGCTCATGGAGGACCTCGGACCTATGGGCCGCATGCCCAACCTCCAGCCTGTGACCTGGAACGACGGATGGCCCACCATCGGCAACAACGGTGTGCCCTACACTTCGCACGCCAAACCCAACACGGGCACCTACACTCCCCGCAAGGCTCTGCCCACCAACGACAATTTCCGCTCCTACCCCATCAACATGCAGTGGGAATGGAACCACAACCCCGACAACGGAGCGTGGAGCCTCTTTGAGCGTCCGGGATGGCTGCGCATGAAGACGTCCGGCAGCGCCGACCGCCTGACACAGGCCCGCAACATGCTGACGCAGCGCATCTTCGCCTACCACGACAAGACCACCACGCCGTCCACCGGCACCGTCTGCATCGATGTCAGCGGACTGGAGGAGGGCGACCGCGCCGGTATCTGCATCCTGCAGGACCCCTACGCCGCCATCGCTGTGGAGATGAAGGACGGACAGAAGCGCCTCGTCTGGTGGCAGGATCAGTACACCGACAACGAAGGCTTCACTCCCGCCGAGGTAACACAGGCTGTGGACATCACCGACAATGTCATCTATCTGCGTGCCTCCATCACCTACGGCACGGGCAAGACCAAGTTCTTCTACTCTCTCGACAACAAGACATTCACTGCATTCGGCGAGCAGACCGACATGGAGTACAACCTCTCTATCTTCGTAGGCACGCGCTTCGGTATCTTCTGCTATAACACGCAGGACGGCAGCGAGGGCTATGCAGACTTCGACTGGTTCTCCACCGAAACAAATTTCGACGAGTCCAAGTACTATCCCGACGACTATGAAGGCTACAGCGAGGATATGCTCACCATGACAAAACTTGTGGTGGCAAAGAGCAAGATGGAAGTCATGGTAGGCAGCAACGTACCCGTCATGATGACAGCCACCTACCTCGACGGTCACACAGAGGATGTTTCGGCCAAGGCCAGGTACACGGTTTCTGCCGAGGGCATTGTGAACATCAACAGCGGATTCATCCGCGGCTTGGCCGAGGGCGCCATCAAGGTGGACTACTCCTACACCGACCCGATGGGCAACACCCTCGGCGGCACCCTCGATGTGAACAGCACGTTCTTCCCCTTCGCCAAGGAGCATATCAACACCTCACTCTTCGGAGAGGGCACCTACTACGAGGCCACCCACATGTTCACCACCGGCCAGTACGGACAGATGGGATGGGTGTATGACAACGGCGCCGATATGTCGGGCTACAAGTACCTTGTCATCAAACTGAAGCGCAGGGTGGCAGAAGCCCACCTCAACATCTTCACCGAAAACAACATCTGGGGCAACGGTTACTCCACTCCTAACTTCGGCACAGACCTGACTGTTGTGGTGAACCTCGATGACATCAAGTACACAACCGGCAGCAAAACGGGCCAGCCTTTCGACACGAAGAATGTGCGCATCGTCAGCTTCTGGGCCGACAGGGCCAGCATCACCGTCAAGGAGATGTATCTGACCAACAACGACGACTACAGCCGTGAGGACCTGACATCTGTTGAAGAACTCTCTGCCGATATCGTCACCGACAACACTCCTGTCGGCATCTGGTCGCTCTCCGGTGTGCCTCTTCCCGAGCTCCGTTCGGGCATCAACATTGTCCGCACCGCCGACGGCAAGACGAAGAAGGTTTACGTGGAATAAACGCTTCTCTCCTGCATGAGAAAGACTTCCGTCATCACGGTCCTGTCTGCTGCCGCATTGCAGTTCGGCTATGCCCAGCAGCAGGACCGCGCTATGTCCATGCCCGACCTCCGCGAGGTCAACATGCCCCTGTTCCAGACGAAATACACCGCCGACCCCTCTCCGCTGGTGGTGGGCGACACGCTGTTTCTTTACACATCCCACGATGCCTCGCCCGAGGACATCCCCGACGAGAATGAGAAGAACTCGGCCGATTTCTTCATGTACGACTGGCTGCTGTGGAGCACCACCGACATGGTCAACTGGACCGAGCACGGCGCAGTGGCTTCGCTGAAGGACTTCGGGTGGCGCAGCCGCGAGAACGGAGCCTGGGCCATCCAGACCGTCGTGCGCGACGGCAGATACTACCTCTATGCCCCTCTGCACGGACACGGCATCGGCGTGCTCACTGCCGACTCTCCGTACGGTCCGTTCCGCGACCCGCTGGGCCGTCCCCTTGTGTGGCAGAGGGAGCATTGGGACGACATTGATCCCACCGTATTCATCGACGACGACGGGCAGGCCTATATGTACTGGGGCAATCCGCACGTCTATTGTGTCAGGCTGGGCAGGGACATGATATCCACCGACGGAGACATCCTCGTGCTCAATCCAGCCGACGGTGTGATGCGACCCGTCGGGGAAGAGGGTGCCAAGATCAACCTCCGCATTCCCGGCGAACAGAAGACCGACTGGAAGGTGAAGCACTATCAGGAAGGCCCCTGGCTCTACAAGCGCAACGGCAAATACTATCTGGCCTATGCCACCACCTGCTGCCCCGAGGCTCTGGGCTATGCCATGAGCGACAGCCCCACCGGTCCCTGGGAGTGGAAGGGGTATATCATGCGTCCCACGGAGCGCGACCGCGGCAACCATCCCGGCATCTGCAGCTACAAGGGCCGCAGCTATATCTTCGGTCAGGACTACGACCTGATGCACCTCGACACCTACATCCACCACGAGCGCCGCAGCGTCAGTGCCGGCGAGATAGTCTATCTTGAGGACGGCACCATTCCCGAGATACCCTACTGGCTCGACCAGAGACCCATGCAGCAGCTCTGCTGGCTGAATCCCTACCGTCGCGTCGAGGCCGAGACGATGGCCTGGGGCAGAGGCCTGAAGAGTGCTAAGATGGGCATCCCCAACACCGGTATCGTGAAGGATATGCCGGAGTCAGTGGGCAAGCGCAATATGTATATCTACGACATCGACGAGGGCGAGTATATCCGTCTGCGCGGCGTGGACTTCGGTGCCGGTGCCGGGAGGTTCTGCATCCGGGCGTCCGCCACGGGTTCCTGCTCTGTCACCTTGCGCCTTGATTCAGACAGCGGCCCGGTGATAGGCACCGCCCATATCGGCAGCACGGGTTCTCTTGATGACTACAAGCTGTTCTCTGCGAAGGTCAGAGGCGCCAGCAGCGTGCACGACCTCTATCTGTGCTTCGGCAACGTCCGGGGCGATGTGCGCCTGGATTATTGGATGTTCAGATAATTGATAATTGATAATTGACAAAACAAAGAAATGCCGTCCGATTGGGCGACATTTCTTTTGTTAGTTGACAAGTTGACAAGTTGACGAGTAGACGAGTTGTTATTTACTCCTGTAGGCGCTTCAGGTGACAGAGAAGCAGTTTGCCTTCACCATCGCGGAGATGCATGCCACCGCCCTGACAATAACGGAAATACTTGCAAGAAGCACATTCGTTCTTCTTCATCCACTCGCGATTGCGATATGGGAGGAAACGCTTCTCCCACACCTCCATGAAGTCGTCTTCGTAGACATTTCCCTGATGATAGTCGGAACGGATACTCGTGCATGCTGAAATAGAACCGTCGGCCAATACGGAACCAATCGTCATACCCGCCTGACAGGAGAACAGACGGTTGCGCACGTCGCCCTCGTAGTTGCCGAGGAAACCTTCGCAGCCGTAATCCACACGGATGCGACCTTCCTCGCGCGTCCGCTTGATAAAATCGAACACTCCTCGGAACTCTTCGCTCGTCAGTTTCATCGTTGGGTCGAGAGTTGCGCGACCCATCGGAAATACCGTGAACACGCGCCAACGCTTCACACCCTTCGCAATAAGGAACTCTTTTATCTCATCCAGTTTCGGATAGTTGCGGCGATTGACGCAGGTGACGATATCGAAAACAAAATCCCCTTTCGCCACGAGCATATCAATCGCCCGGCTCACAGCTTGGAAACTCTTCTCGTTGCCTCGCATCCAGTTGTGGTCTTCCTCAAGACCGTCGAGACTTATCGACATCGCGTGGATACCGGCACGCTGAAGTCCAACCCATCGCTGTGGTGTGAGATGCAGAGCGTTGGTCACAATACCCCACGGGAACCCTTTCTCGTAGATGGCTCTGCCGCATTCCTCAATATCGCGGCGCATCAGCGGTTCGCCTCCGGTAATGACGACAAACACGCGATGTGAGTCGGTCTTTTTCGCAATTCCGTCGAGCACACGGAGAAAGACTTCCTTGGGCATATCCTTGCTCTCTGGCTGCATCTTGCAATCGCTGCCGCAATGCCGGCACTTCAGGTCGCAACGCAATGTGCATTCCCAGAAAAGTTGCCTCAAAGGATGCTCTTCGCGAACGATGTCCTGTTTCCGCCGCCAGAGTTCAAGGGCGATTTTCTTCTTGAGCGATAGTGGGACGACCTTCACTCTTTCTCCATTTTGACGTCCTGCTTGATGGCAAGGGTACCACTGTACCAACTTCCGTCGCCAGGCATTACCAACTTGGCATTCATGAATTCGATGTCATTGATACCATCCTTGAATGTGCCCCCGTGCTCCTCACCGTCAATGTCCTTTACGACCAATTTCACATTATTAGGAAGTAAATCCATTCGAGGAGTCCCTAATGAAAATTTGCCGGAAGCATCTGTCAGGACAGCACTGATGTCCTCTTCCGCGACAATCTCTCCCTCAACTTCTTTAATATAGGTGAGGCTGGCCTTGATACCCTCGATGGGATTGCCGTTCTCGTCTGTCACAGTTCCGGAAACCTTATAGGAGGCAGAAGGGCTGCCGTACATTGCCGTCCCGGGATCATCGTTATCAGAACATCCATAACCTACGAACGACAGCAATGCTGCCAAAACGATGTTGTACCAACGATTGAATTTTACTTTCATAGTCGCAATGTTTTTAGATTGTTTTTTATGGTTTACGCCGCAAAAGTACGGCATTTTTTTCAATAGTCACTTGTCAGATTGTTGGATAAACTTGTCAGATTAATGGATTTTGCATTTTTTAACAGCGTACCTCTGCCTGAGAGGATGGGATGCGCCATAAAGTACGACTTCCACATAACAAACGGCAGGAAGACGCACCTCATTCACCACACACTCACTCCACTTGTAATGTCTCAAAACGGGCACATATGGCTGGCACTATGCACGATGACACAGTCGGCACGCAACACTCCGGGCAAGGTAATGATGCGCATAGAAAAGAGTTCGGAATACTACGAATACAATCTTACTAAGAAGCGTTGGATTAGAATGCTAGATGTGAACTTGAACGAAATGGAGAAGGATATTCTGCATTTATCCACTCAGGGCTACACGATGGCGGATATTGCCAACAAACTTTGCAAGTCATTGGATACAATAAAGGCCTGCAAGAGGGTGCTGTTTGCTAAGTTGGAGGTGAAGAACATTACTGAAGCCATTTCTTTTGCCGCCAACTACAATCTGCTGTAGAACTGTTATTCTCCCAATCTCAGCGAAGAAAGATAAAAGTCAGGGAAGCACTTTATACGTTTTCCTGTTGCGACGCGATATATAGCGTCAACACACAGCCCTGCCACAATCCATGAGGCGACAGCGAGCTGTACTCAATAGTATCCATCTTTTACTTGTTTTTTGTGTTTTTCACTTCTTAAACAAACCGGGCACAAAGGTACGTCAAATAGTTGACAGGAGTCCGTTGACAGGTGAAAATAAAAGCTTAATTGGTGATTTTGCAGAAAAATAGCTATCAGACCTCTCCCGTCAGACTATTGCATATTTCTTCTGCCATAGCATTGAGGGCGACACAATCCGCACGGCTGATATGCCGCTTGCCGCTGTCGTACGACCAGGGGCTGAGTATCAGCAATCGCCCCGCGGCGCAGGCGTCGAAGAGGATGTCGGTCGGCTTGTAATAGTCGCGAAAGCCGTTGTCCGTAAGCAGAATGAACGGAGAATTTTCTTTCAAAAGCACTTGCATCACCTCTTTCTCGTCGGGTGAGATGAACGGCGACACCATCACCGCCCCTTGGCGTGCCTTCAACACGCAGGCGTTCTTATAGTCACGCAGCTCCTTGTCGTCGCCGCCGTTGGCTTTTTCCACCATCGCACGGCGCACATGCACAGGGCAATAGGACTCCTGCATCAGCAGCCCCACATTGCCCACGCCGTCATAGCTCCGATTGCCGACAGAGATCTCTTTCTGCACGCGGAAGAAGCCCGGCTTCAGACGCTTTGTCGCCAGGCGTTGCGGATTCATCTGCACATATCGAATCATCGTATGCAACTGGCCGCGTCGCGACAAGGGGCGAATGAATGGACGCTCGGTGAAAACAGGGAAAGGATAGGCCCCTTCGTTCGTTGGTTCCGAATTTAATTCTGAAGCAACTGACAAAGTATATGCCCTGCCGTGTTTCTTCACTCCCTGCCAATATCCTCGGATGACGGCGCGAATGCTCGTATCCATCACTTGCCTCACATGGATAATGGCATGCAGATGATCGGGCATCAGACAGAATTGGAGAATACGAATTGCCGGATAATGCCTGCACATCACATACAATTCATCCACAACGGCATTGCCCAAGGCCGTCCGCTCTATATGTGCTTTCGACGGATCGTCATCTGAAACCACCAACGCTCCGAGCAGCAGCTCACGCGACGGCACCGTCAGCGTGATATGATACACCCCGACGCCCCTCCATGCGCTGCCAGACTCCTGCCATTGCCACGTTTCCCGGTCCGTCATGATATTCATCATTTTCGCCACAAATGTACGGAAAAAGAACGAAACGACAAAGAAAAAATTCAAAAAACGCCCAAAAAAGTGAGGTCGTACCCCTATACGGAGACAACCCCTCCCGCAACCGACAAAAATGGCAGTCACAACGAACAAAATACACAGCAGGAACTTCCTTTCTGAATGTTCGGTGTGACAGATGTGAGTTCGGTGTGACAGATGTGACAGATAAAATATAAACTTTCGTATACGCGGGAGAGTTGAGGATAAGGGTAGTGACTATATATAGGAAAAGTTGCATTTTTATCCGTCACATCTGTCACACCCTGTCTTTATAACCCAAAAATATGAAACTTGAACATCCGCCCGATGTGTTTCTGTCCCCCGATAACGGGGGAACCGAAGGGGGTGCAAAGACCATTGAAGCAGAGAGAAGCCCGCGCTTATCTATGCCGAACCGAGAAGGATGTCTGCGGCGAATAGCCGCGAAACCTGAAACTTGAAACTTGAAACTATTATACTTACACCCTCTAAGTGCCATACTTAACGTGTCTTAATATATGATTATCAAAAGCTATCCCAAGAGCTGTCTTGCCCTGATGTATTTCCCCGACAGCACGCCGCATGTGGCTTGCAACCACCTCAGC
>CADCNQ010000023.1 GCA_902802815.1 uncultured Bacteroidales bacterium | reverse complement strand
ACAGCTCCTTCTGCTGGTCTGTCTGCGACAACTGATAAACTTCGTAGAACCATCCCTTTCTTGTATGCACCTTCGTGAATCCGAGTTTTGACATCAAAATTCCCACCTTCCTTGAGGAGAGACCGCGCCCTACGGCACCACCGTTTATGTACTGGCAGATGGCGGCGGCATTCATCAGTACGGGTTTTTCACCGGGATACGGCGGCCTCAGATGGGTGCGTATGAGCTGTTCCTCGTCGCTCTCCATGCGGAATGCCTGATTCTGCTCCTCGATACGCCTCTCGTCATCGCTGTCGAACCAGTAGCGAAAACCGCCGCGCCATTCGTCGCGCAACTGTGCATACAGCTGGTCGTAGTCGATACCCCACGTCCTCGGGTCGTCGATATGCGTCACCTTGAAGCACAGCCAGCGTCTGTTGCCCGTCTCGTCGATGAGGAAACGCTCCTGATTGCCCGAAGCACAGAACGCGGCCAGGCGTGCCTTCTCCTCGCGGAAACGGGCGTAGGGGCGACGCTCCTTCACCTTGTCGCTGGTGACGAGAGCCTTCAGTTCGGAGACGTCCCTGGGGCTCTGCATGTCTATCTCCTCTATCTCCACCAGACAGTTTTCCGACAGTGAGAGGTGATCGTCCTTCGAGGAGAACGAATTGTGGGCATTCTCCATATAATACATACGCAGGGCAGGGGGCAGGAGGTGACGGAAGAACGTTGTCTTGTAGAGTCCCTGCCGGCCGATAAGCACGAATATCTCGTGGTTTGCCACGTGGTCGCTCATCCATGTGGCAAGCGAACCCACGAGCCACTTATGCAGGGACCATGAGAAGAGTTCCGTTGCCTCCTGCCCGCTCTGTCCTCGCTGCATGGCCTCAGTCGTGACGTGGCTAGTGAGTTCGGCAATACGGTCGGTACCGTCCCACGCTGGCAGCGACTCGATATAGTCGCGCACAGGGTGTACAAGGCGTGAGAAGTCGGAGCGCAGCACGTCCACCACATCGCCCTTCACCACATTCCGTCCCGTGTCCTTTGCCATCTGTGCCCTCATGGAGCATACCACGCGGTCGTCCACCTGCTGCCATTCCCCGTCCTTCTCCTTGTGGCGGTACATTGTCATGTCAGTCACCACGTTGTATATCACCTCTACATGCTCATCTAGCCAACGGCGTATTTCGGGCAGGGACAATATGCTCTGTCCCTTCTGTTCCCGCTTCTCCTTCTTCGCGACGAGTCTCCATGTGCCGTGCTCGGCCGTCCTGCGGTAGCAGGAGCGTATGGTGGCTTCGCGTTCGCGGCTGTCGTAGTCGCCCCATGCGCCCTCTGCCCAGCGGCACAAGTCGTCGAGTGCCACGCCGTAGCGGTTGAAGAGGAAGGCAGCATGCATCACATAGTCGTGGTGGCGGCCGCTCTGATAGACAATATGCCGTTTGCGCAGCGTCTGCTCCACACGCTCCCACGCTTCTTCCGCTCTGACGCTGTGGGTGCCTGCGGGGTCCTCTGTGCGCTCCCGGCCTCCGTCGCAGCCCGTGGAGAGGTTTTCCTCCACGATGTCCTCGTCGGAAATGACGAACGGTTCAGCGTCCAGGTTCACCCACACCTTATCGTCGTGCGCCAGTCCCGAAAGGTGTTCGCAGTCGGCGCACTGGAGGTCGCTCTCATGCCCTGTCAGACGGGCATAGTGGCTGTTGCCCGTGAGGAAAGCCGCCGGCCATACGGTGCCGTCAACGGGAGCTGACTCCTGTTCCCTGCGGTAGCGATAAAATATGCGCACTCCCTCCCCGCTCACAGTGCGGTAGGCAATGAGTGTATGCGGATCCTCACTGATGCGCTGCATGGCTGTTTCGATGTCGTCCAGATGGTCGATGTCGCACATGGCAAGCCCCGTGAAACTCAGTGCATGTGTCGCCTTGCGGCCGAGGCCGTCGAAGAGTACTGCCACGGAGCATGCCGGCAGTCGCGAGGCCTTCACTTCGCTGTTGGCGCGCTTCTTGCCGTGCACCTGCGCCATGCGACGGAATATGGCGGTCTCTGCCTCCACATGGGCATCATACCTGATGAGCCGGATAATTTCCTTCAGGCTCACCGCCTTGCTTGTCACTGCCTGTAGGTTCTGAAACAGGCTCACCTGCTGTTGTTCTCTTTCGTTCATACCGTTATAAGTGTTTTATGGATTTCACACCACAAAATTACGATATAGCGGAGGCGTGCGCAAGTTTTTCCGGTGTTATTTCCTGCGCAGAACGAAAACAGTCAACTGAGAGTTTACACCCTTATCGGTTTCAGTCAAAAAGATCGCGGACACGCACTTCAAGCGCATCCGCGATGTCATGCAGTCGCCGTAGTGTGGTGTCGCGACGACCGTTTATGATGTTGTTTACTGTCTGGCGCGTTGTTCCAATACGCTCTGCCAGTTCTGTGTCATTTACATTTTTTTCTGCATCACGCGTCGCAGGTTGAGCTGCGAATTAAACTTGTCTCTTTGCATCACTGTTGTTGTTTTTGGCTATTTTGGCCGCGAAGGTACGAAAAAAAATGCTCTCTGCCCGTACAAAAACACAAATTCTCATCTTGTGACGGAAGAAACACACTTTTGTGTATTTTTTCGTGTTCGCAGGGAGATTCCGGTTTTCTTTGTTTGATATTTGCAGGAAAAACGCTACCTTTGCACACATGATTGAAAGATACAGCAGAAACAGGATATATCTCTCCGAGGAGGAGCAAGAGCAGATAAAACGCTTCCGCATCCTATTGGGAGGTGCCGGGATTGGCAGTATTATTGCGGAATGTGCGCTGCGTTTCGGGTTTGAGTGCATCACCGTCGTCGATGGCGACAGGGTGGAACTCAGTAATCTGAATCGTCAGAACTATGAAAATGACGATATAGGAAAGTATAAGGCGAAATGCCTGGCCCGCAGACTTAAAAGGATAAATCCCTATGCTGACGTACGCTTTGTTGCAGACTTTATAGATAGCAACAATGTCGGCGAAATGATATGCAACTGCGATATTGCCGTGAATGCTTTGGATTTCAAATCCGACATTCCATTTGTATTCGACAGGCTATGTGCCGAAAAGGGAATTTATGTGCTACACCCATATAATCTCGGATGGGCAGGCCTGTTGACGGTCATCCATCCGGACGGTCATCGCGTGTCAGAACTGTCAGACGGGGAATATCGTGGATTTGAGCTGAAAATGGCAGAATACGTTTCTGGCAACATCACAGAACAAAAGTGGCTTGACAACATCATCGAGCAGTATAAGAAGGAATACAAGACCCTTCCCCCTCCACAGCTCGCTGTCGCCTCATGGATTGTGGCAGGGCTGTGTGTAGAGGCGATATATCGTATCGCAACAGGAAAACGTATAAAGTGCTTCCCTGACTTTTATCTTTCTTCGCTGAGATTGGGAGAATAATAGTTCTACAGCATCCTGTAGTTCGTGGCGGTGGAAACTGCCTCTGCGATGTTTCTTACATCCATCTTCTTAAATAAGAGCCTTTTGTACCCCTTGATAGTGTCTACTGATTTAAAGAGATGGTTGGCGATATCCGCAATCGTGTAGCCTTGGGCCGAAAGACGAAGGATATCCTTCTCAATATCATTTAATGCAAGCATGCGTTTCTCTTCCCACCGCTTGTATTTTATGTTATACTCATAATACACATCACAGCCGTCCTTTCGCATGACGATTTTGCCAGGCATGTTGTGCGATGACATTGATATGGTGCATAGTGCCAGCCACACACGGCCGTCTTCGTTGAGAGCCAGCGGAGTAATCTGGTGATGGATTAATATCTTCTTTTTGTCATTAACCAGATGAAAGTCGTACGTGATGATGTAGTTCATACGCTCCTCCACAGGGATATTATAGAAGAACTTGAACCCGGTCTCGTTAATTTCCGTAAGCATGACAAGCTCCTCCGACGGCACATGACGGATGTAGAGTTCGTAGCCCATATCCATAATTTCCTCAGATGTCTTTCCACACAAGTGTGCCAGGCTCTCGGACACATAGATGAATCCCTGCTTGAAGTAGTCGATGACATAGACGCATTGGTGTGTGCTTCTTGCAAAAGATTTTGCCGCATTAATAAAGAACTGCGCATCCCGATAGTCGCTCTCCCGGATTTTCCCAACGGCATTTGTTGTGGTAAAAAAATCTGCAACTTGTATGCTCATATTTTGTAATCTTTGCGTAAAGGTAGTGTTTTTTTCTATACGCAAAGCATTAAAATCCATACTTTTTTATTTCATGTACCCCAAATTCACACTTTTGTGTATAAGGGAAGCCATTTTTTGTTTGTATTTTTGTCTAAAAAAAACTATTATGGAAAAGATTATTTTATCGAATAAAAATTATTGTATTTACAAAGTGGGTGAGGAGTGTCTGATGGAACTTTCCGAGTTTGTCGTAAGTGAGAATTACAAGCACCACACGTCGTGTTGCGAGGATATTGATATGACCCAGGAAATACGCCACGTGTATCATGAGGAACTTCGTTACAGCAAGCGTTCCCATATCTTTATCGTTAGAGACTTACAAGGAAAACTAATCGGCTCTATCCGAGTGTTTAAGTGGAACAAAAAGGACTCACTGCCTATTGAAGAACTTTTCAACATTAACCCATTAGAAAGGCTTGGTGATGAGAAGTCACGTTCCTACTGGCATGTCGGCAGGTTTGCCATAGATTCGCATGCCGGCATCTCAACATTAAACATCTTTAAGATCTTGATGACACTTGCCATCGAACCCATAATCAAAGACACCAACAGTTATATGATTGCCGAGACAGACAGTAAACTGGTGAGGGTTGTCAATGCATTGGGCATTCAGACCATTGCCTTAGACAAGCCGATTCAGTATCTCGCATCAGACACTGTGCCACTTTACTCGTCAAAAAGCGGTCTTATAGATTTCTATAATAGGCATAAAAGTCTGAAAGAAGCCTCATAGCCCTACACAAAAGTGTGAAATTTCATATCCCCCTGGCACAAATACACTTTTGTGTCAAGGGGATATGTGAATAAATATCTACCTTTGCGCTGTCAATGGTTGTAATACACCTATTTTAATTATATATATTTATGAAAAAGAAATTCATTTACATTTCGATGGCAGCGTTTCTTGCCATCACCACTTTCAGCGCTTGCAGCAATGATGTGGAAGAGAGTGAACTAATTCAAAAACAAGAGAGGCAGCGGTAATCTGCAATTTGGCGTGTTAAAAAATGCAAAATCCGTTAATCTGACAAGTTTATCCGTTAATCTGACAAGTGACTAATGAAAAAAAATGCCGTACTTTTGCGGTGTAAATCATAAAAATGACAAAAGCTATGAAAAAATTAATGTTCTTATTCGTGTCCTTGCTGACACTGACCATGACAAGTTGCGGTGATGATAGAGAAGGTGATGTGGATATGTTCAACATTACATATCCTTACGAGGGCCATGTTTCGGCAGAGGGCGGAACTGTAAATGTGGTTTGGCGCAAAGGCATTGTTATTTACGATAACGTATATACTGCTCCTTGGGAATACGGTCTGGGAAACGTTCCTCAACCTACAGGCTCATGGGAAAAGGTCAATACCACAAATGAGAAAGACGTTCTTACTGGCGAAGGGATTGTTATAGCTCCCGTTGGCAGTAAAGCCGATGGCAAATATCTTGGAGTCAGTATTACTCTCTCTCCCAACACCACAGGAAAGAAGAGGTGTTTCAAAATATTCGACTCAGCTTTTGACAGTGGTGCCCACATCTTCCAGGACTGCGAAGAGCCCTAATTGATAACGGTTAAAGTTTAAAGTTTAGAGACTATAGACGAAAGACGACAACTACTTGTCTACTAATAAAAGCCACTTCACAAATTGCGTGAGGTGGCTTTTGCTTGTTTCCGTGCAATCTTTTTGCCTGATAATGCTTCATTAACGCACAAATGAACACAAAATTCATCTTCTTGGAATAAAAATGTCCGAGATTATTTGGAAGTTTCAAGATGTGTTTGTACTTTTGCCTTCGAAATGATTGCATATTGCATTCATGGTGACACTAATTTTAGCAAAAGAGTATGGCACAATCGGCAGTAACAGTAAGGTTGGACTCAGAAATGAAGTCACAGTTTGATGCACTCTGCGAACAGTTTGGCATGAGTGCTAATACTGCATTTAACATCTTTGTGAAAGCAGTAGTCAGGAGTCGCAGCATTCCTTTCACTATCAAAGGTTCCGCCAGTGCGTCGGAACTGTTCGTGCAGCAAAGAAGAACTGCAGAATCCAGCAAAGAACAGGAACTCTCGCTGGAAGAAATCAACGAGGAGATACGTGAAGCAAGGGAAGAACTCCGCAAAAGGAAGGCAAACGTATGATATACGCTGTGATTGATACCAACGTGTTGGTGTCGGCCCTTATAACTCATAATTCTTTGTCTGCTACGGCAAAGGTTGTGAGCCTGTTGCTTGATGGGGGATTTACGCCATTGTATGACAGCAGTATCATTGAAGAATATCAGGAAGTGTTGCATCGCACTAAATTTAAACTTGTGCCTGGAGTTGCGGATGCACTTATTTCGTATATCACGGAACATGGAATAGAAACCTCATGAACGCCCTTCCCGGATATGATGCCAGATGAGGATGACAGGGTGTTTTATGAAGTTTCCCTGAGTGCCGACGATTCTTTTCTGGTCACCGGCAACTAGAAACATTACCCTCAAACACCCAAAGTCATTAGTCCTGCAGATTTCATTAGAATTGTCATGGAGATGCAGGAAGAATGATGTATGTAGGAGTCTAAAGACAAAGACTAAGGACTAAAGCTCAAAAGCCACTTCACAAATTGCGTGAGGTGGCTTTTACTGTTCTTGCGACATTTGCGACATCGAAATCTTGTGCCAAAGAAAAATGGGAGCCGTTGCCGACTCCCATTCATCATATCTGTAATCTGTAAAAGATTTACTCCTCATCGGAGGAAGACTCCTCTTCGCGATAGCCGCCGCGCTCGGGACGGGGACGGCGCTCAGGACGGGGACGGCGCTCGGGACGGGGACGGCGCTCACGCTCCACATAGCCCTCGGGCTTCTCGATGAGCACGCGGTGGGAGAGCTTGTACTTGCCCGTCTTGGGGTCAATCTCCAGAAGTTTCACCTGTATCTTGTCGCCTTCCTTCAGGCCTGACTCCTCAACAGTCTCCAGACGCTTCCACTCAATCTCGCTGATGTGGAGCAGACCGTCCTTGCCGGGCATGAATTCGACGAAGGCACCGTAAGGCATGATGGAACGCACAACGCCCTCATAGACCTCACCGACCTCGGGGATGGCAACAATGGCACGTATCTTGGCCAGAGCAGCATCGATGCACGACTTGTCGCTGCCGCTGACCTGCACCTTGCCCACACCGTCTTCCTCGTCGATGGTGATGATGGCACCGGTCTCCTCCTGCATGCCCTGGATAATCTTACCGCCGGGGCCGATGACTGCACCGATGAACTCCTTCGGGATGATGAGCTGCTCGATGCGGGGCACATGGGGCTTGAGTTCGGGACGGGGTGCGGGCAGCACCTTCAGCATCTCACCGAGGATATGCTCACGGCCGGCCTTGGCCTGCATGAGAGCCTTCTCGAGAATCTCGTAGGAGAGACCGTCGCACTTGATATCCATCTGAGTGGCCGTGAGACCGTTGGGGGTGCCGGTGGTCTTGAAGTCCATATCGCCCAGGTGGTCCTCGTCGCCGAGGATGTCGCTGAGCACAGCGTACTTGTCCTCACCGGGGTTCTTGATGAGACCCATGGCGATGCCGCTCACGGGGTTCTTAAGGGGTACACCGGCATCCATCAGGGAGAGACAGCCTGCGCAGACGGTGGCCATGGAAGAGGAACCATTGCTCTCAAGGATGTCGCTCACCACGCGGACGGTGTAAGGATAGTCGGCAGGAATCTGACCCTTCAGACCGCGCCATGCCAGATGGCCGTGACCGATCTCGCGACGGCCTACGCCGCGCTGAGCCTTGGCCTCACCGGTGGAGAAGGGAGGGAAGTTGTAGTGAAGGAGGAAACGCATGTAGCTCTTGTCGAGCACATCGTCCACCATCTTCTCGTCGAGCTTGGTGCCCAGAGTGGTGGTGGCAAGAGACTGTGTCTCACCGCGGGTGAAGATAGCCGAACCGTGAGGCATGGGCAGAGGACTCACCTCGCACCAGATGGGGCGGATGTCGGTGGTCTTACGGCCGTCGAGACGGATACCCTCGTCGAGGATGCAGCGACGCATGGCATCGCGCTCCACATCGTGGTAGTAGCGGTCCACAAGGGCGTTCTTCTCCTCAAGTTCCTCATCGGAGAGCTCGCTGTGGGCAGCGGCGTACTCCAGTTTGAAGTCCTCGCGAATCTTCTCGAATGCCTCGGCGCGCTGGTGCTTCTCGAGCGCCTGCTTGGTGACATCGTAAGCGGGCTGGTAGCACTTCTGCTTCACCTCCTCGCGGAGCTCCTCGTCGTTCACCTCGTGGCAGTACTCGCGCTTCACGTCGGTGCCGAGCTCCTTGGCCATCTCCTTCTGCAGACGGCACATGGGCTTGATGGCCTCGTGGGCAGCCTTGAGGGCAGCCAGAAGGTCGCTCTCCTGCACCTCCTTCATCTCGCCCTCAACCATCATGATGTTCTCCTCAGTGGCACCTACCATGAGATCCATGTCGGCCTGCTTGAGCTGATCGAAGGTGGGGTTGATGACATACTCTCCGTTTATGCGTGCCACACGCACCTCACTGATGGGACCATCCCAGGGGATGTCGCTGCAGCTCAGAGCGGCGCTGGCGGCAAAACCTGCCAATGCATCGGGCATATCCACGCCATCGGCAGAGAAAAGAATAACATTGACATAAACCTCGGCATGGTAGTTGCTGGGGAAGAGAGGACGCAGGGCGCGGTCCACGAGACGACAGGTGAGAATCTCATCGTCGTTGGCCTTACCCTCGCGCTTGGTGAAACCGCCGGGGAAACGTCCGGCTGCGCTGTACTTCTCACGATACTCTACCTGCAAAGGCATGAAATCTGTGCCGGGAACTGCGTCCTTGGCACCGCAAACAGTGGCCAGGAGCACGGTGTTGTTCATACGCAACATAACGGCACCATCGGCTTGTTTGGCCAATTTACCGGTCTCAATGGTGATGGTTCTTCCATCGGGCAGTGAGACGGTCTTTGTAATTACGTTCATCTTGTTGACAATAAATAAAAATACATCAAAATTCGTGCAAATATACGAAGAAATAAGGACTTAAAGAGGAAATTGCCCCAAAAATCTGCGTATAGGCATGTATTTTTTACGTTTCCGATTTCACTTCAGACAAAAATTCGTAACTTTGCGGCCAAAATCTAACGAAAAACAAATTCTACTATGGCTTATATGTCACAAGAGGGCTACGACAAGCTCGTGGCTGAACTTCAGCGTATGGAGAGCGTGGACCGTCCCGCTGCCAGTGCTGCCATTGCGGAAGCTCGCGACAAGGGAGACCTGAGTGAGAACGCAGAATACGATGCCGCCAAGGAGTGGCAGAGCAAGTTGGAAACCAAAATCGCAATGCTCAAGCAGACGATTCACGATGCGAAAATCATTGACACGAAGAATCTCAAGAGCGACGAGGTGGGTATCCTCTGCACCGTGGAAATCAGGAACGTGGCCAACGGCATGACGGCAAAATACCGCATCGTGTCGGGTACGGAGGCTAACAACCGCGAAGGCAAAATCAGCGTGGAGTCGCCCATCGCAAAGGGGCTGCTCGGCCACAAGGTGGGCGAGAAGGTGCCCGTGAAGGTGCCCGCAGGCGTGCTGACATTTGAAATCCTCTCAATCAGTTTTGAAGAATGACGATATTCTCTAAAATCATCAAGGGAGACATCCCGTGCTACAAGGTGGCGGAAAACGATGAATTCTTCGCTTTTCTCGACATCGCACCGCTGCAGAAGGGTCACACACTGGTGGTGCCCAAACGTGAAGTGGACTACATCTTCGACCTCAGCGACGAGGAAATCGGCCGTATGCAGATATTCGCCAAGCATGTGGCTGTGGCCATCAAAAAGGCTATCCCCTGCGTGAAGGTGGGACAGGCCGTGCTGGGACTGGAAGTGCCCCACGCACACATTCATCTGGTGCCGATGCAGAGCGAGAAGGATCTTAACTTCGCAAACAAGAAGCTGGAGCTGTCGTCCGAGGAGATGGCTGCTGTGGCTGCCGCAATAGCAAAGGAGTTCTGATGGAAACCACCCGTCAAAACAAAGTGGCACGGCTCATACAGAAAGAGCTCTCCGACATGTTCCAGCGCCAGACGCAGAGCATGAAGGGCACTTTGGTGAGCGTGTCGGCATGTCGCATCTCGCCCGATATGAGTGTGTGCCGTGCCTATCTCTCCGTGTTCCCGAGCGAAAGGAGCGAGGAAATCGTTGCCAACGTGAACCAGAACATGAAGACCATACGCTATGAACTGGGAAAGAGGGTGCGCATGCAGTTGCGCATCATACCCGAGCTGAAGTTTTTTGTGGACGACTCACTGGACTATGTCGAAAACATCGACCGCCTTCTTCATAGCTAAAAGATACCTGTTCTCAAAGAAGAAGCATAGCGCCATCAACATCATCAGCATCATCTCCATGCTGGGAGTGGTGGTGGGAAGTATGGCGCTGGTGTGCGTGATGAGCGTGTTCAACGGTTTTCAGGAACTGGTGGCCGACCTCTTCACGGATTTTGATCCCGAACTGCGCATAACTCTTGCGGACGGACATCCATTCAGCGCCAAAGACCCGCATATCAAAGAATTAGAGGGGCTGGAAGATGTGGCTGTGGTGACTCCCGTGGTGGAGGACAAGGCACTCGTGGTGAGAGGCGGCAAGCAGACAGTGGTGACTCTCAAAGGAGTGGCCGACAATTTCAGTAAACAGCACAATCTCAAGAATATACTCTACGGAGAAGGAACTCCCACACTGCATATCGACGTGCTGGAATTCGGCATACTGGGCATAGGACTCTGCGGACAGCTGGGGCTGGGGGCAAGTTTTGACGAACCGCTCACCATCTATGCCCCCAAGAAGGGCGAGCAGGTGAATATGGCGAACCCGATGTCGAGTTTCAACAAGGATGAACTGCACTCTCCGGGCGTGGTGTTCATGGTGCACCAGGGACAGTATGACAACCACTATATACTGTGTTCGCTGGGTTTTGCACAGCGTCTGTTTGACCGTCGCGGGCAATACACCGCACTGGAAGTGAAGCTTGCGGAGGGAGGCAGCAGGGCTGCTGTGGAGAAAGTGCTGAAGGGCACAGACTTCATTACGGAAGACCTCTACGAGCAGCAGCGCGATGTGTTCCGCATCATGAAGGTGGAGAAACTGATTGCATATATCTTCCTGTGCTTCATACTGCTGGTGGCATCTCTCAACATCATCGGGAGTCTGTCGATGCTGGTGATAGACAAGAAGGACGACTTGCAGACAATGCGAAGCCTGGGATTTCCGCTGGCCATGCGTCAGCGCATATTCCTTTACGAGGGATGGATGATAGTGGTGTCGGGATGCGTGCTGGGTATTGCGCTGGGAGGTATGCTGTGCTGGCTGCAGGAGCAGTACGGACTGATAAAGATGGGAGGAGGGAACGGATACATCGTGGAAGCATACCCGGTGAGTATGCATCTGACGGATTTCATCACAATACTTGCTACGGTGGCGGTGATGGGCGGACTGGCCGTTTACAGCGTGATACGCTTCACATCCACGCCGGCACTTTCACCTAAAAAGAGCGAAGCGAGCGAGGAGAACTGACCGGGCTGCTCGGTGGTCTCCATGCAGAGGGATGCACCACGTGACAGACGCGTCTCCATCTCTGTGTGGCGACGGAGGTAGTCTTGGAGGCTTTGTGCCACATATTCTCCCTGTGGCATGAGGGCGATGTGGTCGGGACAGCATGCACGTATCTTATCCAGAAGCAGGGGATAGTGGGTGCAACCGAGGATAATGGTGTCTATCTCGCTGTCGAGGGAGAGCAACTGATCCACATATTTCTTAACAAAATAGTCGGCTCCCGGGCTGGCATACTCCTCGTTCTCCACAAGCGGAACCCACATGGGGCAGGCCACTCCTGTCACTTTAATATCAGGATAGAGCTTGTGTATCTCTATGTCGTAGGTGAGGGAACGTATGGTGCCGGGCGTGCCGAAGATGCCGATATGGCGCGTGCGCGTAAGATCTCCGAGGCTCTCCACCGTGGGACGTATCACACCGAGCACGCGGCGAGTGGGGTCGTCCATCTTGGGGAGGTCTGTCTGCTGAATGCTGCGCAGCGCCTTTGCAGAAGCCGTGTTGCACGCCAGAATGACAAGCGGACAACCGGCATTGAAGAGGTGGCGCACGGCTTCAAGAGTGAATTCGTACACCACCTCATAGGAACGGTAGCCATAAGGTGCGCGGGCATTGTCGCCGAGATACAGGTAGTCGTACTGAGGCATCAGACGACGTATCTGCTTGAGTATCGTCAGTCCTCCGTATCCGCTGTCGAATATGCCTATTGGCGCAGTCACGATATGGCCGGTGAATAACGTGTTGATTTAGGGAACGATGCCCACTTCCTTCTTCACATCGGCTGTGATGTCGGTGGAAAGAGCGGTGTTGACGAAGGGAATCACACCGGAGGAAATGTCCACAATGTAAACATAGTTGCCGGCCTCACCGAGTTTCTTCACGGCAGAGAGCACCTTCTCCTGAATGATGCCGAGTTTCTCCTGCTGAGCCTTCTGGAGAGCCTGCTGGTTGTCCTGATAGCTCTGCTGCAGACGCTGGTAGAGATCCTGCAGTTCCTGTTCGCGGCGTGCGCGTACGTTCTCCAGCAGGTTGGCCTGCTCTTTCTGATACTCCTCGCTCTTCTTCTGCAGCTCGTCCTGCATCATCTTGAGGTCTTCGTCATACTGCTTGGACATAGTTTCCAGTTCCTGCATGGCGGTGGTGTACTCCTTCATGCTTGGAATCACGTCGGCGCTGTTGAAGTGTGCGAACTTCTGGGCGCTGGCTGTCATGGCCATCATGGCGAAAGCCATAATAAGAATCTTTTTCATACTTTTAATAATGTGTTGTTATGTTTATATATCGTTTTTGCGTTTGTTGCATCAGTTGTATCCCAGTCGGGTCAGCACCTCGTTGGAAATGTCCACTTTGGGCGAAGCAAAGATGATACCGGCCTCCGAGGCTCTGTCAAGCACAAGGCTGTAGCCCTTCTGCTCGGAGATTTCCTTCACGGCATTGTATATCTCGTCTTCGATGGGAGTCATGAGGCTCTCGCGTTTCTTATAGTACTCACCTTCGGGACCGAAGTATTTGCGCTTGAGTTCTGCGGCCTCTTTTTCCTTTGCCACGATGGCCTCTTCACGCTTCACCTTCTGCTCGTTGCTCAGGAAGACGGCTTCTGCCTGATAGTTCTTGTAAAGAGTCTCTGCCTCCTGTTGGAGGGCATCCACCTCAGCCTGCCATTTGCGCGACACCTGGTTGAGTTGCTCGCCCGCGCGCTCGTAGGCGGGTACGTTTTTAAGAATGTACTCCATATCCACAAGGGCAAACTTCTGTGCTGTAGCTGTCTGGAAGCACGAAACGAGAAGCACGAGGCCTAAAAGAGTCTTTTTCATAATCGTATGTTTTATCTGTGGTTGATATTAGAATTCCTGTCCGAGAATGAAGTGGAAGTGGCTGCCGGAATATATCTTGCTGCCGAAGACCTCGTCGAAACCGTATGCCCAGTCGATACCGAGCAGACCCACCATCGGCAGGAAGATACGGGCTCCGACACCGGCCGACTTCTTGAGGTCGAAGGGGTTGAACCTTTTGATTTCAGTCCAAGCATTACCGCCCTCCACGAATACGAGACCGTAGATGTTCGTCGATGCTCCCAACATGAAGGGATAGCGCAGTTCGAGGCTGAATCGGTTGTAGGCGTAGCCGAGAGTGTTGCGGCTGGGTGTCAGCGAACCGTTGTCGTAACCTCTCAGGGCGATGGTCTCTGTGGCATAGGTGGAAGAATAACCGGAGGTGCCGTCACCGCCTACATAGAAGGTCTCGAAAGGAGACTTCACACCGTCCTTGTAGGAACCCAGTATGCCCATATCCACGCGAGTCATAAGCACAAAGCACTTGTTGGCGGAGGAGAGGGCGGTATAGGTGCGGCTCTTGAATTTCCACTTGTGGTACTCAATCCAGCGGTATTTGTCCTGCAGCTCCTGCTGATATGTGGCACTGTTGGGGTTGGTGCCGAGCTTGGAGTAGTCCTTGTTGTTGAACAGGCTGTAGGGAGGTGTGAAGCTCACTTCCAGAGAGAACGTCGAACCGCGGCGGGGATATATCTGGTTGTCCGTCGAGTTGCGTGAGAGTGAGAGGGTGAGGTTCAGGTTGTTGCACGAACCGTTCTGAATGATGAAGTAGCTCCAGTCTTTCAGCATGTATCGCGTGTAGCCGAGCACAGCCTGGAAGTAGAAGTAATCGTCCGGCCAGCGCAGGCGTTTACCCCATCCGAGAGTCACACCGAACATCTGCACGTACTTGTCGGGGTCGTAGTAGTTCTCGTAATAGTTGTAACCGCTCGTACCCATACCGTAGAGGTAAGACGAGTAGTAGTTGTTGTAGTATGCTGAATTGTAGTATGAATCGGAGACGTCTGTCTGCCGGCTGTAGAAGGCCGAGAATGAGAGTGAATTGGGTCGCTTGCCTCCGAACCAGGGATTCGTGTAGGAAATGGAGTATGACTGATAGTACGTACCGTTGGTCTGACCCGAGATGGAGAATGTCTCTCCGTTACCGTTGGGCATCACACCGCGGCGCAGGCCGCCCTTCTTGAAGAGATTTGCCAGACAGAAGTTGCCGAACTTCAGGCCAATCTTACCGATTACACCGGTCTGACCGTAACCCAGAGAGAACTCCACCTGATCGTTGCTCTTCGGTGTCACGCCCCAACCCATATCCACGGTACCGTTAACGATATCGGGTTCCACCTTGTATTCGATGTGTTCAGGATCGAAGTGTCCCATAGAGGCTATTTCTCGGTAGCTGCGCTCCAGAGCCTCCTTCGAGAAGAGGTCGCCGGGTTTGGTGCGCAGCTCACGTCGGATGACGTTCTCGTAAACGCGTTCGTTACCCGTAATCTTCACTCTTGAAAGATGTGCCTGCTGGCCCTCCACGATACGCATCTCCAAATCGACGCTGTCGCCCACGATGTTTATCTCTACGGGTGTGAGGTGGTAGAAGACATATCCGTTGTTGTAATAGAGGTTGCCGATGGCATCTTCGTCCGTCAGCGTGCGTTTTTCTATATGTGTCTGGTTGTAGACATCGCCTTTCTCGAGTCGGAGAAGAGCCTGCAGGAGGTCGGTGGGATAAACGGTGTTGCCCACCCAGTCAATGTTGCGCACGTAGTATTTCTGTCCCTCTTCCACATGGATATACACATCCACCATATTGTCCTTGTTGGGGGCCGGCACTACGCTGTCGGCCACAATGACGGCATCGCGGTAGCCGAGTTCGGCGTATTTCTTCTCCAGATTTTCCTTGGCCTCCTTGTATTTGCTTTCCACGAACTTATGGCTGCGGAACCAGTTGCGCCAACCTTTCTTCTCGCGTATTTTCTTGAGGACGCCCTTGCGCAGGAGACCGCCCTTGATGGTGCGATCCGGCAGGTTGTTGTTGCCGAAGAGGTATATTCTGTGAATTTTCACCTTCGACTTCTTGTCCACATATACGTCGAGGGCTATCTTGTCCGGCTGACTTACGTCATCGTGCTGTTTGATGATGAGTTCGGCGTTTTTGTAACCTTTCTCGTCGAAATACCTGCGCGCCAGGATTTTCGCGCGGTCGAGCATATTGGGTGTCAGCTGATTTTCCTTTACGAGTCCGAGTTTCTCCTCCAGGTCTTCACGTTCGCTTTTCTTTACACCATGATAAGTGATTTGCGAAATGCGGGGACGCTGTGTCAGCAGGATATGCAGATAAGCGGAGTCGGGGGCCGCGCCGCCGGTGCTGTGCACAATACTGTCCACTTTCACGGAAACGTTGGCAAACAAACCGTTGCGCCAGAAGCGGCGTATGGCTTTTGTGATGTCTTCGCCCGGGATTTTCACCGTCTGTCCGACACTCAGGCCGGAGAGTCCGACGAGCAGGCGCTGGTCGAAATTCTTCACACCCTCCACCTGTATTCCACCGATGACGCATTCGCGGGGAGTGCGGGAGTAGTCCACTGTCACAGCGGTATCGCGCGGAGCACTCTGAGCGTGAGCGAACAGAGGAAGCAGACAAAGAGCCAGTATCGTTATTATCTTACTCTTCATTGGTCACCTGTTCTCCTGTTTTTCCATATCGGCGCTGTCGCATCTGATAATCCTCTATGGCTTTTCTCAATGATGCCTCTCCGAAATCCGGCCAGTATTCATCAGTGAAATAGAACTCCGTGTAAGCGCATTGCCAAAGCAGATAATTGCTGATTCTCAATTCTCCTCCCGTGCGTATGAGCAGGTCCGGGTCGGGCATGAAATTGGTGGCGAGATGCTGGGAAATCACCTCTTCCGTGATGTCTTCCGGGGCGATACCCTCACGGGCGATATTCTGCATTGCCTGTGTCAGTTCCCAACGGCTGGAGTAGGAGAGGGCGATAATCATCGTCATCCCCGTGTTCACGGAGGTGCGTTCCACGCATCCGGATATGCGCTCGCGCACAGCCTTCGGCAATCGCTCTATCTCGCCGATCATACGGAAGCGGACGTTGTTCTTCATGAATATCTCTTCCTCGAGCTGTGTGAGTATGAGATTCATCAGAGCCTCTATTTCTTCAGCGGGACGGTTCCAGTTTTCCGTACTGAAAGTATAAAGCGTCAGATATTTGATGCCAAGTCGCGTGGCTTCTTCTGTGACGCGCTTCACGGCTGTCACGCCTTCCACATGTCCTGCTGTTCGGGGCAGACCTTTGGCTTGAGCCCAGCGCCCGTTGCCATCCATGATGATGGCCACATGTTCCGGTATATTGTTCAGTTGTTGCATTTTCTCAATTTGGGGAATATGTCGTATGTGACGAAAAACATCAGGAAACTGTAACAATCCTTGTTTTTCATGAAACCGCTCTTGATTCCGTAAGGATCATCCAGTTGTCGTTGCTCGCGGGTGATGTCGAGCCCGTCGGTCGTGGTGAAGTGATATGCCCACTCGACACCCAGATTCAGTCGGGGCTTTATCTTGTATTTCACTCCAAGGCCCACGGGGAAATTGATTCCAGCCTTGGCGGGAGCTCCTCCGCCCACTCCTACTGTGAAGCCGAAACCTACGAGAGCGTAGGGTGAGATGCGCGACAGTTTCTTGTAGCTTGCTCCTATGCCGTATGCCAGGAAATTCAGTTCAAACTGTGCCCCGAAATCGAGCACGGTGCGTGAGAAACTGTATTCCTTGAGACGTGCTCCTCCGGCATCTCCGGCTTCATATGCGTTCTCGGGGAAGTACCATCCTTCGGTGTTTCCCTTCACCCCTCCGACTGCAATGCTCATTTTGAGCGACATGTGGGGATTGAAGTTGCGACGGCTGGTCACTGCGCCCATAACACTCGTTCCCGTGCTGGCATCGCCCCAGTAGTGACTGAGTCCCAGACCGCCACCGATGTCCATCTTATACTCCAGATCTTCCGCTGAAAGCACAAGCGGCAGGCAAAGGGTCAATATCGTCAACAGTCGCTTCACTCTTGTCCTTCCTGTAAATAATCAAATCCGATGCCGTTCTGGCGTCCTCTCACAACATAGGTTTCTGTGTCATTGACTCGGGCTACAATCCACACGTATTCGTCCTCATCGGTTGTGGAAGAGAGCCAAGCACAGTTTTTGCCCCATAGTTCGTCGGGCAGATAGTTGAGTCCGTCGGTACGCCACGTGAGTCCGTTGTCGCTGGAGACGTACAGCAGATTGAGCGGTGTGATGGCAGGTGTATTTGTTGTCGCCCCGCCAAATCCGACAAGTTGGCTGCCGCTTCGCTGCACAGCGAGAGGTTTCATATCAGGCAATCCGAGTTTGTTCACCCAAAGCGGTGTGAAGTAGTTCCACTCGCGGCGTGCTTCGTCTTCCGATGCCGTCCACATCTTGCACCATTCGGGCGCGGTCAGTTCGTCTTCTGCGGGATGCTTCAGCGTGCCCACAAGAAGAATGCGTTTGAGATAGTTGCTTGTTTCATAGAAAAGACACCTTACGCTGTCGACGTCAATAAAATTGCCCATGCTTGTAGGCGTATTGTCAAGCACTTCCTCCCTCCATTCAGAGTCTTCGTTCAGGGAGGCAGAGCGCAGTTTGCCGTCTTTGATGTCATAGAGACGTGCTGCCGTCACGCATACCAAACGCTTTACGTCTGTAATGCCTTGCTCTGTCCAGACGGCTCCGTTCTCGCTCTGCCACACATTTCCCTCACCGTCGTAGGTGTAGAGCTTCTCACCGTCGCTGACGATGGACGCAATGGCAGCTGTTTCGGGCAGTCCGGACAGGGTGATACTCTCCCACGCTCCTCCGTCTGTGCTGCACCACGATTGCCAGCCGTTATTGTTCCTGCCGTAAAGAAATACCTTGTCACCGATGGATGTTATCCGGGCTTCCGTCCAATCGTTCATGTTGAGACCTTTGCTCTTGTCGTGCCAGGTCCAGTCACCCCGTTCCTGCTTATGGATATTGAGCTGAATGTTGTAGACGCGGCTGCTGCCGTCCGCACCGTTCACGAGAAAGTCCACACCTCCGTCTTCCGGTATGTCAATGCTGTCGCTGGATGAATATGCAATCCAACCGAACGCTTCACTGGCGGAATGGGGACGATAGAGCAGGTTCTTACCCTTGTAGGTAATGCTGAGCAGGGTGCGACGCGAGCAACCGGTAGGCAGGGAGTCGCGATTGTATATCTCGTTGTTGATCTGATCCACGGTAAAGGGCCATCCTGTCGTGTATATGATGCTTCTCGTGGTAATGGTCTTGTCGTGATCAACGCGTTTCACTATGGTGCGCTGCAGCGAACCGATGGTCATTTCGCTGATATAGCAGTAGTCTTGGGTGTCTTCTTCTGTCGTCGTGGTGTTGCAGCTCGTGAGGAGCGTGACGACTACGGCAACGAGCACCGGAAATGATATGTTTAAATATCTGGACATAGTTGACTATTATCGAATATCGGGCGCAAAGGTACGACATTTTTAGCACTCACACGTGCAAAAAGGAGTTAAAGGGCGTTAAATGAATGCAAAAAAACCTTATTATGGATATTTTTCCCTACTTTTGCAAGAGTAACGAATGGAAAAACTCATCCAACAATACGGTCGGCGCGAAGCCAACGCCATTTGGAGACTGGTGGCGGAGACCCGTTTTTCGCTTTCGCAGACAGACATTCTTCTTGGTCGTATGGATGCGCTGACGGAGGCTCAGAAGCGGGAGTGGGAAGAGATTCTGCGGCGGTTGCACGAAGGGGAACCTGTGCAATATGTGCTTGAGGAAGCGTGGTTTCTCTCGCGTCCGTTTCGTGTGACTCCCGATGTGCTTATTCCCCGGCCGGAAACGGAAGAATTGGTGCGACTGATTCTGCAACACCGCTTTTCCTCTCCGAATCCGGTTGGTTTGGACCTTTGCACGGGTAGCGGATGCATTGCGGTTTCGCTGGCTCTCAGCGGTTTTGCGATGACGGCGGCAGATATCAGTCCGGAAGCCCTTGCTATTGCAAAGGAAAACGCGGAAAGACTGAATGCGGAAGTGAAGTTCATTGAGGAAGACCTTCTTGCGGCAGCTCCTTCGGTTCACGGAGAGTCGTCGTGGGATCTTATTGTGAGCAATCCTCCCTACGTGCTGGAGCGGGAGAAGGAGGAGATGGAGCCGCATGTGCTATGCCACGAACCGTCGCTGGCGCTCTTTGTTCCCGACGATTCTCCGTTGCTGTTCTACAATGCAATTGCCCGTATGGCTAAAGTGGCACTCAGACCCAGTGGGCTTTTGGCTGTGGAAGTAAACCGTGCGTTCGCAAAGGATGTTGCGACGCTTTTCAAAAACACTGGATTTATCGAAACAACAGTATATGAAGACCAATACAATAACCCCAGATTCGTGTTTGCAACGGCTTAGAGCGTTGTGTGCAAAGGGTGAACATTGCGAGCACGAACTGCGTGAGAAAATGATGCGATGGGAGATTTCGCCGGAAAAGGCCGATGAAATCATTGAAAAATTGCGTGCTGACAGTTTTATTGACGACGAGCGATTTGCTCGAGCGTATGCTCTTGACAAACTGCGTTACAATCAATGGGGCCGTGAGAAAATCCGTTTTATGCTTCGTGGAATGCATATTCCGAGTGCTGCCATCGAATACGGTCTTGGTGAGATTGAGGAAGATGAGTATGAGGAGATAAAAAGAAAACTCATTGAGAAAAAAGAGCGTGAAATAAAGGATGCCAATCCCTATGTCAGGAGAGCCAAACTGCAGCGTTTCCTCTATTCTCGCGGGTTTTATATCGATGATTAGAATATGACATCACAGGAAGACATAATCTATATGCGCAGAGCCTTGCAGTTGGCTCTTTGCGGAGAAGCTGCGGCAGCTCCGAATCCCATGGTGGGAGCTGTTATCGTACACAACGGGCGAATCATCGGGGAAGGTTATCATCGCCGTTGCGGCGGACCGCATGCTGAGGTGAATGCCGTGAGAAGTGTGTCGCTTGCCGACCAGACGCTTCTTGGGGAGAGTACGATTTACGTAACACTTGAACCTTGTGCACATTGGGGTAAAACACCTCCTTGTGCAGATCTCATCATTGAAAAGGGAATCCCCCGGGTGGTGGTCGGTTGCAGAGACCCGTTCGCCAAAGTGGACGGGTTGGGGATAAAGAAACTGGAAGACGCAGGTTGCGAGGTGGTTGTCGGAGTTCTGGAGCAGGAATGCCGGGAGGTCAATCGCGTCTTCATGACATTTCACAGCAAGCATCGTCCGTTTGTGACGCTGAAGTGGGCACAGAGACCCGACGGAAGTGTTGACGGACAGATTTCCACTCCGTTCACTAAGATGCTCGTCCATAGACTGAGGGCGCGTTGTCAGGCAATTCTCGTGGGTACAAACACCATTCTGTCCGACCATCCGTCGCTCACTGTGCGCGACTGGCCGCTTCGTGGGGAGCAGCCGCTTCGCATTACGATTGACCGTCATAACCGTCTTCCGGAGGAACTGACGGAGGGTTTTCTGGTATATCATACAGAAACTCTGGAAGAAATCCTCGCAGATTTGTATCAACGTGGAGTGCAACACCTGCTGGTGGAAGGCGGTCCTACGCTTCATAGAAGTTTCATGAAAGCAGGACTTTACGATGAAGTGCGCATAGAGACGAGCGACAAGCGCAGCGACCACTCCATCGACGGCCATACTATCGAGCGGAAAGCTGTTGTTTAGAGTCAGACAAACCTTTCCCGACCGTTAATACGGAAAAATCCGTAACAATCCGAAGATTGAAACGGATTTTTCCATATTTGGTGTTATCCTTTATTTAACTCTCTTGAGGGTGTAATATTCCTTTCTGTTGCCCTCTATCACATAGATTGTCATATTGTTTCCGTCGAATGCAGTCATTTGGATCAGAACCCAGTCGTTAGAAGAAATTACGTAGCTGTTTCCTGCTTTAACCCAAGTGAACGTGCCATCTTCGTGATAATTGTTGCCGCGATCGTCGCTTTGACCGGTATGGTCTGAGCCGTATTCCCAAAATTCACCGATTCCATTGGGAAATACTACGATTTTGTGGTAAGGAGGATAAAGGTTCTCGTCATAGTTCACGGTCTGACCGCCACTGGTCCTTTGACCTCTTACATGCACGATATTCCATTCTCCAACAATACTCTTTGTGGAAACCTCAGAACCTCCAGATCCGGGAATAACGTCATCGTCGTCATCTCCGCAGGAAGCGAAACCCACACACACAACTGCCAAAACGAAGATTGACAGCCAATTTAACATTGTTTTTTTCATAGTTTTTTGTTTTTGATTAAAGTTTTACTGCAATAAAAATCAAATTGCGATGCAAAGATACAACCCTTAGGTTATTAATAAGATATTTTGACTTTGCTTTTTGTTTGCATTGCGTTTTCGTGTATATTTCCGTGCTATGAATGTATATGTCAGAGTGCTGCCAGAGTGCAGAGAGAGACTTATCAGACAACGAGCAGTTAACGAGTGGTGTACGGGAAAACTCGTTAACTGCTCGTTATCTGCTCGTAGTCTACTCGTTCTTTACGCGTTATCCGATAAGGGGAAGATAAGGGGAAGTCTGATGGATGACGGGATTGTGTTAAACAAAAAAAATAACGAAAAATTTGGCGGGAAAGAAATAAAAGCGTACCTTTGCGCTTTGAAATATTTTTTCTGATAGAAAAGTGTACAGAAAAAGAAAGGAAGAAATGATGATGAACAGGAAGTTTTTTGTTTCACTTATCGGTATGCTCCTCTGCTGTGTGGTGATGATGGCACAGGAGATACAGAAGAGCGAACTGCAGCAGCGTGCAGAGGAAGAAGAGACGAGAGGTAAATTGGCAAGCGCCCGTTCGCTCTATCTGCGGGCTTTCGACGACTATGCGGCAAAGGGTCAGACGAAGGAGTGTGTGACGTGCGGCACGAAGGTCGCTTCGCTGTACTATAAGGAAAGTATGTACAAGGAGGCGTTCGAGTTTCTCCATCATGTGGAGCGTGCGATTTCTGACAACCGGGAACTCGGCGCTGGCGAGAAGGCTGCGCTACGCTACTATGTGGTGAAGGAGCGTCTCCAGATGTACATCCGGCTGAAAAAGAGTGCGAATGCCAAGGAACAGCTCAATGCTATGGAGAGTCTTGCAAATGCCGCAAAGGACGACGCTGTGACCAACGATATGCTCTACAGCAAGACTACTTACTATTATTCCTTCGGTCAGATATCAGAAGGTAATGCAGCCTTCAAGGTGATGGCTCAGAAACTCACGGAGCAGAAGGAATACGACAAAGTGGATGAGGTGTATAAGACGTTGATAAAGAACAGCCGCAGGATGGGAAATGCCAGTATGCTGGCGCAGACTTACAGCAGTTATATGGCCTGGAAGGATTCTGTGGATGCTCTCGCTTTTGCCGATGAAATCGGTTCTTTGCAGCAACAGATAAAAACCCACGAAGCTTCCATTGCCGAGAAAGACGGTTCGCTGAAGACTCGTAAGGCTGTCATCATTGCGCTGTGCGTTCTGACCGCAATACTTGCAGGTGCTTTGGTGCTGGGTGCTTTCGTTCTACTCTATTTCATCTCTGTCCGTCGCAAGCAGAACAATATTATCAGGATGGCAAATGAGAGCAATGCTCAGAAGGCAAAGTTCATCTGTAATATTGCCACCCACATGGCACCAACGCTGAACAAACTCGACAAGTCGAAGCCCGAAGTGAAGGCGCTTATGGACTTCTCGGAGCACATGCAGACGTTTGCCGAACTGGAAAGCGGCAGCAGTGAGGAGGTGGAGCTGGAGGATACGCAGATGCTGACCTTCAGTGAAGCTTTGGTGAATGAGGTCAAAGGCCAGGTGAAGAGCGGAGTGTCGTTTGTGCTGAATGTGCCCAGAATGACGGCTCCGATAAACAAGGAGTATGTGACACATATCTTGCGTCATCTCTTGGCGAATGCTGCGTACTTTACACCAGAAAACGGTAAAATCACGTTGGAGTTCAAGAAGCGCAGTCCTCATAAATACCAGTATGTGCTGACGGATTCCGGAGAGGGAATTCCCGAGGAGAAGCAGAGCAGTATATTTATACCTTTTGCTGAGGTGAAAGACCTCACGGAGGGAGATGGTCTGGGGCTCCCCATCTGCCGTCAGATGGCGGTGAAGATGGGCGGTGATCTGGAGATAGATCCTCAGTTCACAAAAGGTGCACGTTTCGTGCTCGAGTTGCACGCGTAACACTCGCGCGAGCCCCTTTTGCGTAAAAATTGGTAAAATAAGGAGTCTTCATAAATGAAAAAGCGGGGCAATGTCCTCGCTTTTTTGTATCTTTGCGCCCGAAAAATATGTATAAACTTTATTCAGGCACTATGAAAACTCTTGAACAGATATTCGCAGCCAAGCTGCTGAAGGTAAAGGCCATCAAGTTGCAGCCCACCAACCCGTTCACGTGGGCAAGCGGTTGGAAGTCTCCTTTCTATTGCGACAACCGTAAGACACTCTCGTATCCTGAGTTGCGCACCTTTGTGAAGACGGAGATTACCCGCCTTATCATGGAACAGTTCCCCGACGTGGAGGCCATCGCCGGTGTGGCTACGGGTGCAATCGCCCAGGGAGCTCTTGTGGCCGACGCTATGGGATTGCCCTTCGTCTACGTTCGCTCCAAACCCAAGGATCACGGATTGGAGAACCTCATCGAGGGCGAATTGAAACCCGGTATGAAGGTGGTTGTTGTGGAGGATCTCATCTCTACCGGCGGCAGCAGTCTGAAGGCTGTTGAGGCAATACGCAGCAACGCATGCGAGGTGATAGGTATGGTGGCAAGCTACACTTACGGTTTTGATGTGGCTACCGATGCTTTCAAGGCCGCAGATGTGAAACTCGTCACGCTGACCAACTACGAGGCTGTGGTTCAGGAGGCTCTCAATATCGGTTATATCGCAGAGAGCGATGTGGATCTGCTGCACGAATGGCGTAAGGACCCCGCTCATTGGAACGTCTAAGAGAAGGCTTGCGAAGTATGGAAAAATATGTAAGCAGTGTTCACATGGCTCCCGCGCCTGTTGACAGGGTGTTTGCCAAACTCAGTGACCTGAGTAATCTGCAGAGCGTGCAGGACCGTGTGGCCGACCCTAATTTTGAGGAAGAACTGAGGGCTCGCGTGCCGGCGGATAAGATGCCGGATGCAGAGAAGCTCAAGCAGATATGCGAATCCATCCAGCAGATGACGTTTACATCCGACAGCGTCACGATGCCTGCCGGACCTCTCGGTACGGTGACTCTGCAGGTGGTGGAACGCGAAAACGAACGCCTTGTGAAGTTCGCTGTGGTGGGAGCTCCTATACAGGCAAATTTATGGATACAGATGCTCCCCTCCGGAGCGATGACGGCACTGAAGGTGACGGTGGGGGCGGAACTGAATTTCTTCATCAGGAAGATGGTGGAGTCGAAACTCAAACAGGCACCCGACGGAATAGCGCAGGTGCTGAGTGCGCTCCCTTATTGATACGACACGACAATGGCAAAACTCTGGGAAAAGAATTTCGAGGTCAACGCAGAGATTGACCGTTATACCGTAGGAAGAGACCGCGAGATGGATCTCTATCTGGCTCAGGACGATGTGCTGGGAAGCATGGCTCACATCACCATGCTTGAGAGTATAGGACTGCTGGAGAAGAGCGAACTTGACGTCCTGCTCAAGGAACTCAAGGCTATCTACCAGACGGCGGTCGAGGGTAAATTCGTTATTGAGGATGGTGTGGAGGATGTGCATTCTCAGGTGGAACTCCTCCTTACGCAGCGTCTTGGCGAAGCCGGCAAGAAGATACACAGCGGCAGAAGCCGCAACGACCAGGTGCTGGTGGACCTGAAGCTGTTCACCCGCCGTCAGTTGCGCCGCGTTGTGGATGATGTGGTGAGTCTCTTTGAGGCATTGCAGGAGCAGAGCGAGAAATACAAAAGCGTGCTGATGCCCGGATACACTCATCTGCAGGTGGCAATGCCGTCCAGTTTCGGACTTTGGTTCGGAGCCTACGCAGAGAGTCTTGTGGACGACCTCATGATGGTGGAGGCCGCCTATCGTCAGACGAACCGCAATCCGCTGGGATCGGCTGCCGGATACGGTAGCAGTTTCCCTCTCAACCGCACCATGACGACGCGTCTGCTGGGTTTCGACTCGATGGACTACAACGTGGTGTATGCTCAGATGGGACGTGGCAAGACGGAGCGCAATGTGGCCTTCGCGCTGGCATCCGTTGCCGGCACAGTGAGCAAACTGGCGTTTGATGCCTGTATGTTCAATTCGCAGAACTTCTCCTTTGTGCGTCTGCCCAAGGAGTGTACTACGGGTTCGAGTATCATGCCTCACAAGAAGAATCCGGATGTATTCGAACTGACTCGTGCCAAGTGCAACAAACTGCAGGCGCTGCCCCAGCAGATAATGATGATAATGAACAATCTGCCTTCAGGTTATTTCCGCGACCTGCAGATTATCAAGGAGGTGTTCCTGCCGGCATTCGATGAATTGCACGACATACTTGAGATGACCACCTACATTATCAGGAAGATGGAGGTGAACGAGCATATCCTTGAGGACAGCCGCTACGATCTCATGTTCAGTGTGGAGGAGGTGAATCGCCTTGCCACAGAGGGAATGCCATTCCGCGATGCCTACAAGAAGGTGGGTCTCGATATTGAGGCCGGAAAGTTCACTCCCCGCAAGGAGGTGCACCACACTCACGAAGGCAGTATAGGCAATCTGTGCAACAAAGAGATAAAACAACTTATGGACGAGACGCTGCAGAGATTTCGTTTCGAACGGGTGGATGCAGCCGTAAAAGCTCTACTGTCATGAAAAAACTGTTTATCATAGCAATTGCAGCCATCCTGGCATCCTGTTCGAACGACGGGGAGGTGCAGAGCAAGTATGCCAGCTACCCGGCGCGTTTCTCGTATTCTCCCGTAGCTGCATGTCCTTCGCTCCAGAGAGCGTGCACGGGTTTGGGCGAATTCTGTATAGTGGACCGCCCTCTGGACCAGCAGCAGAGAATACGTGTGAGAGACAATCACGGTTCGTCTCCCGACTATATCAACCCCACCGCGCTTGGTAACTACTCGAGCATCATACTCGGACTTGGAGGTTCGCTTATTATCGGGCTTCCCAGTCTTTCCGAACTTGGTAGCGACCAGCCCGTGGTGACATGCTACGACGGCGTGTGTCCCAATTGCTACACCAGCGACCACGTCACCAAACAGCTCGTTCTCAACGAGGGTTTTGCCAAGTGCAACAAGTGCGAAAGAACCTACGACCTCAACAGTCAGGGCATCGTGACATCGGAGCACGGAGGTCACACATTATATCGCTACGCTGTCGGTTTCAACGGCACGGGCGTCTATGTCAGCAACAATTAAACGGAAATGATGATACAAGAACAACTTAAGAATGCAGCAAAGGCCGCCGTGAAAGCTCTTTTCGGCGTGGATGCTGAAGACAAGATGATACAACTGCAGGAGACGCGCCCTGAATTTGAGGGGCAGCTCACTCTTGTGGTATTCCCGTTCGTCAAGATGGCGCGCAAGTCGCCCGAGCAGGTGGGACAGGAGATGGGTTCGTGGCTCAAGGAGAATCACGCCCAACTGGTGAGCGGTTTCAACGTGGTGAAGGGTTTCCTCAACATCTCCATCGCTCCTGCAGCCTGGGTGGATTTCCTTATGGAGATACGCAAGGACGACCGCTATGGTTTCAAGCCCGTCACAGAGCAGTCTCCTCTGGTGATGATAGAATACTCGTCTCCCAACACCAACAAGCCTCTCCACCTCGGTCATGTGCGTAACAACCTCCTGGGATGGGCGCTGGCACAGGTGATGACGGCAGCCGGATGCCGTGTGGTCAAGACCAATATTGTCAACGACCGCGGTATTCATATCTGCAAATCGATGCTCGCGTGGCTGAAATGGGGCAACGGCGAGACTCCCGAGTCGTCCGGCAAGAAGGGCGACCATCTCATCGGCGACTACTACGTGGCTTTCGACAAGCACTATCGCGAGGAGGTGAGGGCTCTCATGGCAGAGGGTATGGACGAGGAGACCGCCAAACAGGAGGCTCCTCTCATCAAGGAAGCCCACGAGATGCTGGTGAAATGGGAGCAGAACGACCCCGAAGTGCGCTCTCTCTGGGCAAAGATGAATGAATGGGTTTACGCCGGTTTCGACGAGACATACAAGGCTCTCGGAGTCAGCTTCGACAAGATATACTATGAGAGCCAGACCTATCTCGAGGGCAAGGAGAAAGTGGAGGAGGGGCTCCGCAAAGGACTCTTCTACCGCAGGGAGGACGGTTCGGTGTGGGCAAACCTCACAGCCGAGGGACTCGACGAGAAACTCCTTCTGCGTGCCGACGGTACTTCCGTATATATGACGCAGGATATCGGTACGGCGAAACTCCGTTTCCAGGACTATCCCATCGACCAGATGATATACGTCGTGGGCAACGAGCAGAACTATCACTTCCAGGTGCTCAGTATTCTGCTCGACAAACTCGGTTTCAAATGGGGCAAGAGTCTCGTGCATTTCTCCTACGGCATGGTGGAACTGCCCAACGGCAAGATGAAATCCCGCGAAGGTACCGTTGTGGATGCCGACGACCTCATCGAGGCAATGGTGAAGGGTGCGCGTGAGATGTCTGCCGACAAGATGAACCGCATCGAAGGTCTCACTGAAGAGGAGGCGCAGGAGATTGCACGTATCGTGGGTCTCGGTGCCCTGAAATACTTCATTCTCAAGGTCGACGCCCGCAAGAATATGCTCTTCAATCCCGAGGAAAGTATCGATTTCAACGGTAACACGGGTCCTTTCATCCAATACACCTATGCCCGCATCCGTTCTATCATGCGCAAGTCGGAGAGCGAGGCTTCTGCCGCAGACCTCTCTGCTGCCACACTTTCCGACAAGGAGATAGATATCATACAGCGTCTGGGCAACTTCCCCTCTGTGGTGGAGCAGGCTGCCGGAGACTACAATCCCTCGTGCATCGCTACATACTGCTACGAACTGGCGAAGGCTTTCAACCAGTTCTACCACGACTACAGCATCCTCCACGAGGAGAATGCCGCCAACAGGGCTCTCCGCATAGAACTCTCGAAGGCTGTGGCGCAGAACCTTCGCAACGGTATGTCGCTTCTCGGTATCGAGATGCCGGAAAGAATGTAACAGACAGAGCGGACAATGAGCGGAATGAACATCAAAGAAGCCCTCTGTGTGGATGCCGCGTGCAGCGGTAATCCCGGTATGATGGAGTATCGCGGTGTACACGTGCCGTCGGGACGCGAGGTGTTCCGTTTCGGTCCCATCAAGGGCACCAACAACATAGGTGAGTTCCTCGCCATTGTTCACGGACTTGCACTCCTGCAGCAGCGCGGCCTTTCCATGCCGGTCTATTCCGACTCGGTGAGCGGTATGGCGTGGGTGCGCAACCGCAAGGCGAAGACCACTCTGGAGCGCACGGAGGAGACAGCCCAGGCTCTCGACCTCGTGGCGCGTGCGGAAAACTGGCTGAGAACGCATTCCTACAAGAACCAAGTGCTTAAATGGCAAACAGAAGAGTGGGGTGAAATCCCTGCCGACTTCGGACGCAAATGAAACGCATCGCATATATCATACTGCTGTTCCTCTATCTGCTCCTGGTGAATATCGTCGGGCGTGCGGCTTTCCTTTACTACAACCGCGACCTGTCGTTCTTCAATATGGCGGATGGCGTCAAGGCCGAACTGCTCGGCATTCCCATGGATATGGCGGTGGCATCGGCTCTTATGGCTGTGCCCGTCCTGCTCACACTGCTCTCGCTGAAGTGGGAGCGCCTGTCAATGCGTCGCACGGCAGGAGTGCTGCTCTGGCTTACGGTTTTCGTCACTGTGTGTTTCACATGTGCCGATTTCATCATGTACGAGCATTGGAAGTTCAAACTCGACGCTTCCGTCTTCGCCTATATGAGCGAACCCGGTGAGATGTCGTCTTCCACACCGGTGAGCTATCTCGTGTCCCGCATCGGACTTTCCGTTCTTGCGGCCTTTGTGGCCGGTTTCCTGGCTTTCAGATTCACTCCCAGAAGTTTCAGTGCGCGTGGTCGCCGTCACGCTAGAAGGGTGCGCGGCTGGGTAGTATGGCTTGCAGGTTTTATCGTCCTGTTGCCCCTGATTCTCGGTGTTGCGGGTGTCATCGGTGAGGGACTTGCATTCCAGAAGGTGCAGATTGCGGGTAAGGATCTCACTGTGCGCCGCAACATTTTCCTCTCCAATGCAGCGGTGAATCCCGTCTTCCACATGGCACATTCCGTGTGGCTCTATTCTGAGGATGCCGACAGACAGTTCCGTTCGATGGATGCCAAGGAGGCGAGAGCGCTGACATCGCGTCTTTTCCCGGCAGATACAGAGGACATCACCGACACCCTGTTCACCACCACGCGTCCCAACATACTGACGCTCCAGATAGAAAGCATGGGAGCCGTCTTTGTGAGGGACCTCGGCGGCAAATACGGCGAGGGTGTCAGCATGTTCTCGTCAGAGAAGGAGCCCGTCACTCCGGAGCTCTGCCGTTGGATGCAGCAGGGCATCAATTTCACCCGTGCCTACGCTTCCTCCTTCCGCACGGACCGCGGCACGGTGAGTGTCATCTCGGGTGCTCTCTCTTATCCCACCGTAAGCCTTATGATGCAGGATTCCGTGCTTGCTCTCATGGAGCAGGGCAGCGGCATTCCCGCCATTCCTTCGACACTCAGGCGTGCAGGATATTCCACCTGCTATCTCTACGGCGGTGAACCCTCTTTCATGAACAAAGGCCGCTATCTCTCTGCTGCCGGTTACGACAGGGTGATGGGCATCGAGGACATTGATGTACGCCCCGAAGAGCGCGACCAGTGGGGTGCCAACGACAGTATTGCCTTCGAGCGTCTCTTTTCCTACGTCACATCCGCGGACAGAAGCGAACCCTGGTGTGTGGGCTTCCAGACTCTTTCGTCGCACGAGCCCTGGAAGGTGCCCTACGAGCGTTTCCGCGACAGGATACTCAACGCGTTCTCCTACACCGACCACCATATCGGCCGTTTCCTTGACCGTCTCAGTCAGAGCCCTGTGTGGGACAAGACCGTTGTCATCATCTTCGCCGATCACGGATATCCCTATCATCAGTTCTACGACCGTCCCGACTTCTTCCACATCCCCCTGCTCATTGTGGGCGGAGCGCTCCGTCATACGGGCAATGTGGAGACTCTCATCAGCCAGAGCGACATAGCGGCCACGCTGCTCTCGCAGATGAATATCACACACAGACAATTCCCCTATTCACGCAATATATTCTCCTCGCGCTACGTATCGCCCTGCGTCTATGCCACCTATCCGGCCGGTGTGATGCTGATGGACGAACGCGGTTTCTCGATGTACGACCACCAGAGCGGTGTCTTCATCTCCGAGACCGATACGCTGCGTGAGAAACAGTTGAAAGCAATACTACAAGACAGTTACGAAAACCTATGAACGAAAAAGTAGCAGCAACGCTGAAGTCCTCTGAGACCGAGGACTGGCTTGATTATCATTTTGTACGTCCCCTGAGTTACTATTGGGCTGTGCTCTTCGCACGCCTGGATATCCATCCCAACACCGTCACCCTCATCTCGTGGATTATCGGAGCGGGCAGTGCCTACTTCTTTGCCTTCTCCAGTTTCTACTATGACGGCTGGCACGGTCTCCTGATGAACATCATAGCCATCGTGCTTCTCATCTGGGCCGATGTCTACGACTGCACCGACGGCCAGTTGGCGCGTATGACGGGCAAGAAGAGCCAGCTGGGTCGCATCCTCGACGGGGCCGCCGGTTTTGTATGGTTCATTCCCATCTATCTGGCTCTCGTTTACCGTTTCTATTTCCACCATAGCATTGAGTTCAGCCTCTTCGGCATCGCCGAAACGGAGCAGAATGTGCAGATAGCCACCTGCATCGTGCTCATCCTCTCCTTCATATCGGGCTTCGACGGCATCGGTGCACAGCAGCGTCTTGCCGACTATTACATCCAGATACACCTCCTCTTCCAGAAGGGCAAGAAGGGCAGTGAGCTCGACACCTCCGCCCAGCAGAAGAAACTCTACGACGAGACTCCCTGGAAGGGTAATTTCCTCTGGAAGGTGTTCCTCCACAGCTATGTAGGCTACACCAGGAAGCAGGAGAAGCAGACACCGCAGTTCCAGCGTCTCATGCATGTGCTCGCAGAGCGCTACGGCGACACCATCCCCGAGGACATCCGTCAGGAGCTCCATCGGCGCTCTCTGGCCATCATACCCCTCAACGGCATGCTGACATTCAATTTCCGCACGGGTATGTTCATCATCTTCTGTCTGGCCGACATCCCTGCGCTCTATTTCATCTTCGAGAGCGTCGGCATGCGTTTGTTCACCAACTATATCAACTACCGCCACGAGCGTTTCTGCCGCGAGATAGCAGACCGTGTAGTGGCTTCAACTCCCGTTAAGTAATGACCTGGACAAAGCAGCGTCTCAACAATCTGTTCTTCCTGCTCGGCGTGGCGGCCGTTGTGGTGATGCTCTTCACGTTCGATGTGAGTTTTGTCGAACTGTGGGACCATCTCTGCCATGCAGGCTATTGGCTCATCCCCATCGTCGGCATCTGGGTGGTGGTGTATGGTGTCAATGCTCTTTCATGGATGGCTGTCATCCGCGGTAATGCCGACCCCGACGAGGTACCCTCGTTCTGGCGCATCTTCCGTCTCACCATCACAGGTTATGCCCTCAACTATGCCACTCCCGTGGGCGGTCTCGGCGGTGAGCCCTACCGTATCATGGAACTCTCGCGCGACATGACCAAGCAGCATGCCACCTCCTCGGTGATTCTCTATGCTATGATGCACGTCTTCGCGCATTTCTGGTTCTGGTTCACCTCCGTGTTCCTCTACCTTGCTCTGGTGCTCGTTGGCGACCTGCCTCTCACACCCGTGATGGCGGTTTCTCTTGCCGTCATCGTGGCTTTCTGCCTTGTGGCCTTCTATCTCTTCTCGCGCGGCTATCGCAACGGCCTTGTGATGAAGGTCATCCGCTGGGTGGGCAAGCTGCCCGGACTCGGCGGCTGGAGCGAGCGTTTCACGGAGGCGCATCGTGAGGCTCTGGAGAATGTGGACCGTCAGATAGGTGCTCTCCACCGTCAGGACAAGCGTGCCTTCTATTCGGCACTGCTTCTGGAGTATCTCTCCCGCATCATACAGTCGATGGAGGTGCTCTTCATGCTTCTTCTCTTCGGTGTCGACTGCGGAGGCGGTTTCCACGGTATCCTGCTCACCGCGCTCCATTCCATCCTGATTGTGGCGCTCACCACGCTGCTGGCCAATCTCATAGGCTTCCTGCCCATGCAGCTCGGCGTGCAGGAGGGCGGTTTTGTCATCTCCATAGCAGCTCTCGGACTCTCTGCCGCTCTCGGCATCTTCGTGAGTCTCATCTGCCGTGTGAGGGAAATCATCTGGATAGTCATCGGTATTGCGCTCATGCGCCTGCCAAGCGATAAAAAGGAATAAAAACACATAAAACTTATACGAATATGAATTATCTTGACAGAAACGAATTCAATTTCGAACCCAGCCAGAAGGTGCTGGACGCAGTGAAGAATTTCGATGCGAAGGACCTCTGTTTCTACACCCGTATCTACGACCAGGGCAAGAAGAGCGTCATCAGCGTGCGCGTAAGCGAAATCTACGGTGTCCCCGAGGAGCAGGTGCTGCTTGCCTACGGTGGCGAGGAGATTCTGAAGAACGCCATCCACTATTTCCTGATGGAAGGCGACAACAAGCGCATCCTGATTCCCGAATTCTCCTGGTGGTACTACAACCGCGTAGCCTCCGAGTGCGGCGGCACCTTCGAGATGTATCCTCTCTACGAGCAGGAAGACACCTTCGCCTACAATGTGGACGAGGTGATTGAATACACCAACCGCATCCATCCCCGTATGCTCCTCCTGGCTTCTCCCAACAATCCCACGGGCAACAGCCTCACTTCCGAGGAGATCGGCCGTATCATGGAGAACATACCTTCCGACACTATGGTGCTGGTTGATGAGGCTTACGCCAGCTTCATCACATCGGATGTGGACTACATTGCTCCGCTGGTGAACAAGTATTCCAACCTCATCATTTCGCGCACTCTGTCCAAGTTCTACGGTCTGCCCGGCCTGCGCACCGGCTTCGGCTTCATCGGCAAGGGTCACGACCAGTTCCTGAGCTATTCCAACAAGTATCTCGGTTTCAACCGCTTTGCCGAGGCTGTGGCTCTGGCCGCTCTCGACAGCGACGACCACTATCGCCGTGTGGCAGAGGATATGGAGTGGGACCGTCAGCTCTTCAAGAAGGAGCTCGGCAATGTGCCCGGTTTCAAGGTGTACAAGAGTGTTGCCAACTTCATCCTCATCAAGTATCCCACGTCTATCAAGGAGAAGCTGCAGAAGGCTCTCGCCGCTCAGGACTACAAGATCAAGTTCATGACCGACAAGGGTCTTGAGGACTGCCTGCGCATCACTCTCGGCCGTCGTGAGCAGATTCAGGTGGTGGTTGACACTATCAAGCAGTGCCTGGCCTAACCCTTAACCTTTAACCTTTAACCCTTAACCTTTAATGAAGGCAATAATACTTGCCGCCGGTACGGCCTCGCGTCTGCGTCCCCTCACGTCCCACACCCCCAAGTGCCTGCTTAAGATAGGGGAGCGCACGCTCCTCGAGCGCAGCATCGATGCTCTTGTGGCAGCCGGTGTGGACCAGTTGTGCATTGTCACGGGTTATCTGCACGAACAGATAGAGCAGTTCGTTGCGGAGCGTTATCCCGCGCTCTCCACCACGTTTATCCACAACGCAGTGTATGATTCCACCAACAACATCTATTCCCTCTGGCTGGCTCGTCCCTTTGCTGAGGGGAGCGATGTGTTGCTGCTCGACAGCGACCTGCTCTACGACCCCGCCATCGCCCGCCGTGTGGTGGAGGCTCCGGAGCCCACGGTGCTCACTCTCATCCGTCACGAGCTTGGTGAGGAGGAGATGAAGGTGGTGGTGGATGCAGAGGGCAGCATCACGGATATCAGTAAGACCTGCAGCCCCAGCGAGGCTGTCGGCGAGAGTCTGGGCATCGAGAAGATGGGCGCTGCCTACACTCGCGCCCTCTACAGCGAACTCTCTGTCATGATGGAGCAGGAGCATTTGGAGAATACGTTCTATGAACTGGCCTTCAAGCGCCTCCTCTCTCAGGGCCACACGTTCCGCATCCTCGATGTCACCGAACTTTTCTCCTGCGAACTGGACACCGTGGAGGATTTCGAGAACGCCAAGAACCTCATCCCCGCAGAGCTGTATTAAGTGGAAGGGGGAGGGGGCTCTGAATACGCTTGGCCCGAGTGGCCGCAATGGCCGAGAACATAATTGGGTTGCAATCTAAGTAATAAAACCATGAAAAGAATTCTTTTTTCAACACTTGTCCTGTTGCTGATGGTACTCACGGTGTCAGCACAAGGAGAACAGCGACAAATCACCGTGACAGAGAATGTGGCTTATCGCACGGACGTAGGCCCCAATACGGTGCTCGACATGGCACAACCGCTTTTCGGTCCGCAGCAGGACCGCCCCGCCATACTCCTCATACACGGCGGAGGATGGAATGCCGGTTCGAAGGACGATGCTGTTTACCGCTCGCTGATGATTGACTATGCCATGAAGGGCTATGTGGTCTGCAATATGAACTACCGGCTTATACGTGAAGCACCCATGCCTGCCTGTATCGAGGATGTTAAGGCTGCTATAAACTGGATGAAGAGCAACGCCCGGACTTTGGGTATCGACCCTCAGCGTATAGGCACCTACGGACATTCTGCCGGCGGTCATCTGTCGCTGATGGCAGGTTTGACAGCCGATGTGGCCTGTGCTGCCGGCGGTGCGCCTCCAACGGAAATCGGCCGTCCCGGCGAGTGGGCCGACCACACGGAATGGTGGCCTGTGGGTTATATAGGTAAGTGCAAAACGCCGTTCCTCGTGCTGCAAGGTGCAGAAGATCCTCTTGTGAGACCCGAACTCACGGAGGACTGGGTGAAGAAGATGCAGCAGGCCGGTGCGTCGGTGGACTATGTTAAGGTGCACGGCAATCACGGTGTGGCGTTCGACCAGCAACTGGAGTTCACACGTCCTGCGATGGATGCCTTCTACGCTCGCTATCTGAAGCACAATGACTCCAGCATCAGTTTCGAGCAGCTGAAGGTGCCCGATTTCGGAGGCAGCGGCAGAAGTAAGGCTGTGGCTGTGCGCGAACCCTCATTGCCCGACTTCGTGGTGTACCGCCCGCTGAATATCAGGAGAAAGCTGCCCGTACTCATCTTCTGCAACGGAGGTTGCATGGACACCAGCATCGGCTACGAGAACATGCTCACCGATGTGGCTTCCTACGGATATATGGTGGTGGCTGTGGGCGAGATGCAGATGTTCGCGCAGCACGAGAATGACAGACCGACGCCATCGTCGGTGGTACAGAAGGCCCTCGACTGGGTAAGCAAGCAGACTTCCGACCCCGCTTCTCCCTACTATGACAAGATAGATGCCGCAAACATTGCCGCTGCCGGACACTCATGCGGCGGAGCACAGGTGCTGGCCAACTGCGGTGACCCGCGTCTGAAGACCTATATCATCCTGAATGCCGGTATGGGCAAGATGACGATGGCCGATGCCAGTGCAAAGTCCCTCAGGAATCTGCACGGCCCGATACTCTACCTCGTGGGCGGTCAGACGGACGTGGCCTGGAAGAATGCACAGATGGACTACAAGGCCATCAAGAAGGTGCCTGTGGTGCTGGCCGACAACGTGAACAGCGGTCACGGCGGCACATACGAGCAACCCAACGGCGGAGCCAATTCCCGTATGGTGCGTGCATGGCTCGACTGGCAGCTGAAGGGCAGGGACGACAACGAGAAACTCTTCATCGAGGGCGACCTCAAGGGCTACGACAACTGGACGATAGAGCATAAGAACTTTGTGAAGAAGACAAAGAAATAACACAGAGAGAAGCATCCCGGACGGGGTGCTTCTTTCATAAGGGGTCGCCGAACTTTTTCTCCAGGAGATGCACCATCTCGGGAGTGAGGGCACGTCCTCTGCGCCATCCCATGCGTTTGAGCAGTGAGAGCAACGGCATCTGACGGCGGCTGCCCAGTGTCAGTTCGCGCATGAAGGCATTTCTCGCGCTGTTGCTGCCTACCTCTCTCCGTCCGCTTGCGCCCCACCGGCAATAGAGGCGGGCATAGTGTGACAGCGTCTGTCGCTGCTTCGGAGTGTTCTTTGCCGTCTTCATGCTGCCTCCTTTCCTGCTATGAGGTAGAAACCCCTCTTGGTGCTTTCATAGTTGCGTTCACTCACGGCGCGTCGCAGCGAGCGCTCACTGAGTTCTGCCAGCGCCGGCATCTCGCGGAAGTCTTCCACGCGCTTCTGCTGTCCTGCATACTTCATCTCGAAGTTGCGGAAAGCCTCCTCGCGCGCGTCCCTTATCTTATCCGCCAGACTCTTCAGCGACACCGTCTTGTAGGCCTGTGCAAAGGCTTCCTTCTGCGACTTCTCGCCGTAGTCCAGCCGCTCCTGCATGGCCAGTGCCGCATTGATACACTGCTTTATCCACCACCATGCCACTTCGATGCAGGCCTCCACTGTGCGGTCGGCTTCCTCGCTGCGCACCACAGTGACCTCCCCGTCTTCGGAACACTTTATGCATCCGTTAGCGGCACACAGCAGGTAGGCCAGTCCCATGGCCCTCTCGTCGGCCCTTGAGCAGCAGTCGTCGGCCACTTCGCCCATTGACGTGATATGGCGTTTCACACGCTGTCCCAGGGATACGATGCGTTCGTCGCAGACGGCATCCTCCGGCTGCTCCGTGTTGTCGAAATCCCGCAGACGCTGCGCACAGCCGGTGAGCATCTCCTTCTGTCCGTCCGTCCACGAGGGTGCGCGATACACTCCGTCCTTCTCCTCGTCCTTGCGCTCGGGCAGTATGGTGAGATTGCCGCGCGAGAGCGTGCCGTCCTTGTTCACCCATTTGAATATCTTCATCATGGGGTCCACAGTGCCGCCGATGTTGGCGCATATCTTCATGGAGTTGACAAAGTAGGTGGTGCCGGATGTCTTGTGCATGTAGCTTTCTCCCGTTCCGTCGTAGCTCTTCTTGAACATGTCGAGCAGCAGCGAGTAGTAGTTGTTGCGTATCTTCTTCGACATCTCGCCGCATTCCGAACAGGTGATGTAGATACCGTTGCCTTTGTTTATCTGCAGCTGCATGAGTGCTGCGATGGCAGTCGGCACTCCGTCTATTATGCGCACGGCCACTGTCGGCTGCGGTGTGTCCCGCCGGTCTTTTTCCGAGAGCAGGGAGTAGGCTGCGGCCTCTTCTGCCGCCTTGCTGTTTTCCTCTATCTCGCGGGCGAGGAACAGCTGTTCCAGGGCGCGCAGCATGATACTCTTGCCGCATCCCGAGGCTCCCACCTGCCACGACTGTCCGCATATCCAGCGCCTCTGTCCGTCACCGTAGCGCACACGCATGTTCTGCGCCATGAAGGCGAGTATGGGCACCGACAACGTTATTGTCTGATGCACGGCCACGGGATCCACGCCTGCGAGCAGTGTCCCGGTGAAGGGGTCGAGCTGCTCGGGCATTCCGTAGAGCTGCTGCACCTTCTTGAGCGAACTGTGTCTGGGCGAGATACGCAGCAGAGCGCTGTGCTGCGGTGCGGATGTCGCGGGCGGCACTGCTGCGGTTTGCTGCTGCTCGGCCTTTACTTGTGTTTGCAACTGGGTTTGCTGCTCTCTGGCAGCCCTCTCCTGTGCGAGTTTCTCTTCCGCCATCTCCCGACAAAGACTGATGCTGGGACCGATGGGCTTTGCTAAGTTGATTTTTGCTTTCATAAAAAAACAATTTTAAATGTTAAACATTAGTCTTTTTTTCGATTTCCGGGTACAAATATACGACATCGAAATTCCAAAATGTCCTAGATGCCTTGTAACTCGCTGATGTTCTAAGAGAAAAAATTTTTTTTGAGTTTTTGGAGACTGCTTTTTTCCACCAGAATCAGCATTGTTAAGAAGGTATGTGTTTGCACGTGGCCCGAGTGGCCGCAGTGGCCGTTGACAATTGAGAATTGAGAATTGAGAATTTAAAGGTTATGCCAGCGGGCGGGCATTGAAGGCAAAGTGCACTGTGGCCTCGTAGCGGTCTATAGTGACGGTGACGGTGTCGAGCGTGTCGTTCACGCTGGCGTACTTTGCCACCACCAGACCGCGCACCATGCTGTACTTGCTTTGACGGCGCAGCATCCTCTGTAGCTTTTCCAGCACGGCCTTGTCCTCGGGAGAGGCATCGGGGGCAGTGATGCGGCGATACCACACAGCCACACCGCGGTTGAGCGCACCGAAGCGGTTGTTGAGCGTTATCTGCGCGTTGTTGAACCTGTCCGCCGTGCACGGATTGCGCAGTCGCACAGCATGACTCCTGCCTGTGATGCGGCAGTGGCGGATGTAAACGTCGCTTGTCTTGTCGGCTCTTCCGGTCATGCCGGAAGTGTTCCAAAGGGGGATTATTGTTGCCATAGCACTAAGATTGGTTAAGGGTTAAGGGTTAAAGGTTAAGGGTTAAAGGGTGAGTGCTTTCTGTTTCCGGCCGTCACTTCCGTCTTTCCCAAGTGAACTTGGGGGATGCTTGGAGGCGGGTTGCACGCTGGCTGGGGACTGGACGGTGGAGGGAAACTACTACAAATATACGACATCGCACAGAGAAAACTGTGCTATCTTCTCACAACGCGCTGAATATGTGAAAAATATAGTATTTGAGTTCGCTCGCTGATATGACCTCTAAGCTGTCAATTCTCAATTGTCAATTATCAACTGTCAATTATCAACGGCCATAACGGCCACTCGGGCCACACGTTTTCAGTGTGCTATGCACCCTAAATGGCCCTCATAAAATACAAAACATAGAAATCTGGCCCTCAAAAACCAAACAGGTCTTTATCGGGCTTTTCTTAAATTTTCTTTTAAGTAATTTCTTTTTATTTGTTTTTTTCTTTAAAGGAGGGTGTGGGGGGATGCTTTCTTTTTTGGCCGCAATGGCCGATGTGGCCGCAAACAGTCGGCTCTTGCTTCGCAGTTTGGAGATAAAGCAGAAGATTTCAGATGTTTTTATGGAAAAAATTTGGCGGATTCAGATAAAAACTCTATTTTTGCGGTGAAAATGTTGTGAGATTTGAACATTTTGCAACGGAGATTTGAACATTTTGTAACGGAGATTTGAACATTTCGAATATAGTTTTCTAACATTATGGAGTATAAAAGGTTGCAATACAAGGAGGTCTTGGAACGAATGAATGAGCCGCGACGATTCATTCAAGTACTGGCCGGACCCCGCCAAGTGGGTAAGTCCACACTGATAGGTCAGGTGTTGGACGAATGCACGTTGCCGCATTATTCATATAACGCGGACGGCGTAGATGAAAACGACAGCGACTGGATACGCCGTATATGGGAAAGCACCAGAGTACAGATGGACTCCAAACAGCAGACCGAAGCTGTGCTCGTCATAGATGAGATACAAAAAATCAGACAATGGAGCGAAATGGTCAAACGGGAGTGGGATGCAGACACACGGGATAGACGTCAACTGAAACTGTTTCTGTTGGGTTCCTCCAGGCTTATGTTGCGTAAGGGCTTGACAGAGTCGCTTGCGGGACGTTTTGAGTTGATTCGTCTGGGACATTGGACTTTGAGCGAGATGCAGGACGCATTCGGTTGGACGCTCGACCAATACATCTATTATGGCGGTTATCCCGGGACAGCCGGTCTGTCGGAAGATATACGCCGATGGAAAAAATATGTGCGGGAATCGCTTGTGGCTCTGGCTATAGAAAAGGATGTGATATTAACCTCAAATATATATAAGCCTGTGTTGATGAAGCAACTCTTTGAGTTGGGGTGTTCATATTCTGCGGAGCCGCTGTCGCTGACAAAAGCCATCGGACAACTTCAGGATGCGGGCAATGTCACGACACTGTCTTCTTATCTCAATATACTCAAAGAGTGCAACCTGTTGACGGGGCTGCAGAAATACGCCAATGACAACGCGCGTCGCTACCAGTCGGTGCCAAAGTTCCAGGTGTATAACAATGCGTTGCTCACGGCATATCGCGGCACGTCATACGAAAGAGACCGCACAGATCCGCAGATATGGGGAAGATGGGTTGAGTCTGCAGTCGGTGCTTATTTGCTCGGCGATGCGGAAGAGAGTGACTACAGCGTCTATTACTGGAGAGAGCGTTCCGATGAGGTGGATTTCGTCATTGTTCATCAGGGAGATGTTGTCGCCATAGAAGTAAAAAGCGGGCGTCGGGGGATGAATAGCGGATTACCCGAGTTTTGCCAGCGCTTTAATCCCAAACGTGCTTTTGTGGTGGGGACAGACGGGGTGCCGTTTGAAGAATTTTTTAAAATGCGTATAGAGGACCTGTTTTAACACCTCTCACCTCTCTCCAACCACTGCTGCCACTGCGGCCAAGCGTATTCAGAGGGCCCTAAAAAAGGCACACAAGAACGGGCGTCTTTATTGCAGCCGTTATATCAGATTTCTCTAATCAGCATACCAGGCTGCGGAGTTGCTCCGCTGACTTTCCTGAATGTGGTCTTGCCCAGAAGAGCTCCTTGTGCCCCTTCTTCCACAGCCATATAGCGGTTGTCCCAAATCTGGTTTTCCACGGGAGCCACCACACCGACGCGCTTGTATGAGCAGGTGCCGTCTTCATTCTCAACACGCTCAAGCACTTCGAACTTGCTCTTTGCATTTACTCCTTCCTTCATGCCGATACTTGCAGTGATGGGTTCGGACGTGAGAATGGGTGTGCGCGTACGGAACGCTTCAAACTCCGTCTGCAGGTCGACAATGTTTTCGTCGATAGCTCGCTGGCAAGCCTTGCGCACCATCGGAATGGGGTTGTAGAGATCCACGCCGATATAGCTGACTTCACTGCCGCTGCTTTCCACCTTGCCTACATATTCAAGACGATACCCTCCGCGACCGTTTTCAAAAGCCATTCGTTTGGACTCGTCCGGTGTGGCAGCATACTGCGTTTCGTAGAATGTACCTGCAGCCTCTTCGTCCCAAACCAGTTTATAGAGAAACGTGTTAATCTTCACCTTGAAGCCTTTGATCTTATCAAGAATTTGCGCTATGTTCTGCGTGGACTGGTTAAGACTGTTGACTTGCGAAACGGTGGCACCGTTGGCCATCATTGCCGCCCCGGCTCCTGCGCTGAGAATCGACAGGCCGACACCTACCCACATCATGGTCTTGCTGCGGTCGATATACCGGATATCGTTCACGAGAACGAATGTGTTGCCGATAAGGTCCTCTCCCGCATCCTCCAGCATGGCTTTTCCGCGGGCAGAGCGTGCTGCCAGTTGTTTGTCAAATTCCGTAGCATCATAGAGACCGCGTTCTTTAACGAGATCCATATTGCACACTCCGGTATAGAAATCCCTGTTGAACCATTTTGCCACAAGGCGGCTTGCCACCAGATTGCTGTCCAGAAACTCCGTGATGAGTTCATTCTCCTTGCTGGAACCGGCTCCCTTGAGCTTCTTAGGGAGGGTGACAACCTTCACAGAGAGGTCATGGTCATTATACTTGTCAGGAACAGGAATCCTGACAAATGCTTTACGTATCTCCTCCGAAAATTGCTGATTTGTGTGATTAATCATGATGGAGTAGATAGAGCTGCGGCGGTAGCGGGTATCTTCTTCCTGTGCTGCCGCGCTCAGGCTGACGCACACGAGGAGCAGCAATATTGCGATATTTTTAATAGTCCCAGTCATTGTCGTCAATCTTTTTAGTCATTAGATACATTCTTTTGTCTGCACTCATCTTGAGGAGGAAAGCATGTGCTTCGCTGCGCGTCAATGCACCTCCCTTCTTCTTGATTGCCGCCTTTATCTGCGGAAGGTATTCTGCGCTGACAGCTTCGGGGAAAAGTACGTCTTCCTGTTCATTAATGATGACGCCCCATTTCTGCACGTAATCCTGACTTTCGGGAATCACGGCAGATTCTTCCTCCTCATCGTCGTCGTTTTTCTTTTTAGTCACAGCCTGATTTGCATCCGTTTCCACCGGTACAAGAGCCGTTGCAAGAATGCCGTTCTGAGTGTTCAAGTCGCTGGGGCGTACCCATGCCAGCCCGTCTTTGAAAGCCTCAACACGCTCATATCCCGCAGCTGCTTCTTTCTTTGTGTACACATTGGCCTTATACCACAGAGAATCGGATTTCCTGACCCATACAAAGGCCGCATCGTTTTCTGCCGGCATCGTCACTCCTGTGTAGCGGCATGGCAGTAAATCCTCTCCCTGATTGGAAAGGAAACCCCACAGCCCGCCTTTCTTCACTCCAAGCACATCGCAGCGACCTGTTGAGATTTCTTCGTAGATAAACGGAGCCACAACTGCACCTTCCGCATTGAGGACACCCCAGTTGCCGTCCTTGTTTTTTACGGGGAACAGCACTTTGTTGCCCATATCCTCTGACAAAATGATATCAGTGTATCCCTGGAATCCCGCTTTGTCGCGGCCGTCCTCATCAAACACATCCAAGGTTCCGTTTGTGTGATGTCCCACCCATATATGTGTTGCGAGACTGTATCGGATGTCTTTATAATCATTTCTCAGGGTTTCTCCGGAACGGTTGATTAGACGCCATGTTTTTCCGTCATTGACGGCGGCCACATTGCCGTGAAAATCACTATGGGTCATATAGGTGAGGTTTTCCAATTTCTCATCAGCACTACCCACCTCCAAACTCTCTCCCGTCTCCACGTTCACATAGCCATAGGTCACACTGGAACGTTTTTTCATATACCAGCGTGACATTCCATTGACAGGCATAAAGACGATATCATACACTTTATTGGGAACCAGTTTCTTGCCATTATAGCCGTCTGCTATTCCCGCTTTTTCGGTATTTCCTTGATTATCTGAAATGCCAATGTAGCGACAATCCGTACTTAATGTGTCTGTTAAAAGATATGAATGTCTAAAATTTGCTGGACCAGGGACATTGTCATCATCCAGACACAAGCCTTCACCATAATATCGTTTTTCAGACGCATCATTACGGAATTCAAACAGTCCCTTGTGCTCACATGGAACGATCATGTTCAAGTCCTTGTCAATGATACCGAAACGTCCCCTAAGAGAATACTCTAATGCTCCCTGCCACCAGAAAGTACCGCCCTTACAAATCAATGCCTTGCCATAACAATTGAGCATCGTTAGCTGACTGTACTCTATTGGCAACATCACCTGCCCTTTATCGTTGAAGATGCCGAATCTGTTTTTTTTCCTTACACGATAATATTTACCCCATGGCACCACCTCGGCATATTGTACGGGAATCACTTCGTTACCCTGTGCATCTACCATACCCACTTTCTTACCCTTCACAGAAAGATACAGATTCTCAGCATGGCATTGCACCCCACCAAGCGAAATCAAGATGACGATCAGAAATAACGTCATTCTTATGCGTTTTTCTCTCATGGTATTATAATGTTCTATATGTTATATCTTATAAGACGAGTCCTGTTGTGGGGTGGAGGAGACTATTCTGTTTTAGCAGCTTGATTCATAGGCTCCCGTCTAGTGTCCCAAAGACTTACGATGTAGATAATATCACCATCAATGTGATAAACCATTTTAGTCAGGCCATTGATAATAACGCTGCGGTAGGTTTTGGGACGATCAGCAAAGAGCGTGTCTATCTGCCCGATATTCGGGCTATGCATGAGTAAATTGACAATATCATCAACCTCCTGCATAAATTTTTGAGCATGCTTGACTCCAAACCCTTTACGAATATAAGCAACTATCTGGCGTCTCTGCTCCTTGGCATGGTCGGTCCATTTGGTTCTCATGTCGCTTTGCACGTTTGGAGTTAAAAATCCTCCTGCTCTTCGCGCGCAAGCTCCTCTTTCCATTCACGCATCACTTCTTCATGGTCTATCACCCGTCCTGCTGCAATGTCGGCTTCAGATGCATCAAGCATGGCGTTGAGTTCCTTCATTGTGTATGGGCGCAACTGCTCTTTCTCTTCCCGATTGGCATACTCTATCAAATGCTCGCCCACCCAACGCATGTTGCTGGTGGTAAGTGTGCCGCACAAATAGTCAAGCAGGCTTGATAATGCTGTAGAACTCATAGTCGATTCCTTTCTTTAAGTAGTTTCCTGTGGCAAAGATACGAAAAAGTTAAGAGTGAAGAGTGAAAAATGAAGAGTTTTTTTCGTTTTCGTTTTGGTTTTCGTTGATTACTGTTTTTAATCAGCCCTCTT
>CADCNQ010000022.1 GCA_902802815.1 uncultured Bacteroidales bacterium | reverse complement strand
TGCGACCGATATCTGTACAAAAGGTACGAAAGCTCCTGCCGACATATCGCTCCGCAAAACTAAATGAACGCGTGGCAAAGCTGTTGAACATCAAACTGTAAACGTGTGCAGGAGGCAAGTCCCAAATTATTGATGCAAGGTCTGGGAGAAGTGGTTGATGATGGCAGAACAAAGAATTTTATTAAAACGAAACTGATAGACGAAACCGCTCAGGCATTGGAGCTGTTCGCTGCCTTCCCTCAGATAGAAGGTAAGAGGTAAGAGGGAAGATGTATGATGTAAGATGTAAGATGTAAGAAGGAAGAGGGAAGAGGTTAAAGGTTAACGGTTAAAGGTTAACGGTTAAAGAAACTTGAAACTTGAACATCCGCCCAAGGTGAGCATTTCTGTCCCCCGATAACGGGGGAAGTGAAGGGGGTAAGAGAAGCCCGTGCTTATCTATGCCGAACCGAGAAGGATGTCTGCGGCGAATAGCCGCGAAACTTGAAACCAGTCAACTTTTTTGCATCTTTTTGCCCCTACTTTTGGATAAAAATGCTTGTTTTTCGCCCTGACTTTTGGTTTTGGATGGTATTTTGGATGATTTAATCACTTTTTTGCCCCTACTTTTGGATAATTTTTATATCTTTGCAGTCATAAAGTATAAAAAAGGATTATATGGCATATTACAAGAGACATATAGACAGACAGCTGATAGAATGGAAAGATTCTCCACGTCGTAACCCGCTACTGATTCGTGGAGCCCGACAAGTGGGTAAGTCAACTGCCGTAAGAGAACTCGGCAAACAGTTCCGTTACTTTGTGGAAATCAATCTGGAAAAGCAGCCAGACCTGATCCAGATGTTCCCTGAGAATATCGATGTCAAGAAAACGTGCGAGAAACTGAGTGGCACACTGGGTGTCCCCATCGTGCCGGGAGAGACACTTCTGTTTATTGATGAAATACAAATTTCAAAGGAGGCAATCATGTCGTTGCGCTACTTCAAAGAAGACTATCCGGAACTGCATGTCATAGCAGCCGGCTCTCTGTTGGAGTTCACCTTGGAAGAACTGCCGTCTTTCGGTGTAGGCAGAATACGCTCGCTCTATATGTATCCTTTCTCGTTTGACGAATTTCTAATGGCGCAAGGACTCGACCTGACCATCGACTATAAGAAAAAAGCAACAAGCGAAGAGCCGTTGACAGATAAGGCACATAAGGATCTGACAGATCAGGTACGCACATTCTATCTTGTAGGTGGTATGCCGGCAGCTGTGACGGAATGGATAGAATCACATAGCTACATCGAGGTGTCGCATATCCATACAGACATCATTCAGACATACGAAGACGATTTCAGTAAATATAAGAAACGTGTATCTCCTGTTTTACTCCGCCAAGTGCTTCGCTCGGTGGCACTTCAGGTTGGCAACAAGTTCGTGTACACACTTGCAGCCAGGGATGTGCATTCTTCTGTCGTTAGGGAGGCATTGCATCTGCTGACGCTTGCAGGTCTGATCACACCAGTGAAACACACTAATGGTGCCGGTGTTCCTCTGGGAGCAGAGGAAAACGACAGTTATGTGAAATATCTATTCTTCGATTTGGGAGTTATGTTGACAATGCTCGACATTCCTGCAGCCGATGTCCTTACTGCATCGAATGTGGATCTAGTCAACAAAGGCGGCGCCTCAGAGTTGTTTGCCGGACTGGAAATGAAAAAGTATCGCGACTGTTTCCAAAAACCCGAGATGCACTATTGGCAGAACACGGAAAAGGGCAGCAATGCAGAAGTGGACTACCTAAGAATGCGGGGCGGCAAGGTACTTCCCGTAGAAGTGAAGGCCAATACACAGGGAAGTATGCAGAGTCTATGGATCTTCATGAGAAAGCGTAAGTTGCACGAAGCCATCAGGACATCACTGGAAAACTTCGGCCAGTTTAATCACTACGACCCTAAAGATAATTTTGAGCAGCGGCATGTGAACATTATCCCTCTATATGCATTGAGTAATCTTGAACTGTAAGATAAGTTCACCTTGACCACATTTCTGTCCCCCGATAACGGGGGAACCGAAGGGGGGTATCACGGATTTCCACGGATTTATGATAATTGACAATTGATAATTGACAATTGATAATTGACAATTGATAATTGACAGTTGACAATTGACAATTTCAGTAGACAAGTAGACAAGTAAACAAGTAGACAAGTTGGATGAAATAATATTAGGTACAAGATAAGCCTTTAAAATAAAGATGAAGATGCAATATGGGGAAAATAAACGATGCGAACTTTTGCTTAGTATAATTGTCTAAAGAAAAATGATTATCTTTGCAGCGAAAACCTGAAACTTGAAACCTGAAACCTGTCACCAGAATAATTGATATATTATGAAAAACATGAAAAAACACATAACAGTCTGGTGTCTCCTCATGATGACACTCGCAGCAGCAGCCGAAACAACCTACCTGCCAACCTACAGCAGCTACATACACATCATCGACGGCAATGATACGATAGCAGTGGAGTCGCCCCTGACAGAACTGTCGCTCAGCGACACAGCATCGACATTCACCATACACATCAATCACGAACTGGTGGACGAGGACAAGGTGGAGGCCATCAAACGCAGCAAACGTACACAACTGGTGATGACGGTGACATCCGTCGTGTCGGGAGTGCCGGGAGGAGGCATCTTCACACAACTGGGCTATATGATGAAGAAAGGGAGCGCGGCGCTACCGGGCAACCTCTCCGCAATGTATGAGAAGAACATGAAGTCCGACCAGGTGCTGTCCATCAACGTGTGGATAGACAACACGTCCGACGAAGAACTGCTCATTAACGACACGGATCGCGGTCTGATATGGTTCCTGCCGGCAGGGCAGGGGATGGACCTGCGCATGTCGAATCCCGACATCATGCGTCTGCGCATCAGCAACCTGCAACACGAGCACGTGCGCTACGCCCTGATCACAGCAGGCAGCACAACCACAAAATACGATGTGGTGTATGAGGACAGCAGCTGCTGGGTGGCAGAGCACCGTAACTTCCTGAGACAGGTGACAGGATACACGCGCATCTCAAAAGAGGACTACAGCACAGAGGCCATCACAGCCGAGGAGTTTAAGAATCTAAACGGAAGAAGCCGTAAGTAAGGTGAGAGGTTAAAGGTTAGAGGTTAGAGTTGAGAGTTCTGACAAACGAAAAAATAGCCAAATAACAAAAAATATGATGAAGAATATGAAGCGATTGTTGACAATAGTGCTGGCATGCACAGTATATGGCAGTCAGGCACAGACACTTAAAGAGGGCGAGATGCCTCAGTTGCCGGCATTCCCGGAGATTCCTGCACCGTTACCTGTGGGGTCAGTGAAAATGGGCAATAGCGACAGCTTTGCTGACGTGCAGCTCGACATACCCATCACCGACGGTCCATACAAAGCCAGTTGGGCATCCATAGAACAGAACTATCCCGGCACGCCACAATGGCTTCGCGATGCAAAATTCGGCATATGGGTGCACTTCGGTCCGCAAGCCGCAGGAGAGAGCGGCGACTGGTATGCGCGCCATCTATATAAGGAAGACCACAAGGCATACAGGAACCATCTGAAGCGCTACGGTCATCCCTCGGAGGTGGGCTACAAAGAGGTGCTGCGCGACTGGAACCCCACGAAGCTCGATCCCGAATATCTGACACAGCTCTACCAGAAGGCCGGAGCAAGGTTTCTGATGATACAGGGTGTCCATCACGACAACTACGACCTGTGGAACTCACAGTATCACCCCTGGAACTCGGTGAATATCGGTCCGAAGCGCGACATACTGCGCGAATGGGTGGATGCCTGCCATAAATACAATATGCGCTATGGAGTTACCTTCCACCACGAATACACCTGGTGGTGGTGGCAGACGGCTTTCGGTGCTGACAAATCCGGCGAAAAGGCAGGTGTGCCCTACGACGGGCACCTCACCTTGGCGGACGGCAAAGGCAAGTGGTGGGAAGGATACGACCCGCGACTGCTCTACGGCATCGACCTGCGCGAATACGAGACGGTGGACAAGAATGCCCACAGCCCCTGGTCTCCTCCCAAGGCCGGTATCTTCAGCCGCCATCTGGACTACTGCAAGTGGTATGCCACGCAGTGGGCCCTCCGTATGATGGATGTGACAGCCCACTACGACCCCGACTTCATATATACCGACGGCACCGTGCAGGGACCGTTTACAGGCGACGGAACGGGTACGGGATACAAGTGCAACGCAATGCCGGTGGTGATGGCCGACTACTACAACCGCGTACTGAAGAAGCGAGGTAAGGTGGATGTGTTCAGCATCATCAAGTTCCGCAAACCGACGAACGGAGCTGTGAACACAGCCGAGTTCGACTTCCCCGACACCATCAACGCCTCGCAGCCCTGGATACGTGAAGCACCCGTGGGAGACTGGTTTTATGCCCCGGGATTCACATACGATGCCGGTTCGATGATACGCTTCATCATAGAGGCCATCTGTCGCGACGGCAATGCAGCCCTCAATATCCCCATGCGTCCGGACGGTAGCATAGAGGATGCCTGCGTCACCATGCTCGAAGAAGTAGGCCGTTGGATGGCAATCAATGGCGAAGCCGTCTATGGCAGCAAGGCATGGCGCATCCTGGGCGAAGGTGAGATGGAGAATGGCAAACTGAGGAAACTGCCCGGAGGCCGTCTCGGCAGGCAGCAGGCAGAATTTAAATTTCAAGTTTCAGGTTCCAAGTTTCAGGATATCCGCTTCACCGTAGGCAAGGACGGCAGTCTCTATGCCTTCACTATGGCTGTGCCGGAAGGAGGCAGTGAGGTGACTGTTCGCAGCCTGAAGAAAGGGCAGGAGAGGGTGAAGAGCGTGTCACTGCTGGGCAGCAACAGGAAGTTGAAATGGCGCCAGACTCAGGAGGGGCTCGTTATCACCTGTCCCGAGAAGACGGATCTCTCCACCTCGCTGGTATTTAAGATTGCCTGTGACTAGAATCTCTCCACCTGCTTGATACCCTTGATGGTGCGTAGCTTCTTGATGAGCGACTCCATGCGGGAGGTGTCGTCCACCATGATGACAACGGTGCCGCTGAAGAGGCCGTCGTGGGAGTCTATCTTGATGGAACGCAGAGTGAGCCGCTCGTCCTTGGAGATGACGCTCGTGAGATTGTTGATGATGCCTATGTTGTCGTTGCCCACGACACGCAGCGTGACAGCATACTGTGAACCGCCCTTGCCGCTCCAGCGGGCCTTGACGATGCGATAGGGGAAGCGGCGCTGCAGTTCGGGAGCGTTGGGACAGTCGGTGCGATGTATCTTGATGCCTCCGCTCACGGTGACAAAACCGAAGACGTCGTCGCCGTAGATGGGCTGGCAGCAGCGTGCAAGGCTGTAGTCGATGCCCTTGAGGTCGCTGCCGATGACAAGGACGTCGTCGCGGAGATGAGGGGCTATGGCCGACTCGTTGAGGACGAAATTGGAAGCGCTCTCTGCCGTGCTGCCGGACGAACCCGCAGCAGAGGCGGTGCCTTCCTGAAGTTCCTCATAGAGGTCTATGACGTGACCGGCATCCAGTTCGCCGGAAGCTATCCTGTGGTAGAAGTCGCCGAACTCCTTGATGCCCAGCCTGTGGAGCAGCAGCTGCATCGTGCTGTCGTCGAGCGTCAGCTTGCGGTTGTTCATCTTGCGCTCCAGCATCTCCTTGGCGAAAATCTTGTCCTTGCTCTGAGCCTCCTTCATGGCCAGGCGTATCTTCGACTTGGCGCGCGAGGTCTTCACGATGTTGAGCCACTCCTGCTTGGGATGCTGGTTGGAGGATGTCATGATGTCCACCTGGTCGCCGCTCTTGAGCTGCTGGCGTATGTTGACGGCACGCCCGTTGATGCGCGCTCCCGTACACGTGTTGCCCAGATGGGAATGTATATGGTAGGCGAAATCGAGTACGGTGGCCCCTTTCGGCAGCTTGTAGAGGTCGCCCTTGGGGGTGAAGACAAAGACCTCGTCCTCGTAGAGGTCCATCCGGAACTGGTCCATAGCCTCCGTACCGTCGCTGGTCTCCAGCATCTTGCGCACACCCGTGAGCCACTCGTCGAGGCCCGACTCGCTCTTGATGCCCTTGTAGCGCCAGTGTGCGGCGACACCACGCTCGGCAATGTCGTCCATGCGTTCGGTGCGTATCTGCACCTCCACCCATTTCTGCTCGGGGCCCAGCACCGTGATGTGCAGACTCTCGTAACCGTTGGACTTGGGGATGCTGAGCCAGTCGCGCAGACGTTTCGGGTTGGGCTGATACATCGACGTGATGATGGCGAAAGCCTGCCAGCACTGTATCTTCTCCTTGTCGGCCGGGGCATCGAGAATCACACGGATGGCGAACAGATCATACACGCCCTCGAAGGGACATTTCTGCTTCATCATCTTCTGCCATATAGAATGAATGGACTTCGTGCGACCCTTGATGTGGAACTTGAGACCGGCATCCCGTAGACGCTCCTCAATGGGCAGAATGAAGCGGTCGATGTAGGCATCGCGATTCTGCTTCGTCTCGTTGAGTTTGTCTTTTATATGATAGTAAGCATCATGTTCCGTGTATTTTAGATAGAGGTCTTCAAGTTCTGATTTAAGTTTGTAGAGACCCAGTTTATGCGCCAGCGGAGCATAGAGATATTTAGTCTCCTCGCACACTTTCTGCTTCGCTTCGAGTTGCTCTGTGTCGCGTATCTGGCGCATCAGATTCACGCGGTCGGCAATCATGATGAGGATGACTCGCATGTCCTCGGCAAAGGAGAGGAGGAGGTTGCGGAAGTTCTCCGTCTCGATGACGGGATTCTTCCTGTAGAGTTCCTGTATGCGCTGGAGCCCGTGGAGGATGCGTGTGACGGATTCGCCGAAGAGAAGCTGCATGTCGTCGAGTGTGACGGCGCCGCTGTCCACGCAGGGGCGCATGAGAATGGCGATGACGGCATCGCGGCGGAGACCTGTCTCGCGGGTCACCAGCAGGGCCGTCTGGAAGGCCAGCAGGACGGGGTTGAGACCGAAGATGTCGCGCTGGATGCAACTGTTGCCGATGGCCTCGGTGATGTGGCGGCGGATGTGTTTTCCGTCGTCGGGGCGGAGGGTGTCCTTGATATCCTCGTAAACCTGACTGTAGAGCGACAGGATTTCATCTCTTTCCTGCGGCGTAAATTCAAGTGTCTGCATGTGTGTCTTTCATTTGCTAATGCAAAAATACAACATTTTTTTAAATTATATGCTAAAAAGCAGTATTTTGTGATGGAAAATTTGTCAGGGTTGGGAATATTTTGTACCTTTGCGGTCGAAATTTTAATTAATGATGCGCATAAGCGCCTGCCAAGCGTGAAAGTGGGGCAGAAAATAAAGATTGGAGTATCAATAAAAAAATGAAAAAGTACAATTTCAATGCCGGTCCTTCCAAGTTGCCCGCAGAGGTGATGAAGGCTGTTGCAGATGCTTGTATCGAGTTTGAGGGTTCGGGTCTTTCTCTTATGGAGATGAGCCATCGTGCTAAGAACTTCCAGCCCGTAGTGGACGAGGCTGTTGCCTTGTTTAAGGAGTTGCTGAACATCCCCGAGGGTTACAGTGTAATCTTCCTGGGCGGCGGTGCATCCCTGGAGTTCTGTATGATACCTTTCAATTTCCTCGAGAAGAAGGCCGCTTATCTGAACACCGGTGTGTGGGCAAAGAAGGCAATGGCTGAGGCTAAGAATTTCGGTGAGACAGTGGAGGTTGCTTCCAGTGCTGAAGCTACTTACACATATATCCCCAAGGGATGGACAATTCCTGCTGATGCCGACTACTTCCACATCACCAGCAACAACACCATCTACGGCACGGAAATCCTGGAGGACTTTGATTCTCCCGTACCCCTGATTGCCGATATGTCGAGCGATATCTTCTCACGTCCCGTTGACGTGTCCAAGTACGCTATGATCTATGGCGGTGCGCAGAAGAACCTTTCCATGGCAGGTGTCACCTTCGTTATCGTGAAGGACGAATGTCTGGGCAAGGTGAGCCGTACTATTCCTACGATGCTCGACTACCGTACACACGTGAAGAACGGTTCGATGTTCAACACACCTCCTACGGTGCCCATCTACTGCGCTCTGCAGACATTGAAGTGGATCAAGGCGCAGGGCGGCGTGAAGGAGATGGAGCGTCGCGCCATCGAGAAGGCTGATGCTCTGTACGCTGAAATCGACCGCAACAAGCTGTTCCGTGCAACGGTGACCAATGTGGAGGACCGCAGCCGCATGAACATCTGCTTCGTGATGAATGACGAGTACAAGGATCTGGAGGCCGACTTCATGGCATTTGCTACGGAGCGCGGTATGGTAGGTATCAAGGGTCATCGCAGCGTGGGCGGTTTCCGTGCAAGCTGCTACAACGCAGTCACCATCGACGACGTGAAGGCTCTGATTGCCTGCATGCAGGAGTTTGAGAGTATTCATTGACCATTGACCATTGACCATTGACCGTTAATGAGAGCCGATAATCAGATACTTATTGAGAGTAAGGCTTTCGCTCTTCGGATAATTAAATTCTATAAATTCTTAAAAGATGAAAAGCAGGTGGTGGTCTTGTCAAAACAGATATTACGGAGTGGCACGAGTATCGGGGCCAACATTCGTGAGAGTATCAATGCACAAAGTCGGTTAGATTTTATTAACAAATTAAATATTGCTCTAAAGGAGGCAAACGAAACAGAATATTGGCTTGAGTTATTGCATGAGTCAGATATAATAGATGACAGGCAGTTTGAGTCCATGTACAATGATTGCGGAAAACTTGCTGCGACTCTGACCAAAATCATCAAGACTGCAAAAACGGCATACGAGGAATAAATGGTCAATGGTCAATATTCAATGTTCAATGTTAAAAAGATGAAAGTTCTTATAGCAACTGAAAAGCCCTTTGCTGCCGCTGCCGTAAGCGGTATCAAGGAGGTGATAGAGGGTGCCGGATATGAAGTGGCACTCCTGGAGAAATATACCGAGAAGAGCCAGCTGCTCAGCGCTGTGGCCGATGTGGATGCCCTGATTATCCGCAGCGACAAAGTGGACGCAGAGGTGCTCGACGCTGCCAAGCAGCTGAAGATTGTTGTAAGAGCCGGTGCCGGCTACGACAACGTGGATCTGGAGGCTGCAACGGCACACAAGGTGGTGGTGATGAACACACCCGGACAGAACGCCAACGCTGTGGCTGAACTCGTGCTGGGTCTGCTGGTTTACACCGTGCGCAACTTCTACAACGGCAAGTCTGGCAGCGAACTCATGGGTAAGACGCTCGGCATCCTGGCTTTCGGCAATGTGGGTCGCAACGTGGCACGCATCGCTCAGGGCTTCGGTATGAAGGTGATGGCATACGATGCATATTGCCCTGCAGAGGCTATTGAGCAGGCTGGTGTCAAGGCAGCAGCTTCTCAGGCAGAACTCTTCAAGGAGGCAGACATCGTCAGCCTGCACATCCCCGCAACAGCAGAGACGAAGCAGAGCATCAACAAGGCGCTTTGCAGCACAATGAAGAAGGGTGCCATCCTCATCAACACAGCCCGCAAGGAGGTGATTGACGAGGCAGGTCTGATCGCCCTGATGAAGGAGAGAGAGGATCTCAAGTATATCACGGACATCATGCCCGACGCAGATGCTGAATTCAAGCAGTTTGAAGGCCGCTACTTCTCCACACCGAAGAAGATGGGTGCCCAGACCTCTGAGGCAAACACCAACGCCGGTATCGCTGCTGCAAAGCAGATTGTGGGTTACCTCAAGGACGGTATCACAAAATTCCAGGTAAACAAATAAATGGCAAGAATCAAACCATTTAAGGGTATTCGCCCCCCGAAGGCGCTCGTGGAGCAGGTGGAGAGCCGCCCCTACGACGTGCTGGACAGCGAGGAGGCCCGTGCGGAAGCAGGAGACAACGAGAAGTCGCTCTACCACATTATCAAGCCTGAGATAGATTTCCCCGTGGGCACATCGGAGTATGACCCGCGCGTATATGAAAAGGCTGCGGAGAACTTCAGGATGTTCCAGGAAAAAGGATGGCTCGTGGAGGACACTCAGGAGATGTACTACATCTACGCCCAGACAATGAACGGCAAGACACAGTACGGTCTGGTAGTGGGCGCCTGGGTGGAGGACTACATGAACGGAGTCATCAAGAAGCACGAACTCACTCGTCGCGACAAGGAAGAGGACCGCATGAAACACGTGCGTGTGAACAATGCGAATCTCGAACCCGTATTCTTCGCCTATCCCGACAATGCTGTGATAGACGCTCTGGTGGGACGCTACACGCAGACAGAACCGGAGTATGACTTCATCGCACCCGTTGACGGCTTCCGTCATCAGCTGTGGCTCGTGAAGGACAAGAAGGATATCGACACCGTTACGGAGACATTTGCAAAAATACCTTATTTATACATTGCAGACGGTCACCACCGCAGCGCAGCAGCTGCTCTGGTGGGAGCCGAGAAGGCAAAGCAGAATCCCAACCACAGAGGCGACGAGGAGTACAACTATTTCATGGCTGTATGCTTCCCCGCATCGCAGCTCACCATCCTCGACTACAACCGTGTGGTGCGCGACCTCAACGGACTCTCTTCGGAGGAGTTCCTGCAGCGTTTGGGAGAGCACTTCACCGTGACGAAGGCGGGCAGGGAGGAATACCGTGCAAAGAAGCTGCACGAGTTTTCCCTCTATCTGGACGGTGAATGGTACAAGGTGGAGATGAAGCCGGGTTTGGTGGACGAGAACGACCCCATCGGTAGTCTCGACGTGAGCATCTCCAGCAAGTATATCCTCGACGAGATACTCGGCATCAAGGATCTGCGCTCGGACAAACGTATAGATTTCGTGGGCGGTCTGCGCGGGCTGGGAGAACTCAAGCGTCGCGTGGACAGCGGCGAGATGCGCGTGGCTCTGGCTCTGTATCCTGTCTCCATGCAACAGATAATGAATATTGCAGATTCGGGCAATATCATGCCTCCCAAGGCAACGTGGTTTGAACCGAAGCTGAGAAGCGGACTCGTTGTGCATAAACTCTCTTGAGAGACATCTATAAAACGATAGCAAAAAGAAGTGAAGGAACTTACTCTGAGTTGAGGAGTAAGTTCCTTGCTTTTGCCCTGCCGGTGAGAAGTGCGGAGGAGGCGCTGGCTCTTGTGGCTGATTTCCAGAAGGAATATTTCGACGCCCGCCACGTGTGCTGGGCATACCGTCTCGGAGCAGAAGGGGAGGAATACAGGAGCAACGACAACGGCGAGCCTTCCGGCACAGCAGGCAAACCCATTCTGGGACAGATAGTCTCTGCCGAACTGTCGGACGTGCTGGTTGTGGTGGTAAGATATTTCGGAGGAGTGAAACTGGGCACCTCGGGGCTCATCGTGGCCTATCGCACCGCTGCGGCAGAAGCTCTTGCCGCTGCGGAGGTGATTGAGCGCACGGTGGACGAGCAGTTCACAATGGGATTTTCCTATGAACAGATGAATACCGTGATGCGTGTGATTAAGGAATATTCGCCCACAATCGTTTCTCAGGAATACGAAGGAAATGAGGTGCGCATGACTCTGTCGCTGAGACAGTCGTTGGTGGCACCGTTCAAGGAAAAGTTCAATATCAACGGGCGGACTGTGGTCCGTTTTGACCTATGAGGAATTACATTCGGACTCTCTGCGGTATCTTTATGATGCTTCTGCTGAACGGGTGCAGCGACGGGAACGACCGTATCGGTAAGACGGAAGTGGTGATAGAAACCGACCGTGGAAAGATTACCTTGCGCCTCTTCGACGACACGCCCGTGCATCGTGACAATTTCATCGGTCTGGCCAAAGCGGGTGCCTACGACGGCATCATATGGCATCGTGTGGTGAAGGATATGCTCATCCAAAGCGGAGACCCCAGACTGAAGGCCGGAGGAGAGGCGCTGACGGTGGACACGTCACAGATGAAATATACGCTGCCGGCGGAGATACGCTATCCAAAATATTATCATCGTGCGGGAGCATTGGCTGCAGCGCGTGAGAGCAATGATGTGAATCCGGAGAAGAGAAGCAGCGGCACACAGTTTTATATCGTCGGAGGTACGGTATATACTCCGGGAAAACTGGCTGAGGTGCACCAGATGATGCAGGATGCCGATACGCTGCACAGGATTCCGGCATTCACGGAGGCGCAGAAGAAAACCTACACCACGAAAGGCGGTGCGGCACATCTGGACGGAGAATACACAGTGTTCGGTCAGGTGGTCGACGGACTGGAGGTTGTGAAATATCTCACCCGCACTCCGACAGACGAAAAAGAACACCCTCTTAAGGAAATTCGCATTAAGAGGGTGATTGTAAAAGATTAATAAGATTAATTTGCGGCCTTGAATTCGTCGAGGAATCGCAAATCGTTTTCAGAGAACATGCGGAGATCCTTCACCTGATATTTCAGGTTGGTGATGCGCTCGATACCCATTCCGAAGGCATATCCGGAATATACTGTGGAGTCGATACCGTTGGCCTCGAGAACTGCGGGGTCCACCATACCGCAACCGAGAATCTCAACCCAGCCGGTGTGCTTACAGAATGAGCACCCCTTGCCGCCGCACAGATGGCACGAGATATCCATCTCGGCAGACGGTTCCGTGAACGGGAAGTAGGAGGGACGGAGACGTATCTTTGTGTCGGGACCGAACATCTCCTGCGCAAAGAGAAGAAGCACCTGCTTGAGATCCGTGAAGGAGACATTCTTGTCAACGTAGAGTCCTTCTACCTGATGGAAGAAGCAATGTGCACGGGCGGAGATGGCTTCGTTGCGATACACACGACCCGGACAGATTACGCGGATGGGAGGCTGCTGGCGCTCCATCACACGTGCCTGCACGGACGATGTGTGCGAACGGAGAATAATGTCGGGATGCGATTCTACGAAGAACGTATCCTGCATGTCACGTGCCGGATGGTCGTCAGCAAAATTCATGCTCGAATACACATGCCAGTCGTCCTCAACCTCAGGACCCTCGGCCAAGGTGAAACCGAGACGCGAGAAAATGTCTACTATCTCATTTTTGACAATAGTGATAGGATGGCGGCTTCCGAGGGAGACGGGATAGGGAGTGCGGGTGAGATCAATGCTTGCACCTGCAGTTTCCTGTGTGGCCAGACTCTCCTTGAGAGCGTTGATACGCTCCTGGGCAAGTGTCTTGAGCTCGTTGATTTTTATACCGACCTCCTTCTTCATTTCCGCAGGTACACTACGGAAATCCTCCATCAGCTGGGGGATGAGGCCTTTCTTCGATAGATACTTAATACGGAGCGCTTCGGCATCCTCTAATGTCTGAGCATGGAGCTGTTCCATCTCAGCCTTAATCTGTTGTATTTTATCAAGCATAAAGCTTTGCTTTTACTGAAAATCTCGTGCAAAAGTATAAAAAAGTTGAGAGTTGGACAGCGAGTGGAGAAAGTTTTTTATATTATTTAATGTTTTTTTTGTAATTTTGCGGTCATAAATAAAAACAGACCACTCGGTTCATGGTAAATAAGGGTTGTTTTCTGCTATTCCCGATAGTGATTCTGCTCATGGGAGCATGTCAGGGAAAGTCTTCTCCGGAGGTGACGGAGACACCGGTTGACAGCACTCTTCTCATCCAGGAAAGCGACACCCTGGAAGTGGAAGAAGAGGAAAAAATGCCGGAAAAGGCAGACGGAACGTTTGACGATTTCCTTTTCAATATCATTCGTAGCAGCAAACTGCAGAAGGAACGTGTGAGATTCCCGCTTCCCGTAGTGATGGAAGACGGCTCGAGACAGTTCATGAACGAAGAGGACTGGACGGACGAATTCTATTTCCTTGCAGAAAGCGATTACTACACCATATTGTGGAACAACGAACAGCAGATAGAGGAGGAAAAGCGTGACACGGCGGAGAATGTCGTGAGTGTGGAGCACATACTCCTGGTGAGTCAGGAGGTGCGTCGCTATGATTTTCAGCGCAAGAAGGGAAAATGGATGCTCGTGAGGCTGAGATTCGTACCTTTTGACGAAGGTGATACGGGTGATTTCCTGAAATTCTACAGCCAGTTTTCCTCAGACAGTATATACAGGGAAGCTCATATATCGAAGTATCTGGACGTGAGCCTGATGGATCCTGTGGATGACATGGAGAGGATAGAAGGCTCGATAGAGAGGGAGCAGTTCCCGATATTCTGTCCGGATGTGCCGAGTGTGAGTATCTCCAACATACGTTACGGTCAGCCGTACAATGATTCCACCCGGATGATACTGCAGAAGACAAGCGGTGCCAATGAAATGCAGGAGATATTTACTTTTGCAAAGCACGGTAAGGACTGGAAACTGGTGAAATACGAGAACTGAGCATTGGAAGTAAGCAGTAACATATCCATCCGGAATACATTTCACATCCCCGCGAAGGCGCGAACGCTGATAACCTACGGGCGGGAGGATGTTGAAGAACTTGTGACATATCTGCAGCACGAAGGTCGCGGGCAGAAGATGTTGCATGTGGGCTCTGGCAGCAACCTCCTGTTTATGGGGGATTACGAGGGTATAGTCCTTTACAGCGACATCAGGGAAATAAGTACGTGCGGAGAATATGTGCGCGCTGGTGCAGCATGGGTGATGGACGACCTGATAGCGTGGACATTGCACAACGGACTCTACGGATTGGAAAATCTGTCGTTGATACCCGGCACCGTCGGTGCTGCGGCTGTACAGAATATAGGAGCTTACGGTTCCGAAGTGTCAGAGTATATCTGCGAGGTGGAGACACTGGAACTCCGTACGGGATGTATCCGTATATGGAAACCGGAAGAACTGGAATACGGCTATCGTAAATCTGTGTTTAAGAAGCCGGATATGTGGGGCCGCTATGCAGTCCTGTCGGTGACATTCAAACTCTCGCGCACGTTCGTGCCTGAGTTGGGTTATGGAGGATTGCATAACAAGGTAGGCACGGATAATCCGACGGCAGAACAAGTGCGGCAAGCTGTGATTGATATCCGCAGGGAAAAGCTTCCTGACCCTGAAATGCTGGGCAACGCCGGAAGTTTTTTTGTGAATCCTGTGGTGAGAAAAGAGAAGGCAGATGCCTTGAAAGACCAATATCCTGAGATGCCGTATTACGCTGTGGAAAACGGTGTGAAAATTCCTGCAGGATGGATGATAGAGCAATGCGGCTGGAAGGGAAGAGGGCTGGGACCTGCTGCTGTGCATGACAGGCAGGCTCTGGTGCTGGTGAACAGGGGAGGAGCTACGGGAGAAGATATAGCACGCTTAAGTGATGCTGTGTGTAAGGCTGTATGGGACAAATTTGGCGTGGAGATACGGCCCGAGGTAAATTTCATATGAAGTGTTTTGAGAAAACCTGCAGATTAAGGAAAACTTTTTAATGGGAAAAGTGCCTTAAGTCTTCTTTTTTCATTATCTTTGCGCTCGAAAATTTAATTTTAGTATGATAAAGATTACTTTCCCTGACGGCAGCGTGCGTGAATACGAATCTGGCGTAACAGGACTTCAGATTGCAGAGAGCATAAGCAGCCGTCTGGCACAGGACGTGTTGGCATGCGGTGTGAACGGAGAAACCGTGGAACTTAACCGTCCGATAACACAGGATGCAACAATCCAATTATATAAGTGGGATGACAAGGAAGGCAAACATGCTTTTTGGCATACGTCTGCACACCTTATGGCAGAGGCGCTCCAGGAACTGTATCCCGGTACGCAGTTCGGAATAGGACCTGCTATCGAGAACGGTTTCTATTACGATATCATGCCCGCAGAGGGTGTGGTGATTCGCGAGGCAATGTTCCCGGAAATTGAAAAGAAGGTGATGGAACTCGTACAGCGCAAGGAGGCTCTTGTGCGTCGCGATATTTCCAAGGCAGATGCACTGAAGTTTTTCGGTGATAAAGGTCAGACGTACAAGAATGAGCTGATAGCAGACCTGGAAGACGGACATATCACGACATACACCCAGGGTGCATTCACGGATCTCTGTCGCGGTCCCCATCTGATGTCAACTGCTCCGATTAAGGCCTTTAAGGTGCTGAGCACATCTTCCGCGTACTGGCGAGGTGATGAGAAGCGTCCTCAGATGACACGTATCTATGCTATCACTTTCCCCAAGCAGAAACAACTGCAGGAGTATCTGGATTTGCTCGAAGAGGCCAAGAAACGTGATCATCGCAAGATAGGCAAGGAGATGGAACTCTTCATGTTCAGCGACATGGTGGGCAAGGGGCTTCCCATCTGGCTTCCCAAGGGAACTGCGCTCCGTCTGCGTCTGGAGGATTTCCTCAAAAAGATACAGAAGCGTTACGGCTACCAGCAGGTTATCACACCGCATATCGGTGGTAAGCAACTGTATGTGACATCCGGCCACTGGGCTCACTATGGAGCAGATTCCTTCAGACCCATTACAACTCCGGAGGAGGGTGAGGAATATCTGCTGAAGCCGATGAACTGTCCTCATCACTGTATGATTTTTGCATCCAAGCCGCGCTCTTACAAAGAACTGCCGTTCAGATGTGCAGAGTTCGGAACGGTGTACAGATATGAGCAGAGTGGAGAGTTGCATGGTTTGACACGTGTACGCTCATTTACACAGGACGATGCTCATCTGTTCTGTCGTCCGGATCAGGTGAAGCAGGAATTTATCCGTGTGATGGAAATTATACAGATTATCTTCCGTGCATTGGACTTCAACAATTTTGAGGCACAGATATCATTGCGAGATCCCAACAATAAGGAGAAGTATATCGGCTCCGACGAGGTGTGGGATGCCGCAGAGAAGGCCATTATCGAGGCTTGTGAAGAGAAGGGCATGAAGACAACCACAGAGTTGGGCGAAGCAGCTTTCTACGGTCCGAAGCTTGATTTCATGGTGAAGGATGCTCTGGGACGCCGTTGGCAGTTGGGCACCATTCAGGTGGACTACAATCTTCCCGAGCGTTTCCAGTTGGAATACATAGGAGAGGATGGCAAGAAACATCGTCCCGTGATGATTCACAGAGCTCCGTTCGGTTCGATGGAACGCTTTACGGCTGTGCTGATAGAACACACGGCCGGTAAGTTCCCGTTGTGGCTGGCTCCGGATCAGGTTGCTATTCTGCCGGTGTCGGAGAAATATCAGGAGTATGCAGAAAAGGTACAGGCTTATTTCGAGACACAGGATGTAAGAGCTTATATTGACGACCGTGCAGAGAAGATAGGCAGAAAGATTCGTGATAACGAACTGAAGCACACGCCATATCTTCTGATTGTAGGTGAGAAAGAACAGAATGAGGGTACTGTTTCCTACAGAAAACAAGGCGGTGGAGAGCAGGGATGCACAAAAATGGAAGATTTTGCAACAAAAATCAACCAGGAAGTGCGTAATATGACAGAAAATTACTAACTTTGCACCCGGTTTTTTGTCTCAACTGAATGAAAAAAGACAATTTAAAGTCGCAATATCGTATTAACGGACAGATACGTGCCCGCGAGGTTCGTATTGTAGGTGATGGTGTAGAGAGTCAGGTGGTCAGCATCGGCCGGGCACTTGATATGGCATCTTATCAGGGTGTTGATCTTGTAGAGATTTCGCCCAATGCAGAGCCTCCTGTTTGCAGGCTTATTGACTACTCTAAGTTTATCTACCAGCAGAAAAAGCATCAGAAGGAGATAAAGGCTAAGCAGGTTAAAGTTGAAGTTAAGGAAATCCGTTTCGGACCACAGACGGATGACCATGATTATAATTTCAAGCTAAAACATGCTCAAGGCTTCCTTTCAGACGGTGACAAGGTGAAGGCTTATGTGTTCTTCCGTGGGCGTTCAATTCTCTTCAAAGAGCAAGGCGAGGTGTTGCTGCTGAGATTTGCTCAGGATTTGGAGGAATACGGAAAGGTGGAGCAAATGCCTCAACTTGAGGGAAAGCGTATGATTATGTTCATTGCTCCCAAGAAAGCAACGGGCTCTAAGAAGCCTGCTTCCGGTGATGCCGCAGATTCTGAAGATGAAGTAGTGGCAGTAAAGCGTCAGCCTCAGCAGAAAGCCAAGAAGGAATATACAGGCCCAAAAGTTGAAGGCGAGACATTTGATGATTGAATAAAGTGAACGGTGAGCTGCGCTTTTTGGATGCCGGCCACCAAATATTAATTAATAAATAATAAAAAAATGCCAAAAGTTAAAACTAATTCCGGTGCTAAGAAGCGTTTTACGCTGACTGGAACAGGCAAGGTAAAGCGTCGTCACGCTTTCCACAGCCACATCTTGACAAAGAAGACCAAGAAACAGAAGCGCAACCTTGACCACACGGACATCGTTGTGACAGAGAACATGAAACAGGTTCGTGACCTTCTGTGTATGCGTTAAGGAAGAACCCAATTTATTCACTTTTAATTTTACAGAACTACTATGCCTAGATCAGTAAATCACGTAGCTTCACGTGCTAAGAGAAAGAAGATATTGGGTTTGACCAGAGGTTACTTTGGTGCCCGCAAGAATGTATGGACCGTTGCCAAGAATACTTGGGAGAAGGGTCTGACTTATGCATTTCGTGACCGTCGTAACAAAAAGCGCAACTTCCGTGCTCTTTGGATTCAGCGTATTAATGCCGCAGCTCGTTTGGAAGGTTTGAGCTACAGCCAGTTGATGGGTCTGTTGCACAAGGCCGGTATTGAGATTAACCGCAAGGTTCTCGCCGACCTCGCTGTTAACAATCCTGAGGCTTTCAAGGCCATCGTTAAACAAGCTAGCAAGTAAGGAATTTTCAGTTATCCCTCGCTTTTCTACAGCGGGGGATACTTGAAAAGGAGAGATGGCAGAGTGGTCGAATGTACCGCACTCGAAATGCGGCGTGCTCTTACGGGCACCCAGGGTTCGAATCCCTGTCTCTCCGCAAAGACAATGAAAAAGAATAGCCTTCGTCGAGAAGGCTATTTTTGTCACTGTGTAAATAGGAGTTAGTAGATTGCCATATATGAAAACGGCTATTATTGGAGGTGGTGCGGCAGGCTTTTTCTGTGCTGTTAACATAAAGGAGATGCTGCCGGAGATGGATGTGGTAATCTTTGAACGCAGCAGGAAAGTATTGTCGAAAGTTGCAATCTCCGGAGGGGGACGTTGTAATTGTAGCAATTCCTTTGATGGGGTGAAAGACCTCTCTGAGGTATATCCCCGTGGGCATCGTTTAATGAAAAGATTGTTTCATGTGTTTGATTATAATGATGCCTATTCATGGTTCGAAAGACATGGCGTCCGACTTGTAACTCAGGACGATAATTGCGTTTTCCCTGCAGCTCATGACTCCGGAGTCGTTATCGATTGCTTTCAGACGTATGCGAAACGTTTTGGCGTAGATGTACGGATGGGACATAAAGTGGAGTCTTTGGATGATGTCAGAGACTATGATTTTATTGTGGTTACAACCGGTGGTTCACCGAGCGGCCAGGGACTGCGATGGCTCATGGAACTTGGTCATGAAATAGTATCTCCCGTACCGTCTCTGTTCACGTTTGCCATTAATGACGACCGTATGCATTCATTGATGGGATTGGTGAAGGATGTGGCAGTACACATTTCCGGCACAAAGTATTATTCCGAGGGGCCGATGCTCATTACACATTGGGGAGTGAGTGGCCCCGCGATATTGAAACTGTCGAGTCATGCAGCAAGGTTTCTGTCGGAGAACGGTTATTTCTGTCCTTTAAGTGTCAACTGGCTGGTGCAGCAGGAATCGGATGTGAGAAGGATTATAGACGAGACGATGGAGACGAACGGGAAGAAACAGGTGTTGTCTTATGGTATAAATGGTTTTTCTAACCGTCTGTGGCAGTTTGTTGCAGAAAGAGCTTTGGGAAAAGATTTTCAAAAGCGCTGGGCGGAATTGAATAAAAAGGAAATAAACCGACTGGTGAATACCCTTACAAATGATGTGTATCAAATCTCCGGACGTGCAAAATTCAAGGATGAATTTGTTACCTGCGGAGGTGTGTCATTAACTTCTGTTAATCCTTCTACACTTGAGAGTAAACACGTCCGTCATTTGTATTTTGCAGGAGAAGTGCTTGACATAGACGGCATCACCGGAGGCTTTAATTTCCAGGCAGCGTGGACTACGGGTTATACTGTAGCAAAATCGATATGTCAGGAAGCCTTGATGTTATGGCTTACTATCTCCACAAGACGTGCAAGGTTTTCTTTTGTGTTTGCAGCTAATACTCCTGATGGCTTGGTAGGGTCAAGAGGTCTGCCCTGCAGGTCGGAGATATATCCGCCGGCTTCGGACAATATTAAAAGAGATGCTGCATAATCCCATGGGGAAAGACAATATTCGAAGTAAAGTTCTATGTTGCCGTTAGCGAGGTAACACAGTTCGGGTGCAGCTGCTCCGAAACGTCGTACGTCGTTTGATTGCATATACGTTTCCATAATGATATCGGAGCATACTTTTGCATTTTCCTTATGATACACGCACATAGCCGTACACATTATACTGTTTGCAAAGTTGCGAGACGAGACATGAATGGGGGAGCCGTTGAGCCACGCTCCTTTGCCTCTCTGTGCTGAGAAACACTCATCTGTGCGGGGCAGATACACAACACCCAGTTCCATTTGTCCGTTTTGTCGTAGTCCCACGGAAATGGCGCATTCCCGTATGCCGCGTGCATAATTTGCAGTTCCGTCAATGGGATCGATAATCCATACAGCAGATGTTCCCGATGATTTCCCTTCATGGCAGACAACATCCTCCTCTTCACAAAGGAACTGTGATTCCGGCATTAGGGCAGACAAACGTGAAATCAGGGCTTTTTGCACAGCAATATCGGAAGAAGTCACAATGTTTGCTGCGCCGTCTTTCTCCATAATATCAAAATCAGAAGACGATTTTACCATGAGGCCTGAAACCTCTTTTACAATATCTATAAGCGTTTGAAGTTCCATATCTGTATGCAAAAATATAAAAAAAGAAGGAGAAGTGTGTGGAGTGTTGCTTTTTTCTTTAATATTTTGTGAATAATGTTGTATCTTTGTAACCACATGTGTAATAAAAAGTAAGTATTAACTATGAAAAACGTGATGTTCCTGTTCGGTTTTGTGTTATTACTGATGACGGGTTGTAAGGATGCAGAGACGAATGATAGCGGGAAGGCTGAACCGGAAGTTGTGAAAGCAACAATTGGTGACGGTACCTCCATGCACAATCTGATGCTTGTTAACGGAGATGACACTCTGTGTCTTGTTATGGACGACAGTACGGTTTGCAATACGGATTTAGTTGTAGGCAAGACCGTCGTTGTGACAATATGCGAACGGGATGGGGCTCTGGCAGCTGTAACTGTCAATGAGGCAAAGTAAATACTGAGCATTGAAATCTGTTGATGCGACTGTACGTTTTCAATCCGGAAAACGATATGGCCCTGGCTAACGGGTCTGCAGGATATGTTCCACCTGCACCAATTCGCAAATTTCGTGAAGATAATTGGGCTTTGCCAAAGATATGGGCTGGGGAAAATGATGTTGTTTGGGACGGTATAGAAAGTCTCCGTGACTATGATATTACGGAGGTGTGTCCCTGGGGCTGGTCAAAGGCTATTGTACATGAGTTGTGGAAAGCTGGTGTCAGAAGAGAAGTAATGCCGTCTGACGAGTGGATAGACAATATTAAAACTCTGTCTTCCAGGTGTTTTTCCGCCAAAATTCAACGAGAACTTAAACTTTATGTTGCTGTGTGTCAAACTTGGGAACAGATAGAATTGTTCGTAAAAAAGCATGGGCGTAGCGTGATGAAAATGTTATGGAGCAGTAGCGGCAAGGGACTGATGATGACAGACGGTAATAATGCCAGAGCATGGATGGAAAACGCTGTGGCACGTGATGGGGCTGTCGTGTGTGAATATTGGATGGATAAGGAACTCGATTTTGCCCTGGAGTTTTTCATAAACAAGGACGGAACGGCGGTTTATGAGGGTTTGTCCATTTTCAATACTGCAGCCACAGGACGTTTTCTTGGGCAAGACTGTCGTTCCGAATCTGAAAGAAAACAACTGTTGTTGACAAAGGTTGAAGAAAAGAATTTGAATACACTTGTAGATTGGTGGAGAAATCGTCTGATGTCTCCGGATATAAGAGCATTCGGATATTATGGACCAATGGGAATTGATATGCTTGTCGATGGTAGAGGAAGAATAAACCCGTGTGTTGAGATTAATTGGCGTATGACTATGGGGCATGTGTCAATTTGGTGTAATAAAACACAAAAAAACATTGATATTTTGAACTTTTTTTGATATCATGGGTGTAGAAATAAGTTTTTTTTGCTATTTTTGCATTTGAAATGTATGTATATTAACAAAAATTATCATATCAATACCATGTTTAGAAAAATTAAATGGATGCTGCCTGTTATGCTTTTTTGCATGTGTACGGCAGTTAACGCAAAACTGATTGAAGACACAGAGAAGGGTTACAACCGTTTCCAACTTGACTACAATGGTACATGGTGGACAGGTAGTGCAACAGGTATGGGCGGCAGTCTGTTTGAGAAGACAGCTCCTGTAACGAGCGATAAAGATTTGTTCTGGGGATTTGATGCCACTTATCTGAGAGGTATAAGACTGACGAAGTCTGTGCCTTTGTTCCTTGAGGTTGGAGCTTCTTTGGTATATAGTAGCATAGACAATGAGGAGAGTAATCCTTTGAATGCTCTGGGCGAAGACAAGTGTGACGTGACGGTTCGTATGTTGTCTTTTGAGGTGCCTGTTTTCCTGACATATCGTTTCAAGTTTGAAAACGGTTTTCATGTATCTCCGTTCATCGGTGCCAAGTTCCGTGCCAATGCAATGATGAGACTGGCTTATATGAAGTCTGTACGTGGAGAAAAGTTTGAGACAAATAATCTATTTGACACAGAAAGTTATACATACAATGGTGAGGAGTTCTCATCAAAGTATCGTCGTTTCCAGGCATGTGGTGAGGTTGGTGTTAATTTCGGATATAAAATGCTAAACCTCAAGTTGTCATACTTCTACAACAGTTCTATCTACAAGGGAGAAGATACCGCTCATGGTGATTTGTCTTGTGCTCAGCAGGGTATCATCGCCGGTGTAGGTGTTGTATTTTAATGATTTCTGACATGGCGGCTTTGGCCATTGTCATATTGAATTGGAATGGGCAGGAGATGCTGGAGCGTTTCCTGCCTTCTATTTTGCGGAATTCTGACGGTGCAGATATCTATGTGGCAGATAACGGCAGCACGGATGGAAGTGTTGAATTGTTGCGAACAAACTTTCCTGATGCAAAGGTTATTGAGTTAGGTAATAATTACGGTTTTGCAGAAGGTTATAATCAGGCTTTAAGTCGTTTGAGGGACTATACCTATTATCTTTTGCTAAACAGTGATGTGGAAGTGAAGTCGGGATGGCTTACAGCAATGATGAACTACATGGATGAGCATCCTGAAGTTGGTGCGTGCCAGCCTAAGTTGCTCTGCCAATGGAATCCCACACATTTTGAGTATGCCGGTGCAGCTGGTGGTTATATAGACGCTCTTGGATATCCGTATTGTCGTGGTAGAATATTCAATACGGTGGAGAAGGATGAAGGCCAGTATGATACTGTTGCAGAGGTTCATTGGGCCTCTGGAGCAGCACTCCTTGTGCGTAGTGTAGATTTCTGGAGCGTTGGCGGTCTGGATGGCTCATTTTTTGCACATCAAGAGGAAATAGATTTATGTTGGCGTTTGTGGAGAAACGGGAAGAAGGTGGTGTGTGTCCCTCAAAGTGTTGTTTATCATCTTGGTGGTGGTACGCTTCCGAAAGGCAATCCCCGAAAGACGTATCTCAACTTCCGTAACAACATATGGCTTTTGAGGAAGAATCTCCCGGAATCGGATTATCGCAGGGTGATGAGATGGCGTCTGCTGCTGGATGCTGTAGCCTCATTACAAATGCTTCTAACGGGACAATTCAAAAGCGCGTGTGCTGTGTGGCGTGCGCGCCGTGATGCGTCCGGGGGATACAATCAGGATCAAAGACTAAGTGCATTAGGTAATAGCATTACACTTAGACCTAAGAGCCTGTTGTGGGCTTATTATATTAAAAGGAAGAAAAAATATTCTGATTTATACAGACAATGAAGGGCAAGTGGATTGAGAAGGTAGTAATAGATGCTCTTTGGAGTGGTAAGCATCGTGTGGAGTGGACGCTGAGAGAGGATGTAAATGTACTCAGCGGTGTTAACGGAGTTGGCAAGTCAACCATCATAAGACGTCTGGAGGAAGGACTTGCCGGGAAGACGGAATCTGTGCATATCACATACAAACCGAAAGAAGCCCAGAGTGTGTGCTACAATGTTGTGAGGGGATACGAACCTCAGGCCATTACCCGTGAACTGCTTCTCAAGGCTGCTCAAGTGATAGAGGAAATGGATGAGAGCGAAAGTAATGCTTTTCTTGACATTATAGATTCTCTGTTGGAAGCCACCGGAAAGACAATTGTTCGCAACAGTGCAGAGCCGCGTTTCAATCATGAAGGGGAAATACTGACTATAGAGCAGCTCTCCAATGGTGAACGACAGATGCTATACATCCTGTTCACGATACTTTCTCAAAATAAGGAGCCGGGGGTGCTTCTTATGGACGAACCCGAAATTTCCTTGCACATAGAGTGGCAGCAACGCCTCATTTCCCTTATACGTCAGATAAATCCGAATGTGCAGGTGATTCTCACGACCCATTCGCCGGCAGTAATAATGGACGGATGGACAGATTGTGTGACAGACGCATCGGAAATTATTGTGAACTGATTTGCTGTGAAACGTCTCACCGATAACCTCAACAGCGACTATATCGCGTCAGCCAACCGTCTCCGTCCTAAGGGGACAAGGAAGCGTATTGTTGCTTATGTGGAGAGTTATGAGGATATTTCATTCTGGCGCAATGTCCTTGATGAGTGGGAGACGGATAAGTTTTATTTTGAGGTGATGCTGCCGTCTCGCACTACGCTTGGAAAAGGGAAAAAGACGGCTCTTATGAATGACCTTGGCAAGGGACTCGGACAATGGATGATAGCTTGTGTGGATGCGGATATGGATTGGCTTCTGCAGGGACACACCGCCATGAGTCGTATGCTATGCGAATCTCATTATGTGATGCATACTTATGCATATGCTATCGAGAATCTGCAATGCTGGGCGCCGGCTTTACATTCTGCTTGCACGATGGCAACGCTCAATGACCATGAGTTGCTGGATCCTGTGCAGTTTATGGAGGAATACTCTCGTATTATTTGGCCGTTGCTAGTGTGGCTCGTATGGTGCTATCGCAACGATCATTACAATCGTTTCTCTCTGATGGATATGTCGTTGATAGTGTCTTTCCGTGATGTCAATCCTTATCATGTGGAGCAGACTTTGGAGCATGTGCGCAAGCAGGTGAATCGTCGTATCGCTTGGCTGCAGCACAATTTTCCCGAGGCAAAGAGCGGTTATCCGAAAGTAAGGGAGAATCTTCTTCAAATGGGACTGACACCGGAGACGAGTTATATGTACATTCACGGACACAGTTTGTGGGATGGGGTTGTGATGCCTTTATTGGAACCCGTGTGTGTGATGCTTCGTCGTTATCGCGAGAAGGAGATACAGCGTCTTGCTGAACATAACACGCAACGACAGAACGAACTCTCTGCCTATCAGCATGCACAGAGTCCTCTAGATGTTATTTTGCGTAAAAGCACAGCCTACCGTCAGTCGCCCCAATATCAGTGGATTAGCGCCGACTTAAGACGATTGATGACTGAAGTTGGTGAAGCGAAGTAGTGGTCCATTTCCTGAATCAGTCCGGCGAGTGAGAATACCACCACAATATCCCCGGCTTTTATCTCTGTGTTGCCGCTGATAGGAAGACCTACGCCGTCGCGCACAAGGCCACCGAGGGTGACGCCTCGCGGGAAATGCATATCCATGATTTTGTTTTTTGTGATTTCACTTCCTTCCTGGGCGATGAATTCTGCTACGTCGGCATTTGCTATTGTGAGTCGGTGCAATGATGCTACGTCTGTGTTCATCATCATCCGGTAGATGTGCGATGCGGCAATAGTTTTCTTGTTGATGATGGTGCCGATATCAAGTTTCTCAGCCAGAGATACGTATTCTATGTTCTCCACCTGTGCAACGGTTTTGCGTACACCCAGCCGTTTTGCAGCCAGGCAGGCCAGAATGTTGTTCTCGGCGTTGGGCGTCAATGCGCAGAAGGCCTGCATTCCCCTGATACCTTCTTCAAGCAGCAGATGTGTGTCGCGTCCGTCTCCCTGTATAATCATTGCGTCTTCCGTATTGAGAATCTCATTTAGCCTCTGACAGCGGGCCTCACTCATCTCAATTACTTTCATACGCATATTTTCCGGACGGTTCTTTATCACGTGAAAAGCGATGCTTCCTCCTCCCATCACCATCACGTCTTTCACGTCGGCATAATTCTCCTTACCCACAAGTTGCCTTATAGTAAGGATATGTTTTTTTGTTGTCATGAAATAGACAATATCCCCTTTGCGTAATTCCGTGTCGCCGGTCGGTATGATTGTCTGTTCGTCACGTTTCACGGCAACAATGTGATAAGGGGTATCCATCCCGCAGAGTTTTTTCAGAGGCTTCCCGTAGAGAGCTACAGCTTCTTCCCTCAGTTTTACGCCAAGCATGACAAGAGCTCCTCCGTGCACTTCCCAATATTGTCTTGCCCACGAGCGTTTCAGTCCTTCGATGATTTCAGCGGCAGCGAGTGTTTCGGGATAGATGAGCGAGTCGATGCCCATTCCCTTGAAATGCTTTTGCGCAGCAGGTTGCATCCATTCCCAGTTGTCCACTCGTGCTACGGTCTTTTTCGCTCCCAGAGTGTGGGCGAGTGCGCAGCATGTCACATTTGTGGTCTCCGAGGGGGTCACAGCGATAAAAAGATCTGCGTGCGGTACTCCTGCTTCTTTAAGCCCAACGATAGATGTGGGAGACACGTTGAGTGTCATCAGGTCATAGTCTGATGAAGACAACGCCTCCGTCTTGGCGGGATTTTCATCCACGACTACGATGTCTTGGTTCTCCTTTGAAAGCAGTTCTGCCAGATGTGTACCGACTGACCCTGCGCCTGCGATGATGATTTTCATGTTATCGCTTTCTTTATATTCTCTTTATCGAGTCCCACGAGGTGGTACAGTTCCTTCGGTGTGCCGTGTTCTACGAACCTGTCGGGAAGACCCAGTCGTGTGACAGGTATGTTGTATCCGTGATCGTTCATCCATTCCATTACGGCACTGCCCATTCCTCCCGTTCTGATGCCGTCTTCTACGGTGACGATGCGTTTGAAGTTTCTTGCCACTTCCTCCAGCAACGCTTCGTCAAGGGGCTTGAGGTAGCGCATGTCGTATACGGCAACCTTAGTGTCCTGTGCTGCTTCCAAAGCAACGTATCCTATCGGTCCGAGTGTCAGCACTGCCACATCTGTTCCTTCCTTTATACATCTGCCTCGACCGATTTCTTCTGGGCCTGCGGGGTGGGGTGTCGTTCCGTTTTGCGGGCGACAGCCTCTGGGATATCTGATGACGAACGGACCGTCCTGTGCGAAGGCTCCTGTGCGCATCATACCTTTGAGGTCTTCCTCATCCAGCGGTGAGCAGATGGTGAGTCCCGGAATGGGGCGCAGGGCTGCCAGGTCGAATGCTCCGTGGTGTGTTGCTCCGTCTTCTCCCACAAGTCCGGCTCTGTCCAGACACATCACCACGTGCAGACGCGAAATCGCCACGTCATGTATGATGTTGTCGTAGGCTCTCTGGGCAAACGACGAATATATATTACAGAACGGGATAAGTCCGTCTTTGGCCATTCCCGCAGCGAATGTTACAGCGTGTCCTTCGGCTATACCCACATCGAATGCCCTTTCCGGCATCTCTTTCATGAGTATATTCATCGAACAACCTGTCGGCATTGCCGGTGTGATGCCGTAAATGCGCGGGTCTTCCTTTGCCAGTTCCAGCAGTGTCTCTCCGAAGACATCCTGGAAGCGAGGCGGCTGTCCTTCGCTTGCCGTCTGTATCCTCTCACCGGTCTCGGGTATGAATCGTCCGGGAGCGTGAAACACGGTGGGGTTCTTCTCTGCCGGCTCGTAGCCTTTTCCCTTCACGGTGTTGATATGCAGCAGTCTCGGACCTTTCATATCTTTGATACGCTGCAGCGTCTCCACCAGCCTCACCACATCGTGTCCGTCTTCGGGACCGAAATATCGTATGTCCAGTCCTTCGAAGATGTTGCGCTGCCCCAGCAGCAGACTCTTCACAGAGTTATTGAATCGCAGTATCGAGCGACGTCTCTTGTCGTCCAACCATCCCCATGCGCCCAGTTTTATTGCGGCAGTATTGCGCAGGCTGTTGTAGAACGGCGATGTGTGCAGGTTGTGCAGATATTGTTTCATGCCGCCCACAGCAGTATCTATACTCATATTGTTGTCGTTGAGTATAATGAGCAGGTTGTTGGGTGTTGTGGATGCATTATTGAGTCCTTCGAAGGCAAGCCCTCCGCTCATACTGCCGTCGCCTATCACAGCCACAACGTGGCGTTCGATATTCTGCATTTTGGCAGCTACGGCCATTCCTAATGCTACGGATATGCTGTTGGAGGCATGTCCGCATGTGTTGGTGTCGTATTCGCTTTCTTCGGGTGAGGGGAAGGGCTTGAGCCCACCCATGTGCCGGTTGGTGTCGAACACCTTGCGCCTTCCCGTGAGTATTTTGTGTCCGTAGGCCTGGTGTCCCACATCCCACACAATACGGTCTTCAGGTGTATTGAAGACGTAATGCAGAGCCACAGTAAGCTCTACGGCTCCCAGCGACGAGGCAAAGTGTCCTGGATTGTCGCTGAGTGTTTTGATGAGGAATTCTCTCAGTTCTGCGCATACTTGCGGCAACTGCTCTACTGGCAATTGTCTCAAATCCCGCGGGAACTCTATACTGTCGAGGAGTTTGTTTGGCTCGTTTTGCACTAGTTCATTTTATTTTCCTTGCAAAAGTACGAAAAAAGTTAGGAGTGGAGCAATGGGAGTGAATAGTTTTTTGTAAATTTGCCGGAAATAATATGAAAACCGCGTCCAACTGATGGATTCTACCCTTCGATACGTGCTTCTTGGCAGTTGTTTCGCCCAAAATATCGGGCAGAGGATGTGTCGTGACGGTTGGGATGCTGTGGTGAATCCTCTCGGCACTCTCTACAACCCTGAGAGCCTTCGCTCCAGCCTCTCTCAGGCATTGGAGGGTGGGGAACTTCCATTTTTCTTCGATGAGGATATGCAGGAGTGGCGCTGTTGGTTGGCCAATACGCATTTCCGGGCTTCGTCCCGTGAGGAATGCGCCCTTCTCGTAGGTGAGGCTTTTGCCGCACTGCGCGACAGGCTTTTGACTGCAGATATCCTGATCCTGACACTTGGCACCAACGTCGTCTATACGACACCCTCTCCGGTCTGTCCCGGTCAGCCTCTTGTGGTGGCAAACTGCCAACGTCAGCCCGACCGTCTCTTTCGTGAAGAGAGAATGGATGTCGCCGGGGTGACTGCATCCCTTCTTGAATTACTGCGTTGCCTGCATCGTCACAATCCCCGTTGCCGCGTGCTCCTCACCATCAGTCCCTATCGCTATCGCAAGTACGGTCTTCACGGCAATGCGCTTTCCAAGGCTGTCCTTCTGTTGGCTGTAGAGAATGTGCAGCGGGAGCATCCCTCTGTGATGTATTTTCCGTCTTTTGAGATAATGATTGACGAACTTCGTGATTATAAATTTTATGCCTCCGACGGTCTTCATCCCAGTGAGGAGGCTATTGATATACTATGGAAAAGATTTCAAGAATTTCCGATTGGATAGGTGCTCGTCCCGTCGGTCCGTCCGACGGTGTAGTGGAGCATCTGCTCACCGATTCGCGTAGTCTGTGTTTTCCGGAGACTACGCTCTTCTTTGCTCTTCGCACGGGTAAGGGCGACGGTCATCGTTACATTGCCGATCTTTTGACCCGCGGCGTGCGTATGTTTGTCGTGGAGCAGCTTCCCCAGCAACCTGACCCCTCTGCCACATATCTCATCGTCGATGATTCGTTACAGGCTCTCCAGCGCCTTGCCGCGCATCATCGTGAGCAATATAATATTCCCGTCATTGCCATCACGGGCAGTAACGGTAAGACCACCGTCAAGGAGTGGCTCTATCAGATGCTTTCTCCCGACTACGTGGTGACGCGTTCTCCCCGCAGTTATAATTCGCAGATAGGTGTGCCTCTGTCCGTATGGGGACTTTCCGAGCGCACCCAGATAGGTATATTCGAAGCAGGTATTTCCCAGCCGGGCGAGATGGAGTCGTTGGCAGCTATCATACGACCAACGATAGGTGTATTCACGGGTCTCGGCGATGCCCATCAGGAATTCTTCTCTTCCATGGAGGAGAAGCGCCGTGAGAAGTGGCGCCTCTTTGAGGGGTGCGAGCGTGTCTTTACCATCGGTGCTGGCGACGACCCCTTGCTGGAGGGCAAGAAACTCTGTGGCGAAGTGTGCCGCTACCTCGGTATGAGTGATGATGTTATCGCCGAACGTATGAAGCATCTCGAATCCGTGGCAATGCGCCTGGAAGTGAAACAGGGGCGTCACGACTGCGTGCTCATCAACGATTCCTACAACAACGACCTCTCATCGCTTGATACGGCTCTTGATTTCATGATGCGTCGTCCTGAGCGCCGCGACAGGCAGCGTGTGCTCATTCTCTCCGACATCTGTCAGACGGGGCTCTCTGAGCAGCAACTTGTCCGCCATGTGCGTGCTCTCCTTCAGAGTCGTGGCATCGACATTTTCATAGGTATAGGTCCCGTGCTCTCACGCAGCGGGCTGGGGTATGGTTTTGCCGACACGGAGTCGTTTATGCGGAGCGAAGTGTTCCAGAGGCTTCGTGGAGCCCTCATTCTCATCAAAGGTGCCCGCAGTTTCCGTTTTGAGAACATCACGGCAGCCTTGGAACAGAAGGTTCACGAGACGGTTTTGGAGGTCAATCTCGCTGCAGTAGTGGATAATCTTAACCACTACCGCTCCTTTCTTATTCGCGATACTTCACGCGAGGTCCGAGCCACTCCTTTCGTCTGCATGGTCAAGGCAGATGCCTACGGAGCCGGTGCCGTCGAGGTGTCGAAGACGCTGCAGGATCAGGGTGTTTCCTATCTTGCTGTAGCTGTGGCTGACGAAGGTGCCCAGTTGCGTGCGGCAGGCATCACTACGGGTATCATGGTGATGAATCCGGAGATGTCCAGTTTTGACACCCTCTTCGAGTACAATCTTGAACCGGAGGTATATTCCTTCCGTCTGCTCGATGCCCTTGTACGTGCTGCGGAGAAGTCGGGTGTCACGGATTTTCCCATACACATTAAACTTGACACAGGTATGCATCGCCTGGGTTTTGACCCTGAGAAGGATATGCCCGAACTCCTGCGCCATCTGCACCGTCAGTCGGCCCTTGTGCCCCGCAGCGTGTTCTCCCATTTCGTGGGCAGCGACAGTGATGACTTCGATGCCTTCTCCCGCGAGCAGTACCGCCGGTTCTCTGTTGGTGCGAATGCTCTTCAGGAGGGTTTCTCCCACCATATCCTGCGCCACATCTGCAATTCTGCCGGTATAGAGCATTTCCCCGAATACCAGCACGACCTCTGCCGTCTGGGCCTCGGTCTTTACGGTATCGACTCCCGCACCAACGCCATGCTCTCCAACGTCTCCACGCTCAAGACGACCATCCTTCAGATACACGACATTCCGGCCAACGAGACGGTTGGCTACTCCCGCAAGGGACGTCTGCAGCGTGATTCCCGCATCGCTGTGCTCCCCATCGGATATGCCGACGGTCTCAATCGCCTTTTGGGCGGCGGACGGGGGTATTGCCTAGTAAATGGTCACAAAGCTCCTTATGTAGGCAATATATGCATGGATGTTTCCATGATTGACGTCACCGATGTGCCATGCCAGGAGGGCGACACCGCTATCATTTTCGGAGAAGCTCTTTCGCCCAGCGTGCTTGCCGGACTCATTGGCACTATTCCCTACGAGATACTCACCTCCGTTTCCTCCCGTGTGAAGCGCGTCTATTTCCAGTAACCCCCTCCTTAATGAAGTATTCACCGCTCTTCCTCATCGTGCTGTTTGTTGTTCTTGCAACGTATCTTGTTTCTGTTGCAATGGATAGCAATAATGGTGTATATAAGAGTGATAGTATTGTTGAATTAAGGTGTGACTCTAATTCTGTTGAGGCACCTGTCTACGAGCGTCCTCAGCTCTCTGACAACGATTTCCTTGTAGAGCATACGGGTTTTGCCCTTTCTTTTGATGAGACATCCAACTGCCCCCGCTGGGTAGCTTGGGAACTTACCGCTCAGGAGGTGGAGACGAAGGCTGTGGTGCGCGGCAACGACTTCCGCGGAGACCCTCTTTTGCCAGCCTCCCACAGGGTGGAGGCCTCCGATTATCGCGAGTCGGGCTACGATCGCGGGCATATGTGTCCGGCCGGTGATATGAAGTGGAGCAGCGCCGCTATGTCCGACTGCTTCTACATGAGCAACATCTGTCCTCAGGTGGGCGAACTCAACCGCCGTTGGTGGGAGCATCTGGAATCGGCTTGCCGTCGCTGGGCCCGTCAGGAGGGCAGTGTGTATATCTGCTGCGGTCCTATCTTCCGCTCCTCGCGTCGTACGAAGACGATAGGTGTCGGTGTTAGGGTACGTGTACCCAACGGTTTCTTCAAAGTGGTTCTCTCGCTGCGCGGGGGTGCTGAGAAGGCAATAGGTTTTGTGTATTCCAATCGCGACAGCCGCCAGCCGATGTCCTCTGCGGTGTGCACGGTGGACAGCGTGGAGACGCTCACGGGCCTTGACTTCTTCCCGCTACTGCCGGATTCTCTGGAGGAGAGGGTAGAGTCCTCCGCCAGTCTCAGTGCCTGGAAGTGATAATCTTTCACTTGTCAGCTATAATTATTCTCCCTTGCGGATGTGCGTAGTGTTCCGGTATGATTCCTCCCAGTGTTTCCCTTATGTACTTCTCCACGACGTCCCGACACAGTGTCGGTGCTACTGTCACCACGTGGCAGTCGCGCAGCACGTTGTAGAATCCGCCCATCCTGTAGTACGACCCCACGGCCACATCGTATAATCTCTCCGGGTCTATTTCTGCGTATTCGCCGTTTCTGCCCACTTCCACCATCACATCACTCACCGTGTGAGTAGCTGTGTTCACGGTATATTTCAGTCCTGAGCATTGCGGGAAACTGCCGTCTCTCTCAGGTGTCTTTGCCGTGCATGTCCTGAGTGCCTCTATGATTTGCGCCCCAGTGGCTTTGATACAGCATATATTGTTGTTGTAGGGCAGGAGCGACACGATGTCTCCGTAGGTGATTGTACCGGCTTTTATGTCGTTGCGCAGGCCTCCTCCGTTTTCCAGCGCTATCTCTGTTCCGTAGAAGTGCCGATAGGCATCTGTCACCAGGTCGCCGGCATTTGTTTCGCGGCATCTCACGGTGTAGTTGCCTTGTTCGTCGGTCACTTCGAGAGGGAAGCGGCTGCAGCCTGCCACTTTGTCCGTCATGCCCTTTATCAGCGCCGTTACGCTGTCGGTCGTTGCCTTCACTCGGGCATTCTCGTAGGGTATGTTCGCTGTCGGTATGAGTTCTGTCTGTAATCTGCCGTCCCTGATGAGCAGTTTCCCCACGTAGGCGAACTGAGTCCCCGTCTGGCTGATACACACCTCTCTGCCGTCCCTATTCTTCACCTTTTCTCCAGGCACCACAGAGTGGCTGTGTCCGTCCAGCACGGCATCTATGCCTCTTGTGGCGGCTATCGCGAGGTGGGAGTTGTATCCCATCGACTGCGTCCTTTCGCCCACATGCAGCAGGGCTACCACGTAGTCGGCACCTTTGCTGCGTGCCTCGTCTGCAGCCTGCTGTATCAGTGTGTAGAAGCTGTCGGGCTTCAGGTCGTAGGTCACATTGCCCTTCGCGTCAAGAAATCCGTAGCTCTCCAACAGCATCGTTTCGGGTGTGAGGGCTCCTACGAAGGCGATACGTCGTTCTCCACACTGTTGCATCACGTATTTCGCGTAGCATGGTTCTGCGGTTCCCGTCCTGTGGATATTCACACATGTCACGGGTGCTCCGATGCTGCTCAGCAGTTCCTGCATACGTTCCGTGCCGTAGTCGAATTCGTGGTTGCCTGGCGTGACGGCCTGATACCCCACGCTGCGCATCACGTCGGCTACATGCTGTCCCTGCGACAGGGCTCCTGCTGTGCCTCCCTGCAGGAAGTCTCCGCAGCTCACCATGATGACATATGCCGTATCCTGTGCGGCGATGGCATCGCGCAGTCCTGCCATCCGTGCGTATCCGTCTATGGCGCAGTGCACATCATTCTCGTAGAGCACCACGATGCTCTTCTCGTGTGCCCACATTGCCGCAGCCATCGCGCAGGCGGCTGTCATCGTCAGCAGTTTTTTCATACCGTCAGCCCTCAACTTTCTTCTCCGGCGCAGGTACGAACCCCAGTGCTGCCACGAGGCAGCTCATCAGGGGACTTATCAGGTTGAAGAAGCAGAAGGGCAGATAGACAATGGTGGGTATGCCGAGTATGGTGCTCTGTGTCATACCGCATGCCGTCCACGGTATCAGTACGGAAGTGACGGTGGATGAGTCTTCAGTGCTGCGGCTGAGCAGTTCGGGACGGTAGCCGCGCTCTTCGTATTCCTTGCGGAATATGGATGCGTTCATGATGATGGAGAGGAACTGGTCGCCCATGATCATGTTGAAGAGCACGCCGGACACTACGGTGCTTGTCACGAGGCTCACCGTACCATTGATAGCCCGCAACATCACGTTGGTGAGGCTCTGCAGCATGTTGCTCGTCACCATGCACGCACCGAAGCACAGGGCGCAGATGACAAGCCACACGGTGCCCATCATGCCCACCATGCCGCGTGTGCCAATGAGGCTGTTGATAGCTTCCACACCGCTGTCCACCTGTGTGGAGGTGTAACAGGTCTTCATGATGCCCTTGAGCAGTGCGGATGCCGTCACTTCGCTGTGGCCTCCTATGCCGGCCACCACCTCCGGCTGCAGCACTATGGCGCAGAGACAGGCGGCGAGGGCCGATAGAGTAAGCGTGATGAGCGAGGGGACTTTCCTGTATATGAGATAACCCGTAAAGGCGGGCACCAGCATAGTCCACAGTGATATGTTGAACGTGTTGCCCAGACCGTCCACGTATTGCGAAATCTCCGAAGGCTGTCCGCCAAACTTCAGTCCTATCAGCAGATAGAGCAGCAGCGATATGGTGATGCTCGGCACGGTGGTGTACATCATGTAGCGGATGTGTGAGAAGAGGTCTGCTTTGGCCATTGACGAGGCGAGTACGGTGGTGTCCGACATTGGCGACATCTTGTCGCCGAAGTATGCTCCCGAAATGATGGCTCCTGCGCAGAGTGCGGGCGGGATGCCGAGAGCGCCGGAGATGCCCATGAGTGCTATGCCTATTGTGGCGATGGTGGTCCACGATGTACCTGTCATCACGGATATGAGCGATGATATGATGCAGGCGCAGGGCAGGAAAAACATGGGCGACATCAGCTGCACGCCGTAGTATATCAGCGTAGGCACCACACCGCTTATCATCCATGCGCTCGACATCATGCCTATCATCAGCAGTATGAGCACGGAGACGGCGGCATCGCCCACAGTGGCCTGTATTGCCATCTCAAAATTCTCCCATGACACTTTGTGTGTAAGTATGGAGATACCCACGCACACCGTCGTTGCCGCCACCATTGCCAGCTGGCTTGCTCCGCTCAGGGCATCGTCGGGCATAAAAATGATTATAAGCACTATCAGCGCAATCAGTGTCAGCAGGGGTATGGCTGCTATCAGCGGGTGGGGGAGTTGTTTTGTATCTTCTTTCATGTCTTTTTCTGTGTTCATATATCTGTGACAATACCATCGGGACTTGCATATATCCCGTTCACTGCTTCTTCCATGACTTGATGAGGAAGTCGGGGCAGACGCGGAGGTAGATGCCGAAGTCGAAATTCAGTTCGCTGCGGCTGATCCACAGTCCGGCGGGTTCCTTATACCAGCTCTGATACAGGTTGAGAGCGGCGCCCAGAGTGTAGGCCTTCGCCCATGTCTTGTCCCAGGAGAGTTTGGCATACACCGTATGCATGCCTTTCATGGCTCTGTTGTCGGCGAGCGATACCGTGCTGTATAGGGGACTGCCGTACAGATTGGCGTACTTCTCCGGAGCGCCGAAATAACCGGCCTTGACGGTAAACTGGTCCCACAGACGCACATCACCTCCGGCATGAACGGCAAAACCCGTACGGAAGGGCCACAGATGACCCGCCTGCTGGTAGCTGACGAGAGCATTGAGCTCCGCGCCCCAGATGCCTCCTCTGACAGCAGCTCCCACAGAGGCATTGCAGAGAGTCTGCACACCGAGGTTGAGAATTTCGAGGTCCTGTTCGCCGCCGCGATGCTGGATGAGCAACTGTACGGGGAGCGACCATTTCAGACCTGTCGTCTTGCGGTAGTTGCCGAAGAGCACACGCCACACGCTGCCCACGGTGAAGGCCTCCTGGTGTGTGTCGAGCTTGAAGATGTAGCTCTGCCAGTTGAGCCATGTATCCATCTCGATGTGGCGGCCGTCCCACTTCACCTGGAAACCCATCTCGGGGTCTTGCGAGAGGTTGGTCTGACTGTTCCACATGGGGTCGATGAGACGGTGGTTCTGTCCGCCGTAGATGTTGCCGAGGACGATGTTGACATGCTTAAGTTGCGCCTGCAACCTTATCCAGGGCAACACGTGGAATCCGCTCTGATACTGGTTTCCCTTCCATGTGCTGATGTCGTGGTAGGCGTAGTTGGGGTATTTGTTGGCACCGTTGAAGCAGAGGGCATGGGCTCCCACCTCAAGGTGTATCTCGTCTATGGGATTGTAGGTGAGGCGAGGGGATAGCAGGGCACCGGGCAGTGTGTAGCCGTCGGTCATCTTGCTGCTGTACTCGTTGTCGTGGAAGAATCCCGTCGCATCCACTCTCACCTTCAGCGCACGTGTGTCGGCGGTGTCGATGCGGTGGTCGTCGATGAACATCTTGTCGTAAACATCCTGTCCGCGGGAAGCGGAGTAGGCGAGCAGGAGAAGGGATATCAGGAAAGTCTTCTTACCAGCCATAATGCAATTAATGAAAATAATATGTTTGGAATCCATGCGGCGAGCATGGGATTAAGACCGGCTCCCGTAGAGAAACTGGATGAGACGGTCTGAAGGAGAATATATCCGGCGGAGAGTCCGATGCCGAGGCCCAGACCCATACCCATGCCGCCTTTCTTCTTTTTTGCCGAAAGGGAAAAACCGATGAGTGCCAGGATGAATGCGGAGAATGGAGCGGCAAAGCGCTTCTGGTATTCCACCTCGAACCCGGCAAGTCCCGACGAACCCCTCATCTGCTGGCGTTTGATATATTCGCGCAGCTGTCCATTGGTCATTGTCTCCTGCAGGTGGGCCACAAAGAGGAAGTCGCGGGGCTCCATGGTGATGATGCTGTCCAGTTGGTCGTAGTGTGTGATGTGCTCGCGCATGCCTTTCATCTCTCGTATCTGGACGTTCTTCATATGCCACATGAAACGCACGTCGCCGATGGTGTCGTAGGCAATGCTCTGTGCCGTGAGATGGCAGATGAGTTTCTTGTCCTGGAACTGGTCCATTGTGAATCCGTAGCCCGTGTGGCTGTTGCCGTCGAAATGGCTCATATAGGTTATCACGCCGGGAGCCACCTGCAGCTGCACGTTGTCGGCATATGTGGCCACGTTGTGCACGCGGTTGCGCTTGTAGGTGTTCTCGAAGTCCACACGCTTCACATTGCCTCGCGGTATTATCTCTGCGCCCAGCACGAAACTGAGCAGCGCGATAATCGTGGTGCTTATCATATAGGGACGCAGCAGACGCCTGTAGCTGACACCTGCCGCCAGCATGGCTATTATTTCGCTGTTGTCAGCCAGTTTCGTGGTGAAGAAGATGACCGAGAGGAAGACGAAGAGGCCGGAAAAGAGGTTGGCGTAGAAGGGGATGAAGTTGAGGTAGTAGTCGTAGATGATGGCATCCCAGGGAGCGTGCTTCTCTGTGAACTTGGCTACATTCTCGTTGAAGTCGAAGATGACGGCGATACTGATGATGAGCACGATACTGAAGAAATACGTGCCAAGGAACTTCTTTATTATATAAAGGTCGAGTCTCTTCACAGCCGTCGTCCCAATTGTTCAATCACGCTGCGCTTCCACGCACAGAAGTCTCCTGCCACGATATGCTTTCTCGCCGTGCGTACGAGGTCGAGATAGAATGCCAGATTGTGTATCGAACCTATCTCCAGCGCCATCAGTTCCTGTGCCTTGAAGAGATGGTGCACGTAGGCTCTGGAGTAGATGCTGTCCACGGATGCTGTGCCGTCGGGGTCGAGCGCGGAGAAGTCGTCGGCCCACTTGGCGTTTCTCATGTTGAGAGTGCCCTGCCAGGTGAAGAGCATGGCGTTGCGTCCGTTGCGTGTGGGCATCACACAGTCGAACATGTCCACACCTCTCTCTATGCCCTCCAGTATGTTCTGCGGAGTGCCGACACCCATCAGGTAGCGCGGGCGGTCCTTGGGCAGTATGTCGTTGACCACCTCTATCATCTCGTACATCACCCCGGTGGGTTCGCCCACGGCCAGACCGCCGATGGCATTTCCGTCGGCTCCCTTGTCGGCGATGTAGCGGGCGCTCTCCTGACGCAGGTCTTTGTATGTGCAGCCCTGCACGATGGGGAAGAGGCTCTGTGTGTAGCCGTATTTGGGTTCTGTCTCCGAGAAGCGTTTGATGCAGCGGTCGAGCCAGCGGTGGGTGAGTCCAAGACTCTTCCTGGCGTAGTCGTAGTCAGCTGTGCCAGGAGGACATTCGTCAAGAGCCATCATGATGTCGGCACCGATGCTGCGCTCTATGTCCATCACGCGTTCGGGAGTGAACATGTGGCGGCTGCCGTCGATGTGGCTCTGGAAGACGCAGCCTTCCTCCGTGAGTTTGCGTATGCCGGTGAGTGAGAACACCTGGAAACCGCCGGAGTCGGTGAGTATGGGGCGGTCCCATGTGCCGAAGCGGTGGAGACCGCCGGCCTTCTCCAGAATGTCTGTGCCGGGACGTAGGTAGAGATGGTAGGTGTTTCCGAGGATAATCTGTGCGCCGACCTCTTCGCGCAGGTCGCGCATCAGCACACCCTTCACGCTGCCCACCGTGCCGACAGGCATGAAGATGGGAGTCTCTATCTCTCCGTGGTCCGTGAAAATGCGTCCGGCTCTTGCCCAGGAGGAGTCGTCGGTATGTTCCAGTTGGAAGGTCATTTCTTCAACAACGCGTAGTCAAGCACCTCGCTGACGTTCTCCACATAGTGGAACGACAGACCCTTGAGGTATTCCTGCGGGATTTCCAGAATATCTTTCTCATTCTCCTTGCAGAGTATGATTTCCTTGATACCGGCTCTCTTGGCGGCAAGTATCTTTTCCTTGATGCCGCCCACGGGAAGCACGCGTCCCCGCAGCGTTATCTCGCCTGTCATCGCCAGATTCTTGCGCACGCGCTTACCTGTGAGTGCGGATGCCAGCGACGTTGCCATCGTGATGCCTGCGGAGGGGCCGTCCTTCGGTGTGGCGCCTTCGGGCACGTGGATGTGTATGTTCTGCGTCTCGAAGGTGTCGGGGGTGAGACCGAGTTCCTCGGCATGTGCGCGTATGTAGGAGAGAGCCAGTCCGGCGCTTTCCTTCATCACGTCGCCCAGGTTGCCTGTGAGCGTGAGTTTGCCTTCCTTGCCCTTTGAGAGCGATGTCTCGATGAAGAGGATGACGCCGCCTACGGATGTCCATGCCAGACCCGTCACCACGCCGGGCAGTTCGTTGCCCTGGTATATTTCCTTGGTGAAGCGGGGTTTGCCGAGCATTTCGCCCACAGTCTCCCTGGTGATGGTGCCCACCTCCTCACCGGAGGCTATCTTCACGGCACTCTTGCGCATCAGGCTGCCTATTTCCTTCTCCAGTCCTCTCACGCCGCTCTCGCGGGTGTAGTTCTCAATGAGGTATTCCAGGGCATCCTTGCCTATCTTCAGGTCCTTGTACTTACTGAGACCGTTGGCCTCCTTCTCCTTCTTGAAGAGGTGGCGCTTGGCAATCTCTATCTTCTCCTCCGTGGTGTAGCCGGAGAGCTCGATGAGTTCCATACGGTCGAGCAGTGGGCGGGGTATGCTCTGCACGTCGTTGGCCGTGGCGATGAACATCACCTTGGACAGGTCGTAGTCCACATCGATGTAGTTGTCGTGGAAGGCGTTGTTCTGCTCCGGGTCGAGCACTTCGAGCAATGCGCTGGAGGGGTCTCCGTTGTGGCTGCCGTCGTTCACCTTGTCCACTTCGTCGAGTATGAACACGGGATTTGCCGTACCGGCCTTCTCCATGCTCTTGATGATGCGTCCGGGCATTGCCCCCACGTATGTTCTGCGGTGGCCTCTGATTTCGGCCTCATCGTGCAGTCCGCCGAGCGACACTCTCACGTATTTGCGTCCCATGGCCTCGGCGATGCTCTTTCCGAGCGATGTCTTGCCCACGCCCGGAGGTCCGTAGAGGCAGAGTATGGGGCTCTTCATGTCACCTCTCATCTTCAGCACGGCCAGATGCTCCAGCACGCGCTCCTTCACCTTCTCCATGCCGTAGTGGTCGCGGTCGAGCACCTTGCGTGCCCTGGCGAGGTTGAGATGGTCGGTGGAGCATACGTTCCAGGGCAGCTTGAGAAGTGTCTGCAGCCAGCCCAGTTCCACGTTATAGTCAGAGCTCTGTGGATTTATCCTCTTGAGTTTCTTGAGTCCTCTGTCGAATGCCTCCGCCACGTCGGCTCCCCATTTCATGAAGCGGGCTTTCATGCGCATCTCGCGGATGTCGCTCTCCTTCATGTTGAAGTCGTCGCTCTCGCCGAGCTCCGTCTGTAGATTGCGTATTTCCTGGTTGATGAACCATTCCCTCTGCTGGCGGGAGAGGTCGAAGTTGGTCTTCTGCTCCACATTCTTGCGTATGGTGAGCAGCTGCTTCATCTGATTGAGCATGCCGAGCAGCATCTGTGCGCGCTGTATGTCGCTGTCGCATGCCAGCATCTTCACCTTCTCGTTGAATGAGAACGGGAACTGGCACGCAATGGAGTTGACCAGCAGGGGAGTGTCCTTGTGGCGCAGTATCACGTTGATTATTTCGCCGTGTGTCTGGTCGTCGAGGTCGCCTATCTGCTTCACCACGTTGCGTATGCTCTGCGATGTCACCACATACTCCATGTCGTCCGGCTTTGTCTCCGCCTCGGTGATGGCTGTCACGTGTCCGTGAGGCTTGCCTGAGGTCCAGATGATGGAGTCGAGCCCCACGCGGTTGTTGGCACTGATAAATGCCGACATGCTGCCGTCGGGCATCGTCATGTGGTGGACAATCATTGCCGACACACCCATGTGCATCACCTGGGAGTAGTCCAGTTCCTTGTTGTCTTCCTCCGCCCACGACAGCGCCACGGGGATCACGGCTACGAGTTTGTGGTTCTTCTCTGCATCATTCACTATCTTCTCGGCTCCCTTCAGACGTATGGTGACGTGGGTGGGAACACCCGGGAACGGTACTTCGCCCGGTACGAGGAGGATGGGCATTTCGCCCTCGTCCCTTCTCCTGTGGAATTTGAGGTCATCTCCGTCCGCATTGGAGAAAATGCTAAAACTTATATTATCTTTCTTCATTTCCTTCTTCTGTATTCGATATCGCTGAGGTTATGGGGATTGATGAGGCGCGAGCGGTCCACTCTGCCTTTGATGCCCCTGATGCTGCCGCTGGATGTGAACTGCCACATGACGAAGTGCAGGTCGTCCTTCATCTTGGGCATCTCGTCCTGATAGCAGGCAATGATGTATCTGTATTCGGGGAACTGCCCGATGAGATACTTATGGTAGAAATTGGTGTAGGTGTAGATGAGCGGCTTCACGCCGTAGATTTCCTCCACACCCTTGAGGAATGCGCGCAGGCGGCTCTGCCATGTCTTTGTGTCGCCTACGACGTAGCGTCTGCGTCCTTTCCTTATCTGCGGCACCGACTCCACATCCACGATGGGCAGCAACGTCTGCACGCGGGGGTCGGACGTGTTGCGGAAGTTCATCAGCTGCTCGAAGGCGCTCACCGTGGGTGAGAAGAAATGATACACTCCCACGGGGATTCCCAGGCGGCGGCATTCCTTGAGGTTGCGCTGGTAGGTATTGTCCTGCAGCTTGGCGCCCTCCGTGCATTTCAGATACACGAACTTCACCCTCTCGTCGCGTGCCACTTCATCCCAGTTGATTTGCCCCTGATAGTGGGACACGTCTATGCCGTAGATGTTGCCGGCAGAGCGCTCTACGCCCAGGCCGAGAACACACTCCTTGCAGGGAGCGGCCGCCACGTCGGGCATGCAGGGCTGGGGGAGAGGGTCGTACTCAGGGATGAAATAGTCCTGCGCTCCGGAGAGAAGCGCTGCGGACAGCAGCAACGGTATGAGTCCCAGACGCATCACTCGCCCACAAATCTCCACACAAAGTTCTTGCTTGCTGCGGCGGGCATCTGGCTTCTCTCGTCCACGTCGGGATTCTCCCTCAGATGTTTCACCATCTGGGTGTGAGCGTCGCGTGCGCTGTCGGCCATCACCTTAGCCTCCAGCGTGTCGTTGTAGTAGAAGCACTTTTTCGTCTCGGGGTTTGTCACGATGCGCTGGAAGGAGAGCTTGCATTCGTACCATCCGTGCTGCTCGGCATCCAGGGCTTTGGCACCGGAGGGGCGCTCCTCGCCGGTCTCTGCATTCTTCTGGTTGTTGGCCTTGAACTCTTCCATTGTGTTCACTGTCGTCTTGATGATAAGGAAACTGCGGTGGTTGGGCATGTAGATTTTCTTGCTTCCCTTCTGGTCGGTGGTGAAATATGAAGTGAGCTGCTCCACGCATGCCTCGTCCATCTCCACGCCGTCCAGACTGCTGAGGAAATCCATCGCCTCTTTCAGGTTGTCCACCATCGTCTCATCATCGAAATATCTTACGTAGTATTTCATAGTTCGTAAATAAATATTCAAAAAGCGCGGCAAAGGTACGTAAAATTCTTAAGATTTTTGTACTTTTGCACTCAATTTCGCAGACTACTTGTCAAATTATGAGTCAAATCATTCTATTCTTGCGTCGTTGGACCCTTCCGATCAGCATGACGGTGGGTGCTTTGGTGTATTTCGTGTTGCGCGCTATGCATTTTTCTCCCGAGGGTAGGGAGGCCGTTCTCCTGTTCTCCCGGATACTGATGCCTTCGCTCATCTTTTCGATGCTCACGCTCACTTTTCTCAAGGTCGATGTGCGCGACCTCCGCTTCCGTTCGTGGCATGTGTGGGGACTTCTTCTCCAGTGCTCTCTCTGGTCGCTCTCCATCCTCGCCATACTGTGGCTTCAGCGCTCGGGCTGGCTGTCGCCCGAATGGATGCACCACATGCAGTATTTCATCATCTCTTTCGCCCTCTGCATGATTACTCCCACGGCCACCGCCGCCGCTGTCGTCACGCTCAAGTTGGGGGGCAATCCCGCCACCCTCACGCTCTACACCATCTTCATCGACCTGCTGGCTTCGCTCTTCATTTCAGCATTTATACCACTGCTTTATCCCGACACGTCTTTCCTCTTGGCTTTCTGGATGATACTCGTCAAGGTATTCCCTCTTTTATTCGGTCCTTTTCTGGCTGCTCAGCTGATACGTCACCTGCTTCCCGGGTTTCGTCGCAGGCTTCTCTCGATACCGGATTTGGCGTTCTATCTGTGGACCGTAGCTTTGGCTCTTGCCATCTGTGTCACGGTGCGTGCCATAGTGCTGATGGATGCCTCTCTGCTGACGCTGTTTCTGATGGCTGTGGGCAGTGCCCTGTCGTGTGCTTTGCAGTTTGCCGTGGGCTGTTGGCTTGGCCATCGCTCCGACGATGTGGTGGCTGCTTCGCAGTCGCTCGGGCAGAAAAATACGGCCGTGTGCATCTGGATAGGCGCCACGTTCATGGACCCTCTCTCCAGCGTCGCCGGCGGCTTCTATTCCGTGTGGCACAACGTGTGGAACTCCTACCAGCTGGAGAAGGTGAAGAAATAAAACTCTCCAGCCGCCTGTTTGCCGTCAATACTATTTTATTTCCTTTTGAGTTATCACCAAGTAGGCGGGTTGCCCGATGAGCTCTATATTATCCGATCCCCAAATAGTAAGGGCAGAATATGCTCCGATGATTTTGGATACATAAAGTTTCGTGTCCAGATGGTAGAGCTGTGTGTTGTCCTCGCTGAACGAATAGGTCAGTTTGAAACCGAAGTCTATTGGGCATCCTCCCGGCGCCAATTCACGAACCTCGCCTTTTCCCAAAAGGTTCGACTTGGGTTCTGTCCAATAAAAATCACAGACCGTACCTGTCTTAATCATGGGTGTGAACAGCCCTCCGCCGGTGTATGTGTCACGCACCTCGTGAGTTATGTTTCCTCCGAACGGGTTTTTGCCGTCACTGGGGAAGAACTCCTGCTTGCCCAGGTCCAGGGTGCTTTGAGCCGGTATTGCTATCACGTTTTGTGAGAAACCCGTAGAAACGGTACCGTTGTTGCCGTTTGATGTCGACTGTGATGCCTGCGACTGTGTGAAGGGTGTGCTGATGCCGTGACGCAGGAAAAACGTATTGCCCAGATACACGTAAATGGTCTTGTCTGTTTTATTCCTGACATGCACCCCGATACCGTCGGTGCGTGGAGTTGTTTTTGCGTAGGCACCTTTCTTGTAGATAGTGTACGAAACTTCCACATTTTTGTCTGCCATCTTGGAGTCCGGCGCCATGTGCAGCAGACCGAGAATTGTCAATGCTGCCTTTTTTGAAGCTTTCTTGGTGGGGATTGCGTCCGTTTGATTGAATGCCTGGATGCAGGCTGCATTGGCTTCCGGGTCGTCGGCGTTCATCACCACGGGCTCGTTTTTTGCCGTCGGCGTTTCCGTCGTTTTCTTCTCCTCCTGACCGATTATCACGCGACTTCCGTCGGCTTTCTTCCAAACGAGCACGGCCGACTTGTCTATGCTCTGTAGGGGTGCATTGGCATCGTCCGACGTGCGATAATAGATCTTACTGCCGCCGATGTCCACACTCCAGGCCTTAATGGCATCTCCTGATTCTGTGACAAGCACATCCTGTGCAGTAACCGTTAATGTCAGGATGCAGAAAAGTGAAAGACAGAGATATTTTTTCATAGCTAAGATTAGTTAAACAGTTATTTGCAGCACAAAAATACAACAAAATCCGCAAACAGCAATTTTTACGCGTAAAAAACTTTAAAAAAATATAAATTGCAAGTGTCCCGTGTTTTGAAGTGAGCCTGTTTAATGGGCAATATCCGATAAAACAATCCCCCGCTTCGTATTGAGGCAGGGGATTTGCTTTGTGGCAGGAAACGGTTCCTGTCTATATGTTACTTCCTGCTTTTCTGACTACTGCTGCAAAAACAGACCGAAAGATGAAAAAACAGCAAAATAGTGGAAAAAAGTTCTTTTTTTTGCAAAAAAAATCCGGCCTCAGAACACCAGAAACGACAACAGAATTCTTGGATAGCGATGACCTCAAACCCTCGGAAGAAGGCACGGCATCATCACCACAACTCGACAACAAAAAAACAGCAAAAAGAGAAAGGAAAACAGCTCTATAGGAAAGACAAAATATGCCCCCCAAGTAATATTTTTACAGTTTCGAGTATGCTGTTTTTCATGATTTGTATGGGTATCTAGCCGTT
>CADCNQ010000021.1 GCA_902802815.1 uncultured Bacteroidales bacterium | reverse complement strand
TTGCGAGCGACCATCTTAAGCCTGCCCCCATGTGGGGGAAGGTTTGGATTGGGGGAGGTACCCTCCTTAGGCAAGGAGGGGCGGGTGGTTGTGAAAAGGCAACGGGGTGTTAGGGGCAGAGCCCTTAAATTCAATAAACAATAACCAATAAACAATAACCAATAAACTATAACCGTCCTATGCAACTAACAGAACACTTTACCCTCGAAGAGATGCTCCGCTCCGATACAGCGACAAAGAAGGGCATCGAAAACCGCATCACAGCGGAAGAAGTGAATAACCTCCAGAAGCTCTGCCAGAAGGTGCTGGAACCTCTCAGGCAGCATTTCGGCAAACCGATACGCATCAACAGCGGTTTCCGCTGCAAGGCACTGAACGATGCCGTTGGCGGAGCCAAGAACAGTTACCACACCAAAGGCCGAGCAGTTGACATCCCGTTCGTTCCAGGCCACTATGCCTATATCCGAGACCATCTGCCGCATACGGAACTGATTAACGAAGGAAGCTGGATTCATGTCGCGCTGTAGCGCTCGTGCATCCAAGTGAAGAGTGAAGAGGTTAAAGGTTAACGGTTAAAGAAACTTGAAACCTGAAACTTGAAACCTGAAAGTCCCTCTCCCCAAAAATGACATAAATCAAGAAAAAGACAATACACAGCAAATTTTGTGAATAAACATTTGCAAATACGGGAAAATGCCGTACCTTTGCATCGTGTTTTTCATGGTATTAGATTTAAGGTTAATGGAAGAAAGGCTGTCGTGATGACAGCCTTCTTTTTTTATCGTTTTAAAATCAACAGATTAAAGTCTATTTTGGCAATAAACGGGGCCAGGCGTGCCTATCCGTAAACACAACAACGGCCCGCCTGCTTGGCGAGCCGTTGCTATGTTGAGGTATATACCCCACCACTGCAGAGCAGTTAGTTGCGATGAGTGGCGGAATAGTTGATACGCAGTGCCCACGACTTACGGAGCACTTCCTTCACGTCGGTGATGTAACCCATCTGAGTGCGCACGTCGGCCTTGATGGAAATCGTCTGCTCTGCCTGGTTGGTCATGCCCTGACGCTCCTGAGCGACAAAGTCCATAACCTCACGGGGCTCCGCATAACGGTCGTTGAGCTGAATACGTGTGCCGGAACCCATCTGAGCACGCAGAGCGTCAGTTGGGGGACCAATGTAGATGAACGATACGGTGCTCTTCTTACCGAGCTTCTCCAGTTCTGTACCCTGAGGTGTCGTGAACTTGACCTTGAGGGTCACTTCACGCATCGTGGTAACAATCATGAAGAAGAACAAGATGGTGAAGATCAAGTCAGGGAGAGATGAGGTGTTCATCTCAGGCATTTCACGACTCGCTTTTTTCTTGAATCCCATGATTAGTTTCCTCCATAGTTTTTAGGTTCTGCCTCAGAAATCTTCTGCGGGTAGTAGGCGCGCACAGCCACCTGCTGCTCGTCGGTGAGATTCTGGTACAGGCGACCGAACTTACGCTTTGACAAGTCGTCGCGCAGCTCGTTGTAAGCTGCCACAAGTTCGTTCTGCACCTGGAAATATACGTCGTATGGCGTACCGCGGTCGGTCTGCACTGATATCACGTGCTTGTCGGTGACAGCGCAGGCACCCAGAAGGTCTATCTCCTTACCCGACTTCTCCGGCAGTTTGCTGGAATTGGTGGGGTTGTCGATAAAATCCTTGGCCAAAGGCTTGAGCTGCTCAAGAGCGATGTAATCGCTGATATTGCCCACCTTGCACCACAACTGACCTGCTGCGTTGATACGCACATTCATCACATTACGTTCCTTGACATCGATCTGAGCGTCTTCCTGGTCCTTGTCGGGGGGCTGGGGCAGACGACGGGCAAGACCCGTATCTGTGTCCATACTCGTGGTCACCAAGAAGAAGATCAGCAGCATGAAGGAGATGTCAGCTGTTGAACTGGTGTTCAAGCCTGGCAGTTTCTTTTTCTTCTTTGCCATGTCTTTCTTTGGTTTTTAGACTAATACGATGTGTTGTGAACGTTCTCTTACTTCTTTGTTGCACTCTTTGTGAGATAGCCGCTCATGGTGACACAGATAGCCACGATGGCTACGAGAGTGAGGATATACATGCTCCAGATGAACATATCCACCACAGTCACCCAACCGCCGGTGGTGATGGTGCCGTCGGCAGCGCGGAAGTCTTCCTCACCGATACCCAGCAGAGCTCCAACGAGGAGACTCACGATGGTGATACCGCAAGTGAACATCATGATCTTACCGCCGGGAACACCTGTGTAGCTGGCGGAATCCACTCCCTTGCTGCTCTGAGCAGTCTTAACTACAGACCAGATGGTGAGGCCGGCAGTCAGAAGCACACAGAAATACATAAGGAAGAGGAGCAAGCTGGTGAACATAGGAGCCACGAAATCGCCTACGTACTCATCATCCCATCCCACGAAGAAGAACAGGAGGAATACGACGGCGCTGACACCGATGACGCCCAGCATCGCGTATTTCGAAATAAACTGAATTTTCATGACTTTAATTTTTTACTTCTGGCACTTATCGCTCTTAACACACATCACGAGCAGCTCCTGAGCAGCCTCCTCCATGTTACCGGTGAGAGCCTCTACACGAGCCAGGATGAAGTTGTAGAACACCTGAAGAATCAGGGCAACCACGATACCGAAGATGGTGGTAATAAGGGCAACCTTCATACCGCCGGCAACGACTGTCGGGCTGATATCACCTGCCTTCTGAATCTGGTCGAAGGCCATGACCATACCGATCACAGTGCCAAGGAATCCCAGAGAAGGAGCCATGGCAATGAAGAGGGTGATCCATGAGCAGTTCTCCTCAAGATAAGAACCCTGCACCTCAGCCTCCATATTGATGGTACGCTCGATTGTTGCAATGTCGTTCTGGTCCTTTGAGTTGAGGCACTCCAGAGCCTTGCGGCTTACCTGAGCCACGGGACCGCGGGTAGCAGCAGCATACTTGATAGCCTCTTCCACCTTGCCGGCAGCAACGAGGTCGGCCAGCTCAGCAGTGAACTTGCGGGTGTTGATCTGAGCCAGAGAGAGGTAGATAACACGCTCGATGCAGAATGCCAGACCCAATACCAATGCGATAGCAACGAGAGACATGAAGTCGGCACCACCCTCGATGAACTTTGTCTTCAAAGCCTTGTGGATACCCTCGTTCTCTTCCTCGACGATAGCAGCCTCCTCTTCGACGGGGGCAGCCTCTTCTACAGCAGCACTGTCTGCCTCTTCCACAGCAGCAGTGTCAACAGCCTCAACAGCTGCCTCTTCATCCTGGGCTACAACGCTCTGCGTCATGGCGAAAGAGCAAGCAGCTACCAATGCAACAATTGCAAATAACTTTTTCATCGCTTTTTAAAATTTTTAGGTTAATTATTGGTTTTTCTTAGTATTTGTTTAATCAGTTTTTTCGGTTTCCCTGCGGAGAGAGGGGGATTCGAACCCCCGATACGCTTTTGACGTATACACGCTTTCCAGGCGTGCCTCTTAAGCCACTCGAGCATCTCTCCATTGTGCCACTGCACACAAATTCGGCTACAAAAATACCCTTTTTTTCTTAATAAACATCATCTTTATCGCAAAAAAAGCGGAAGTTGCGCTTTTTTTTCTCATAAAACACCATTTACGGGGGCATTACACGCAAAAAAGTCTTAAAACATTGTCATCTGTCACCCTTTCAACCTCCTCAGGACTCACACCGTAAATCTCACTCAGTTTGTCACGCACATAAATGAGGTAGGAACTCTCGTTGCGCTCCCCTCTGCGGGGCACCGGAGAGAGGTAGGGACAGTCGGTCTCAAGCACCACACGGCTCAGGGGCACAGCCTCGCGGAGCACAGCACCGAGTTTGGCATTTTTGAACGTCACCACACCGCCGATACCGAAATAGAAACGCTCGTAGGCGAGCACGCGGCGCGCTGTCTCCACACTGCCCGAGAAGCAATGGAAGATGCCGCTGAGCGAATCCTTGGGAAAGTGCGACAGCACCTCGAACACCTCGCTCTCGGCCTTGCGCTGGTGGATAACAAGGGGAAGAGAGCGGTCCCTCGCCCACTCCGCCTGGCATCCGAAAGCCTGCATCTGCTCCTCGCGGAAAGTGGTGTCCCAATAGAAATCCAGTCCCACTTCGCCCACAGCCGACATACCGTCCAACTGCACAGCCATGCGGGCAAGCACCTCCTCCCAGTCGGCCTTCACATCCTCGGGATGGAGACCCATCATAGGAAAACAGTAGCCGGGATGGCGCTCCGCAAGAGCCATCATACGGGGAATGCTCTCCTCGTTGATATTGGGAAGGAACATGCGCGTGACACCCGCCGCCTGCGCCCTGAGGAGCACATCCTCGCGGTCGGCGTCGAACTCCGGTTCGTAGAGATGGGAATGAGTGTCGGTCATGACTGGCGCTGCATCAGCGACATGGCAAACTCCCAAAGAGGCTGCTTCTTCTCCAACGGCAGCGCGAGAGACTCCAGTGCCATGCGGGCCTCGTGGAAGAACTCGTTGATGCGGTGCTCCGCCAGGGGCCTCACACCTATCTCGTCATAGAGGCGCGTGACAGCCTCTATCTTCTCCCGCTCCTCAGCGGCCGTAGAGGGCGAAGCCCCGAGCCAGCGCAGCAGTTCAGCCTTCTGTTCATCATTTGCTATTTGAAGTGCATTGATGAGGAGGAAAGTCTTCTTGTTCTCAAGGATGTCGCCGCCGATACGCTTGCCGAAGGTGGCAAAGTCGCCATAGACATCCAGCAGGTCGTCCTGCAGCTGGAAAGCCAGGCCGAGCTTCTCGCCGAAGGAATAGAGCGTCCGCACATCGGCCTCCTTCGCACCGGCCTGCAGGGCACCCAGCGATGTGGCGCAAGCCAAGAGCACGCTGGTCTTCAGACGTATCATCTCTATATATTCGTCCTCCGTGACATCGAGCCGCGACTCGAACTCCATATCCATCTGCTGCCCCTCGCCTATTTCGAGAGCCGTCTCCGTGAAGGAGGAGAGAAGAGGCGCAAGCACTGAAGCGTCGCACTGCTGCATCATCTGAAAAGCCAGCACGAGCATGGAGTCGCCGGAAAGGATGGCGGTGTTGTCGTCCCACTTCTTGTGCACACAGGGCTTGCCGCGGCGCACCTCCGCCCTGTCCATCAAGTCGTCGTGGAGAAGCGTGTAGTTGTGGTACACCTCAAGACCCAGCGCCGCCGGCATACAGGCATCTATATCCTTTTTATATAAATTATAGGACATCAGCATCAGCACGGGACGTATGCGCTTGCCTCCGAGAGAGAGGACATAGCGTATGGGGTCGTAGAGACCTGCCGGCTGCCGGTCAAAAGAAAGGTGAACCAAAGCCTGGTTCACCTTCTCGATTATTTCATCACTTTTATACATATCTCATTATCCAAGACGGAACATCACAGGCAGGTTGAAGCGCGAGCGCACCGTCCTGTTGCCCTGACGGGCGGGTTTCCACTTAGGCATGGAATTCACCACGCGCAGAGCCTCGTCGGAGAGATGCTGGTCGGGAGAACGCATCACCTTGGCATCCACGATGGAACCGTCGCGGTTCACCACGAAACTGACGATGACACGGCCCTGCACACCCTGCTCCTGACAGATGCTGGGATACTTGATGTGGTCGCGAAGCCACTTCATGCAAGCCTCGTCACCGCCGGGGAACTGGGCATTCTCCTCAACGACGTCGAAAATGCGGTCGTCGTCCACAGCCTCCACAATAGGACCTACAGGACCTGTGGCAACTGCAGAGGGAGAACCTGTGCCGACAACAGTGGTGATAGCCTGGTTGACTTCCTCACTGGTCTCCACCTCCTCATCAGGCAATTCCGTCTCATTGTCCACGATGTTGATGATTTCTGCCACCTTGGGGGCTGCTGCTGGAGGAGGAGCCATTACTTCCTGCTGCTGAGTGATGGGAATCATGTCCTCCTCAAAAGCCATCTCGTAGATTTTCTCCTCTTCAACCACCTTCTCGGGATCGCGCTGCGTCAACTCAAAGGCACAAAACATAAGGGCAAGTGTCAGGACATAACCGATGAGGATGCCTGTTGACTTCTGCCCTCTCAAGTCTAAGTTTTCGTTTACTTGAATCGCTTCCATGGTATGTTTTTTTTCGTTTTTTTCAATCCACGAGGGCAAATATAGTGCTTTTTTATGATTCAATGGCGCATATAAGGACTTTTTTTTTCATGTTGGGGCAATTTTTCTTCATCTGCGGCGGTTATTGGAGTAAAATAGAGTACCTTTGGCATCGAAATAGGACACCGATGAGTCATAAACGGCTTTTTACTCTCTTATGGTTTATGATTTTCATGTTTTCCGGGCTCACGGCCCAGGAAAGCGGCAGTGTGTTCAATTTCCTCAGCCTGTCATCCTCCGCACACACTACAGCACTCGGCGGACAGAACATTTCCACCATAGAGGATGACGCCTCGATGATATTCACCAACCCTGCAGCGCTGTCCAACACCTCGTCACACAGTGTGAACTTCAATTATATGAACTATATGAGAGGTACACACACGGGGAGTGCAGCCTACGTGCAGGCGCAGGGGACAAGAGGAAGCTGGGGCGTGGGCGCACAGTTCGTGGCCTACGGCAGTGTGAAGGAGACAAACGAATGGGGAGAAGTGATGGGCACGATGTCGCCCCTCGACCTCAACATCACAGGCGGCTACAGTTACGCGCTGTCCGACCGCTGGGTGGGAGGCGTCATGGGTAAGTTCCTCTACTCCAAATACGGTTCGTTCAGCTCCGTGGGCCTCTGTGTGGATCTCGCAGCCAACTACTATGACGAGGAACGCGACTTCTCGATATCGGCAGCGGTGACAAACCTGGGAGCGCAGGTGAAGGCCTTCGGCAATGAGCACGAGAGGCTCCCCATAAATCTCAAACTGGGCTTCTCCAAGGGACTGGGACGTCTGCCGGCAAGAATCACCGTAACAATGTTTGACATCAACCACTGGGCACACGACTATTACTTCAACTCCACAGGAGAGGACGTGGGCGGATTCACCATCTTCATGAATCATTTTGCGCTGGGCCTGGACGTATTCCCGACAAAATATATATGGCTGGCTCTCGGATACAATTTCCGCAGAGCATACGAGATGAAGGCCGGAGGTTCTTCGCATGCCGCCGGTCTGTCGCTGGGAGCCGGTGTCGACATCAAACGTTTCAAGGTGGGACTTGCGTGGTCGAAACAGCACGTGAGCACAAACTCCATCTGCGTATCACTGTCATATAATTTCAACAAACAATAACAGCACATACATCTGACATGAAAAGAATCACCATCGCAATGGACGGCTTCTCCTCCTGCGGCAAAAGTACAATGGCTAAACAGCTGGCACGGGAAATCGGTTACGTTTACATCGACACCGGTGCCATGTACAGGGCTGTGACGCTCTACGCCATGCGCAAAGGATATATCGCCGCCGACGGAAGTATCGATACGGAAGCTCTCAAAGCAGACATTGTCAATATCATGATAATGTTCGTGTACAATACAGAGAAGCAGCGCCTCGAAACATATCTCAACGGCGAATGCGTGGAGGACGAGATACGCACCCTCGAGGTGTCGTCCAACGTGAGTCCGATAGCAACTCTCGGTTTCGTGCGCGAAGCAATGGTGGACCTGCAGAGACTGATGGGAGAAGCCAAGGGAGTGATATTGGATGGACGCGATATCGGCACCGTGGTGTTCCCCGACGCTGAACTGAAGGTATTCGTCACCGCAGATCCGGAAGTGCGTGCCCAGCGCCGCTACGACGAACTCATCGGGAAGGGCCAAAAAGTTAGTTTCGAGGATGTGCTTCACAACGTGAAGGAGCGCGACCGCATTGACTCCACACGCGAGATAAGCCCCCTGCGACAGGCCGAAGACGCCGTCGTGCTGGACAACAGCCACATGACACGCGAGGAACAGATGGCATGGCTGCACGGCGCTCTGGCTGTGGCAACACGCGAATAATGAAGATTGAGATAGACGAGGGCAGCGGATTCTGCCACGGTGTGACACGCGCCATCACAAAAGCCGAAGAGGAACTGAAGAATGGCGAGGGGCTCTATTGCCTCGGTGACATCGTGCACAACGGAAAGGAATGTTCCCGTCTGGAACAGTTGGGGCTGAAGACCATCGACCACGAAGCGTTCGAGCGGTTGCACAATGTCAAGGTGCTACTGCGCGCTCACGGCGAACCGCCGTCAACATACCAGAAAGCCGGGAAAAACGACATCACACTGATAGATGCCACCTGCCCCGTGGTGCTCCATCTGCAGAAGCGCATCCGCGCGGAATACGAGACATCGTCTCCCCACAGTAAACAAATCGTCATCTTCGGCAAACCGGGACATGCGGAGGTGCTCGGACTTGTGGGACAGACCGAAGGGACGGCTATAGTCATCGAGAGCCTGGAGGATGCCACACACCTGGACTTCACCCGCGACATATCGCTCTACAGCCAGACGACGAAGTCGCTCGCCACATTCCTGCAAATTGTAGAATACATCAAGTCGCACATCTCCCGGGATGCCACATTCACATTTGCAGACACAATCTGCCGACAGGTGGCCAACCGTATGCCGCACATCCAACTGTTTGCTGCACGTCACGATGTCATTCTGTTTGTCTCCGGGCGGAAATCGAGCAACGGGCGCGTACTTTTCTCAGAATGCAAGCGCATCAATCCGTCGAGCTATCTGGTGGACAGCGCCCAGGAAATAGACCTCAGGTGGTTTGACGGCAAGGAAAGTGTAGGAATCTGCGGAGCAACATCAACGCCGAAATGGCTGATGGAACAGTGCGCCGACTTCATACGCAACAACGTGAAATAAAGTCCGCGGCTATTTATGGCCGAACAGTTCGTAGAAGAACACGCCCAACAGACAGAGCGGAGCCACCACCCGCATGAAAAAGTAGACCACCGAAACAATCACACTTCTCGTTCTGGAGAATCTGCCTCCACACAATTCACTCTCTACGACAGAGCGCCTCATCACCCACGAAACAAACACACAGAAGCATAATCCGCCGATGGGCATCATAAACTTCGCCGTGACGAAATCAAACAGTGCGAAGAAACCCATTCCGAACACCGTCACATCCTGCCACGCTCCGAAAGACAGCGAGCACGCTGTGGCGCAGAGCATTGCGGCAGCTGCTACAACAACCGATGCCTGCGGACGCGTCATATGACACTTCTCATGCACCAAAGCCGTCACCATTTCATGCATGGAAACAGAACTCGTCAGAGCCGCTACCAGCAGGAGAATATAGAACAGTGCCGAAAAAAGATAATTGGCTACAGGAGACGCCCCCAGAACCGTATTGAATATGTGGGGCAAGGTGATAAAGACGAGCCCCGGCCCCGCGTCCACGCCAGCCCCGATGCTGAACACCACAGGAAAGATGACGACACCGCTCAACACAGCAACACATGTGTCCAGGAAACAAATCATAAAAGAGGAACGTATCAAGTCCACATCTCTCTTGAAATAAGAAGCATAGGTGGCCAGACAGCCTATTCCGACAGATAACGAGAAAAACGCCTGTCCCATAGCAGACAGCACCACGTCTATCGTCAGTTTTGAGAAATCCGGATACAGCAGGAATCTCACACCGTCGGACGCGCCCGGCAAAGAAAGCGAAAAGCACGCCAGAACCGCTATAATCAGGAACAGCAATGGCATCATCCATTTGGAGCAGCGTTCAATACCCTTTTGCACACCACCGGCAATAATAACAGTATTCGCCGCAAGAAACAGGAATACATACAGCAGAGGATGCCATGTGTCGGTGGAGAAATCCGAATAGAACCGACTGAAATCATGCTCGGCAAGAAGCGTGCCCCGGAAACTCTCCACTGTATAGTAGAGCGTCCAGGCCGCCACCACCACATAAAAACTCAATATAAGAAAACCGGCCAGCACACCCATGTAGCCGACAACAGACCAGAAACCGTTGGGAGCAAGGCGCTTGAAACTGTCTGCTGCGTTAGCCCGTCCCATTCTGCCTACAACGAATTCCGAACACATCACAGGAAGAGCCAGTATCAGAACAAAGATTACATATACCAGAATAAAAGCGGCACCGCCACTACGACCTGCCTCCATAGGGAAACGCCACACATTACCCAGACCCACGGCACTGCCGACAGAGGCCAGAATAACACCTAATCGGCTCCCAAATTGATGTCTTGCTTCCATAACCGGTAAGGATTTTTTCTCATATGACTGTTATAGAATCGTCTGTCGCCCGTAACTTCACGACCAATGAACGGAGGCAAGGCGAACTGTTCGTCCTCACTCTTCAGCTCTATCTCCGCCATCGTGAGTCCTTCATTCTCCCCATAGAATTCATCCACCTCCCACACATGTCCGTCGTCAGCCCTGACAAGATAACGGGATTTTGATATAATGCCCGGTTCTGCTATAGACAGCAGAGCTTCCGCCTCTTCAACGGAAATCTCCTTCTCCCATTCGAAACGTCCCAATCCTTTTGCATCACTGGGACCTTTTATTGTCAGATAGCCCTTGTTGCCACGTGTGCGCACACGCACCGTGCGGCCATTTCCCGAAGCAATGTATCCCTGTTTGATACGCGTCACCTCAAAGGCGAGACTCTTGTACTCGCCCTTAACCAGAAATTTCCGTTCTATCTCCAGATAAGCCATCCTACTCTCCGCCGAACTCCATCAGATATGCTTTGATGAATGCGTCTATCTTGCCATCCATCACACCGCCGACATCAGAGGTCTGATAACCGGTGCGATGATCCTTCACACGCCGGTCGTCAAACACATAACTGCGTATCTGCGAACCCCATTCAATCTTCATCTTACCGGCCTCTACCTTTGCCTGCTCGGCCATACGGTGCTTCAGTTCCTTGTCATACAGCATTGAACGAAGCAGTCGCAAGGCGTTTTCCTTATTCTTGGGCTGGTCGCGGGTCTCTGTATTCTCAATGAGGATTTCCTCCTCTTCACCCGTATAAGGATCCTTGTACTGATAACGGAGACGTACGCCCGACTCCACCTTGTTGACATTCTGACCTCCGGCACCGCTGGAACGGAAAGTATCCCACGAGATACGGGCCGGTTCGATATTCACCTCAATACTGTCATCCACCAACGGAGTAACAAACACTGAGGCAAAAGATGTCATACGTTTGCCCTGCGCGTTGTACGGCGACACACGTACCAAACGGTGCACTCCCGTTTCACTCTTGAGGAAACCGTATGCCTGAGCACCCTCTATCTCCAGCGTACATGACTTGATACCGGCATCGTCTGCCTCAAGAAGGTTGGCAACCCTGCACTTATACTTGTTCTCCTCAGCCCAACGCATATACATACGCATCAGTTGCTGAGCCCAGTCCTGTGCTTCCGTACCTCCCGCTCCAGAATTTATCTTGAGAACAGCATCCATCTGATCTTCCTCGCGACGAAGCATATTACGGAGCTCCAAAGCCTCTACAGCAGAGAGTGCTTTGCGGTAGTTCTCATCAACCTCTGCCTCCGTAATAAGATTCTCCTTGTAGAAATCCACCGCGAGGTCCAACTCGTCTGCCAAAGCGGAAACGGCCTCATAGTCCTTTATCCATTTCTCGATGCCCTTCACCAGTTTCATCTGGGCCTCGGCCTTTTTCTGGTCGTCCCAAAATCCCGGTGCCTGCGTGCGCAGCTGTTCTTCCTCCAGTTGTACTCTCTTCTCATCTATATTGAGGTAGCGATTCAGGGCCTCTACCCTGTCACGCACCTCCTTCTGTTGTTCCTGTGTAATCACCTTTCTACCTCAACTTTTATCCGACAAAGATTATTCTTCGTACATCTTTTCTATAATTTCCTTGTAATTCTCATTCAGCACAGGTCTTCTCACCTTCAGCGTATTGGTCAGTTCACCCTTCTCAAGAGAGAACGGCTCGGGAAGCAAAGTAATACGTTTCACTTGCTCGTAGTGAGCGAACTCCTGCTGCAACGTATCCAAACGGAACATCATAAATCTGTTGATGTCCGGATCGGCACACATTTCTGCACGAGAAGAGAACGTCTTACCAAGATGCTTCTTTGCCTCTTCCATTAAAATATCGTATTCCGGAATTATCAGAGCAGACACAAATTTTCTTTGGTCTGCAATAATCACTATCTGGTCTATATAACGGTCCACAGAGAGCTTACTTTCCAAAAGCTGAGGCGCTATATACTTACCATTGCTCGTCTTGAAGAGATCTTTGATGCGATCGGTAAGATACAGTTCACCGTCCTTCATGTAACCGGCATCACCCGTGTGGAACCATCCGTCTTTATCAATACTGCGCTCCGTCACCTCTGCCTTGCGATAATAACCCTTCGTAATAGTATCACCGCGCAACAGTATTTCATTATTCTCACCGAACGAAACCTCAACTCCGTCCAAAACACGGCCAACACTGCCCATTGTTATCTTCTGGGTCCAGCGGTCGCACGACACCGTCGCAGTACTTTCCGTCAATCCGTAACCGGCAATCATCATAATACCTGCAGAATGTACGAACTCCTCAACCTCCTTTGGAATTGCTGCACCGGCTGTCGGGAAGAAATTACCACGCTCCAGTCCAAGATTCTGCAGCAGCAACGAAATAATTGTTTTTTCGTAAAATCTATACTTCAATTCCAATGCCAATGGAGGTTTCTTCCCGTTCATACGGTATGTGACGTTGTATTCCCGTCCTATCTTCAAAGCATCTTGCATCAGAAGTCTCTGTACCGCACTGGAATTGCGTATCTTCTCCTTCACACCGGAATAAACCTTCTCCCAGAAACGGGGCACAGCACACATACATGTGGGATGCACCTCCTTCATACTCTTCAGGACATCCTGAGGTTTCAGATTAACAGCCAATGTTGCACCTGCCGCTATACAAAGATATGTCCAACCTCTCTCGAAAACGTGAGTAAACGGCAGGAAATTCATTATCAAATCTGCATCGGAAAGATTTAATGCCCCATTGTGACCTTTAATAGCAGCATTATACATCCTGTGAGTCAGCATAACGCCCTTAGACAAGCCCGTCGTACCGCTCGTATACAGAATATTAGCCAAATCGTCAATTTGAAGTTCAGACGAACGTTTCTCCACTTCCTCTGCAAAAGGCAATCCTTCACCCAATGCCAGAAAATCATCGTAAGTAATGCTCGTCTGATCACGCTCATCCCTTTCAATATCCTTTGACATCAGAATGAGCCTTTCCACCTGAGGAGCCAATTGCTGAACTCTCAAGGCCGTGTCATACTGATATTGCTCTCCGACAAAAATATAGCGGATGGAAGCATCAGACACCATGTATTTCACCTGCATTTCACTGGATGTGGCATAAAATGGAATAGTCACAGCGCGAATACCGTATGCCCCAAAATCCGTCACCAGACATTCAGGCATATTTTGGCTGAATACAGCGATATTCTCCTGTACTTTAACTCCCATTTTCAACAAAGCGTTGCTTGCCAGTCTTACTCTGCGCGAGAATTCGTTCCAAGAGATATTCTTCCAGACGTCTTCATTATAGTCACGATACATCATTGCTGTACGCTCACCATACTTCTTTGCCTGGTCGTGAATAAGTGTAGAAAGAGGACTTGTAGAATACATGAGTAAAAGCTTTTATTTGGGTGCAAATATACAAAAAAAAGGCGATTTTTACACAAAAAGATACCACATTGGAGCTTGAACAATGAACTTTTTCTTACTTTTGCATAGAAATCATACAGAAATGGACTATATAGAACTACTCTGCCGCCTCATTGAAACACCCCGATACTCACGCGAGGAAACCGCTGCTGCCGATATTGTGGAAACATATATGAAGGAGCATGGACTTTCAGTCCAACGCCATGGAAATAACCTGTGGAGCGTACATCCATCGAACGTTGGTCCCACAATATTACTGAATGCCCACATTGACACGGTACATCCTGTCAGCGCCTGGACACGCGACCCGCACAAAGCCACGATAGAAGGAGACTACCTCTACGGTCTGGGCAGCAATGACGACGGGGCATCATTGGTAAGTCTTCTCGAAACATTCATCGCATGTACCGGAAAAACCCTCCCATACACTCTCATACTGCTTCTCTCCGCAGAAGAAGAGGTGAGTGGAAAAGCCGGTGTGGAAAGCGTTTTGCCTCTCCTGCCTCCTATTGATATGGCTATTGTGGGAGAACCTACCGGTATGCAACCCGCCATAGCTGAGAAGGGACTTATGGTGGTGGATATCACCTCACACGGGCGTGCCGGACATGCCGCACGTAACGAAGGCATCAATGCAATAGATTTGGCTATTGAAGATATCAATACGATACATTCTCTGCCAAACACACTAAAATCGTCACCACTTTTAGGCCCCGTGAAAATGACCACGACCATCATACACGCAGGCACACAACACAACGTCATACCAGACGAATGCACATTCACCGTTGACATACGCTCCAACGAGTTATATAACAATGAGATGCTATTTAGCCTCATTTCATCGAGTATCAAGGGCACAGCCAAAGCACGCAGTTTCAGGCTCTCATCATCTTGTATTGATGAAAGAAATCCCTTTGTCCAAAAACTGATTAACATGGGCAAAAAGCCCTTCGGTTCACCGACACTCTCCGATCAAGCTCTTATGCGTTTCCCCTCATTTAAAATCGGCCCGGGCGAGAGTTCACGCTCTCACACAGCAGATGAATTCATCCGTCTGTCCGAGATTGAAGATGCCATCACTACCTACCAATCCATAATTCTGGATTAAGTTTCGCCGTTTCTTTTCTCAATTGGAAATGCAGCAACGGATTCCCGCTATCATCAGTAGCCGGAGTGCCGAGGATGTCACACGTCTTCACTTTCTGACCCTTGGCGACTATCACTGACGACAGATTACAATATACCGATATGTAGGAGCCATGCCGGACGAGTACATTCTTGGTGCCTCCAAACGCAAATACTGCCGTCACCACACCGTCAAACACACTGCGTGCACGAGCACCAGGCCTACCGGCATAGTTCACACCCTTATTATCCAAAGTGACGTGACTTAAACCTTCCACACGATATTGTCCAAAGTGAGCCGCTATGCGGTATTGACCTGTCAAAGGAACCGGCAGGCGTCCCCTGTTTGCCTCAAAGTTTCCTGAAAGTTTGCGTTCCTCCGGTGTAAGCCAGTTACTGCCTTTACCACTTGAGGCAGATGATGACGACGAACCCTTCTTCTGGGCTGTGGTGCCAAGTGACTTTGCTGCCTGTTTCGCCGCTTGCTCTGCAGCTCTCTTGCGCGCCTGTTCTATTTCATAAGCAATAAGATCATCTATCTTCTTATTTAGTGCGGCGAGTTCTTTCTTCCTTTTATTTACCTCTACGGCAAGATCCTTCTCTTTCTTGCGCAGATTTTTCACTTCCTTCTGCTTTGTAAGCTGCTCCTGAGCTAACTTTTTGCGTTCAGCAACAAGTTCACTCATCACACCATGCATTTGAGTTCGCTTGTCAACAAGACGATTTCTCATTACCTCCATTTCCGCCTGTTTGGACTGAATCTGCTGTCCCAAAGTGTATTGATAGCTGGCATATTCGTGTGTGTATCGCAAGCGTCGATACATCTGAGTGACATTCTTGGCAGAAAGCACAAACAACAAGGGGCTCTTTACTTTAGGATAAAGCCTTGTCATTCTCACCGCACGGGAAAAACGCGCCTTCTTTTCATCCAACTGAATCTGAAGCGAATTAATACTATCCTTGATTTGTTCTATCTCGTTACTTAATTTTTCCAGTTCTCCCTCCAAAGAATGAATGTGACGAATACGGTCCTCCAATTGTAAGCCAATGTGATGAATGCGAGCCTCACCCTTTTTAACTTCCTTCTGAGTCGTCTCTATCTCACGCTGCTTGCTCTTGATAGTTTTCTCCAACTGAGTCTGCTGCGCCTTGAGCTTCTGAACCTTCTTGGATGTCTGCGCACAAACAGAAATACCAACAGACAGTAATATTATAGTTATAACACGATACACCTTATTTACATATTTATTATGGTTTGCATCATCTGTTCCAAAGACACCTTATCGAATCTCTGCTCATTGAACTGAGTTCTTGTTTGCCAACTTTCATCTTTCCCCCACTCGTCAAAAACAAAGTTCGCCTTAAGTAGTTTTCCTGACACAGGCAGTGCCAACTGCAGTTGTGACGGTCTCTGTCCTTCACCGTCTCCCCAGAACATACTTTGCACGTTTTCGAAATTTATATCTTTATTCAAGAACCCATCCACCTCTGCGTATGGTGCCCTTGTATACTGACGGTGAATACGGTTTAAGAACAGAAACTCGTCCTTGGTCAATTCCATAGTACCCACCTGTATGGTTATAATCATACTATATGAAAACTGCACCTGTACGACATCGTCCCTCTTCAAACGAACGTGTGCATCAAGTGTAGCACGCCGTCCGTTGTATGTCATTGTAACACGTCCCGTTGTTGTCGCAACATCGCCCGTCTGCCACGTGGGAAGAACCTCAGTTTTTATAACTTCTTCCGGAGTCGTAATTACAACCGCTTTCTGAGAACGACATGAACTCAGTACCGCTATGGCTATTAGAAAATATAATATTTTACTTCGCATAGTATTTCTTCTTTTTTAGTTTTCGTGACAATAATATTGTAGCCGTCCCGTCATTTCTCTCCATTGCCAAACGCCAAAAACGCACAGCCTCCTCCTTTTCCCCCACATTCCAAGCTATATCACCAGCGTGCTCCAGCACATTGCTCATGCAGTATCTGTCACTCAGCAAGGCCTCATCGGTACTGTCCGGCGACACCACCTTGTTCATAACATCCTTTGCTTTGAAATACTCCTTTTTTATAAACAATATCCAAGCATATGTATCAAGATATATCGGGTTGTTGGGTTCTGCCTTTACCGTGATTCGTGACATCTTTTCTGCCTCATCCAACCGCTCACCCCTAAGCGAAAGATAATAGGCGTAATTGTTGAGATAAGTGATATTACCCTTGTTGTATACCAAAGCCGAATCGTATGCCAGAAATGCGTCTTCGCTTTTACCCACCTCATGGCAAGCGTCGCCCTTCAGTCCCCACACCTCACTAATTAAAGACGGTTTCATACCCTCCCCTCTTTTCTCCAAACCTCTTTCAAAAACCTCAATAGCCTCCGCCATTTTCTTTTGCTGCATAAGAGTAATACCCAAGAAATAGGCGTATCCTAAATTCTCAGGGAAAAGATTCATTCCTCTGCGGCACAGTTCTTCAAGGTGCTCATAGTCCTCCTTTTTCCCATAATACTCCATCAAATACCCCATCACCATTTCATCATCCGGTTGTAGGGCGAGTATTTTGTTAAATACACTTACTATCTCCTCTTCCGGAGCTTCACGCTGCAAAAGTGAAACCGCATCACTACGAAGAAGCATCAATTCCGTCTCCTCCGGTCCTACTTTACGTGCTTCATCAAATAGCATCCGGGCCTTTAAAGTATCACCGTAATATTGACATAGTCTCCCGTACTGTATCTTCGCGGCAACATCATAAGGAGTTTCATCGCATAAAAGTTCATATTCCTGAAAAGCCCTTGCGCTGTCTCCTTGTTCCATATAAAGTTCAAACTTCTCATTCGTTGTGACAAGAGTTCTGCCTTCCCGCTTTTCTATTGCATCCAACCCCTGCAAGGCCTTTTCTGTTTCACCACTGCGCCTATAATAGTCAACAAGCTGCATTTGAACCTCAGAACGCTTGGGCTGCAACCGCACAAGTCTCTCCAGATATACAGCGGCATCATCATCCATGTGTCGCTGTATCATCACCGCTGCTACATTTTCCTGATAGTTTGCATTGAGGGAATCCGTGTCTGCTGCCTTCATCATCATTTCTATTGCAACACTATCCGCTCTCAGTGCCAATTGAAGACGTCCCATTTCGAACAAGGCTTCCGGACGCCTTGAATCCAACTTCAGACAATGTCCATAAAGAGTCATTGCTTCATCAAGATGTCCTGATAATCTCCTGCTCGTCGCTTCCTGAAAGAAAAAGTCGTAACGAATATCAGCCACAGCAAACAGTGGCAAGACTGCCAATATGAGAAGAAATCTTTTCACCTTATTTTTTAGCGCTACTTTACTCCACTGTGTCCGAAACCTCCTTCGCCACGTTCTGTTTCACACAGTTCTTCCACCTCAATGAGTTCCGGTTGCTCATGTCGCGCAATAACCATTTGCGCTATACGTTCTCCATCTTCAATGACAAAATCCTCCGTAGAAAGATTTATCAATATTACACACACTTCCCCCCTGTAGTCAGCATCAATAGTACCAGGAGTATTCAACACCGTAATACCTTTCTTTAGAGCCAAACCGCTACGCGGTCTCACCTGTGCCTCATATCCCTCCGGTAAGGCCATTCTCAATCCCGTAGGTATAAGTCTTCTTTCAAAAGGACGCAGTGTCACCGGGGTTTCTAAGTTAGCACGCAAATCCATACCTGCACTTAAAGGTGTAGCATATTTGGGTAAAGGATGGTGACTTCCGTTTATTATTTCTATCTTCATAACATAGGTATCTTCATTCCGTTTATTTTTCTATATACATCAATGGCATATACATCTGTCATTCCACTGATATAGTCAAGCACCGCAAGAAGTCTCCCATACAAAGTGGGGGCATTCATCTCGTACTGACGGCTCACACGATTTAGCAACAGTTTTGAGTATTGCCTGTCCGGATGTGTCACGGCTTCCACCATTAAATCCATGAGAGTGCTTATGACCTTGTAGCCGGCAATCTCTATATCAACAACATCTTTGCTGTGATATATCCGGCCATATGACACTTTCTCGCATGCCTTATATGCCTGCTTGGGAATATCGCTGATATAATTTATAAGCGACCCCTCAAATACACCTTCCAGGATTTCCTCCTCATGGTCCACGAAAACACGGACGCATTCGTTTTCCAGACAGTTTATAACACACGAACGCAAATAGACAACCTTTTCATTTGCATCGTCAAGTGTACTCATCCTCATTTTGATATGCTCTTGCTGCTCTTTGGGGAAATAAGACAGGAGCAGTTCCGTAGTTTCCTCTGTGGTCAATATCTTGAGTTTGTGAGCATCCTCGATGTCCATGATCTCATAACAGATGTCATCTGCGGCTTCCACCAAATATACAAGCGGATAGCGGACGAAACTCAATTCACCCTCTTCTGCCGGAAGTTGTTTTATCCCCAACTCACGTGCAATTCGCAAGTAGCTTTCTTCCTCTGCCCTGAAAAAGCCGAACTTTCCTTTTTTTCCCTCATGACCACTCGTGTACGGATATTTCACGATAGAGGCAAGTGTACTGTATGTCATCACAAAACCGCCCTCTCTTCGTCCCTGAAAATGATGGGTAAGCAGACGAAAAGCATTCGCATTTCCCTCAAAACGAGTAATATCATTCCATTGTGCCTCCGTAAGCCTGTCTCCTGTGTCAGGACACATATAGTCTCTCAGTTTCTGGCCGTCACCCTCGCTGAAATAAGTAGCTATCGCATTTTCTCCGCTATGTCCGAATGGAGGATTCCCCAAATCGTGAGCCAGACACGCAGCAGAAACAATACTACCTAATTCCGTAAAGTGTGTCGCGTATAGTTGCGGATGTTTATCCAACAGAGCCCTACTTGCATCATTACCCAGGGAACGACCCACACTCGACACTTCCAGCGAATGAGTCAGTCGATTATGCACAAATATACTGCCGGGCAAAGGAAACACCTGAGTCTTATTCTGCAAACGACGGAACGGCGCAGAGAATATCAAACGGTCGTAATCCCGTTGAAACTCCGTTCTGTCATCCTTGCTATGCGGTTGTCCTTCCTGTCCGAACCGTTTGTTACTCAATAGTTGTTCCCAGTTCATACTTTGTAGAAAATTCGGTTTTCCGCAGTTGCCGCATTTGCATATTCAGGATGCTCCGCTGCAAAACTGTCAACGTGTCGCATCCTCTTCTCCGGCCATATCTCATCCAAAGCTATCAGTATTCCGCTTTCCTCCACATCTCCGAATTCATCGTTGATAGCTGTTTCAAAGAACCTCATTGTGGGCGAAAGTCCCATATACGCATTCACCAGCGGTGGTATTGCCACTCCGCAATTATGCACCTCACGGTTCAATATGCGGTAGTCTTTCTTGAAATCTTCTTCTGCAAAAATCCCTTTCATCTGTTCCTCATCAAAATCCACTTGAAGAGGTGTCTTTGGCCACACCAGACGATCTTCATCCCGAAAATGCTTCCTAAGGAAATAAAGTATCATATCACGAGCAGTACGATTATAACTGGGATACATCGTGAATTTACCGAAACAATACTTTACCGATGGCTCCATTACGACAATGGCACCCAGTCCGTCCCACAGATTGTCAAGAGCAAACAGTGATTTTGTGCCCATTCTCGTACTCTGATACTCCAGCGTCACGAAAGAGCGTCCCAATTCTATTGTCCAAGGCAAATAGTTCTTCACAAAATCTTCCGAGAAACGAAACATGTGACTCGTTGCAAGAATCGGCTGACCTTCCTCGTCAAGTGGTGTTTCGTTACCCATCATATAACGATAGCCGCCTATTATCTCCTGCGCCTCGGGATTCCACACGATAAGATTTTTGTAAGGCTTGTCCATCGTATCGAAATCGTCCAAATCCACAGCCTTGCCGCTTCCTCCACCATAAGCACGAAACGCTATTTCACGCAAACGCCCGATTTCACGCATCGTGTTAGGGGAATCCTGCCACGTTACAACGTATATTTCGTTGCCTGCCTTATTCGTATCCCTAATCTTTTTCTCCGGTGTAAGTTCTGCAAGAATAAGTTCTGTCGGTATTCTCTCAATAATGGATTCCATGTCAGGTTCTCTACTTTTATTCTGATTTTATTCTGATTCTATTCCGATACTAACAATTCTGTTGTTGATAAAATAACGTCCACGCGGCAGCCCGCTAAGGAAATTCGTACCCTTGGTTAGCCTCATTACCATGTAAAACGCTCCACTCTGCGTGTATATGGGCAATATTTGATTGTGGTCGCTCTGTATCTTCAATGCATTGCCCATTTTTGTGATTTGCACGGGAAATGCCGAATTACTCATTTTCCTCTTCTGCGACACATCACCTTTGGGCGTTTGCTGGGCAAGCTGCTGTACCTGACTGCTTGCTACAGCACCGCCACAACATAACATTATCATTATTACCGCCAAAGCGGCCTTGACACCTTCACCCTTTCTGTGTCCTTCCAAAAAATCCTCCAAAGCCACTCCTTCTATCTTCTTGAAGCATGCCTTCGCCGTCTTCACCACGCCAAAGCCCGCGTCCACACACTCACTTAACTGCGTGATTTCTCCGCGTTCAATGAGACACTTAAGTTCTTTCACGCGATAGAGCATCAAATATTCGTGTATGTTATTGTGCCCCTGAGAGCGCAGGCATTGCAACACCAGCTGGCGGTTAAGCCCCACTTCACGGCACAGACATTCACGATTGAAAGTAAAATCCATCCAAGCCGACTTATTGGCGGCCATCCAACGCTCTATCACCTGATATCGTGCCAGATTTCTTTCATTAAAGTCATCATCATTCGTCTGCGGTTCCGACTTTTCATCCACCTGCGTTTCATTTTTCTCATACAAGCCCGGTTGCGGCAGATGTTGCGCCAAATTCTTCAAGGTAAGGAATACCAGAAAACAATTCAAAAGCGTAAAACACAATACAAATATGCACAAAAGCATCGGATTGTAGTGCAACGAAACATATATGTAAAAAGCATACGACAGAGCCATGAAAAAGGTATAGCCCTCCAGATAATGCGGTATCGGAGTCTTCTTAGCCAGCCGGCGAGGCAGCAGATATATGTTGGCAATATACCCGACACCCACCAACAGGGAAAGTAGCCCGAGCCACCAGGCATCAGGGAACAGGGCATGCACCACACCGAGAACGATTATTGGAGAGGCATAGCGCACCATTCTCTCCCACTGCAAGAATCCTGGCATCGAGAAACCGAAGGTATAAATACTCTGCAAGAACGTCCCTATGAGCAGCATCCACATCATAGCGGGATGCAATACACCGGGCTGACCTTCTGCCACACTCTCGCTGAAATAACCCACCACAGCCATCACTGCAGCACAAATACCCAGAATCCACGCCAAGGCAAGATATTTCACCCTGTAATGAGCAAACACAGCAGACACAATGCACAACACCAAATGTATTGTGGCAGCAGCAGCAAAACTGAGAAGTACTGTCGTTTTTGTCATTGCCGGCGCGCGTGAACAAGAATTTCTGCGCGCAAAGATACAAAAAAAAAGCAATTCCGGCCCATCGAAACGAACCGGAATTGCATTTATCTACCGTTTTTTTGACTTTTCTACCTCTTTATAGAGGATAGAAGGTCTTAAAGACGCTGACCGGAGAGGCTGAAACGCTGGCCGTTCTTCACAACGACCACACGACCGTTAATGAGGTACTTGCCATCCTTCTGGCCCTCGGCCTTGTTGTCGGACTTCACTTCACCGATGCCGGTGACGGATTCGGGGATATTGTTCTTGTCGCCCACAGTCACTTCGATAGGCATGCTATCTTTTTCGATAATTAAGAGATGAACGAAAATGTGTCCGTCGTAAACATAGCCCTCATCCAATACAATCTGGACTTCACCCAACATCGGACCAATCCAGTCTTCGGGATTGAACTGCTCGTCCGTGCCCGGAGTAATCTCAATTGTCTGCTCTTTAGTGAAGCACTGTACACCTTCACGCTCGGTCATCTCAATGTCCGTGAGGCGAACAGTGCCGACGGGCATTGGGAATCCGCCAAAATCCATTACGAAGTTGGGGAGCTCAAAATCATAGATTTCATCGCCGCTTTTAGCCAGATAAACCGTGACGTCACCGCTGGGGATAGCGGTTCCACCCATCTCTACCAGCAAGGGTTCTGTGAACACCAGAGGTGCAGGAACTTCATGGAATTGCACCTGATATACCTTGGGTTGCAGCTCGTAGTCATACTCGCTTTCCTCCGGGCTGATTGTGATGCTGTAAACGGCGGTTTCGCGGTCGAAGGACGTTGTTACGACACCATAGCCTTTGGTCACGACCTTGCACTCTTTCGTCTCTTTGTAATAAATCTCCGAGAGGTCAATCTTGCCCTCTTCATCGGGCGTGTAGCTCACGCCGTCGTACTCGAACGACACCATCTCCAAAACGGGTGTGGGCACGGAAAGCAGTTCGATGTCAGCCACGGAGAACCATTGATGGATAGCATTCTTTGTCGAAGCCTCAATCTTCACCGTGACGTTGCCTTTCTGCTTCAAATCAATGGCTATGTAGCGATATTCCCAACCGCGACCAGCGCCGCCGTTGCAGTAAACGCCATTGTTGGAGAAGTTCACATTACCCTCGACATCGATACCGTATCCGTAATCATCTTTGGCGGGGAATGCCACCTCAACACCGTCCACACTCATCTTGGCCTGTGCAAACAAGCTGCTGCGACCGGCGGCCTTCAGCAAATACTGTCCGGCAGGAAGCTCTACGGTCTGCTCAGCTGATACTGACCAACTTGTCTGCCCCCATTGCTCGCCCGTCTGCTCGTAGTAAGGACGCTCGGGATCATCGCTCCAATGCTGACTCTTGTTGGCAACGAGATTGGTGGTCCATTTGGCCTTGTCGCTGAGGTCCACAGATCCCAGAAGGGAGGTATGGTCTTCCGTGTACTTGCCGGCCACATAGCTGGCCTCATCCAGGCGCAACTGATCGAGCAGCGACTGCAACTCATCCACACTCTCACTCTGCTCTACGGCCTCACGCCCTGCGGTGATGTCTATACCGATTTGCTCCGCACGCATCAGTTCATCTGCGAACGCCTTGCGCGCAACATACAGCTTATACTCGTTCACATCGTAAAGTTGCCACTTGCTGGCATCGGTAGCGCCGTTGTCTGCCTGCGTGAGCTCAGCGCCGTTACCGGTCATGTAAGCAGTGTAGTTAGCAGTATTTCTGTCAAAAAGGCCATACTTCCAGGAAGCCGACGCACTTAGATTGTAGCCATCCACATCACCTGCGACAGCCAGAGTAGTAGCCGTAGCGGCGTCGGATTTTACCGTAACGCTCTTGGGCTTGTCGTTTCCAAACAAACCGCTGTTACCTACAATAGTGATATTGACACTCTTGCCGTTGGCCGATTCCATCGTGTTGTCCTCATGGACGGTCCACTCCGTCTTGGCCTCAAGACCGAACGCATTGTTGTCCTGCAGGAAGTAACCGGTAGCCTTGTTGAACACATAATAGCTGTTGCCCTTCACGAGCTCCACGGGCTGCGGGGCAACTACTATGATGGGATCTTCGTCGCCAGTGCCTTCTGCGTCCTCACCGCCGGTAAAAGCAATCTGATAGATGTGTACGTTGGCGGGATCCTCGGAGACATTGTCGCCCTCGATTGTCACCGTCAGCGTGTTAGTGCTGCTTTCGAACTTCCACGACTTCCTGGCGCCGCGACCGTTGGTCACGACTTTACCCATCTTTGCAGGATCGAAGTTCTCGGAAACCAGCTCGAGACCCATAATGTTCTCGCCGCCATAGATGATGGCTGTAGCCTCGCTGTTGTAAATCATCTCCATGTCGTCAATGTAGAGATAGTCGGCAGCAGCGCCTGCACCGGGTTCAGAGCATGTGGAGATATTGACCAGAGCATAGTAAGGCTGCTCATCGGAGAGCCACTCGAAAGGCACGGTGTACTGTGTCCACTCGTCGTTGCTCACGATGCTGGTGCCGGAAAGAGCCTGTCCCACGAGCGTGGCGGTGTTGCGACCCTGATACACGGGATCCTGGTAGTAGCCCTTCGTGGTGAGCAGCACGCTGCAGTTGCCGGTCTTCACACCGGAAAACCTCACCCAGAAACGCACGGCATCGGGACGACCGGAGAAACGCATCGTCTGGTCCTCACGAGCCTCGTTGATGTAGTTGTAGTTGCCGGAAGCGTCGGTAGCACTGGCTGAACCCATATTGACGCATCCGCTGGTCAGATTGCCCTGAGCCACAATGCCGCTAAAAACCTCGCGTGAGGTGATGCGGCAGGAATATTGTCCGGCGGATTCCGGACGAACATCCTCATCTTTATAAATCTGAGGCGTAGTGCCGGTACCAAAACTCTTCATACCGCCGGTGGCATCGTAGAAAGAACTCCACGAAACAGGTTCTTCACATACCTTGGTTGCGGTATATTCCACCGTCTCCCAATTTTCATAATCTCCGTTCGCAAGTTGGAATTGCGCATGTGTCGAAATAGCTGCTACGACACAAAGAAATGTCACTAAAATCTTTTTCATATTATTCCCTCTATTTATCACTAATCTAATTTACTCACTCTCTCTCACTTTCCTGCCTTGGAAAACTGGATGTGATATACGTGCTTGTTCGCAGCGTCCTCCCTGATGTTCTCACCCTCTACTGTCACAACGAGTTTGCTGCCGGCTTCGTCATACTTCCACGATGCTTTTGCGGCCCTTGCATTAGTAGTGATTTTACCCATCTTTTCCGGGCTGAATTTTTCTTCCACTCTGTCACTTTTGAGGATATTGCGCCCATCGTAGAGAACGGACGTTGCCTCGCTGTTGTAAACCATCTCTATGTCGTCCACATAGAGATAATCCTTGGCATTTCCCTTGCCCGGCTCCGCACTGGTCGAGACTTCCACCAACGCATAGTATGGATCTGCGTCTGAGGTTTTCCAGTCAAAAGGAATCGTATATTTCGTCCATTTGTCGTTGCTCAAAATACGGTTGGCCGAAAGTGCCTGCGCCACAAGAGTGGCCTTATTCCTGTCTTTATATTCCGGATCCTGGAAATAGCCCTTGGATGTAAGAAACACCCTGATGACTCCTGTGTCCACTCCGGAGAACCTCACCCAAAGACGTACTGCGTCGGGATGACCGCTGAAGCGCATCGCCTGATCGCTGCGAGCCTCGTTGATATAGTTGTAGTTGCCGGAAGCATCCGAGGCCGACAGGGAACCCATGTTCATGCAACCGTTTGTCACCGTACCCTGAGCCACAACACCAAACACCGAGCGGGATGTCAGGCGACAGGAGAAGCGACCAGGCGAACCGGGTCGGTTCTCCTTCTCCTTATGTATTTGCGACTTGGTACTCGTACCGATTTTCTTATGGCCGCCCGTTGCATCGTAGAATGAACTCCAGCCCACAGGTTCATCACAGACTTTGGAGGAGGTGTATGTCACCTTCTCCCAAGTCTCAAAATCCCCATTTGCCAACTGATACTGTGCCCTCGTGGTGAGTGAAACAAGCACCAGCAGCAAAACAACTCCATGTTTTGCCATAACAAGTTGGTATTTAGCCGTTTAATGTACTATTTTGCCTTATTTCGCAACTTTTACGCCGTCCACGATGTAGATCTGGCCGGGCTGCATTTCCTTCACCTCACGACCGTTCAAATCATAGATCTTGCCGGTTGTCTGACCTTTCTTGGTCACCTTGACGCTCTTCACGTCAGTGAGGTCGGGATTGCCCAATTCCACATAAACCTGCATCTCTTCACTCAAGGGGATATTGATGACCACATAGAGGTGCTCAGCGTTGTACTTACCAGACATCTCCAAGGGAATCTCACCAAGCATGGGACCAGCCCAGTATGGGTAAGAGGGATCATCGCCATCCTCAATCTCAATGATTTGATTAGCAGCAAAGCCAGTCACTCCGTCACCAAGATCATTCGTAGGAATAAAGTTCTTCAACGTGAAATTAATCGTATTGTCAGCATTCTCTGTCACGTATACCGTAGCAGCATAGGGACCGCTCTTCTCTTCGTTTACTGTCACGTAGAGTGCATCCTTATCGAAAACCATGGGCTCTGGCTCCGGCTCACCAAGCTCCACGTAAACCTGCATCTCGTCGCTCAAAGGAATATTGATGTTCACTTTGAGGTGCTCGGCATCGTAACTGCCGGTCATATCCAGAGGAATCTCGCCGAGCATAGGACCAGCCCAATAGTCATAGTTGGGGTCATCACCTTCCTCAATCGTGATTATCTGATTGGCCGTGAATGATGTCTTATCATCTCCCTTGGTCACAGGGATATTCATCACCTTGATATTTCCTACAGGCAAAACAAAGTTCTTCAACGTGAAATTAATCGTATTGTCAGCATTCTCTGTCACGTATACCGTAGCAGCATAGGGACCGCTCTTCTCTTCGTTTACTGTCACGTAAAGAGGATCGTCTGTGAAGACCTTTTCATCATAAACCATCTCAATATCGTCAATGTAGAGGTAGTCGTTCTTCTTACCCTTACCGGGATAAGCGTTGGTGGAAGCGTTGATCTGGATGTAAGCGGGCTTTGCACCGTTGTTGGTGTATTCGAAAGGAATCGTCAGTTCTTCCCACTCACCGCCGTTGTACTCAATCTCCTTCACGGCAGAGGCCACAACAAGGGCCTTGTTTTCAGGCGTGTCGTTCTCGGGCAAGCCGTAAGAAATATAGTCGGCATCGCTGTGAATAATGGCAGAGAACTTAGCTTTGTTGTACACACCGTAGCCAGTGCCGCCCTGCTTATACTTCACCCACACCTTGACAGCCTTGGGCTTACCGGTGAAAGGTATTGCACAAGGTTCACCAACCTTACCATTAGCACTGGTAGCGCCAAAGCGGTCGGTGTAATTGTAGTTATCCTTGTGTTTTGCTGTTGTATTACCTGCATTAACACGACCACTTGTCAGATTCCCCTGAGCAATAATTCCGAACATCACGTCGCGTGCCCAAATGGCGCAGGAGTAACTGCCATTAGAACCGGGACGCACATCTGTAGAGCGCTTCACCTGACGGTTGTTGGAGTCATAGCCCAAACTTGCAAAGTTTCCGGTGGCTGTCTGGAAAGAATTCCAGTTATTGGGGAGATTCTCCCCGTCGAAAGTCCAAGTTTCAAAATCTCCGTTAGGAATTTGCTGGCCCTGAGCCAACACATTGATTGCGCTCATCAGCGCAAAAGTCATCAACAGAAGTACATTCTTTTTCATAAACAAACCTTTTTATACTATTTCACATTTATATTAATATCTGTACGCGAGACCTATTGTCGCGTAAATAGGGTACATTGTAAACTGCACAGCCTTGAAATCAGGATGCATAGCGTTGGTGAGACCCCAATCCACCGTGCCGAACACATTCATGTGAGGAAGAGCCTTCCAGTCGAACGTCACCTCAAGACCGGCACCCCACTGACGCATCTTGTTTTCGCCGTCAACATCGGCGAAATCGTAGCTGTTGGTACCTTTACCGATTTCCTTCTTGCTGCCCGTAGGAACATCCACACGGAGATAGCTGACACCGTCGCCGTTCTCATATACCTCGCCGTCGAAACTGGTGTCTACATAGAACGAGATGTAGGGACCTACACTCACATTCCATCTGGGAGAAATGGCAAAAGTGCCGACAAGAGGAATGGTGAAACCCCACATCGCGGTGTTGGTCACATTACGGCCCGTGTAGTAGCCCTCAACGGCATCGCCCTCCATTTCCAGACGCATGTAGTAGCCCTTCACGTCGGCCACAGTGTGGAAACCCTGATAGAAGAAATGCAGACCGGTGGCCACACCCCAACGCCTTGTGAACATCTTGTATGCATCGACGCCCACGTTGAAACCGCCCTTAGGAGAGAATTCCGTGATACCGCGAATCTCGGCAGGAACGGGAAGAGGCGTTGTACCGCCAATCACATAGCCGGCTCTCACGAGGAAACCTGCCTGAGTTGACTTACTCGTGGGCCCGTATTTTATCCACGACTCCTCACGATCTTTGGCCTGAACGGCAACAGCGGCCATCACAGCCACCATTATAAGTATATATCTTACTGATTTCATTTCCATTTCGTTGTACTGTTAATTATTCCTCCCAAAATCATTCGCCCAAAATATCCTCACATTCCACGACGATATTGTCGATGTATAGTTTAGAATCCAGCGCTCCTCGGAAATCGGCTCCCTGCCAACTGGAGGAGAAACCTATGATGAGGCTGTAGCCCATATTCTTCAGTATCTCAGGGTCAGGATCACCGTTAGGATACTCCACGTCGAGCTTCACCGTCTTCCACTCGGCAGAAAGTCCGTGAATGGGGTGTGAACCCGGGCAGTCGCTGCCGTCGGGGTTCAGATTGTGCTTCAAACGGCCCATACCGATAATCTTGGAACTTGTCAGCACATTATAGCCGTCGAGCAGACCTCCGTCGTTGCGGTAGAATACAATATATGCGTCCGGTTCGTCCACAATGGCGGGCTGCACCACCTTATCCTCATTCCAATAGGCAGGACCCGGTATGTACTTCATATCCACCGTCATAGATATAGGTTTGCGGTCGAAAGGCACACCAAATTGGGTGGCCGTGCGGGCTGCAGAGCGAGATTTCATCGCCTTCTGAGCATTGAATTCTCCGTCAAACAGACTGCCGGCAGCAATATATATCTTCGCCATCGCACCGATACCGCCGGTAGACACCGTCTGCATCAGCACGCAGTCGCTGCCATCAGGACCGGCCCCAAAAGCCACAGTAGTGGGATACTGATCGGGAGTGGCAGACGAACGGCTGATGGCAAAGCCGGGATTACCGTTCTTCCAATACGGGTCATCCGGATTGCGGAACAGCGATGCTATTGCCTGGGGATCTGTCGGTTTGAACTTGTAGTAGTTGCCCGGATCACCCTTGGCCGAAAGATGGAAATCATAACTTCCCTCGTTGAAATCAAAGGTGAACGTAGAAGTGCTGATCTGCCTGTGATACATCGACAAAGAATAGCGCTTCGACCAAGCACCGTCCTGAGAAACAACTTCAACTATTGTTTTCCTCTCGTCGGAGAAATCCACCACATCACCGCTTCTGAAAAGTATCCTCGCTCCGTTTTCATCATAAATGTATGCTGTGGCTCCGGGAGTGAGGGTAAAATAAACGGGATATGCACCAAGCTCGCAGTCGGGCTTCACCTCCCAGTTTATATTCAAACCGTCTGCCTCGGTCGAAACCATATAATCCAGATATATGTAAGCCATCGACGGGTCATCAAAAACAGATGACGGATCATCTATTTCCAGCCAAATGGTCTCCACATCACACTCCATGTTAGCCGGTTCATCTGAGCAAGCACTCGTCACGAGCATTGCAGACAAAAGTAAAGGAATTGTTTTCAGCGTTTTAAAGAAATTCATGCTTAAAAAATTATTTTCGGGTGCAAAGGTACATCATTTTCCGCGTGCACATAGGCGAAAGTGGTAAAAAACGTTAATCCTACCGATTTGTTCACTAATATTTCCGATTTCATCGTTATTTTTATTATTTCATTTTTTCTCACCACCAATACGTCGCAGAGACCACGGAGAATACGGCCAGAATCGCATCAGATAACGAGCAGTTAACGAGTGGTGTACGAGTGGACTACGAGTGGAGTACGAGAAAACTCGTTAACTGCTCGTTATCTGCTCGTATTCTACTCGGTTTCTACTCGTAGTCTGATGCATCGCTGCTCGGAGGAAGGTAGGAAGCAGGAAAAAAGGGTCCCGGGAAGAGCTGCAAAAAATTTTTTATCAAATTGTGATATTTTTTTCAAAAAACTTGCATCTATATCAGAAAAAAGTCATACCTTTGGAGCGGAAATCTGCCCTTTATCTGAACAATAAATTTAACCTGATTAAGATAACGTGTTAATACCCAGCTACCATACACCGGTAATGTTGGAGCCGTGTCTCAATGGCCTCGACATTAAGAGAGATGGGACCTACCTGGATCTCACCTTTGGTGGCGGAGGGCATTCAAAAGCAATCTTAGGTGAATTGGGGCCGAAAGGCCGACTTTTTGCCTTTGATCAGGACCTTGACGCAATACAGAATGCAGAGGCACTCGAAAAAGATAACAGGCTGAGTTTCATCAGGAGTAACTTCCGATACCTAAAGAACTGGGTTGAATACTACGGCATCGAGCCCGACGGCATTTTGGCAGACTTGGGTGTGTCGAGCCATCATTTGGACGACGGAACACGCGGTTTTTCCTTCCGCAGCGACGCTCCGCTCGACATGAGAATGAACCAGAAGAGCCGCCTGACAGCCGCACAGGTGGTGAACGAATATTCCGAGGAGCAGCTCATCCGCATATTCCGCCTCTACGGCGAGGTAAAGGAGCCGCAACGGGTGGCTCGCGCAATAGTGAAGGCCAGAGAGAACGAATCTCTGCAGACAACCGGAGCCCTGAGTGAGGCTGTGGGACAGGTGCTGCCCCGCGACCGCGAGAAAAAGGAACTCACCAAGGTGTTTCAGGCGCTGCGCATAGAGGTGAACGGCGAGATGAAGGCACTCAGCGAGATGCTGAAAGGCGCCGTCGAAGTGCTGAAACCCGGAGGACGGCTCGTCGTGCTCTCCTACCATTCTCTGGAGGACCGTCTGGTAAAGAACATCATCCGCTCGGGCAACGTGGAGGGTGATGTGGAGAAAGACATCTTCGGACGGACGGAGACACCGCTGAGAGCCGTAGGTAAAGGAGTGAGCACACCCGACGAGGAGGAAATCGCACGGAATCCCCGTTCGCGCTCTGCAAAACTGCGAGTAGCGGAGAAAGTTGAAAGTTGAAAGTTGAAAGTTGAAAGTTTAGAGATGAAAGATAAAGCCACAGTTATGAAGGACGAACTGAAAAACCTGAGACGGCGTCTGACGAGCGACGAGGACGACAAGCAGAAATTCCTCGAAGTAATGCAATCACTGAGTATCAACGGTCAGTGGTTCAAGAAACAATTGGGCGTCATCGCACTCATACTGGTGGGAGTCATCATCTATGTCACAAACCGCTATCAGGCTCAGCAAGAGATAATTGAAGAAGAGGCTCTGCAGAAGGAACTGGACGACTGGAAGTACCGATGCCTCACACGCAACAGCGAACTGACACTGAAGACACGACAGAGTAAGGTGGAGGATTTGCTCCGTCAGTATGGCGACTCCACGATAACAAGCGGCATCGAACCTCCATATGCACTAAGATGAAAGCGGACAAGAAAAACAGTATCCTGAGATTCACCATCGTCATCGCCGTGATGACTGTTGCGGGTGCGTATATCATACTCACCGCCCTCAACACCATGCTCAACAAGCGAAACTATTGGCAGGCCGTTGCCAGCCGTTTCGTGACGGAGAATCTGCCCATCCCCGCTGCAAGAGGTAATATCTACGACGCAGAGGGACGACTGCTCGCCGGCAGTGTGCCCGAATACCGCCTGTATATGGACTACGTGGTGATCGACCCCAACGAGAAGTCGCGCATCAAGACGCAGGCTTTCCGCGACTCCGTATTCGAAGAAAAACTGGACAGCATCTGCATGGGTCTTGCAAAGATTTTCCCAGATAAGACCGAGGATTTCTTCCGCCAGAGACTGCAAGCCGGCAAAAAGCGCGGCAGTCACGCATGGCGTATATATCCGTACAACGCCACATACATACAATACATGGAGTGCAAGCAGTTGCCACTCTTCCGCGAATCGGTGTTCAAGGGCGGTTTCCGCGGCGAGAAGATAATGCAGCGCAAGCATCCGTACGGTTCTCTCGCCAAGGCACTTCTGGGCGACCTCTACAGAGACACCGACGCTGCGAAAGGCGGTCTCGAGATGAGTTTCGATTCCCTGCTGCGAGGCACCAACGGAGTGAGCCATCGCATGAAGGTGAGAAACCAGCGTATCAGTTTTGTGGATCAGCCGCCCGTGAACGGTAACGACCTGCTCACCACGCTGGATATCAATATGCAGGACGCTGCAGAGAAGGCGCTGCGCAAAATGCTTAAGGACATCGGCGCCGAGACGGGTGTCTGCATTCTGATGGAAGTGGCTACGGGCGACATCAAGGCAATGGTGAATCTCCACCATCTGGGCGGAGGGGCTTACGGTGAGGACTATAATCACGCCGTGATGGATCTCTACGAACCCGGTTCCACATTCAAGACCGCCAGCATCATGGTGGCTCTCGAGGATGGTAAAATCACGCTGGACGATGTGGTCGACTGCTCCGGAGGCGTGCAGATGATGCACGGACGTCCGATGAAGGACCACAACTGGCGCCGGGGTGGATACGGAACCCTTTCCGTACCGGAGATATTGATGTATTCATCGAATCTCGGTGTGTCCAAACTCATCGACAAATACTACCACAACGACCCCGACACCTACGTCAACGGACTCAACCGCGAGGGTGTGGGCATACCTCTCGACTTGCCCCTTCCCGGAGCAAAGAACCCCCGCATCAGACATCCCCGCAAGGACAAGACGGGACGCCACTGGGCAAACTGGTATGAGACGGCGCTGCCCTGGATGAGTATCGGCTACGAGACACAGCTCCCCTTCATCGCCACGCTGACATACTACAACGCCATCGCCAACGGCGGACGCATGCTCAAACCGCGCTTCGTGAAGGCCGAGATGAAAGACGGAAAGATACTGCGTGAATTCCCCACAGAGGTGATAAAGGAGCAGATCTGTTCGCCCGCAACGCTGAGCAAGATACAGGAATGTCTCCATCGTGTGGTGCGCGACGGACTCGGCAGAAAGGCCGGAAACGGAGAGAAATACTTCCCCGTGAGCGGCAAAACGGGTACGGCACAGGTGGCCGGAGCCGGTGGTTATCACGCAGGACCTCCACGCTACATGGTGTCGTTCTGCGGATACTATCCCAGCAACGCCCCGAAGTATTCCTGCATCGTGAACATCATCAAGACCGGCACAGCTTCCGGCGGCGGACACTGCGGCCCCGTATTCAGGGAACTGTCGCTCTACGTGATGTCACACGGTACGTTCCGCAATCTCGAAGAACTAAAAGACACAACACATCATGATACTCCAAAAACTAATTGAACGCTGTACTCCCCTTGAAGTAAAGGGACGCACGGACATTGAACTCACGGCCCTTGAGATTGACTCACGCCGTGTGACGGAGAATGCCGGATTCATCGCCATGAGAGGCACGCAGGTGGACGGCCACACTTTCATCGCCAAAGCTATCGCACTGGGAGCTAAGGCCGTATTCTGCGAAACACTGCCGGAGACACTCGCCGAGGATGTCACCTACGTGCGCTACGCCTCCACGGAGGATGTGGCAGGAGACCTCGCCACATGTTTCTTCGGAGACCCCACACAACGCATGAAACTCATCGGCGTGACCGGAACAAACGGAAAAACCACAATCGCCACTACATTATATAATGTGATGCGACAGATGGGACACAAGAGCGGACTCTGCTCCACCGTCTGCAACTACATCGACGGCACCCCGTATCCCACAGAATGCACAACACCGGATGTCATCACGCTAAACCGCCTGCTCGGCAGGATGGCCGACGAGGGATGCGAGGTAGCATTCATGGAGGTATCCAGCCACGCGGTGGCACAGAAGCGCATCGGAGGACTCACCTTCGCGGGCGGTCTCTTCACCAATCTCACACGCGACCATCTGGATTACCACAAGACATTCGAGAACTACCGCGATGCCAAGAAGGCTTTCTTCGACGGACTGCCTAAAGAAGCCTTCGCCATCACCAATGCCGACGACAAGAACGGAATGGTAATGGTGCAGAACACGAAGGCCGAAGTGAAGACCTATTCCGTGAGAGCAGCAGCCGACTATAAGGCAAAGATTCTGGAAGAGGGATTCGACGGCATGAATCTCGAGATGGACGGACGAGAGGTGTTCGTACAGTTCGTAGGTCGTTTCAATGTGCAGAACCTGCTCGCTGTGTACGGAGCCCTCAGAATGATGGGTATCACACAGGAAGAGACTCTCGTCGCACTCTCGATGATGAAGCCCGTAAACGGGCGCTTTGAAACGATTTCATCGAACAAGGGTGTGACAGCCATCGTTGACTATGCCCACACTCCCGACGCACTCGAGAACGTACTCACGACAATCAATGAGGTGCTCAACCACAAGGGCGAGGTGTGGACGGTGTGCGGAGCCGGCGGCAACCGCGACAAGGGTAAGCGCCCCCTCATGGCGAAAGAGGCTGCCCGACAGAGCGACCACGTCATCATCACATCCGATAATCCCCGCGACGAAGAACCCGCCGATATCATCGCAGATATGATGGAAGGACTCACGGCAGAGGACAAAGAGAAGACGCTCACGATAGCAGACCGACGCGAAGCCATTCGCACCGCCTGTATGATGGCACGCAAAGGCGACGTCATTCTCGTAGCCGGAAAGGGGCATGAAGACTATCAGATAATAAAAGGTGTGAAGCACCACTTCGACGACCACGAAGTGATACGCGAAGCGTTTGGAATTAACGGTTAAAGGTTATAGAATATGCTATACTATCTGTTCAGATATCTTGAGACATACGGCATTCCCGGTTCCGGAATGTGGCAGTACATCTCGTTCCGCGGTCTGTTGACATTGGTGCTCTCGCTGCTGATATCCATGGTGTTCGGTGAGTATTTCATCAAATGGATGCGTCGCCACAACGTGAGTGAAACACAGCGCGACAGCAGCATCGATCCTTACGGCACAGAGAAGAAGGGCGTTCCCACAATGGGAGGCATCATCATCATCGTGGCAACGGTGGTGCCCTGTCTGCTCCTGGGACGTCTGAGAAACATTTATATGCTACTGATGCTCCTGACAACTGTGTGGCTCGCCATGATAGGATTCCTCGACGACTACATCAAAATGAAAGTGACGAAGGACGGCTTGAGTCCCAAATGGAAACTGATAGGACAGGCTGTGCTGGGTGTCGTTATAGGTCTGACGCTGTGGCAGAGTCCCGATGCCGTGATACACGAGAACGTATCAATCGAAAGAAACGGCACGGAAGTGGTGATGCACAAGAGTGAACCCGTGAAGTCCACCGTCACCACGATTCCCTTCGTGAAGAACAACAGTCTCTCCTACTCTGCCATCTTCTCATTCCTCGGACGATATCGCACGGCAGCCGGCTGGATATTCTTCGTTCTGCTGGTGACATTCATCGAGATGGCTGTGTCGAACGGTTCGAATCTCAACGATGGAATGGACGGAATGTGTGCAGGCAACTCCGCGATAATGGGCGTTGCGCTTACGATACTCGCCTACGTGTCGTCCCATATTGGAATGGCAGCATACCTGAATATCATGTTCGTGCCGGGAAGTGAGGAACTCGTTATCTTCCTTCTGGCCTTCGTGGGTGCTCTCGTCGGTTTCCTCTGGTATAATGCGTATCCGGCACAGGTGTTTATGGGCGATACGGGCAGTCTTGCCATCGGAGGCATCATCGCCGTGACAGCAATCATCATACACAAGGAACTGCTCATCCCTGTCATCTGTTTCGTTTTCCTCATGGAGAGCATCTCTGTCATCCTGCAGACACAGGTGGCACGTCGCGGCAACAAGGTGGGCGAGAAGTGGAGAGCCGTGAAGCGAGCCCCTATACACGATGCTTTCCGCGTGGCTCCCGGACAGCTTCCCAGCGACTTCAAGGTGTGGCTCAACTGGCCAAGAGGATGCTGGTTTGAGTCGAAAATCACCACAAGATTTTGGATTACAACAATTATCATGGCAGCTTTGGCCATTGTAACACTCAAGATACGATGAAGAAAATAGCTATATTAGGTGCTGCGGAAAGCGGCGTGGGAACAGCCATTCTCGCCCAGAAAAAGGGATGGGATGTCTTCGTGAGCGATATGGGTCTCATCAAGGATGATTATAAAAAGACGCTCACGGAGCACAACCTGCGCTGGGAAGAAGGCAAACACAGCGCCGAGGAGATACTCTCCGCAGACATCGTAGTGAAGAGCCCCGGCATCCCCGACACTGCACCGATGGTGAAACAGCTCATAGAGAAAGGCACTCCCATACTCTCCGAACTGGAGTTTGCACACCAGTACTCACGCGGGAAGACCGTCTGCATCACAGGCAGCAACGGTAAGACAACAACCACCACCCTCATCTACCATATCATGCAGAAATGGGGTGTGGACGTGGGGCTGGCCGGAAATATCGGACGCTCGTATGCCCTCCAGGTGGCAGAGGGTGATCACGACTGGTACGTACTCGAGATATCGTCGTTCCAGCTCGATAACATGTTTGACTTCCGTGCCGATGTGGCTATTCTGATGAATATCACACCCGACCATCTCGACCGATACGACTTCAATTTCCAGAACTATATCGACTCCAAGATGCGTATCATCCAAAATCAGCGCGAAGACGACCTCTTTGTTTACTGGCAACAGGACGAACACATAGGGGAAGAACTGGAGAAACGTATGGAAGGATATGCTCCGCAACCGACACCCTCATCACGTCCCGCCGCAGAAGGAAATCCTGCTCTCTGTCCATTCCAGGACAGCGATTTCGAGACTCTAGGACTCACCTTCTCACAAATCGGACAACACAACAAACGCAACGCTCTGGCTGCATTCATGGCGATGAAGAGTATCGGCGTACCCGAAAAACTGATACGTGAGTGCTTGGAGGACTTCCCCGGTGTGGAGCATCGTCTGGAGCGTGTCTGCGAAAGAGACGGAGTGCTGTGGCTCAACGACTCAAAGGCCACCAACGTGGATGCATGCCGGGTGGCATTGGAGGCAATGGAGCGCCCCACAATACTTATCGTGGGCGGCAAAGACAAAGGCAACGACTATTCCACCATCGCCGACCTGGTGAAGGAAAAATGCTGCGGATTGTGCTACCTCGGTGCTGACAACACGAAACTCCACGAGAGTTTTGACGCACTCGGACTGCCCGTGAGGGATACGCACTCCATGAAAGAATGCGTGAAGGCCTGCCGGGAGATGGCGAAAGCCGGCGACACTGTGCTGCTCTCTCCGTGCTGTGCATCGTTCGATTTATTTAAAAATATGGAAGACCGCGGCGAACAGTTTCGCGAAGAGGCTAAAGGATAAAAGGAAGACCGGAATATGAGTTTGTCTACATTCAAAGAAAAAGGACTGCTGCAAGGCGACATGGCACTGTGGATGATATTTCTCTGCCTGTGCATGATATCTGTGGTGGAAGTATATAGCGCATCTAGCAGCATGACCTATAAGAGCGGTTCATACTGGCAGCCGGTGATGGAACACGCCGGATACATCGTGTTCGGTATCCTGCTGGCGTGGGGTATGCATCTGCTGCCGTGTAAGATATACAAGATAAGTTCTGTCTTCATTCTCTTCCTTTCGTGGATACTGCTCGTTGTGGCATTCTTCTCGGGTAGTGTGAACGGAGCTTCCAGATGGATAAGTATCTTCGGCAAAACGATACAGCCGTCGGAGCTTGCTAAACTGGGTCTTGTTGTGACATGCGCCGCAATCCTTTCAATATTCCGCGATGAAAACGGGACCTCCAAGATGGGGACGAAACTTCTTATCGGTTTTACCGGATTCACATTATCACTTATTGTTACGGAGAATCTCTCCACCGCCGCCTTGATTTCCGCTGTCATCTATATTATGGCATTCTATGCACAGGTGAACACGAAATTGCTGACATGGGCCTTTGGTGCCGTTGCCGCACTTGCTATCGGTGGACTCACACTATGCTACTCTATACCTGAGACAACTCTCGACAATTGGGCACAATCGGACGGTGCTCTGCATCGCGTACCCACATGGGTGCACCGTATCAAAAACAGCAACACCCTTCCCGAAGACCCCTACAAATATGATATCACGGAAAATATCCAGGTAACGCACGCCCACATTGCCATAGGAACATGCGGTGTCATCGGACGAGGTCCCGGCAACAGTATCGAACGCGACTTCCTGCCGCAGGCCTACTCCGACTTCATCTATGCCATCATCATTGAAGAAGGCGGTATCCTTATGGGCATCGGTGTGATGTTCCTTTATATACTCCTGCTTTGGCGCGCTATGAAAATAGCGAGCAAATGCAAAGGTCTGTTCCCCGCATATCTGATAATGGGACTCTCAACCATGATAGTAATACAAGCCATGATAAATATGGCTGTTGCTGTTGGTGCGATGCCTGTGACGGGACAACCTCTGCCACTCATCTCAAGAGGCGGAACTTCCACCTTCGTCAACTGTGCCTATATGGGTATGATGTTGGCCGTGTCACGCAATGCGAAGATGGTGGGCAACGAAGAGGCAATAGAGGAACAAGAGATAATTGAAGAACAACAAATAATCGAAGACACAAATGAGAGTAATAATTAGCGGTGGTGGCACGGGAGGTCATATCTTCCCTGCTGTGTCAATAGCCAATGCCATCAAGGCACTGAAACCGGACACAGAGATACTCTTTGTGGGAGCACTGGGAAGAATGGAGATGCAGCGCGTACCCGCAGCAGGGTACAAGATTGTGGGACTTCCCGTGAGAGGTCTCATACGTCCCCTTTGGTCGCCGAAGAATTTCGGCATCCTGTGGGACTTTTGGCGCAGCAAACACCGCGTAAAATCCATCATACGCGACTTCAAGCCGCAAGTGGCTGTAGGTGTCGGCGGATATGCCAGTGCCGCCACACTAAACGCTGCTTACGAGCTCGGTATCCCCTGTCTCATTCAGGAGCAGAACTCGTTCGCCGGTCTAACGAACAAAACACTTGCCAACAAAGCTGAGAAAATCTGTGTAGCATATGATGGGATGGGGCGTTTCTTCCCTCAGGAGAAAATAATGATGACAGGAAATCCCGTACGACAGAACCTCCTCAACCCCACTCTCAAGAAGGAAGACTGTTGCAAGAGTTTCGGCATGGATCCAGCACGTCCCGTGGTACTCATCGTAGGCGGAAGTCTCGGTGCCCGCACCATCAACGAAAGCGTTCTATCATCATTGGATATGATTAAACAGAGTTCCGTACAGTTCATATGGCAGACAGGCAGTTTCTATAAGGACGAAATCACAGAAGCGCTATCAAAGACAGAAAAACCTGATAACCTCTACGTAACAGATTTCGTGTCTGCTATGGATGAAGCATACAAGGCTGCCGACCTCGTTATATCAAGAGCTGGAGCCAGCAGTATCTCCGAACTGTGCCTTTTGGGCAAACCCAGTATTCTAGTGCCCTCTCCCAACGTGGCAGAAGACCACCAGACACACAACGCTATGGCGTTGGTGAAACGCGGCGCTGCTATCCTGGTAAGGGACGCAGAGGCAAAGGAACACCTTATAAATCAGGCAATCGAGACTGTCACAAATCCTACAGCACTCACAAATCTGGGACAGAACGCACACAGCATGGCATTCAAGGACAGTGCCGAAGTTATAGCTAAAGAAGTCATTAAACTCGCAGAGAGAAAAAAATAATACGACAAGGTACGATGAAAGCAGTATATTTTATAGGCATCGGAGGTATTGGAATGAGTGCTATAGCACGCTTTTTCCTCAATCAGGGTCTCTTGGTGGCAGGATATGACAAAACGCCGTCACCACTGACCCGCCAACTGGAGGCAGAAGGTGCCCTCATTCACTATGAGGAGAATGTGGATATGATTCCCGAGGCATGCCGGGACGCACAGAAATGCCTTGTGGTTTACACTCCGGCCATTCCTGCGGAACACAAAGAACTGTTGTGGTTCCGCGCCAACGGTTTCAACATACAAAAGAGAGCTCAGGTGCTGGGTACACTGTCGCAAGGCAAAAAGGCTCTCTGCGTAGCCGGCACCCACGGCAAGACCACCACGTCGTCCATGGCAGCACACATGCTAAATCAGGAAAAGACCGGTTGCAACGCTTTCCTTGGAGGCATTCTCAAAAACTACGGCACCAATTACATACTTTCCAAGGAGTCTCCCTACGTAGTGATTGAAGCAGACGAATTCGACAGGAGTTTCCATTGGCTCAGACCCTTTGCAACAGTCATCACGGCAACAGATGCCGATCATCTGGATATATACGGTACAGAAGAGGCCTATCTGGAGAGCTTCACCAAATACACATCGCTCATCGTGCCCGGAGGACATCTCATCATGCACACGGGACTCAAGATGAAGCCCGCCACCGTTGAGGGTGTCACCACATGGACCTACAGCATAGACGAGGGCGACTTCCACGCAGAGAACGTCAAAATAGGCAACGGCGCGATTCGTTTCGACCTTGTTTCTCCTTTCGGAAACATCAAAGACATTAACCTCGGTGTACCTGTCACGGTGAATATCGAAAACGGCATCGCTGCTATGGCATTAGCACAGATTGCAGGTGTGTCGGAAGAGAATATCAAGAAAGGCATGGATACGTTCGCCGGCGTGGACCGTCGGTTTGATTTTCACGTACGACGCAGCGATATGGTATACCTCTCCGACTATGCTCATCATCCCGAAGAGATACGTAAGAGCCTCAGTTCCATCAATCAACTTTATGAGGGACGTCGTATCAAGGTCATTTTCCAACCGCACTTATACACGCGCACCCGCGATTTTTATAAGGAATTTGCAAGTGCTCTCTCGCAAGTGAAGGACATCGTACTGGTAGATATATATCCCGCGCGGGAACTTCCTATAGAGGGTATCACCTCTGCTCTGATTGCAGAAAACCTGCAGCCGGACGTAAAGTGTGAACTATGCCACAAGGAGGATGTGCTTGACATCGTACGCCGCAGGGACTTTGACGTGCTTGTTACGCTGGGAGCAGGAGATTTGGATAATTACGCAGACGACATCACAGCTATACTCAATGCTTAAAATAATCTTCAAGATACTCACACTGGTCATCCTGACTGCATATCTCATTTTTGCGATAGTGCACTGGGCACACCCGCAAGAGGACGAACTATGCTGCGGCGTGGACTATCTCATAAGGCACAAGGGAGAAATACCGGAAAAAAGCATCGTGGATGTCCGATTTGTGTCAAACCAGATAAAACGTGCACATATCTCACCAGTAGGTAAACCACTGAGGGACATCAACCTGAGAGGTCTGAAAGCAATGTTGGAGAAGAATGTCTATATCGACTCTGCATTCTGCTATTACACAGCGGCAGGTACGTTGTGCATCGGTGTAGTGCCAAAAGTAGCTGTGATGCAGGTCATCGCCCCCACAAAGAAATACTTCCTCACAGACCGGGGCAATACGATGCCAATGGGAAACTACGAACTCGGTTTGCCGCAGGTGACCGGCGATGTCAGTGTGGCACGTGCACGTAAACTGCTTCCCCTGCTACAACACATCCGAAACAGCAACTGGAAAGAAAAAGTGGAGGGAGCGCAACTTGACCCGAAAAACGGTTTAGTCCTCATCATGAAAAACGAACCATTCAATGTAATCATGGGTTCAGAGGAAGACTACGAAGAAAAACTAAATAATCTCGAACTATTCATCGAAAAGGCACTGCCGAAAGTCGAACGGGACAAATATGAGTTTATCAACGTCGCCTTTGAAGGCCAGGTGGTAGGTGTAAAGAGAACACAAAAAACAAAATAACATACATAATAAAAAAACATCAAATGAAAATGAAAAACGACTTCATTGTTGCCGTGGAACTTGGCTCTTCTGCGATTCGAGGTATCGCAGGAAAACGTCTGCCCAATGGAAGTGTTGAGGTAGTCGGAGCTGTAGAAGAGCCGGCACAGAGTTGCATCCACAAGGGAGTGGTGGACAACATTGAGAAAACCACACAAGCCATCTCTGCGGTAATTGAGAGATTGAATTTTGTCGTAGGCGGAGAAATCAAACGCGTATATGTCGGGCTGAGTGGACAGTCGTTGCACTCTCTCAAAAACAAGATGCGCGAGGATTTTGAGGAAACCACACAAATCACCTCCGACATGATGGATGCCATGCGCGATGCTAACTGCATCAAGGAATACCCTGGATTGAATATTCATGAAGTGGTGCAGCAGGAAAGCCATGTAGGCAATCGCCATGTGGAAGATCCCGTAGGTATCATGTCCGATTCTTTGGAGGTCACTTTCCTCAACGTTCTTGCACGCACCACATTGGAAGAAAATATACAGAAATGCGTCAAGGCAGCCGGACTCAGCGTCGCAGAAATACTTGTTTCACCTCTCATGCTGGCAGATTCCATCTTACGTCCCGACGAGAAGCGTTCGGGGTGCGCTTTGGTGGACATGGGTGCAGAGACCACTACTGTCGCTGTTTATTCCAAGAATCTTCTGCGTCACCTCATCGTGCTCCCAATCGGAGGTCTCAATGTGACACAGGACATCATGTCGAAAAGAATTGAAATGGACGAGGCAGAAAGTCTCAAGATAAGGTATGGCACTGCATACCGCAACAACAATTCCTCTAAAGATGAGACAATCAAGCTCAAATACGGTAACACCATCCAGGAAGAGGATCTGTTAAATGTCATTGAGGCACGCTACCACGAAATCGTGAAGAATGCATGGAATCAGATAAAGCCCTATTCCGATACGTTGCTCTCCGGTCAGATTATACTCACCGGCGGTGTATCTCACACAAGGGATATTGCACAATGTTTCCAGTTTGTAGCAAAATGCAACAAGCAGGTAAAGATATATGGAGGACTGCCCGACCGTATCACTGTCAACAAAGATGTCATGCTGCCGGAAGACGGCCGTTACACCACACTGCTCGCCCTCCTTCTGCACGGAGACCAGAACTGTCTCGATCCCAAACATGAAGAACCGGTCGTTGAGCAGAAACCGGTAGAACCTCAAGTCACAGTAACACCTGAACCCGTAAAGGAGGAGCCCATCGTTGCCCCAAAACCGAAGAAAAAATCCGGATTCAAGTCCATTTGGGATAAAATCGTCGAGGGGCTAAGCGAGGTCGACGAGTAACGACAACTTGAATGCATAAAGAATAATAAAACTACTATGGATATGAACGACGATTTTGGCATGGGCATTCAATTTGAGATGCCTAAAAGCAATCCAAGCATCATCAAGGTGATTGGTGTTGGCGGTGGCGGCGGCAATGCTGTCAATCACATGTTCCGGGAAGGCATTCACGATGTCACCTATGTATTGTGCAACACCGACCGCAAGGCACTGGAAGATTCTCCCGTTCCCAACCACCTGCAATTAGGCAAGGACGGTCTTGGAGCCGGCAACCGTCCGGAAAAAGCAAAAGCTGCTGCGATGGAAAGTATTGAGGAAATCCGTCAAATGCTCTCAGATGGCACACGCATGGTTTTCGTCACTGCAGGTATGGGTGGAGGTACCGGTACCGGTGCTGCTCCGATAATTGCGCAATGCGCCAAGGATATGGATATACTCACGGTAGGCATTGTCACCATTCCCTTCCTCTTCGAGGGCAAGGTGAAAATTCTGCAGGCACTGCAAGGTGTATCGGAGATCAGCAAGCACGTGGACGCATTGCTTGTTATAAACAACGAACGCTTGCGCGAAATATATCAGGATCTTTCCGTATCCAATGCCTTCGCCAAGGCAGACGACACACTCTCTATTGCAGCCAAGAGTATTGCGGAAATCATCACCATGCGAGGCATCATAAACCTCGACTTCAATGATGTGAAGACTGTCCTTAAGAACGGAGGCGTGGCAATAATGTCCACCGGATATGGTGAAGGCAGCGGTCGCGTGAGCAGAGCCCTTGAAGAGGCACTGCATTCTCCTCTTCTCAACAATAACGACATCTACAATTCCAAGAAGGTGCTCCTCAATATCAACTTCTGTGCCGACGACGAACACAACAGTCTGATGATGGAGGAAATGAACGAAGTGAACGACTTCATGGCCAAATTCAAGGAAGACGTAGAAGTGAAGTGGGGTCTTGCCACAGATCCGTCTTTGGGCAACAAGGTGAAGATTACGTTGCTATCAAGCGGTTTCGGATTGCAGGGCATCACCGGTGTCACAGAAAGGGAACAGGCAATCAAGGACGAAGAGGCCGCAAAAGAAGAGGAAAGCAGGCGTCAACTGGAGGAATTCATTGACATATACTATAAGAATCAGGATCCCACTGCAGCCAAGGTGAATCCTTATGTTTTCCTCTACGATCTCAACAGTTTCGACAACGACGATGTCATATCACGCGTTGACGGTAAACCCACATATAGCCGCACACGTGAAGAAAAGACTGCCATCGAGCAGCTCTCATCTCAAGACGTCGTGCAGGACGGCGAGACTGCTTAACTCCGGAAACTCCGGCACCACTTCACGATAATATGCCACAAGTTCCTGGAGAGACATCTCCTGGAGCTGTGGTGTGCCGTAGCCCAGGAAATCAACTATACCACGCAACATTTCCACGTGCATGGAGGTAAAATCACTCTCTGCATCGTCCAGATAACGCAGCGCCTCCGTGATATAGTGCAGCAAAGCGGGGTTCTTTCCCTCCCGTAGGAGAGCGTGCGTCAGAAACTCTGCCAGAAACAATGCCATCGTCTGCTTCAGCGGATCGTACGGAATTGTGGCATATTGCCTCATGAGATGCACTTCCTTGAGTGTCTGCAATTCCCGGCTTTCGCGATACTCATAGTCTATCTCCACCACATGGAGCGGCATGAGCAGAAGAGAGCGTACACCGGAGGTGTTGCGGTGTGTGTTGTGTACAAGGAACGGCACTGTGCCACGCGTCTCCGTAAAGATGCGGACGACGGTCTTACCTCCGGGCAGATGCACACTACCTAGTACTATACCCCACGTTTTCTCCATATTACGCCCACAAAGATACCCTTTTTACAGAAAAAGATGTTCGTTTTGACAACAAAAACCACTTTTTCTCAAAATATTTCATCCCTCAGGTATCGTAATTCAGCTTTTTTCCGTACCTTTGCACCTGCTTTAGTGACTTAAAGCACGAGGTTGGTCCCTTCGTCTATCGGTTAGGACGAGAGATTTTCATTCTCTAAAGAGGAGTTCGACTCTCCTAGGGACTACATAAATTAGAAGATAAAAGAAAAAGAAATTTTTAGACAATGGCAAATCACAAGTCCTCTCTAAAGAGAATCCGTCAGGAGCAGAAGCGCAAGCTCCACAACAGATACTACGCCAAGACCATGCGTAATGCTGTTCGCAAACTGCGCGCCACCACAGACAAGGCCGCTGCCACCGCAATGTACCCCGCAGTACAGAAGGCGTTGGACAAGCTTGCTAAGGTGAACATCATCCACAAAAACAAAGCAGCCAACATCAAATCGAAGCTGGCTCACTACATCGCTAAGCTGGCATAAACGCCAGCTTTTTTTGTTTTATAGACGAAATGGATACGATGGACGAAATCGAAAAGAATAAAGCGACCTACAGTGCCTCCAATATTCAGGTACTTGAGGGTCTTGAGGCCGTGCGCAAGCGCCCGGCCATGTATATTGGCGACATCTCCGAAAAGGGTCTCCACCATTTGGTCTATGAGACGGTGGACAACTCTATCGACGAGGCTCTCGCAGGCTACTGCACCCACATCGAGGTAACCATCAACGAGGACGGCAGCATCACTGTGCAGGACAATGGTCGCGGTATTCCCGTGGACATGCACGAAAAGGAGCACAAGAGCGCTCTGGAGGTGGTGATGACAGTACTGCACGCCGGTGGTAAGTTCGACAAGGGCAGCTACAAGGTCTCTGGCGGTCTGCACGGTGTCGGTGTAAGCTGTGTGAACGCACTCTCCACGAAGATGATATCCCAGGTGTTCCGCGACGGCAAGATCTACCAGCAGGAATACCATCGCGGCAAACCCCTGGCACCCGTTGCCGTAGTGGGCGAGACCGAGCTTCGTGGCACACGCCAGCAGTTCTGGCCCGATGACACTATCTTCCAGACCACGTTCTACAAGTACGACATACTCGCCAACCGTATGCGCGAACTGGCATACCTTAATGCCGGTATCCATATCACGCTCACCGATATGCGCGTCGATGTCAACGAGCAGAGCGGTATCGAGGGCATCCGCAAGGAGGTGTTCTACAGCGAGGGCGGTTTGAAGGATTTTGTGCGCTACATCGACTCCAGCCGCACCCATCTCATCAACGATGTCATCTATCTCAACACTGAGAAGCAGCAGACGCCCATCGAGGTGGCTATCATGTACAATACCGGTTTCTCCGAAAACCTCCATTCCTACGTCAACAACATCAACACCATAGAGGGTGGTACTCATCTTCAGGGTTTCCGCACCGCTTTGACGCGCACGCTCAAGAGCTATGCCGAACAGCAGTGCCAGAAGGAATTGGAGAAGCTCGCCAAGAACAAGGTGGAAATCAGCGGTGAAGACTTCCGCGAAGGACTCACTGCCGTCATCTCCGTCAAAGTGGCAGAGCCCCAGTTTGAAGGACAGACGAAGACCAAGCTCGGCAACTCCGAGGTGGCTGGTGCTGTACAGCAGGCTGTGGGCGAGGCTCTCACCAACTACCTTGAGGAGCACCCCAAGGAGGCCAAGGTCATCGTGGACAAAGTGATACTTGCTGCCACAGCACGTGTTGCTGCACGTCGCGCCCGTGAGAGTGTACAGCGCAAGTCTCCCATGTCAGGCGGTGGTCTGCCCGGCAAACTTGCCGACTGCGCCGACAAGGATGCTGCTAATTGCGAACTCTTCATCGTCGAGGGTGATTCTGCAGGCGGTAGTGCCAAGCAGGGTCGCAGCCGTCAGTATCAGGCCATCCTGCCTATCCGCGGTAAGATATTCAACGTGGAGCGTGTGATGTGGCACAAGGCTTTCGAGCACGAAGAGGTGAACAACATCATCCAGGCTCTCGGAGTGCGCTTCGGTTTGGGAGAGGACTCCAAGGAGGCCAACTACGACAAACTGCGCTACTACAAGACCATCATCATGACCGATGCCGATGTCGACGGTTCACACATCGACACTCTGCTCATGACACTTTTCTATCGCTATATGCCCGAACTCATCCAGAAGGGTCACCTCTATATCGCCACTCCCCCTCTCTATCGCTGCTCCATCGGCAAGATTGAGGAGTACTGCTACACAGAGCAGGATCGTCTGGAGTTCATCAAGAAGTACAACGACGGCAAGGAGGAAGGCATCCACACCCAGCGCTACAAAGGTTTGGGTGAGATGAATCCCGAACAGTTGTGGGAAACCACAATGAATCCCGCCACCCGTCTTCTCAAGCAGGTCACCATTGAGGACGCTGCCGGTGCCGACTACGTGTTCTCCATGCTCATGGGCGAGGATGTAGGTCCACGTCGCGAGTTCATCGAGCAGAACGCCGTCTACGCAAAGATTGACGCATAATTTTGCTCATCCACATACAACGAATAAAGGCTATCCGCAAGGGTAGCCTTTAATTTTTGCTGCTTGATTATGGGCAGCCACAAAAGTTTAGCTCATAGCCTGATGTTACGATTGGTGACTTCTGAGTATCTCGTTTTCTCGCCCATTTCCACCACTTATCTATCGGGCATCTATCGAGCATCTATCGGGCATCTATCGAGGATGTATCGAGGATGTATCGGGCATCTATCGGAAAATCCCGACTAATGACCGAGAGAAAATAAGTCTCTGAGACCACTTACGTGGAGATGTTTTACGCGCCAGTATAGGAAAAAGAAAAAAACGGCCGCCCGAAAAGGCGACCGTTTGATGTAAAAGAAATAAAAATAACGTTGTTGCCTACATTAACGAATGCCGTAGTCGACGGTGGTCACCACGCGCACGCGCTTTATATAAGGAGTGTAGGGATCTCTGTCCTCAATGCTGAACTGTCCCTGCTGAGCGGAAATAACGCCTTCTATATCGGCATCGGTATCCTCTGCAAACTGCTCTGCTGTCTTACGGGCATTAGCCATAGCTTCCTCCACCATTTCGGTCTTGATGTCCATCAGTCCTGTGAACTCATAGCGGATTTCCTGACCACCGTACTCCTCCGTGACAAGGGCTATGCCCTGCTTCATCAGTTCCGACTGACGGTTCATCAGCGCTCTCACCTTGTCAACATCCGTAGATGTCACCGTGATGACACACGAGGCCTTGTAACGATAGGTCATTATCTCGTTACCGTAGTTGTCAGCCTGGCGGTCGCGTATCGTAGGAGGATTCACGCTTATCTCACTGTCGGAGAGTCCCGCAGCCTTGAGAAAAGCCACCACCTTTTTGTTCTTCTTCTCGATGAGTTCGTACATTTCCGAAGGGTCGTTACCCAGTTCCTTGTATGTGAGAGGCCACGTCACCTTGTTGGCAGGGACTTCCCTTTCACACAGACCTTTCACTGTGACATGATGATCCAGTGTCTTAAAGCGCTCCACACCGCTCTTGACGCAAAAGCCCAACACACACAGACCGATTGCAATAACAATCGATGGAATCAGCAGTTTCTGTTCTTTCAGCGTTTCCATAATTATATATTTTTACAATTGTTGCATATCATTGAGTTTCTTATAGTATCCGTCGAGGGCAAGGAGCTCTTCGTGGGTGCCTCGCTCCACTATCTCACCTTCGTATAGGACGCAAATCTCATCCGCATTTTTAATCGTGGAGAGACGGTGAGCAATGGCGATGGTGGTGCGCGACTTCATGAGTCGCTCCAAAGCTTCCTGCACGAGACGTTCCGACTCCGTGTCGAGTGCCGAGGTGGCCTCGTCGAGAATGAGGATGGGAGGATTCTTAAGGATGGCTCGTGCTATGGACACACGCTGACGCTGCCCGCCGGAGAGACGGCCGCCGCGGTCGCCTATCATCGTGTTGTAGCCGTGTTCCGACTCCATGATGAAGTCGTGTGCATTGGCTATCTTGGCAGCCTCGATGACCTGTTCCATCGTGGCATTCTCCACACCGAAGGTGATATTGTTGTAGAACGTGTCGTTGAAGAGTATCGCCTCCTGATTCACGTTGCCGATGAGCGAGCGGAGGGAAGATATTGTGACATTCTTGATGTTCTCGCCGTCGATGAGCACTTCACCCTCCTTGATATCGTGATAGCGCGGTACGAGGTCGACAAGAGTGGACTTGCCGGAACCCGACTGTCCGACGAGAGCTATCGTCTTGCCCTTCTCCACAAAGATGTTAATGTCCTTCAGCACGGGACGTCCTTCAATATACGAAAAAGAGACATGCTTGAACTCCACACCCTTCTCAAAGCTCTTTATCTCCTTGGCGTTGGGAAGTTCCTTGATGGGGTTCTCCGCCTTGAGGATGAAGTCGATACGGTCCATGGAAGCCAGTCCGAGAGGCACCTGATAGGTGGCTCGGGAGAGCTCCTTAAGAGGATTGATGACAGAATAGAGAATCACCATATAGAAGATAAACGTGGAGGCATCGATGAGGTTTGACCCCTTGAGAATCAGGAAACCGCCAAACCACAGCACGATGACGATGATGATGGTGCCGAGAAACTCGGACATGGGATGCGCGGCATTCTGGCGAATCACCATTTCGCTCATAGCACGGCGGTATTCATCATTGACAAACACGAAACGCCTTGTCATCTTCTCCTCTGCGATGAAGGCCTTGATGATGCGAAGTCCGCCCAGTGTCTCGTCGAGTTGCGCGATGATATCGCCCCACTGTCCCTGCACCTTACCGCTCTGAGCCTTCAGTTTGCGGGAAACAATACCCATAATCCATCCTGCCACCGGAGCCACAACCAGCACAAAGAGGGTGAGCTGCCATGAAACGGTGAACAGCGTGACAAAACATACGAGAATGGCTATCGGCTGACGGATGAGCATATCAATACTGCTTGTGATGGAACCTTCCACCACCTGCACATCGGCACTCATACGAGCGATAATATCGCCTTTTTTCTCTTCTGTGAAGAAACCCAGAGGAAGCTTGAGCACCTTTTTATAAACCTGGATACGGATATCGCGTACGACACCTGTGCGAAGAGGCACCATGACAGCTGAAGATGCAAAATAACCGGCAGTCTTGATACCGGTCATCACGATGAGCGCGACACCCATGATGACCAGTGTGATGAATGCACCGTGAGCGGTTATCATCTCCTGACACCATGCGTAACCGTTGTTGATGATGTCGTCCTTGGTGATATGGCTCCAGTCAATCTCGCGGTATTCATACACCGTCTGGTCTATCTTGAAGAGGATGTTCAGGATAGGTATCAGTACGACGAACGAGAATACATTCATCCACTGTGAGAAGAAATTCAAGAGAACAGACCAAACGAGGTATTTGCGGTAAGGACGCAAATATCGCGCCATGATGGAAAAGAAATGTTTCAGCATATCACATTACAATTTGGACGCAAAAGTAGCAAAAATATCTCACATTACAAAAAAACTGATGTGCGTGCTCTCCGAACTCAGAAGTTTTTGCTAATTTTGCACCTGTGATACGCTCTTTCATATTCAATTTTATCTGGGCATACATCATTTTTATGATGTGTCGCCTGGTGTTCGTTGCCGAGCACTGGGGGCTCATTGCCGTGAACGGAGGAGATGCCTTCTGGAGGATGTGTGAGGGATGCTGGATGTTTGACACCTCCGCCCTTCTCTATCTGCTGGCACCCTACGCTCTGTTGGTTCTGATGCCCGCGCCCGCAACGTGGAAGACGCAGAGAGGATATCGCAACACCCTGCGAATGCTGTACATGGCGGCACTTCTGCTGGGCATCATCACCAACCTCTGCGATGTGGCATATTTCCCCTACACGGGACGACGCACCACAGCAACCGTTTTCAGCGAATTCTCCAATGAAGGCAACCTTCTGAAAATCTTTCTGACAGAGACGGTGAGACACTGGTATGTCGTACTGACCGGAATTGCGATGATATGGGCCACGTGGAAGATATACCGCCCCGTGAAAGCCTTTGTCTGGGAGAAGACAAGCCGAATAAAAAGCGCTGCGGGAAGTCTCATCCTTCTCGCCCTCTACATACCGCTGTCGATAGCCGGCATGAGAGGCGGATGGACCAAGGCCGTGCGCCCCATCACCATATCAAATGCGTTCCAATACGCCAGCACACCTGCGCAAGCTGCCGCAGTGCTCAACACGCCCTTCTCAATTATAAGAACCTGGGGCAAGGCGGTGTTTCACGATCCGGGATACTACACACAGGAGGCTCTCGATGACATCTATTCCCCTGTGCATCCGAAGAGCGACAGACAACCGACGCGGCAGAATGTCGTGGTGATGATATGCGAGAGTATGGGGCAGGAATACTTCGGATTCTACAACGACTACGAGGGTCAGACCCCGTTTCTCGACTCGCTATGCAACGTAAGTCTCACCTTCAGGGAAAACTATGCCAACGGGCGCAAAAGTATCGACGGAATGCCCTCTGTGCTCTCCTCCATACCGATGATGGGCGAACCGTTCCTGCTTACTCCTGCGGCAATGAACCGCGTGGGAGGACTTGCACGGGAACTTGCCTGGGATGGCTATGAGACCGCATTTTTCCACGGCGCGGAGAACGGTTCGATGGGATTTGAGGCCTTTGCAAGGAACAGCGGTTTTACACGCTACTACGGACGCACGGAGTTTGATGCCGACAGCCGGTTCCGCGGAGAGGAGGAGTTCGACGGCATGTGGGCCATCTGGGACGAACCGTTCCTGCAGTTCATGGCACTGCAACTCACGGACATCTCTGCCGGTGGGACGAGACCTTTCATTGCGGCAGTGTTCACAGCATCGAGCCACCATCCTTATCACATACCCGAAGCATACCGGGAGCGATTCCCCGAAGACCCCGCCAACTCGATGCACCACTGCATGAGATATCTCGACTGGTCGCTAAGAAAGTTTTTTGAGACAGCCCGGAAACAACCGTGGTACGACAACACCATATTCGTCCTGACAGGCGACCACACCAACGCCACCTCGCACGAAGAGTACCAGACACCATGGGGACTATTCCGCGTACCCGTCATCTTCTACGACCCGTCGGGAAAAGCCTTCATGGCAGAACGCAGGGAAGGGCCTGTGCAACAGATAGACATCATGCCGACGGTCCTGTCGGCAGTGGGGCACCAGCGGGAATACATCGCTTTCGGACAGGACGTACTCACCACCCCCGACTCGCTCCTGTGGGCCGTCACATGGCAGGGAAGTCTGCAGATGCAGGGCGGCGACGAACGGCTCAAACGTGCCATCGAACAGAGTTATATGCAACGCATGATAGCTGACAAACTGATAATCGGACAATGAAGACTATAAGAACTTTCTTTCACACATTCATCCTGTGGACACTGACGGGAACACTCGGACATCTGCTCTTTCTCGCCATCTACCACGAACTGCTGAGCGATGCCACACACTTGGAGCGGGTACTCGTCCTGCTCTATGCTCTCAAACTGGACATCGCCATAGCGGGATATCTTACCATCACACCCGCTTTGATGCTCCTGCTGCGCGAACGGCGGGGAATGAAATTGCTGTGGAACGCATATTTCATCGTTATTGCGGCTATATACGCCCTCGCCATTGTGTCAAATCTGGGGCTCTACGGTCCGTGGGGATTCCCTCTGGACTACACTCCCGTGCTCTATCTGACCACATCGCCCGCCGACGCAATGGCATCCGTCACTCCGCTGCAAATGCTGGCGGCTGCGGTGGGAATTGCAGTCATCACAACGGCTGTATATCTGGCCCGTCCGCGATACATCCCTGCGAAAACCAGAGCATACCGGATAGCAACATTCGTTCTCACGGTGGCACTCATACTGCCCATCAGAGGCGGTGTAGGAACCGGCACAAACCACACCGGAACTGTTTATTTCTCGGAAAACATGCGACTGAATCACGCTGCCGTGAATCCCGTCTTCTGCTTCATCGAGAGTGCGTCCCACCAGACTGATCTTGCCTCTCTCTACCGCTTCATGACAGACGAGGAGTCCGATTCGTTGCTCTGTGAACTCAATCAACGGAGCGACAGCACGGATGGCAACCGGCGCGACTCGCTGTTCCTCCGCCGCCCTAACAGAATTGTGATGGTAATATTGGAGAGTTTCTCCACCCAACTGATGGAAGAAGCCGGACTGGTGAAGGAGGTTGTGCCGCAACTTGAGCAGTTGGCCGGAGAGGGAATCTACTTCACGGAATTATACGGCAACACGATGCGCACCGACCGTGCGCTGGTGAGCGTGCTGAGTTCCATACCGGCATTCCCCACCTACTCGCTTATGGATCAGCCCAGCAAGAATGCCAAGTTGCCGTCCATTGCCTCTGTGCTGAAGAATGACGGTTTCCACACATACTACTATTACGGAGGAGACACCAACTTCAGTAATATGCGCTCGTATCTCGTGGCAGCCGGTTTTCAGGATATCGTTTCCGACAAGAGTTTCCCAAAGAAACTGCGCACCGGGAAATGGGGCGTAGCCGACGGTCCGGTCTTTGACCGCGCTGCAAAGGAATTCATCGGGACATGCGGGGAAAGGAGTTTGAGTGTGGTGCAGACATCCAGCAGTCATGAACCTTTCGATGTGCCCGACCACCACGCGATGGACGACAAAGTGCTGAATGCCTTCCACTACGCAGATTCATGTCTCGGGCGTTTCGTGGAGAAACTCAAGGAAAGCAGCGACTGGGGAGAAACACTCGTCGTCATCCTTCCCGACCATCAGGGATGCTTTCCGACAGTGGTGAACAACTACACACTGGAACACTACGACCTGCCGCTCATCTTCACGGGAGGCGTGGTGAGGACACCCTGCCGTGTGGAGACACTGTGCTCGCAGGCCGACATCACGGCCACCCTGCTGGGACTCCTGGGACTCAGACACGATGAGTTCCCCTGGTCGAAAGACATCTTTGATGCCGGAACACCTCACTACGCTGTATTTGCTGTACCCGACGCTGTTGGTATGGTGAGAGAGGGAGGTGCCATCATCTGGGACAACAGTTTCCAGCGTACGATGCTCTCCACATATCCGCAGGAACAGGAAGATTTGGCGCTCCGGACTCTCAAAGCCTATTACCAGAAACTATATAAGATGGCAGACGAACTATGACATGGCGTGAACTACGATATCGGCTCTTCTCCTGGAAGACATTTCCTCCTGTCGCTCCCTCCGGGGAACCTATTGACGTGGTGATACCTGTCATAGCAAAAGACCTGGGTACACTGCCGCTCTGCATCGAGGGTGTGAAAAGGCAGGTGCAACACCCCATAGAGAATATTTATCTCGTCTCCCCCGATGACGAGCGTGTGAAGCTTTTCTGTACGGAGCACGGGCTTGCCTTTGTGGAAGAGAGCACAGTATTGGGCTTCGGTCCCAAAGCGCTCAACCTCGGAGAACGCAGCGGATGGCTTTTTCAGCAGTTCATCAAACTGAGCGGCAACATCGGCACTTGCCGCCACTATCTTTGCATTGATGCAGACCACATCCTCATCCGCCCCCACGTATTCCTCTCGAAGGAGGGTGAGACGGTTTTCTATATGAGTTACGAGTGCCACCAACCTTATTACGAAAACATACACCGGCTCATACCGGAACTGGCACTCTCCGACCTTTCCTACGTGGCACACAAGATGCTGTTCACAAAGGACTGCCTGAAGAAACTCCACCAACGCCTTGAAAACGGAGGAGCGAAGTCCTGGTGGGAAGTGGTGCTCGATTCCTACGACAGAACACAGGGCTCGGGCTTCTCTGAGTTTGAACTCTATGGCAATTTCGTGCAGAAAAAACTCCTGCGTCCCTGGCTTCAGAAGCGACTGCCCAACAAGCAGATGGCCGACTACGACACACTTGCCAAGAGATATGCCGCTTCCCGCGCCTCACTCACATTTCCGCAATACATGAAAGAAAACCGATGATATTTGCCAGAGACAAAAGCCAGATGTGCAACAACCTGTTGCAGTTCGCCCACGTTTACGCCTACGGACGAGAACACGGGAGGCATGTGCTTTCCATGCGTTTCTCCTACAAGTATCCGTATTTCCACATACGCCACACAAGGCACACCAACTTCACTCTCTATCTACTGGTGAAGATTGCCGCAGCGCTGCGTCTGATTCCCACGGCGGCCTACAAGCCGGGGTGCGACCGCGAAGCGCTCGACCGATTTGTAGAGAAGCACAACACCGTGGTGGTGGCCGGATGGGAGGTGCGCCACTACGAGCTTTTCCTGAAATACCGCAGCGAGATATGTGAACTCTTCCGCATCGACGAAGCATACACGCTGCCCGTACAGGCCAAGATGCGCATTCTCGACGAGGGCAAGGGAGTGCGACTGGGACTTCATGTGCGCCGGGGCGATTATGCCCAGTGGGCAGACGGCCATTTCTTTTACGATGACCTCACTTATGCCTCCTATATCAAGGCCTTCCTTCGCATGCATCCCAGGGAGAAGGTTCACGTGTATATCTCCACCAATGACGCAACTCTCACGGCGGAGCGTATGGAACTGCTGGTAAAATCCGATACGGAGGAGAGCTCTGTCTCTGTGCATCTGCTCGGTGGCAATCCTCCGGAGGATCTCTTCATGCTCTCCGAGTGCGATGCAATCATCGGTCCGCCCAGTACTTTCTCGCTTGTAGCCGCTATGTATCGAGATATACCCTTGTGCCGCATGGACAGGTCAAAGGCTGAGACGCTCTCGGAGGACGACTTCAAAAAGTTCGACCATTGGTTCCGTCTAATTGGTCAGTAACGCAAATATTCTGCCGATGAAATCTACAAAAATCATAAATCTGAGTTTTTTCTCGCATTGGGCATCGTATGGCAGCACTCTCACCTGCCTTTCCTGCCGCCAACAACAGCCGCCCCACAGTTCCTGTTGGCTATGTGATGGAGGTCATCGTACCCTGTTTCTTTTTCATTAGCGGTTATCTCTTCTTCCGCAACTATACTCCGGCATATTTCCTGAAGAAACTGCGTACCCGATTTAGGAGTCTTCTCGTGCCATATCTGCTTTGGAATTCTTTGTTCGCCCTTGCGTGGTATGCTGCCCTACGCCTCGTTCCCTCATTCATCAGCGACCGTTTCCACTTCGACAGCATTACGGATGTCCTCATTGGCATCGTCTCCTGCCAGTACACCGTGCTATGGTACGTCGGCGTCATCTTCGTCTATGCCCTCATCGCTCCTCTCTTATGGCTGATGGTGAGGAAGAAAAGGCTTTTCCCAGTTTGGCTGGCCGTCACATGTATTATATGCCTTGTTTTCCGCCATCCTTTCTGCAGCCCTCTGCTGTGGCTGCCAATCTATCTCTCCGGCGCCTACGTGGGTGTGCACTACAAGGACTTCATGTTCCACGATCAGCCGCGTTGGATTACCATCCTCTCCATTGCCGTATACCCCTTCATTTTCTACTGGGATTTGCATTGGCCTTCAAATTTTAGCATGAATGCCGTGCAGTGGATAGGCCCATCACTTTGCATAGGTCTCTACGACTTGTTCAACCGACTGCATACCATCCCCTCACTCTCCTTCTTCAAGTATTCCTTCTTTTTATACGCGATGCACTATATGCCCCTGCACATTATAGAGCGGATATGTTTGATAGAATGGCAACATCCGTATGCTCCGTATATTGCATATTTCGGAGCACCGGCTGTCGTGATAATCTCCGTCCTCTTTGTAGCATGCCTCACCGACCGCTATCTCCCCAGGCTCTACAGCCTCCTTTCCGGTGGCAGATAGCCGCAAAACAAAAAAGCGAAATAGCGGAAAAGACAGACTATCGTCAGACTGTTGTCAGACTGTCATCAGACTGTTCGCGGGACGAACGGCCACCCACACCATCTCAAGCCACACAAGCGTGTAGCCATAGACATCGAGCCAGAGGTCGGCATGCAAGAACTCATGAACAGATACAGGACAAAGCACATCGCTGGGCACCATACCGAAGAGAACAAACATGCTCCAGAAGAGCACTTTGTCGTAAACAGTATGTCTGTCCCAAAGCCAATAGCAGAGCATATAGCCCGAAAGGGCGATGATGTAAGTGTGCGTCTCGGGACAGTCGCTAAAGAGAATGACATAACCCATGAGAACACCGAGGGCATGAGCGCGGAACTTGAAATCGCTCCACCTGTCACGACGCCAGAAGAAAAGAACCGCCAAGACAAGCAGTACGCCAAGTTGGAAGAGGCGGTAGTTGGCAAGGAAGAGTTGTTTGAAACCGGGAGCAAAAAGCAGACCGACAAAGTCCGTTGTACTGTGATGAGTATATATCATATTCAACCAGCTCTGATAGAGCGGTACCAATCCATCTAAACCCACCTTGAGAGCAGGCATCAGGAAGAACAGCAGACCACAGAACACAACATAGCCTATGTGACGCCAAAAACGGGGATAGCACAGCAGCAACCCCAATTCAATGCCGCCGTAGATCTTAGTGCATGCGGAATACATGATGAGCATCACGGCCCAAAAAAACTGACCACGCTCCATGAGAGTGAAGGCGAAAAGGAAGATGTAGCACACCACTGTATTGTACTGGAAACAGAAGATGCTCTGCTCCAAGACCAGAAGCAGAAAAAGGAACATCTTCAGGCGATGGTCGAGATACTGCTTGGGCAAAGTCCAAACAGCAAGAAAGAAGAGAGTATAGTTGGCAAGATTCCAGATAAAAGGACCCAACCACCACGGAGAATATGCCACCGGAGCAAAGAGAAAATTGAAGTTGGGAGTGTAAAGGAAAAATATCTTGTGGGCCATCACCCACTCTATCGTATAGGCAGAGACCCCATTGAAGAAATCGATGGTGGAATCACGATAGTCGTAAAAGTTAGTGCAACGTCCGCGGAAGGTCTCAAGTGCTGTAGCCGCAATGGCAACGAGCATACCGAGGATAAATACATTTCTCGGATTAGAGAAGAACGTGGTGAGTGCGTTGATGATTTTTTTCATGCTTGAGTGGATTTATGCGTGAATACAAAACGTAGTATGGTATATTGTACTATAAGTGCCGTAGCCATGACGGGAATAGGCGCAAGATAGCGGGGGACATGCAGCCACAGAACTATATTGAGCAGCACAATGTGGAGCAGATAGTTGACAGCGTGGCTCCCGGCAAATCCTCCGAACTTGCTCCACTCTATCCGGGCACGGAACGTGAAAACGCTGGTGAGCCAAAAGTTCACGAGAAAACTCAGGAGATAGGCTACCGTGTAGGACACATTCACCTCCACCTTACTCCAAAGAAGCAGGCAATACAATCCGTAGTGCAATGCCGTAGACACTGCTCCCACAATGCAGAAACGAACAAAACGGCGTTCAGTAAGCGAGGAGAAGCGCATTGATTTCATCTATCTCCTTATCGGTGAGTTCGTAGAAAAGCGGCAGACGTACCAGACAGTCGCCGTAGCGGTCGCACTCCGGGAGCGGGCGTCCATCGTGACGCGGCTTGTAGTAGGTGCTGGAATGCAGGGGCAGATAGTGGAAAGTGGTCTGCACTCCATGGTTCTTGAGATAATTCATCAGTGAGGTGCGCTCTTTCAGGGAAGGACATACAAGATAATACATGTGGGCATTGTTGGTGGCGTAGTCGGGAGTTTCCATCATGACCTGTATGCCGTGCGACAGACGTCCCCTCAGGGCCTCGTCATAGCGATGCCAGATATGCAGGCGCCTGCCCTGTATATCGTCCAGTTGCTCCAGTTGTGCCCACAGGTATGCGGCGTTGAACTCCGAAGGAAGGAACGAACTGCCCATGTCGCACCATCCGTATTTATTCACCATGCCGCGATAGAACTCGGCTCGGTTGGTGCCCTTCTCCCACAGTATCTCGCTGCGACGTACGAAACGCTCGTCGTTAACCACAAGCATTCCGCCTTCGCCACTGCTGATATTCTTCGTCTCATGGAAAGAGAACGCCGCCAGATGACCAATACTGCCGAGAGGCTTACCTTTATAGTAGGCATCGATGGCATGCGCAGCATCCTCCACGACAAGGAGTCCGTACTGAGCAGCCAGAGCCATAATGGCATCCATGTCGCAAGCCACACCGGCGTAGTGCACCACGCAGATGACGCGCGTGCGCTCATTTATGAGCGGAGCAATGGTCTCGGCCGTGATACCGGGCATTTCACTGCCGCTGTCGGCAAAACGCACCACAGCACCCTCGCGCAGGAATGCCAGTGCGGATGAAACGAATGTGTAGGACGGCACGATGACCTCATCGCCAGGACGGAGCTCGCACAGCATAGCACACATCTCCAGGGCGTCTGTGCCCGATGTGGTGAGAAGACACTTGCGGAAACCGTAGCGTTTCTCGAAGAAACCATGACATAGCTTCGTAAAATGACCGTTGCCCGACATTGTATCGCTGTGGCACACCTCCTCGATGTAGGAAAGTTCGCGACCAGAGAAATATGGCTTGTTGAACGGTATCATACGATGAAACGACTAAATATTTAACGTATCTTGAACAATAAACACGGGACGACCCTTCACTTGGTCAAATATTTTGCCAATGTAAAGGCCGAGAATACCCATCATGAAAAGTAGCAGACCTCCCACGAACCAAATAGAAAAGACTGTAGTGGTATAGCCCACCACCTCGTTCCATCCCGCAAACTTGGCAAAAACGTTATACACTGCCATAAGAAACGAAAACAGACTCATAATGAAACCTATCGAAACAGCCAGCTGAAGCGGGCGGTTGGAATTGGATATTATCGCATTGAAGGACAGGCGCAGGAGGCGTGAGAAATTGTAAGAACTCTTGCCTTCCAGCCTATGGTCGTGAAGCACGTCGATACCCGTCTTGCGGAAACCGAGGGTATGAATAAGTTCCACAAACGAGCGGCTGTACTCTGGTATGCTGCAATATACTTCTACGATTCTCCTTGAATACACGCCGAACTCTGCCACAGACTTGTCCGTGGAGAAACCACTCAGGAAATCATAAACGCGGTGGAACACAGCGGAAGACATACGCTTGAGAAACGTATCCTCGCGATGCACACGGCGGGCACTCACGATGTCATAGCCCTCTATCGCCTTAGTGAAAAGCGCAGGAAGGTCCTCGGGCTTATTCTGCAGATCGCAATCGATTACTGCAATGTACTCACCGCTGGCATACGTCAGACCGGCCGTAATGGCATACGGCTGACCGAAATTGTGTGCCAGATTGATGCCCTTCACCCTGGCATCATTAGCACAGATGGTCTTTATCTCATCCCAAGAGGCATCGGGCGAACAGTCATTCACCAGAATTATCTCGTAGTCTGACGAGAGAGGAGCCACTGCTTTGGAAATACGTGCCACCAGCTCTCCGAGCATCTTTTCTCCGTGATAGACAGGAGACACTACACTTAATTTCGGAGTATTCATGGTGCAAAAGTACGAAAAAAAGTCATATTAGCCAAAAACTTTAAACTTTAAACTCTAAACTCTAAACTTTATTTTGTACTTTTGTGTTATGAAACGACCGGATTTTCAGAGCCACAAGTTCTGTATGCGCCAACTTCACGGATGGAGCCGGGTGACATATTGGTGCATTTGGAGCACAGTATGGCTGATTTCTCTCATACCCCTTCGGGTGCTATATTTCATCTCTGACATTCTCTTCCTGCTCGTCTATTACATCGTGGGTTACCGCAAGAAAATGGTGCGTCGTAACTTGAAAGACAGTTTCCCCGAGAAGAGCGAAAAAGAACGACGCGGAATAGAACGACGCTTTTATCGCTGGTTTTGTGACTACATAATGGAGACCATAGCCATTGCCTCAATGTCAGAGAAGGAAATGCGCCGCCGCATCACCTTCAAGAATCTCGAGCACTGCGACGAGATATTCAAGCAGGGACACAACGTGGCACTATATATGAGTCACTACTGCAACTGGGAATGGGTCATCTCCATCGGATTGCATCTGCCGCGGGAGGTGTGGGCAAGTCAGGTTGTGCACGAACTCGACTACAAGCCACTGGACAGCGTCTTCCAGAAGTTACGCAGCAGTATGGGTACAGAAAGTGTTACACGAGATGTCATCCTGCGCTGGATTATACGCTCCACACGCCAGATGAAGCGGCAGGTGCTGGTGGGATTCATCTCCGACCAGAGTCCTATATACCAAAGCACACACTATTGGACGAACTTTCTCAACCATCCCGACACTATCGTACTGACTGGTACGGAACGTATCGCAAAGCAATGCAACTTCGCATGCGTCTATCTGAATATGTCACGCCCTCGCCGCGGATACTACGAGGCCACCGTCATACCCATCACCATGGAATCCAAGGAGGTGCCAGATTGGGAAATCACCGAGAAATATTTCCGTCTGGTAGAGGAAAACATCTTGCGCGCGCCGGAATATTGGCTGTGGACACACAACAGGTGGAAGCGCGACCTCAAAGGACTGATAGATTACAACGCCAACGTAAATAAGACACACAACCGCACAGACGCCAAACAATAGGATGCCAAGCAGTAGCCTCATACGCCTCTATCACATCGTGAGAGGGCATATCCACAAGAACAGCCATCTGCTTTTCTACATTAAAGGCATTTGGCGCGACACATGGCCCCACGTCTTCTGCCGCATGGCCCTCCGGCGGAAGCTGCGCACTCTGGAACGCATGACACCGGAAGAAAGAGCATACATTATGCGACGTGTGAACCACTACTGCCATCTGGAACCACCTATACAATTAGCAGACAATGCCTATCCCCTATCCCGTTTCACAATGAAGAAGAAGGATCGGGAGGTAACAGGAGTGGTGCACAGCGCACACTATTTCGACTGTCAGGAGTACACCCGTTTCTTTCCGAAGAATCTAAAATGGTCTATGTTCAGCGGTGACGTGAATTACACCTTCCCCCAACCCACCATCTGCAAAAGCCGCCCCATCTTGGCGGCGGAAATACCCAACAACAACATACTGCTCAATATGAACAAAGTGCGCCACTTCCTGTGGATAAAAGACCCTTTCCGCTGGGAAGAGAAGGAGGCGCGCATATTGTTCCGCGGCGATGCAAACATGAAGCCTCATCGCGAAGAATTTATCCGTATGTGGCAGCAGCACCCCATGTGCGATATTAAAGAGGGGGGAGGTCTGTCGCTTTACGACCATTTGAAGTATCGCTACATCATGTCACTTGAGGGCAACGACGTAGCATCGAATCTCAAATGGGTGATGTCAAGCAATTCGGTTGCCGTGATGCCGCGCCCAAAATATGAAACTTGGTATATGGAGTCGCAACTGCAGCCTGACTACCACTATATTGAGATAAGCGCCGATTACCGCGATTTAATCGATAGAATAAACTACTACGAAACGCATCCCGAAGAGGCCAAAGCCATCGTGAAGCACGCCCACGAGTGGGTGGAGCAATTCTGGAACAAGGAGCGCGAAGACCTTATCTCACTGCTCGTGCTTGACAAGTATTTCAAAGGCACAAGGCAGTTATGAACAACGGTATCACATACCTCAAGGCTCTCGGCATCACACTTATGGTGCTGGGACATAGCATGTGTTCCATACCATATGCTATTACTTTTATCACGATGTTTCATATGCCTCTATTCTTCATTGCATCGGGCTATTGTTTCAATGAAAAGTATCTAACCACACCATGGACATTCTTCAGGAAGAGAGTAAAAGGACTTTATGTTCCATTTGTAAAATGGGGGCTTCTTTTTGCGCTATTACGCCCAATCTTTTTCATTCTACATATTTACGACACCGCATATGGGTTAAACGGCGTAGGTGCGACAAAAGGCAACTGGCTTGACATCCTGCATTCCTGCTGGATTATCGTCACGCAGATGAGAGGTGCCGACTGGCTACTTGGCGGCTATTGGTTCCTGAACGCACTCTTCTTCGGTTCCATGATTGCATGGGGGACGATTCGTTTATCCAAGAAGGCTGAATATGCCTTCGTTATCTCACTCACATTGTTAGCCTTGGTGCATGTGACTAATTTTCATGTAGTATTCCTTAATCTTAATACACGCGCGTTCGCTGCGGCATTCCTCTTCATTGTCGGCTATGTACTCAAAACAAAAAAAATTGCAACGTTCAAGCCGTTCGGAATCATTGTCAGCCTGGCACTTACAATACTCGGAATGTTCTATTGGCCAATGTCCATGGACAAAGCATCATACGATGAATGGCATCTATTTCCTTACATGCTAACTTCAACACTTGCCACATGGAGTTTCTATTCCATTTTTACAAGATATTACGGAAAGACCGCATCCCACCTTAAAAGCTTCTTCCTATTTGTGGGAGAAAACACACTCAGCATCCTCACTTGGCATCTGCTTTCCTTCAAACTGGTGAGCCTCATAATCATCCTCGTCTATGGCCTTCCCATTAGGCAATTGGGCGAATTTCCCGTAATAATGGAGTATTCCACCAAGGGGTGGTGGTTGCTTTACCTTTTCGTGGGAGTTGGACTGCCGCTGGCAATGACAAAAGTCACAGACTTCTTACTACAGGGGAGGCGTAGCACTCGGTAAATAAAGAATTTCCACAGAATAAGAGCCCTGTGTTTAGGAGAAAGACTCCGTAAACCATTTCTGAGATAATTGCGTGAAATCTCTTTGTCGGGATAGTACTTTACCATATTCTTCATGAAGAGGAACTCAGATAAAGACGACAACATCTTCTGGCTATGCGTCAAGGGTGGAGGATTTTTTCCTTCGTTCACCAGCTTCCAGTAGTTTATTATCGCCACCATGTCACGATCCCTCTCAATACGCGCCACCAGTTCATCCCTGTAATGTGCGGCATTCCTCTTTATCTGCTCCGTGTCTATCTGCATCCCCCGCGTGACAGGCAACTTTCCTTTCCACTTCTCAAGGAATGCCTCCAAAGCCATCACAAACGATTCGTTGTACACTCCTTCTGAATTGTGCTCCAAAAGAACGTCATCCACTACATAAAGCTTTCTACCCGACTGTACCACCTGCATACTTATATCCAAATCGTAGATGTGAAACGAAGTGAAGCGCTCCTCATCGAACCGCAGCATTCCGCTCCCAAACATAGCCTTCGGAATGCAGAACCACACGCCGTCCAGCACAGCGACATCGGTGAGCGAACCCTGAAGACAGGAGCGAACGTGCATGGCGAAATATGAATCATAGTGGGAAAAAGAATGGTGACATTGTATAAAATGCAAAACATGGTATGGAGTATAGCCTACCCTACAATCACCTACCGATGGTATGATATGAGAACCGATTACACCTATCATACCAACACCAGTTGATTGGAAATGCCTCTCAACATTTTTACCCCAACCCATAGTATGGTAAATAATATCATCATGCATAAAGCACAGATATTCACCCTTGGAACGACGCACCCCCTCATTATACGCAGCACACAGACTATAGCGGTTCTGACTATTATCAATGACCACCCACTGATACTCCATACCTATCGTTGCATCCACGTTACGACGCAATTCATCCAAATCGTGGGGATGGCGTGTACAGACAATTAGTGACAACATGTCTATTCCGATGTATTTTTCGTATAATTCTATGCTATTCGTTTCTCCACATAATGGTGAAGAAGAACACTCGCAGCACAAGCACTGATAAATGTAAAAATTACCGCCACCCACACCTGCGACATTGACATATTGCCCCACATAAGCAACATCCGGTCACACATAGTTTTTACCAACAATATGAATAAAAAATGTATCATGTAAAACGCATACACATAAGAGGATATGCTACTTATTCCGCACGCCCCTATCATTTTAGAGATTTTCCCATTTCCCATAAAACATATCGCGATAATAAGAGGTGTTGAATACATCACAATAAGATAGCATAGTCTGAAATCCCTTTCAATCATAGAGCATCCGTAAAGAAATATTGCAAACACACATAACTCTATCCATGTGGCATACTGTCTAACTATTACAGGGCATGTCATTCTTCTCGCCGCATATCCCATTGTCAACCCAAGCAAATAAGAAAAAATTCTACAGACTGGAGATAAATAATTCAACCAACTATTTTTAGGTTTAACAATCATCAACCAATCTCTATATTCAATATCCACCCACGTCAATAATATTACAAGCACTATCAGCACCCAAGGTTTTTTTATTTTTTTCAATGGCCACATCAATAAAGGTGTAATTAAATATAGAACAAACAATGTTGATATAGTCCATGCCGGAGCATTAAATCTAAGAGCAGAAAATTTAAATAATGATTGCAGCAAACAGGAAGATAACGCCACTTCCACTATTGCTCTCCAGAAAGACATGGTATACATCCCAAGCCAAACAAATACTATAACATAAAAAAACAGCGTAACCCAATTTGTGGGAAAAAGACGCCACACTCTCTTTCTCACATATGCCAAGTATCCATGTGAGATACTTTTATCATAGAAATATGCACCCAGGAATGCCGATAGCAAAATAAAATAATGCACAGCAAGACCTCCTATACTTGGTATATTACCACCCAAAAAGATTTTACCTCCCTCTAGTCCTTCATTGAAAACATTAAGATGACAGACAAATACGCAGAGTATTGCCAAGACACGAAATGCGTCCAAGGAATATGAATACTTTTTCATCGTTTTCCTGATTCTATCTTTGACTTAAGAGCCTCCGCACAAACCCGTGCTCCCTTATATGACCAATGAGTGTCATTGGCTAAAAAAACATCCTTCTCGCCACCATCTATCATCTCTCTCAATATTGGCTGGCATATCAGATAATGCGGATTGCACGCCCTATCCACAAGACAATTAGAGAGATATGTGGCTGAAGCCTGTCTTGCTATCATTTCATTTTCATATACGTGCTCTTTAAGTGGGATTACCATAAAAATGATGTTCACATCACGTTTCGCTCCTTCATCTATAATTCGAGTCATTATATTACGCATCTTCTCTATCTCTTCTTCCTGCCATATCATCATATATGGAAGGTAATATAACGTGCTCTCATCACCATTATTTGTAAACATCGGCTTAGACAATACAGACTTTTTTACAAAATTCTCTGCCACTCCGGCACGACGCTTAATCCAGTCCTGAGCAAAATTAAATGCTCTGCCATTAAATATGCACTTTATAGGATTCGGAGTTACCAGCAATTGACTATATCTTTCATATTTTTCTTGAGATGACATCAATGGCATGCCGTCATAGTCTACCAAAGAGTCTTCACAAACATCAAAATTTGTTCTTAAGACAGTCTCCATCAACCACATCTCCGATGACTCTATAACTATTGTAGAGGGCAAACGTTTTGCGTGATGTAAAAGATACATTACCATATCTGTTTTCCCCGGAAAAGTCAGGAGACGTCCGGAGCCTTCCAGGGATTTATGGATATAACGCCATTCTTTATCCATGTAGGTATGAATTCCAAATATTGAACGAAGCGGGAACAAGTCCTGTAGGTATTCCATAAAATTTGGAAATCCAATCTGCGTGAACGAATCTCCTATCACCAACACATCCGAATCACATACTTCTTCCGTAACATCTTCTGCGAGAATCACGTGGCGTTTGAAACCGGGATTGTAGTCCATCATCGGCAAATATTCCTTATCAAAGAAGTAATTACCGAGTTGACTAAGATCTCCAAAACTTTCCCCATTCGCAAATCTCAGCATCGGATAGGCATAGAGTGCAATCACAGGGATAGAGAAAATCAACATTCTAATTATAAACTTTTTCATCATTACCCATCCTCCTTAGAACTGGAAATATATAAACGTCTGCGACTGGCCGGAGAAGAGCACTATAGTTGCCATAAGTATATAATATATCGCCACCCGAACCACCCTCGGCCATTTCTCGGAAAAATCCAGCGGATGGGCACGGAAACGCATTGTCCACTCCATCACCATCATAAACACCACTGCTGATAGCGTATAATTCAGCAAATGAGACGGATAATAAATGGGAACCATGGAAAACTCCCCTATCTTGCAAAAGAAATCTATCAGAGAATTGATGTCCGGGGCACGGAAAATTATCAGACTTATCATCACAAGGACGAATGTCAAAAGCGTATGCACCCAGTCGCTCGCGGAGCGGTGCTTCTCCAGGATGCGCCAGTCTTGTTTCGGTCCGCGCCGGAACACCGTCGGGATAAAACAAACTGCCAGGAACAGTCCCCACATCACATATGTCCAGTTTGCACCATGCCACAAACCGGAAAGAAGGAACACGAAGAGTATATTACGCAGATGTTTCATCTTACTACAACGGCTACCACCCATCGGAATATAAACATAGTCGGCAAACCACGTGTTGAGTGAGATATGCCAACGACGCCAAAACTCCGCCATATTACGTGAAAAGAACGGCATGCGGAAATTATCCATTATCTTTATCCCCATAAGCCGTGCAGAGCCTATCGCAATATCGGAATAACCGGAGAAATCACCATATATTTGGAAAACAAACAGGAGAGAACACAAAAGGAGAGTGCTAACGCCCTGTGAACCGAAATCATGCCACACCTCATTAACATACACCGCGCAGTTATCGGCGATTACCAGTTTCTTGAAGAGTCCCCACAGAATCCTCCGGCAACCGTCCACAGCCATCGCGTAATCAAATCTGCGAGGCTGGAGAAACTGCGGCAGGAGGTTGTTGGCACGCTCGATAGGACCGGCTACAAGTTGCGGAAAGAAACTCACGAAGGAGAAAAATGCCACAACATCCTTAGTCGCCTGCACCTTGCCGCGATACACGTCTATCACGTATGCGGCAGACTGAAGAGTGTAGAACGATATACCGACAGGAAGTACCACATGAATTAAAAGAGTGGAACGATGAGTCTCTAACAATGATGGGAAGATGTTGATGATATTATCTATGAAGAAATTGTAGTATTTAAACACACAAAGGACTGCCAGATTAAGTGTTACGCTGGTGAAACACGACCAATAAGACATGCGTAGCGGACCTTTTTTCCTCCAATGCTCTATCATCAATGCGCCAGCATACGATATACCAGAGGAAAATGCTATCAAAAGCAAGAATTTCCAATCCCACCATCCGTAAAATATATAACTTGCTACCAATATCAGCACATTCTGCCAACGATAGTGGTCTTTTAACAGCCAATACAACACGAAGACCAGTGGCATGAATATAAGATACTCGAAGGAGTTAAATAACATAACTAATCAATCCAGCTTTATATGTTACCTTAACAATCCGGTTATGCCCAGACATTTATCTATCTCGTAGAAAACTATATCATCCCAAGTTCCATCATAAAACTCCGGATATTTATCCTTAACTTGTTGCTTGCCTGGAAAATCTTTCTTTCTGAAACGTAATGTCATACGTCCCCTTATACTCTTTTTCTGTAATACAGTCAGGCAAAGCCTTTCACACATATGACGCACACATCTCGCATTCTCCTCCATATTCCTCCCCGCCCGGTTAGCCTGAACTGTGACCTTACCCTCATGCTGCCTAAAACGATTCAACTGTAGCGGTATCTCTGCCAGATATCCCTGTATCATAACATCGAACCAAAATACCCAGTCACCGCTTGAGCGATATGTCTTAAATTCCGGTGTAATACTCTCAAGTGCATTTTTTCGAAAAACCACCATAGATGCATTGTATATTACATCGCGAAAAAGCATCCTCTGCAATGCGAACTTGCGACCATCGTACACACCGTCACCCCTATACAGGGCCGGTTTATCGGGCGACCCCTCCAAACGATTTCCATCGCCATCAATGAAAATGGAACGGGAAAACGTCATTTGGATATTCGGATTTAGCTCCAACCTTTTCAGACTCTCCTCGAGAAACGTCGGTTCAGCAACATCATCGCTCTCCGCTATCCATATATATTCACCCTGTGCAAGATCAAAGCCCCGCTGCCACTGCAGGAAAGGACTTCCTGAATTAATCGTGTTGCGCACTACACACTGCACCTTGGGATGGTTCTCATATGCCGCAAGTATTTCCATGCTGTTGTCTGTCGAACAGTCATCAAGGATAATCACTTCCATATCCTGCACCGTTTGGGCAAGAATGCTGTCCAAACGATCCCTCAGATAACGGGCATGATTGTAGTTGGGAACAATTACAGATACCTTCATACCAAATACTTATTTACTCCATCCTCTGCCCACGTCCTGTGCTCCAACAATACCCTGCGGAATATTTCTCTGTTTTTCTCTGCATTCTCTCTTGATGCAATTTTATGACGAATATGGTAAAGAATTCCTCCGAATTTCAGACGACGATACCTCACACCTGAAAAATTCAATCTGGCTGCGAACTCATGATCCTCGCTACCCCATCCCTCCATTGCCTCATCATAACCGTTAACCGCAATGAAGTCATCACGCCAAAATGCCATATTACATCCTTTTATGTATTTGACATTGAACGAATCACACATACGCATCACAATCGCACGCAGTATTTTACTGCGAATACAGTTGAAATAGTGCGACGGAGATATACGGCCATCCTCTTTCAACATGACTCGTCCTCCGCACACAAAACAACCCCTGCGAGCCACGTTGAGATGGTCCTCAACAAAATGACGCTCCGGTATGACATCCCCATCTATCTCAATTATGTAGTCACATTTTCCTACAGCCACAGCCTTATTAAGTATCCTTGACTTACGGAATCCTTTATCTTCATGCCATACATGGTATATCGGAACACGCGAGGTCTTTGCATACTGCTGCAAAAATGTCGTCGTTTCCTCCTTCGACCCGTCATCAGCAATGATAATCTCGTCGGGCATGACCGTTTGACGCTCCACTCCATCAAGCACCTTCTTCAGCGCATCCAACCAATTGTAGGTCGAAATCAGCAGCGTTACGGATATCTTTTTGTCTGCCATTCCCATTAAATAAATATTGATATTAAAAGAAGGACAAACAACACGAGACACAAAACACCCAGAATACGGCACATCATGAGATGCTTTCTGTTCTTACCAATGAAATACCATCGTTCTTTTGCAAGTCGTCGTGTTACAGTCTGTTCTGATTCAAAAAAGTATGTTCTAAACACTTTTTTTTCACCGTCAATTCCCCACAAGCAATACAATCGTTCCAAAGCATGTGCAATAGTGCCATCTATGCCAATCGGTTCTTCTGGAAAATCATCATATGTCAGCCCCAATGCAAAAAGCCTGTGAAGATACTCTGTACAAGCCCAAAACATACCACCTTCAGGATAAACTATTTCCGGATACTCTTTCTTGAGATTTATATTCAAACCACCACGAGTCATCACGTCTTGGGCAATAGCTAAATTCTTAGGCGTCCCCCAACTATCAAATGCTACATTATATGACACGAAGTCTGGTGGAATTATCATACCGGCATCACGTGAAAGTCGCGAAAGAATTGATATTATACATATATCAGAAGGCAACAAATGTTCCAAAATATGCTTCAGCCAGCCCTCAAGCATATCCTTATGATGAAGAGTCTTCTTTGTATGCAAATGAAGCAATACATCGTATTTTTGAATTTCTTCTGCAAAACTGCATAGCATTGGAGCGATATCCCGTCCCTTATTAGGGGTATGTTTAATGATTATTTCCCGCATATTGGACAAAATGCAGAACAATTTCTTCACATCATTATCATCTGCCACAACACCCTCCGGAATAGAAATAAGCAACGAAAATGGTACTGGAATATGCCCCAAATATTTCAAAAAATCCGGAATTAGATCCAGATAGAACAGATGTAAGTGTACAACCACTGAAATAGTAGGTAATTTAAGTCGTTCTACCTTTTGTTCCGAAAATATGAGATTTTCAACCTTCATAATATAATACTTCTCTTCCGGTGCAAAGATACGTTTTTTTTTTTATAATCAAAAATAAACAACAAAAATAATGGCAATATGCATATTATTTCATACCTTCGCACTGCGATTTACTCATATTCAAGCACAATATCATTCATGAAAGTATCTATTATCACGATAAACCGCAACAATCTCGCAGGTCTTGAAGCCACACATCAGAGCGTAGCATCGCAAACATACAGAGACTTCGAGTGGATTGTGGTTGACGGAGGCAGTACGGAGGACGACCTGGATTTTCTTGAACAGCATGCAAACGAGATGGCATGGTGGTGCAGTGAGCCCGATAGTGGGGTTTATAATGCTCAGAATAAGGGCATTAACCACGCAAGGGGAGAATGGATGATATTCATGAACTCCGGCGACATATTTCATGATAAAAACGTTCTGGAAAGTGTCTTCGCGCACGAGCATTCTGCAGATATACTTTATGGCGATTGGGTTCGCGTCTATGAAGATGACCGAGCGGAAGAGATGCATGCGCCAAAAACTTTTTCATTACACGGTATATATCAGGACAATATCTGTCATCAGGCCATGTTCATACGAGGTTCCGTCATGAAATCTTCACCCTACGACGAAAGTTACAAAATATATGCCGATTGGGCGAAATGGATAGAACTAACGCTTAAGAAATGCCGTTTTGAATATCTTCCATTGTACGTATGCGATTTCCGCCTTGGCGGCATGAGTTCTAATTTGGATTTGGTAAAAACGGAATTAAATATTATGCGTCAGAAAGAGTTATCACCCGCCATTATGGAAACAATCAAACCAATGTGTATGGAGGGAGCCAACAAACTGACACAGGAAGTGGCACTTCTCGTTCATCAAAGAAAGACCTATAGAAGAATTATCCGTTTCGCGCTGTTCCTTTGCAACATCGTAAAGAAACTGCATAAAGACAAAGCCTAAAAAGATGCTGTATGAAATCTATCATTATTATACCTGTATATAAAAAACAACTCAGCAGCAGCGAGCAATTATCATTACGTCAATGCATACGTATACTTGGCACACACCCCATTTGTCTCGTATGCCCGGAAAGCCTTGATGTCAAGGCTTATCACGAATTTGCCGGAACAGAACTGCCTGATGAACGTTTCCCAGATGAGTTCTTTAAAGGTATAGAAGGCTATAATCGTCTTATGACATCTCAACCATTCTACCACAGGTTCCGGAATTACGAATATCTTCTTATCTACCAATTAGATGCGTGGGTATTTAAAGATGAATTAGACATGTGGTGTCAAAAAGGCTACGACTACATCGGTGCACCTTGGTTTGAAAAGCATTTTAGTCATGAAGAAGGATATAAGCTGTGGCGCGCTGGCAACGGTGGATTCTCACTACGTAAAATATCAACTTTCTTACGTGTGACAAATCCCCGTCTCAAAATCAAGAGTTGTACAGAAATCTTCCGCGAAGAATACCACTCCATCCAGGATTTGGGACGCTGCCTTGTACGATGTATGAGTCCGATTATAGGCAACAATACCATCGGGCATTTTTTGAAACGAGACAAAAAGACGTGGGAAGACAGATTCTTCTGCCACTGGCTTGCATCCACCCGCCATCGTCTCAATATCCCCAAAGCAGAAGAAGCTGCTTTTTTTTCTTTTGAGATTTCACCGCAATATTTGTTTGCCGAGGTGACACATGGTAAACTTCCTTTTGGATGCCATGCCTGGGAAAAATATCAGTATGAAGATTTCTGGAAGCAGTATATTCCTTGAGACAGTCTGCCATTGACCATCGCCAGCCTTCCACATATTCACTTATGCACTTACTCACTTACAACTTTGTCTTGTACTGAAATAGGTTGACTCCCAAGAAGGCTTAAATGTTAAATTTCTAAATTTATTTAAGCATTATGGGAAGACAAAAATTCAGTCGCGGATT
>CADCNQ010000020.1 GCA_902802815.1 uncultured Bacteroidales bacterium | reverse complement strand
TTCTTCAGGAATACGGAAAAATGATCTCTTGCGTTTCGTTTTTTCTTCTTTTATCATTTTGTTGACTTTTGTGTCAACTTTTTCTAGCGTAAGACAATAACTTCTACCATCTTCTGATGCTTGTAAAGACATTGACTCGATTCAAACAATCAATTTACTTAGCTCAAACAATCGATTGAATCGAGTCATACAATTTTGGAAGATAATTCACACCTGGGCAAAACGACCTTTTTTACTGCATAGTTATCAAAAACTTTTTCCATAGTTCAGAAAAAAGTTCTGCATAGTATTAGCGCAAAAACACATCAGCCTTCAGCCCTTCGCTCCATAGACATCCTACTCGCCTCAGCAGAGTTGAAACAAGCTTCACTCTGCATTCAGCTCGGTCGGATGTTCCCTCTTACTTCTTCCCTCTTACTTCTTACTTCGTTAACTTGTCAACTGAGAAATCATTTTATTTGTTAATAATCCAAGAACCACTCTTTTTACTACCTTGTCTACTTATAACTCCAGAATCCCTTAGTTTTTTAAATATTTTTTCTGCCCCACGAAGGCTGATTTCCATTCGTTCCGCAGCATCAGAGGCTGTAATTGTAGGATTGCTGTCAATTAGGAGAAGTAGTTGTTTGTCGTTTATACCGAACTTTATACCGTACTTTATACCGAACTCTTCACCGAATTTTATACCGAATTGTCTGTCGATAGGACTTACATCATTTGTTGGCAACTCATCTCCTTGATGTTCCTTCAGTGTCTTATATATCTCTTTCAGCATAAAGTCGATGAATGGGCCCGACTGCCCTGCGTTGGTACTGGCCGTGATGGCATTATAATATGCTTGCTGATTGGCATAGATCATATTCTCTACTGGCAGGTGCTCAAACAACGGATGCAGTTTGCCAAGTATTAGTGATTGCCACAAGCGTCCGGTTCTTCCATTGCCATCTATGAATGGATGGATGAACTCGAATTCGTAGTGGAACACACACGAACGAATCAACAGATGGTCTTTCGATGATTTCAGCCACGCAAACAAATCGTCTATCAGTCCTGGCACCCGTTCTGCTGGTGGAGCCATGTGGACGAGTCCGCTTTCAGAGAAGACGCCCACACCAGAACGTCGGAAGTGACCTGCATCGTCAACCAAAGCCTGCATCATCACGCTATGTGCCTTCAGCAGATCTTTCACGTTGTAGGGGTTCAGCGATGGATATAGTTCGTAGGTGGCTATGGCATTCTTCACCTCTTGAATCTGCTTGATAGGGGCAACGACTGTCTTGCCATCGATGATGTCGCGCACTTCATCTTCACTCAACGTATTGCCTTCTATGGCAAGCGATGAGTGAATGGTCTTAATACGATTTGCTTTACGCAATCTCAAACCGTCCTCCTGTTCCAAACGAATGGCGTAACGCTCTATCTGACCTGATATCTCAGCTATCAGATTGATAGCCTCAGCACTTACTGTAAATGGTGGTATATACATATCTCGTTCGTTATTTTATAATGTTTATACACTAGCATCTGTGCTAATCTTCGTGACGGAATTGGGTAAATAGCAATAATTTGTTTCTGTTGATATTAGAGCATTTCTGGCTATAGTCTTAGTGCCGGGAGCAACAATCAGCCAGTCACCAGGTATGGCATACGGCCAACACTTGACACACACACTGCCATCAGCGGAATAAACACCGCTGAATTTGAATTTCCGCTTCCCAACCTTGAACGAGCCCTTGCGCATGACGAAACCTTTTTCGCAGGACACCTCATTGGGTGTTACTTTTGTTTCATCATTCTCAGCATAAACTGTGCTGCAGCAAAAGAGAATTGCAACAAATAATGATATCTTTTTCATAGTATTTATTAGTTTTCAAGGACAAAGATAAGGAATTTTTCTCACTTGACACTATCTATACACTATAAACTTTACACTCTTCCCTCTTACTTCTTCCCTCTTACTTCAGACCTCAGCCTTCAGCCTTTCTATTGCCCTCGAATGTTTTTCGAAGATTCTTTGTTTCACTTCTGTTGTTTTGTCGTTTCTTGCCAGATTGTCGAGCAGGTCGTTCTTCTTGACGGCGATGGCAATAGGATTGTTTGAGTCAATGATTCTGTCCAGGTATTCGCTATAGGGCTGATTCTTTTTGTGAGTGAGCAACGAGAGCGCTTCCACAACATCTCTCTCTGCCCCTTTGTCTTCGATGTCTTGCAACGTATATTTTGTGTCTTCAATGACATCATGAAGAAGACCGGCGATGATTTCTTTGTCATTTTGTCCTCTGAGGCCTACTCTGAGGGGATGCAGGATATAGGGCTTCCCGTCCAGATCGACCTGCCCTCTGTGTGCGTCCAACGCCAAATATAAAGCTTCCTCAATGCTCATTATGTATCTTTCTTGTAATTTTCTCTCGTCTTACTTCTTACTTCTTACATCAGCCATCAGACTTCAGACATCAGACATCACTCCATTCCATATTCTATCGGTTGGTTATTTTTCAGTCTATTGTCAAAAGTACGAAGCCTAGCATCCAACGCCTAATGTTAGACAAATAGCTTGTTAAATAGTTCTTCACTATTGACCTCAATCCTAACTGTTGGGAACAATGTTGCTTCTGCCAATTGAGATTTTTGAGCAAGAAGAGCATCCAACGTTTGGTCGAAACAAGTCATACCATCAATAATTGCCATCGGATAATATACAAACACATCCTTAGTTTGTCCGATTCTATATACTCTATCAGTTGCCTGTTCTTCCTTAGCAGGATTCCAATGTCGGGAATAGTGAATCACATGATTTGCACCAACAACATTCAATCCCATACCAGCTGCAAGAGGAGACATAATAATCACATTGAAGCCATTGCGACTCTGGAAATCATCTATAGCTTGCTGACGAGACATTTTCCCATTGCGGAATCTTTCATTCTGCATGGTCGGTGTATCACCATTGATGATATGAGAATCTAGTCTATAACGGAACTTGACTAATCGTTTCAAAATATTTTGAGTTTCTCGCCGTTCAGCAAAAAGTATTACCTTTTCATTTTTCGACTTAATCTCATCCAAGAGCGGTATGATGGCCTTCATCTTAGCTGATGAATTAATGAGGTCTTCTATCGAAAACGTTGTCCAATCATCTTCTAGATATGGATGGTCAGATATTTCCCGAAGCTGCATTATACACTTCAACATATAACCTGGCTCTTTGGAAAATTTATCTCTTTCTTGTTGAGCGGTAGCAATTGCCTGATTATATCTCGCTCGTTGTACATCTGGCATTTCAACAGGGAGTCGCCTTATGTTTTTTGTTGGTAAGTCTTTGGCCACATCCTGTTTCAATCTACGCAAGAAGAAAGCACCCATCTCCTTACGCACACAATTACCGAGTTCTACAATATCTGTATCTGTTGATTTCAAGGGTACTTGATACTTACGGGCAAATTCTCGACAGTTACCAAGCAATCCTGGCAACGAAAAGTCCATAATACACCAAAGATCTACCAGAGTATTTTCCACAGGAGTTCCCGTCATGGCAACCTTAAACTCTCCCTTCAGAGCCTTTGCAGCATTGGTCACTAAAGCTCCAGGTGTCTTAATTTTTTGAGCCTCGTCTAATATAATCAAAGAATAATTGACTGCACAAAAACTAAACTGGAAAGACCTAATCGTCTCATAGTTCGTAATAATGATCTGTCTTTTCTGCAGATAGGCAATCAAACTCTTATCAATGCCCTTGCCAAAGTGACGGGATAATGCGCTTCCCGTCAGCGGACATACAGGAATACGAGGGGCTGCAAAGAACTTTTCGTACTCTTGCTCCCAGTTCTCTATCAAGGAAACGGGTGCAACAATTAAATACGGATTCTCATTACTTGGGAAGTTTTTATCATACCAATCAATGAGGGACAAAAGTTGTAAAGTCTTTCCCAGACCCATATCATCGGCAAGAAGACATCCTTTACTCTTCGCTGCAATCATACTCTGCAGCCATGCAATACCTTCTATTTGGTGCTTCTTGAGTTTTATTTCAGGCTTCAGTCCTGGAATACTGTGAAATGTATAATTCCCGTCTTCTATGGCATGACGGGTATCTACTGAATAACCTAGACTTTCAGCATTCTCCTCAACTATAAGAACTTTCTTTTCCTTCTTTTCTTTAAGTTCGTGTTCCTCTAACTTCTTGCGAGCATCCTTAACGATTTGATATCCATCTTCCACATTAATCATGGTGTCATGGAAAGAAACCGCACTTTCTCCTTGTGTACTTGCCCGGTCAAGGATGTTCTCAAACTCATCAACTTCTTCTAATGTCTCGAAGCTGATTTGAGATGTACCATTGACACGATCCTGTACTTCATAGGAAGGTATCCAAGAAGACTTATATGGAGATACGAAAGGATAAACTTTTGGTTTATATAGACCAATTTCGATAACTCGGTCACTATAAAACTGAGAAATATCGCAATGATCAACATCAAGGAAAAGAGCTGGGTTATCTACAAGTTCTTTCAGTTTTCTGGCTGATACCCCTTTATAGTTCTTACGGATTTCGCGAATTATCTTCTGTTTCTCTTCGTCTATGACAATGCGTGTACGATTATTGTTGTCATCGCTAACAGCAATATTATCTGGAACTTCATTTCGTGATTCAAGATAGCGAACAAATTGGTCTGAATAGGTCGAATCAATGGATGGTATCAGCTCATAACTATCTTCTCCACACTTCTCAATTTCAATTTTCAACTTTGCTGGAACATAGACATCCTCACTCTGCAGATACCTATCAAGAATCGCTTTGGCATTTTGCGACAAATCCTTGAGTCGTGAAAACTCTATGAGGTTTCCATTAAGAGACTTGCTTTCAAAGGGGAGTTGATTGTATTCATCAATAGCTTCAACCAATTTGAACTGCTCTTTACTGAGAAGATATTTTTGGCTGCCGGTATCTATAATAGCACCCTGACGTTTAATTTGAAAGCGTCGCCCCAACTTTGATTCTCTATACGCCACCGTATACTGAAATGAAGAATCTTTCAGCAGACCTTTAGGCTGAACATAAATGACATAAGGATATAACTCAGGTATTGAAAGTGCATTGCGCTCATATGTACTGAGCTTATAAACAGCATCATAAGAAAGTTCGCAACTTAACTCATGTATATCAGCCTGTCCATTGTCCAAAAACTCATTTATAATATCGGCATAAATAGAGGCATCTGGATATTCCGTCCATTCTGAATATGGCAGTGTTTTGCCATCTTTTGTATATTCCAGACAGATACTGTCGTTTGTCGATGAAATTTTTATCATAACTCCTATTTTACGCGATGAAGTGTCATCCATTTTTCAAGGGTATTCTCCCATCCTGTAATATGAGTAATCTTGCCTTCCTGTTTCTCGACGTAGAAACTCTGAATGGTATCTACTCTCATTCTTTTGATTTCGTCAAAGTAGAAGAATCTATTCGATGCAATTGTTTTGCCATATGGGCTATCTTTTCTATATATGTATAGACATCCAGCATCAGAGAACTCTATAAAGAAATAGTTCCCTACAGACATAATCAGAGCTGACTTATCAACATTCTTTTCGTTGTTCAAGACTTTGACCTTGGTATCAAGCATGTCAGCAATTCGCTTGTCTTGCATCAGAAGTGACATCGTAAACGGAGTCGTCCAAATTTCAATATCTTCGATTATATCAATATGTTCCAGCCAATATTTTTGTCTTGAAGGCTCATGCATGCATTCTTCAAAGAAGATGCTTATGAACTTACGTTTAAGCCACTCGTTCAATATCTGACGTGCCTCCTTTAGGTTCGAGTTTTCCTCAGGAGTTCCATTTCGTAGAGACCATTTAGATGAAAGTTCAGGATTTCCAATCATTCCCACCGCAATAGATCTAATATATTCCTGTTTGCCTTCATTGATAACATCCTTATTCTGGATAATCATAGCAGGAATGATGCGTTTGGGTGTGGCATCGTAGTTATGTCTATCGAGAACTTCTTTGAGCATATCTAATTTATCAATGGCGCCTCTCCCAAAATAGGATGAAATAACCTTTGAATAGTACTGGAATTCTATATTATTTGAAGATAGACCAAAGAATACCGAGGATGCCGAAAAAATAGAACAGCTATTAGTTTGCCCTACATCCATTTTTCGCAGCGTCATCCCAAGCAATTCTGCACCATTAAGCGCAAAATAGCGAGCATTCTGTTTTAAGAGCATGTATTTGTCCCTTTTACCATTATACGCACTCAATTTGTTTTGAAAGACATCGATTATCGTTTGCAGTCGGGCCTTCTCCGTAACATCCCAGTAAGAAAGGAGGAAATAAAGCAAACCATTAAGAAAACGATTTCTCCATTGCTTATCAAGCACTTTAGTTAATGCCGATACCATAGCGTCGTTCTCGAATTTGTGAAGGCAATAAATCAGCGCTCTTACTTCGCGCGATGAATACTCCTCTACATTCAATCTTGTGTAATGACTCTTAAATTTACGATATGCGGCATCAAGGGTCGATTGATTGGGCTGTTTTTCTTCTGCTGAAGCACACTGACGAGCTATGGTGCGCTGCCTGCTGGTAGCATTATCAATGGTATTCTGCTTGGCACTACTTATGGCAGTACTTGCCCCAAGAGTGAACGTCTTAGGGTCAAAATAGAAGCCCATTATATCATAAATACTATTGCCCATTTCGATTTCTTGCTATCTCTTCAAGTTTCTGCTCTGCATTTGTCCTTATTCGGAATTCAACGCGACGAGATCTAGTTGAATTTTCCGTCCCATCAGGATTCTTGATGATATGGCTATATGATAAGCCATTGGCTGTAGCCTTTGACATAGCCCAATCCCTCTTAGAATCCTCAAGCAGATTAAAACAATATTCCAACACCGTTCTCGTCCTGTCTTGCGAAAGCTTCATGTTTGTGAAATATTCGCCTGACGTATCGGTATGACCTTCTATACGTATTTCTTCAATGTCATCTCGATATCTGGGATCATTCAATAAGGCTATGTATCTAGGAAAGAAGTCATTCAAAATTGATTTGAATCTTGGTTTTAAATCATCTTTCGCGAAATCAAACAACGTTGATGGCTCCTGAAAGCGAACACTTAATTGGATAGAATCGATTTCTGCATTCCAGACTTTAAGGCTATCTTTAAATTCTTCCTGAAGATCGATGTATAACTGAGTCTTTACTCGGTCATACTCCTGTGTAATGGCAGCTTCCTGATCTGACTTTGTCTGCACTTTCAGCATTGTTGCAGTCAGCAACAATATGAAAATGAATAGCAATCCAGCCATCAAATCGCCGATTGACATAGCGAAAGGATTTTCTTCCGTATCGTGTGTTTTCTTATCAGTTGCCATTATCTCTATCTTTTGAACTTGTCAATGCTGTCACTCAACTCTTCAGCAGATTCCTCCAATGCTGCTGCGATATTCTTCAATCCATCTGTAGATTTTGTTAGTGCATCAGTATATTCTGCCAGAGCATTACCTGTACTTTCTCTTAGTGTGGCACTATAATCTTTCAACCCCTCGTTGATACCTTTGAACACCTCCTTCATGCCGCCTTTGAGTGTTTCAAAGTCAGAGACATAACTATCCACCATCTTCTGAGCATCAGACAATGCAGTAGAAAGCTGGCTAATAATATTGAAGTTCTCCTGCTGCATCTCCACGAATTTTGCCGTAGCCTCTTTCTGTTGTTCAATGACTGCGGTTGATGCAGTATCCAAACTTGCAGCCAATGTCTTGAGTTTGTCTGTCGATTCATTCAAATTGTCACCAGCCCTTTTGATTGAAACGAGCATTTCTGAACTTTCTGAGTTAGCATTGTGCATATTGACAACGCTCTGGGCGAAGCCCTGAAGCAAACGTTCAATTTCACGGGTTGATCGGGAGTGAGCATCAGACAAGCTGTTTTGTTGTTCGTTCAAACCTCCGATAGCCGTCTCCAACTGGGTCATCACCGAACGCATAGTTGCATCCATCTGTTCACTCATCTTAGTGAGCACAGACTGCTGTAAAGAAACCATTTCGTTGAACTTCTGTTGGAAGTCACCTGTAAGCTGCTCATTAGCAATCTTTGTATTTTCAATCATATCAGATTGCTGCTTGGCAACATTAGCCTGAATTCCGCCAACTACCTGGCTAACTTCATTGAAACTTACCGCAACTTTATCAGTCATCATCTGCATGGTCATTGGCAATGTATTCAACAACTCACCCGACTTGGTAAGATTATTAGTAAGCGTTTCAATCTGAGTAAGAGTTTGTTTGGAAATAGAATCCCTGAACTCGTTAGCCATCGTCATCATCGAGGTTTTGAGTTCTCCAACTGCCGATGTAACGAAGTCTGTAGCAGGCGACTGAATGTTATGAGACAAATCCTCTATCTTAGCATTCATTATGTCATGACTCTTCTCAAGATTGACAATCAATGGTACAATTGAGGAGTTCATTGTCTTACCAAGAGATGCATTTAATTCGTTCGATAAGTCTGTCGTAAAGGACTCCAATGAACGAGACTGTTTTTCGGATTCTTCATACAAGTTCAACATCATTGTGCCGGCAGTGATGCTGATACCATCTTCATCTTGAATTGTAAGTGCCTCCTGTATTGCATTTAACTTCTCCTTTACTTCTTTCGACTCCTCAATTGCAGTAAGACGAGCCAATATTTCTCGATTTGTCTTTTCGTTTTCTGCAATAATTATCTCGTCTGCAGAAATATGAAACTTCTGGTCTAATTGTCTAACCAGAACTGCTATCGCATTGTCATAGTTGTTGTAGAACCTCTTTTGGAAAAATATGTAAACGGCAGAGAAGAACATACCTGCCACAGACGTACCAAAGGCAGTTCCCATACCATCCAAGAGCGTCTTGATACTTGTCATAATAGCGGCAGAGTCTGTGCTGTCGAAATATATAACACTAATAGTTAAACCAGCAAATGTTCCAAGTACGCCAAGACCAGACAACACTCCAGGTGCCGCATTAATATGCTTTAGATTGATACCCTTTGCTCGGGCTAATTCTGAGCTATTAAAGAACTCTTCTGCGGAGTGTAATGTTTTCTTTTCTCCATCCTTTTCTATGGTTCTAGTAATATCATAATCGGAACACAAGGCAGACAGTTCTACACTTACTTGGGACAAATCGCTTAAGTCTTTAGATTTCTCAATAGTTTTAGCGAAAGACTTGAGTCGATAAAGAGGTCTTGAATAGCCCAAGGCTACACACACTATTATTACTACCGCTATAATTGTTATATTAACCATAAGGTTTTATTTTTTTATATTCAATTTTAAAAACGTGTTACTTTCGTGGTATTTAGTATTTTCAAGGACAAAGTTAAGGATCATACTTCACTCCCCTTCCCTATCCTCTGCGGCCATTGGGAGGTCGTCGTTCATTTCGGGATAAAGCTTGAGAGTATTGGGATGGGACTCCGACATATACAGATTTGACGTTGAGATCTCTCCGTCGCTCGTATCCGCGAACTTGTTTAGATATTCTTTCAGCTTCCCAATAACCGTCTGTTTTTTCTCGCCGCTTTCAGGCAGGAATGGATTGCTGGGCGGCAGGATTCTGGCAATACCTGTTCCCGTTTCTGTGATATATCCGTCTGCAAAGGCGCGAGCCATGAAGTCATAAGTTTCCGACGACTTCAAATTCTCTTCAGCGATGATGGCATCCAAGCGTTCTCTCTTCTCCTTCTCAATATATTTCTCCCATTCTGCGCCAACATCCTTGCCCTTCTCCGGAGTCATCCTTTCGATGAACTTCTCTATCAGGTCTCGTTTGTCGCGCATATCGGGACTTGCATCCATCTGCTTTCTTATCTGGACGATAATCTCCTTGTCCTGACAATTGGAGTCGTGATACTGCTGCACAAGACTCAGAATATAGCGGATATTTATCTGCACCTGCTTCACCAGCTCCATCTCGAAGATGATGTCATCCGAAATGGCCTCGTTCTCACCGCCTGGTTTCGTCGGACGGAACTCCTCGTAGTAGTTGTTATACCAACCCAAATAATCCTGATAGCGCATCTCATCCACGATCTTGGCTTCCTCCGTGAAGTCATCGAACGCTGCCAGAATATTGCGCACACGCAGTATTTCGCCCATCAGTTTGACAAAGGCCTTCTTCTGCTCCTCATCCATAATATTGGCCATTCCCTCGATGGGGAACAAGGAGAGAAGCCTTCCTATCAATGCCGTATAGGGATCGTGCCAACGACCTTTATCGTCCTCGTAGCCTTTGCTGTAGTATTCCTCAAACGACTTCAGGAACACCATTCCGCTGGCGTTCTCGTCTCCGAATATGGCAAGGCTCTGTTTCGTGGCCTCTTCCAGATTACGGAAGCAGACAATATTGCCGCAGTTCTTCACCTCATTCAGTATGCGGTTTGTGCGACTGTAGGCTTGCAGAAGTCCGTGCAGCTTCAGATTCTTGTCCACCCACAGAGTGTTCAGCGTCTTGGCATCAAAGCCCGTCAGGAACATACCCACCACAATCAGGATGTCTATCTGCTTGTTCTTCATCCTGAGCGACACATCTTTGTAGTAGCTCTGGAACGAGTCGCCGTCCGTCGAGTAGCTGGTGCCGAACATCTGGTTGTAGTCCTTGATAGCCTGTTCCAACGCATCGCGACTCTGCATATCGGGAGCCGTTCCCGTCTCTTCTGGATTCTCGTCTCCCGGCAAGCCCCATTCGTCCGTTTCTTCCTCGTTGGCGTTAAAGGTGTATATGGTGGCAATGCGCAGGTTGGGCGCACCTGTTTCCGCCAGCTGCCGTTTGAACTCGTTGTAGTAGAGTATTGCGGCAGCCACAGAGTCAACGGCAAAGATACTGTTGAATCCGCGAGTGCTCACCCGGGCCTTCTTCTCTTCTGCCTTTCGGCCTTTCTTTATCACCTCCTCCACGTTCTGCAGTTTGCTCATCGCGTAGGCTTCGGCTCCCTGTTTGGTCTTCATGCCGAAGTTCTCAATGATATAGCGCGTCACAATCTCTATGCGCTTCTTGTTGTGCAGAGCCTCATCTGTGTCAATGCCCCACACCTGTTTGCGCTCCACATCGCTCTTCATGCGCATCGTGCTGTTGTAATCCACATGGAATTTCAGCACGTTCTTGTCTCTGATGGCGTGTATGATGGTGTAGGTATGCAGAGCTTTTGTCGGCTTGCCGTCCTTGTCCGGTTCACCGCCGAACAGCTGCGCCGTAGTGCTGTATTTACTGCCTGCGCTGGTGTTCACGGCAAAGATGGGTGTACCTGTGAAGCCGAACATCAGATACTTCTTCACGCGCTTCACTATCAGCTTGTGCATATCTCCGAACTGCGAGCGATGGCATTCGTCGAATATCATCACGATGTTCTCCTTCTGCAATATCTCGCGCAGCTTCTCGTCCTTGTCGTAGATGCCAGGCTTCATCAGGTTGGACAACTTCTGTATTGTCGTGATGATGATGCTCGATGACGCATCTTTTATCTGCCTCAGCAGTATCCTTGCAGACGCATTGGAGTTGGCGCAATCCTTCTCGAAGTTGTCATACTCCTTCATCGTCTGATAGTCGAGGTCTTTTCTGTCCACCACAAACAGCACCTTCTTCACATTCTCCATTCTTGAAGCCAGCTGTGCCGTCTTGAATGATGTCAGCGTCTTGCCGCTTCCCGTTGTGTGCCAGATATATCCTCCTGCTCTTATGGTTCCCTGCCATTTGTTGTAGATGGCCGTCTGTATGCGTTGCAGAATCTTTTCCGTTGCAGCTATCTGATACGGACGCATCACCAGCAACTGCTTATCCACATTGAACACGCAGTATTTCGTCAGGATGTTCAGTATGGTGTGCTTGGCAAAGAAGGTTGTTGTAAAGTCCCGTATATCTGTCAGTAGATTATTTTCTTGGTCGCTCCAATAGCTGGTAAACTCAAAGGTGTTGCCGTCCGTCTTGTGTTTGCGTTGCCCTTGTGCAGCCTCTTGTTCCTTTGCGTAGCGTGTTGTGTTAGAGTAGTATTTTGTCTCTGTGCCGTTCGATATGACGAATATCTGCACAAAGTCAAACATGGCCCTTCCTGCCCAGAAACTGTCACGCAGATAGCGGTCGATTTGGTTGAATGCCTCTTTGATGGGCACACCTCTGCGTTTCAGCTCTATGTGGACCATCGGAAGGCCGTTCACGAGGATGGTGACATCATAGCGGTTCTTGTAAGCGCCGCCTTCCACCTCGTATTGGTTGATGACTTGCAGGCGGTTGTTGTAGACGTTTGTCTTGTCAACGAGTTTGATGTTCTTTGTCAGACCGTTGTCCATTGTCAGGTTCAGGATATATCCTTTGCCTTGCAGCATTTCGGTCTTATCCTGAATGGTCATCTGCTCGTTGGAAATCATAGGGAGCAATCGCGCCCACTCGCTGTCGCTCAGGATGATATCGTTGAGCGTCCCCAGCTGTTTGCGCAGATTTTTCAGAAGTCCGGCTTCATCCTTCACCTTGACGTGTTCATAGCCTTGACTCACCAGCTGGCTGATGAACTCTGCTTCCAGCTTTGCTTCGCTCTGATAGCCTCCGTCGGGTTTCTCCGGCACATCGTAGTGTGCCATCACCGTCGAATGCTCTTGCTCTACTATGATTTTATAGTCGTCCATCTGCTTCTCGGTTTTAGTTTTTCTTAGGCCTTCCTAGGCTTTCTTAGGCTTTCCTAAGCTCTGCTATCAATTTCTCTAACTCTTTTATCCTTGCTTTTAACTGTTGGTTTTCTTTCTCTAAAGCCGCCATATGAGCGTCTTGTTGTTGGCGATAGCCGGTTCTTGCTGCATGCATACGCTCCTTGATACCGCCTTCTGTCACAAATTGCTTTTCCAGCTTCTCGATATAGGCGGTCATCATCTTGTCCGTCTGGTGACAGAGTGTGAGTGCCAAGTTGGCCATCTCCTCGTCGTTCATCTTAGCCAAAAGAGGATCATAATCGCTAAAGTCGTTGTGGGAATGACAGAAGTCACGGAGCTTCTGCTGGCGTTCACTGTCAGCTGGCCACATCGTCAAATGGTGGGTGTTCAGGTAGTCTTGGTAGTCAGCACGAAGTTCCTGCAGGCTTCCTCGTGCCACATTCATCAGCTTAATCTCCATCTCAGAGCTTGTCTGACCGTCCTCGCTGCCTTCCACGATATTCTGTTTGCCAGAGCGGGCTGCCTGCACCATCTGATCTACGGTGCGGTCGCCGTGAGCAGGCAAGAAACGTTTGCAGAACTCCACCGTTATCTGGTAGAGCGCGTCGCTCTTACGATAGAAGTACAGGTCTTTCCAAACCACAGCCTTCTTCAGCACCTTACCTTTGGTATCGTATTCCATTTTTTTCGTTTTTAATTTTCAGAGGCTTTCTTAGATAGTCTTAGGTATTCCTAGCCTCTCGCAGCCTCCTCAAAACTCAGCAGTCGGTTTCTATAATATTCATATTGTTTTTCGCGCTGTGCGAGCTGCTGCTCCAGATTCTGGATGCTCGCCTCAAAAGTATCGAGGATAGAGACAATGCGCTGCTGTTCTTGGAGGGAAGGAAGGGGTAACTGAAGTTTACCAATTACATCTTTGGACAATCTCGGGACACTCGCTTTTCTTACTTGTGCCTTCAATAGATGTTGCTTTACCATCAGATAATTATATACATATTTACTACAGATAGAAGATGGACAAATAATACAAGTGCAATCATCTGCGGCCCAAAAAGCGATTTCGCTATAACCTACCTCACCAGCAGCACCTGCACATATTACAAATGTTGTATGTTCAGGATAGTTGCTTTTCTCATAAAAGCCAAGTGGAGTCAAGCTATTCTGAAATACAGGGATTGCGCCTTGTTCTTGAAGGTCTTTTTTTACTACTCTAACTCCTCGTTCTAGTTTGCACACCTCTCCCAACGTCTTCATTTCCACCCCAGGCTTTCCTTCGAGGTCGAGGAGTTGGTCACGATAATATTCGTATTGTTTTCTTCGCTGGGCTATCTGCTCCTTTAGGTTGTCTATAGCAGAAGTGAAGGTATCAAGGATGCCCACAATCCGAGTCTGCTCCTCAAGAGAAGGAATGGGGATGAGGAAGTTATTAAGCCAAGTCGTACTAAGATTTTTTTGAGCTCCTCCCGTAGAATTAGCAAAGGCTGTAGATTCAAATTCTTTACAATTAAATAGGTAAAATAGATATGAATTTGATACAGTTTTTGCTCTTAAACAAGCTACTCGCTGATTTAATGCGCACGATTCATTCCTAATAAAAGCAACTCTGCCTGGATTACCTGTTAAGGACATTACAAGGTCTCCATTATTCAACAAATATCTTTCAAATTCCGATAATTTCTCTATGGGATAAAATACTTTATCTTTATCTGATATATAGCCATTTTGCACATCAGATATTCTAATTATTCTAATGCCCTTTGGAACGTATTCAGAACTTTTAAATGCAAAGCCATTTAGGACCTCACACACCTCTCCTAATTTCTTCCACTCCACCATTTTATAATCGCTTTTCAAGTTCCTCAATTTCCTTCTCTAACACAGGAATCCGAAGCATCGTGTTATTCGCGGTAGTTGAATCCGTGAAATGATGATTTGATTTGAGAACTTTCAGTTCTGCTTTCTTCTTGGCTATCTCACGCTTAATACCTGACTTGTCGCCTCGATGGGTTTGATACAAAGCATACAACGATATCAAAATGGCCACAATTGCTAATGCGTTATCTTTTATATATTCCAAGACAGCATCCATACTTATTCTCCTATTTCCTTAATGATGGCATCAATCTTAGCATTCAACTCATTACCCTCTGCAACAAGGGTTTCAAGCTTGGCATTGACCTCTGTGATATTTATCACCTCACGGGTATCCTCCTGCTCCACATAACTGCTGACGCTGAGGTTGCAATCGTTGGCGAGAATATCATCGTTCTTCACCAACTTGGCCAGATATTGCTCGTCTTTGCGATTGGCGAACAGCTCCATAATCTTATCCTGATGCTCAGGAAGCAGCACATTCTTGTTGCCGTCCTTCTGGAATAGTTTGCTAGCATCAATAAACAGCACACTACTATCCACCTTTGCGCTCTTTTTCAGCACAATGATACAAGTGGCAATACCTACACCAAAGAACAGGTTGGCGGGAAGCTGGATGACACAATCCACGTTGTTGTGCTTGATGAGATATTCGCGTATCTTCTTCTCATCACCGCCACGATAGAGCACACCTGGGAATTCGACGATGGCAGCTGTGCCTCGCTCGCTAAGATGCCAAAGCATGTGCATAGTGAAAGCCAAATCAGCTGCACTCTTTGGAGCCAGCACACCGGCAGGAGCATAGCGTTCGTCGTTGATGAGAATCGTATTGTCCTTACCTTCCCATTTCAGGGAATAAGGCGGATTAGAAACAATGGCATCAAAGGGAGCATCCTGCATGTGCTGGGGCTTGAGAAGCGTATCCTCCAGACGAATATCGAAGTTGTCGAAGTTCACGTTGTGCAGGAACATATTGATGCGGCAGAGGTTGTAAGTGGTGGGATTCACTTCCTGACCGAAATACTTCAGATTGGGATTCTGTCTGCCTACGGTCTTTGAGAACTTCAGCAGCAACGACCCGCTTCCGCAAGCAGGGTCGTACACCTTCTGTATGTTGGGATTATTCCACGAAGCCAGACGTGCCAACAGCTCTGAGACCTGCTGAGGCGTGAAGAATTCACCTCCGCTCTTGCCTGCCTGAGAGGCATACATCTGCATCAGGAACTCGTAGGTGTCGCCAAAAGTATCGTTGTTTGTGTCGTTATACTTTGACCCCAGATCCATATCGGCAACAGTCTTCAGCACCTTTGCAAGCAGTTGGTTGCGCTTGATGACAGTAGAGCCGAGTGCTGCGCTATCCACAGAGAAGTCCGAGAACAGGCCTCGCAGGTCATCCTCCGACGGCGTGCCGACAGCAGAAGCCTCAATGGAACGGAAGATGGCGGTGAGGTGTTCGTTCAGGTTCTCGTCCTTGTCGGCACCCTTCACTATATTCTGGAACAACTGAGACGGAAGGATGAAGTAGCCCTTTTCCTCCACCATCTTCTGACGGATATTCTGCGCCATTGTGTCGTCGATGGCTGTATAGTCGAAGTTAGGTTGACCGGCCTCGCTCATCAACTGATGTATATAGTCGCAGATGTTTTCCGAGATGAAGCGGTAGAAGATAGAGCCCAAAACGTAAGCCTTGAATTCCCATCCGTCCACGCTGCCGCGCAAATCATTTGCTATCTTCCATATTGTCTTGTGCAGTTCCGCACGTTCTTGCATTGTTGCCATTATATCTTCTTTCTTCCGTGCTTTTTAAAGCTTTATTTTAAGGTTATATTACACTAATCCGCCCCAAATTTAATTAAAAAAGTTGACAAGTGGACGAGTTGACAAGTAAACAAGTTGTTACTTTGGGGGAAATGACAGAATTTTATAGGTTATTGAGGGTTTTTATTCATTTAAATGCATGTCAAGAGTTAACGAGTTCGCTGCGGCTTCGCCTAAATGAGAAATGAGAAATGATAAACCCCCAAACTCAAATCTCAAACCTCAAATCTCAAATCTCAAACCTCAAAACTTAAAACAAAATGGCAAAAATTGATATGATGTGGCTTAACGACGGAATGCACGGACGTGCAGACAAGACCTCTCGTACTTACGTAAAGGCGTGGACGGATACTACGACAAAATGCGCGAGATACTGAAGAAATAGGCGGCGCAAAGAACTCATACCACACAAAGGCCGCGCTGCAAACATCCCCAACGTCCCCGGCTGGCTCGCCTACATCAGAGACCATCTGCCGCATACGGAGTTGATAAATGAAGGAACGGGATACACGTAGCGCTGTAAGCGGCCTTCGCCCTAATTGACAATTGATAATTGAGAATTGATAATTTGTATCAACTTGTCCACTTGTCTACTTTCGGCTTGCCGAATGAGCGCGAGCGAAGCCGAAGCGAACTAACAACTCGTCTACTAGAAATAGCCGCTGAAAATCAGCGGCTTTCTTGTTTTTGCGACATTTGCGACATTCGCGACATACGAATATTTTGTGGGGAATCGACCTTAACGCTAACTTTAACGATAAAAATCCTTCAAAAACCTCAAAAAATCACCAAATCCCCCAAACTACCAACTTGTCTACTCGTCTACTAACGACTTGTCAACTAAAATCACTATCTTTGCCGATATTTTTGAAAGACATGAAAAGAATAGTTTTGATTTTGGCAGTGATGATGGCCTCTGTGGCCGGACGGTGCAACGACGGAGTGTTCTACGTGAACGGAAACCACCTCGTGCCCATACAGGAAACAGACATCGCGCTCACAAAGGAAGTGCTCACCATAAGTCTGTGCGACGACGGATATGCCAGAGTGGACGTGCAGTACGTGCTGACGAACAGCGGCAAGGAGAAGACCGTGACGATGGGTTTCGAGGCCGGTGCGCCCTACAACGACGACGTGGCATTCAACCCGAAGGGCATACACCCCTATATCAGCGACTTCACGGTGGAGATGAACGGCGAGGAACTGACATACATGAACGCGGTGGTGAAATCGGAATTCCACACCGATTGCGACTTCCAACCACTCAATCTGAAACGCTGGAAATCATACGACGAGACAAAGATGCGCGACGGAGAGGAACTGCCCAACAACAGCCTGCTCTACGACATCTCACGTGACAGTCTCATCGACTTTGCCTACGCATACTACTTCGTGGCACGCTTTCAGGAGGGACGCAACACGATACACCACACCTACCGCTACCGTATGAGCTACGGGGTGGGGCGCACCTTCGAGGTGCCGTACTGGCTTCTGCCCGCTATGCGATGGGCCAACAGGCAGATAGACGACTTCACGCTGCGCATCGAAGCTCCCCAGACAGCAAAGCATTTTTTCGTGGAGGACTCCGTCTTTGCACAGTCGGCATTCGCTGTGACAGAAGGAGTGGGCAAGGTGAAGAAGACGAAGTGGTATGACGAACTCTTCGTGGAGATGGTGCTGAGGGACGGCACGGTGGAGTGGCACGCAGAGGGGTTCAAACCCAAGGGCGATATGACGATACAGTCGGCAGAGAGGCTGCACTACGACGACTACAAGCTCGGCACCTTCTACGACCGCAGCGACGGGTATATGCCCGGCAGTTTCGTGATAGAGCCCGACAAGGTGAAGGAGCAACGACGCATCCTCGCCAACCTGCCGTACGCCAGCAGGGGCTACGTGTTCAAGGACAAGAAACTGAGGAAATATTTCAGCCAGTTCTGGTGGTATATGCCAGATCCCTCGTGGAAGCCCGATACATCGGACTTCACTCCGAGAGAATGGAAACTTATCAATAAAGGGGAGTAACCTTTATTGAAGTGAAAAGTGAAGAATTAAGAGTTGAAGGCTGATGTATGAGGGCTGAGGGCTGAAGTAGGACTAACAACTTGTCAACTTGTCAACTCGTTAACTTGTCAACTAACAAAAAAATGGCGTCAATCGGCGCCGTTTTTTTGTAACTTAGACATCCTAGACATCGTAGACATCGATTTTTTGCGCCACATCTGTTGTGAACATTCGCCCAAGTCGAACGCAAAGTCAATAAAAACCGTTAAACTACAAGCCACCCTTAAACAACAACGCAGCAAACCCTCAGCCCGGTCGTTTCGGACTGCGAGTTCGCTTACTTCGGACTGCGAGTTCGGTCGTTGCGGAGTTTGAGCGGACGAAAAGCGTTCTTTGGCTGATTGTCCTTACTTCTCCGCAAGGAAACAGGTGGAGAGGCCGAAGAGGTAGCGATGGAACGACACCTTGCGGAAACCCACCTCCAGCAGGATGCGTCTGACCTCCTCAGCCTGAGGGAAAAGAGCCATCGACTCGGGCAGATACTCGTAGGCGGTGCGGTCGTGAGACACAAGGCGGCCCACCACACGCATGAAGACACGGGAATAAAGCCAGAAACACCACGTCATAGGCCAGCGACGCGGCACAGAGAGTTCGAGAATCAAAGCATGCCCCCCACCCTGCAACACACGGTGGAACTCCCGGAGACCGTCCCTCAGCGACTCGAAATTGCGCACACCGTAGGCACACGCCACAACATCGAACGAAGAGTCCGGATAGGTCATATGGAGACAGTCCTGCACTTCGAAGGAGAGGTCGGGAGCCTTCTCCCTGGCAACAGCCATCATACCCTCGGAGAGGTCGCACCCCGTGACGGAGGCGTGCAGCGCATCGCGCAGCAGTATGGAGAAATCGCCCGTGCCGCAGCAGGCATCCAGCACCCTGCGCGGAGCAAAGGGCACAAGGCGCTGAACAGACTTCTCTCTCCAGCGGCGGTCTATGCCCAGAGAGAGAAGATGGTTGAGACGGTCGTAAGTGGGGGCGATGCGGTCGAACATCGCCCTGTTGGTCAGCGGGTCGAGAGCCATGCGGCTACATTCCTTTGGATGCGAGCCTCGATGTCGCCCTCGTCGGATGCAGGAGAGAACTTCTCGCCCGTGATGTGCTCGTAGAGCTCGATATAGCGCTCGCTGACGCTCGCAGCATATTCGTCGGTGATCTCGGGCATGGTCTGGCCGGGCTGGTTCATGAAGTTGTGCTCGATGAGCCACTGGCGCACGAACTCCTTGGAGAGCTGGCGCTGGGGTTCGCCCTTGAGGAACTTCTCCTCGTAGCCTTCCTTATAGAAATAACGCGAGGAGTCGGGAGTGTGAATCTCGTCGATGAGTATCACCTTGCCATCGCGCTTGCCGAACTCGTACTTGGTGTCCACCAGGATGAGACCCTTCCCGGCAGCAATCTCCGTGCCGCGCTGGAAGAGGGCGCGCGTGTAGCGCTCCATCACCTCGTAGTCCTCACGGGACACGATGCCCTGACGGATGATTTCCTCCTTGGAGATGTTCTCGTCGTGACCCTCGTCGGCCTTGGTGGTGGGAGTGATGATGGGTTCGGGGAACTTCTCATTCTCGCGCATACCGTCGGGCAGCTTCACACCGCAGAGCTCGCGGCAGCCGTTCTTGTACTCTCTCCAGGCACTGCCCGTGAGATAGCCGCGGATAATCATCTCCACGCGAAAACCCTCGGCCTTGAGACCCACGGTGACCATGGGATCGGGAGTGGCGAGCTTCCAGTTGGGCACGATGTCGGCCGTGGCATCCAGGAAGGAAGCCGCAATCTGGTTGAGCACCTGACCCTTGAAGGGAATACCCTTGGGCAGGATGACATCGAAGGCGGAAATACGGTCGGTGGCCACCATCACGAGGAGGTCGTCGCCAAGATTGTACACGTCACGGACCTTGCCGTGATACACACTCTTCTGCCCGGGCAGAGAGAGGTCAGTCATTGTCAGTGCTTTCATATGCTTCTACAATTTTTGTTACGAGTTTGTGCCGGACGATGTCCTGCTTGCCCATGCGCACGAAACCGATGCCCTCGACGGAGGACAGTATGCCGAGCGCCTCGACGAGTCCGCTGCGCACGCCGCGGGGAAGGTCCACCTGGGAGGTGTCGCCCGTGATAATCATGCGGCAGTTGTGACCCATGCGCGTGAGGAACATGCGGAGCTGCGCCGTAGTGGTGTTCTGAGCCTCGTCGAGAATCACCACAGCATCGCTCAGGGTGCGGCCTCGCATGAATGCCAGCGGGGCTATCTGCACTATGTTCTGCTCCATCATCTCACGGAGCTTCTGTGCGGGTATCATATCCTCCAGCGCATCGTACAGGGGCTGGAGATAGGGGTCTATCTTGTCGCGCATGTCGCCGGGCAGGAACCCCAGTTTCTCCCCCGCCTCCACAGCCGGGCGTGAGAGAATGATGCGGCGGCAGCTCTTCTCCTTGTAGGCCTTCACGGCAAGCGCGATGGAGAGATAGGTCTTGCCCGAACCGGCAGGACCGGTGACAAAGGTGAGGTCGTGGTGCTGGAACGAGGTGACCACAGCACGCTGGTTGTCGCTGCGCGGGATGATGGGGCGGCCGCTCATGCTGTAGAGGATGGCACCCTTGGAACCTCCCTCGCTCATCTTCTCGCCGCGCGATATCTTCACCACATCGTCCTCCGTCAGACGGTTGTAGGTCTGGGTGTGGAGGATGAGACCCTGAAGATGCTTCTCGAAGGCAGACATCTCAATCTCGTCGCCCATCACATGGAGGACGTCACCGCGGGCCACGATACGCAGCTTCGGGTAGAGTGACTTGAGAAGCCGCATGTTGGCACCGCCCACGCCGTAGAATATCTGGGGGTCGGCGTCATCAAGTGTCAGATGTTTCTCAATCATCGATGCTCTGCGATTTCATTTTTTCGGTATTCTCCCTGGCCATGCTCACATAGAGGCTGACATAGGGGTCGTCGAGGAAGCTCTGCGGGGCTCCCAGCACGATGGCCTCTATCTCGGGGGTCATCAGCGGGAAGTCGTAGGCCGAGGTCATTATCATGAAGATGCCGGGACCGAGGACGTTTCTGTAGTTGGCCTTGATGAACTTGGCCACCAGACGCTCCGTAATCTGCTGGATGCGCAGAGTCTCCGCGCTGAGCATACGCACTATCTCGTCGTGGTCGTAGCCCTCCATGATGAGCGCCGACTCCTTGTGGGGAATGTCGCTCAGGAGAGCGTCCATCACGCCCTTCTGTTTGATGAACGAATAGAGCGAGTCGTTGAGCGGTGTGCCGCTCAGGCGCTGCTCCTCCGGAGAGAAGTCGAGATGTATCTCACCCTCCTCAAGCACCAGGGGCATCAGACTCTCGCCCTCGACAAAGAGATGGGCGAAGAGCGTGCTGTCGAGCTTGCCGGAGAATTCGAAATGACCGTGATGCACAGTGGTGCTGTCGATATTGACAAGCGTCTCGTCGGCATAGCGCTTGAGATAGAGCTTGCGTCCATCCAGATTGTCGATACGGCTCTCGCCGACAATCTTATACTCGGAACCGGAGCGGCAACTGCACAACAGAAGTAACACAAAGAAAAGGGGGAACCAACGGAGGCTCATGGCAGGCGTGCGTCTCATCATTCCACAATAACAAAGAGGTCTTCATTCTCGCGATGCATGAAATACTTCTCGCGGGCGTACTTCTCGAGCGTCTTGCTGTCGGCGAGGCCGCGAAGGGCACGGGTGTCCTTCTCGTAGCGTTCGCGGTAGCCGCCGATTTCCTTCTTCAGATCCCTGATGTCACCCTGACGCTCATGACGGTGGAGAATGCTGTTTTCATCAAGAAAACCCACCACTGCCACAATTATCGTAAGCACGAAAAAATATTTGTATCTCCCTATGAAAGACCAGATATCGCTGAGTTTATGCATTTCCTTATATTATTTTCATCGCAAATGTACGAAAAAAAAGAGTGCCAAGACAATGAAAGCAGTTTGTTTTTTGCTCAACTTTTATTTTTTTTGTACATTTGCGGGGAAAATCAGAAAAACGACTATGGAAGAATACATTGTTTCGGCATTGAAGTACCGTCCGCTGACGTTTGATTCGGTGGTGGGACAGCGCACGCTGACCACGACGCTGAAAAATGCCATACAGACGGGAAAACTGGCTCACGCATATCTCTTCTGCGGACCGAGAGGCGTAGGTAAGACCACCTGCGCACGTATCTTCGCCAAGACCATCAACTGCCTCACACCCGATGCCAACGGAGACCCCTGCGGCACGTGCGAGAGCTGCAAGGCATTCAACGAAGGACGCAGCATGAGTATACACGAACTGGATGCAGCATCCAACAACTCGGTGGACGACATACGCGAACTGTGCAAGCAGGTGCAGATACCGCCCCAGATAGGAAAATACAAGGTGTTCATCATCGACGAGGTGCACATGCTGTCGGCATCGGCATTCAACGCATTTCTCAAGACGCTGGAGGAACCGCCCTCGTATGTGATATTCATCCTCGCCACCACGGAGAAGCATAAGATACTGCCCACGATACTGAGCAGATGCCAGGTGTACGATTTCGCACGCATGACCATGCAGGGCATCGTAGACCATCTGCGCTACATCGCACAGAAGGAAGGACACAGGGCCGAGGACGAGGCGCTGCACCTCATCGCACGCAAGGCCGACGGAGGCATGAGAGACGCGCTGTCCATCTACGACCAGATGGTGGCCTGCTGCAACGGCGAACTGACCGCGCAGAACGTGAGCGAGGCACTCGGAGAGCTCTCCCTGGACCGCTATTTCGAGATGGTGGACCACTTCCTCAGGAAAGAGGTGCAGCCCTGTCTCATCCTCCTCAACGACGTCATCAGCGAGGGATATGAGGGCGGCAACTTCATGAACGGACTGGCATCGCACCTGAGAAACCTGCTCGTGGCACGCGACAAGACCACCCTGCCCCTGTTGGAAGCCACAGAGGCCATCCGCACACGCTACGAGGAGCAGGCCGCGAAGTGCAACGTGAAGATGCTCTACAGGGCTCTGCGCATCTGCAACGAATGCGACAATGCATACCGCACATCGCGCAACAAACGTCTCTCGCTGGAGATTGCCCTGATAGAGTGCGCGCAGATAGACCCCGACGCACCCGACGGTGGGCTTCGGCCCAAGAAGATAGCCCCCTTCTTCTCGCAGCCGATGGTTGCGGAAAGAAAGCAGACCCCTGCCGCTGCTTCACAGAAAGAGCAGAACACAGCCGCACCCAGACCGGCAGCACAGCAGCCCGCACAGCAGCCCGCACAGGCGAAACCCGCCGCACCGCGAATGAAGCTCTCGGCGCTGGGACCCAGTATGAGACTGGCCACACAGACACAGGACGCTCCCGCACAGACGGCACCGGCGGAAAATATACAGAACAACGGAAATGCAACAATACTGACAAACGAGGAACTCATCCGTCTGTGGTTTGAATTCATCTCCGAACTGGGCAAGGAAGACAACGCCCTGGCCATGCGTATGCAGCAGATGCATCCGATAGTGACGGGACCGAACTCGTTCTCCGTGGAAGTGCCCAACTTGCAGGTGAAGACATACCTGCAACAGATTTCATCGCGGCTGTGCCAGTTCCTCAAGAGATCACTGATAGCCCCCACCATACTGATGGACATAAAGGTGGCAGAGGTGGCGAAGGTGCAGAGGAGCACGTCGAAGAAAGAGATATACAAACGCTACACACAGGAGAACCCGGTGGTGCAGCTGCTGGCAGAGGAATTTAAACTGGTAATCGAGTGATGCATCTTCTCTGGAAACTTCTCCGCAAACACCTCTCCCCGGGTCAGATCACAGGTTTCTTCACAGCCAACTTGCTGGGAATGGTAATCATACTGCTCTCCCTGCAATTCTACGAAGACCTGGCTCCCGCCCTGCAGGGAGAAGACAGCGTGCTGCCCACCGACTATATCATGGTGTCGAAGCGCGTGGGAACATTCTCCTCCGCACCGATGGTGTTCTCGCAGCAGGAGCAGGAGGAACTCGCACGACAGCCGTTTGCCAAACACGTGGGAGCGTTCACGGCATCGAGATACAGGGTGAAATGCCAGGTGGGACTCAACGAGATACGTTTCTCCTCGGATATGTTCTTTGAGAGCGTGCCCGACCGCTTTGTGGACATCAGCAGGAAACACTGGCAATGGAGCGAAGGCGAACCCGTACCCATCGTGCTCCCCAAGTCGTATCTGGCGGTGTACAACTTCGGCTTCGCACAGAGCCACAGCCTGCCGAAAATAGGAGAAGGACTCACAGGACTGCTCGACGTGAACGTGGAACTGATCGGACGCGGACGCAAGGACGTACTCCCGGCAAGGCTCGTCGGTTTCTCCTCACGGCTGAACACCATACTGGTGCCGGCATCCTTCATCGAATGGAGCAACAGCATCTATGCCGACGAAGACGCAGGTCTGCCCTCGCGACTGATACTGCAGGTGGACAATCCAACCGACGAACGCATCGTGACGTACGCGAAGAAAAAAGGATACGAAATAGACGAAGACAAACTGCAGGCAGGCAAGACGATGTATTTCCTCAAGGTGATAATCGTGATTGTGCTCGCCGTTGGAGTGCTGATTTCAGTTCTGAGCTTCTACGTGCTGATACTGAGCATCTTCCTCCTCGTGCAGAAGAATCAGGAAAAACTGCAGTCGCTGCTGCTGATAGGTTACAGCACAGCACGAGTGGCCCTTCCCTACCAGTGTCTCTGCGTCGGCGTGAACATGCTGGTGCTGACGGCTGCGATGCTGCTGACATATCTCATACGCAACCAGTATATGGAGCGTCTGTGGCAGATGTTCCCCACAATGCAGGAAGGTTCGCTCATGCCGATGACGATTGCAGGCGCGGCGATATTCATACTCGTCAGCTGCATCAACATTGTGGTGATATACCGTAAAATGCAACAACTTTGGAAACACTCCTGAAACTATACAAAGAACTGTTCGGACGCGAGCCGTTCAGAACAGAAACCATCACCGGCAGCGGGAGCAACCGCTCTTACTACCGTTTCTTCGACGAAGCGGGAAAGAGCGTCATCGCCTGTCGGGGCACCTCAATTCACGAGAATCACGCCTTTATCTCGCTGGCCCGCCACTTTGCCGCAAAGCATCTGCCCGTACCCGCTGTGCTGGCCGCCGACGCGGAGGAGGAGCACTACCTGCAGGAAGATATGGGCAAGAGAAGCCTCTTCGACGCGCTGCGCTCAGGAAGGGAATCCGGCGGAAACTACAGCGAGAAAGAGAAGAGCCTCATCATGAAGGCAATGCGTGTGCTGCCCCACGTGCAGGTGGAGGGAGCCGGGGGACTGGACTTCTCCGTGTGTCATCCCGTGCCGTCGCTCGACAGGACAGGCATACTCTTCGACCTCAACTACTTCAAATACTGTTTCCTCAAGACCACATCCGTGGAATTCGACGAATACCGTCTGGAGAAAGACTTTCAGGATTTTGCCACCGACCTGCTCTCGCAGAGCTGCAGCATAGTATCCTCACCCACATTCATGTATCGCGACTTCCAGGCACGCAACATAGTGCTGGACGAAAACGACGAGCCTCATCTCATCGACTTCCAGGGCGGAAGAAAGGGACCTATGCAATACGACGTCGTGAGCTTCCTCTGGCAGGCATCTTCGCGCTTCCCCGACAAACTGAGGAAGGAATGCATCGATGCGTATCTCGACGAACTGGCGGCATTGACCGGCATCGCCCGCGACGCGGTATCAGAAAGTTTCATGGAGAGCCTGCCGCTCTTTGTGCTGTTCCGTCAGCTGCAGGTGCTGGGTGCCTACGGTTTCCGCGGACGTTACGAGCGCAAGCAGCATTTCCTGGACTCCATTCCTCCCGCACTGGACAATCTCAAACAGATACTCCCCGAGTGTCCTTATCCATATCTGCATGATACGTGTTTACAGTTTTTCCTATAAGAAAGGCATCCCCGAAGATGTGAGCGGCAACGGCGGCGGCTACGTGTTCGACTGCCGCGCAACGCACAATCCCGGACGATACGAAGAATACAAGACTCTGACCGGTCTTGACGAACCCGTGATACGCTTTCTCGAAGACGACGGCGAGATACTCACCTTCCTGGAGCATGTGTATTTTCTGGCCGACACCCACCTCGCACGCTACATCGAACGCGGATTCGAAGACCTAATGTTCTGCTTCGGATGCACGGGCGGACAGCACCGCAGCGTCTATTGCGCAGAACACCTGGCAACGCACCTCAACGAGAAGTTCGGCATCGAGGTGATGCTATGTCATCGCGAAAGGGGTATCACCCGCGTGCTGCCAAAGCGCTGAGAAACGACTCCGCCTCCGCAAGTGTCTCCTGCTTGCCCACATCCATGAGTTGCAGGCTGTTGTCAACCACGCCCCGCACCTTCATCCTGCCGGCAAGAGACAGATAGAAATCTATGATGGGAAACTTCTCCGGCCACTCGTCCATCAACGGAAAAGCGGAGGAGTCTATCTGATGTATGCCGCTGAAAGCAAGCGGGCGCAACTGACTGAAATCACAGATGCCGTCGGGATGGGAAACATATTTCACCTCTCCGGTGGAGATATTGGTCCAGCCCTGCAGGTTCATCTCATTGTCGAACAGGAGATACCTTGACGTCTTGCGCTCGGAAAGCAGCAGCGTGGCGGCAGCCCCTTCACCCTTCTCATAGAAAGACTTCAGGTCTGCGTTAGAGAGGATGTCGCAGTTGTGGATGAGCACTCTTCCCTCTCCCAGCAGAGGACGTGCCTTGCGTATTCCGCCGCCCGTCTCCAGCAGAGCTTCCCGCTCGTCGCTGAAAAGCACCTCCACACCCATCGGATGCTCTCTCACCCACTCCTCTATCATGTCGGCAAAGTGGTGCACGTTGATGACAACTCTCTTCACACCTATACTCCTGAGCTTCTCCAACTGATGCTGCAGGAGCGGTTTGCCGGCCACTTCCACCAGTGCTTTCGGCATGTGGTCCGTCAGGGGTTTGAGCCGTGTGCCAAGCCCGGCGGCAAAAATCATTGCTTTCATCTCTCGTATCTTAAAAGACGCTCTTCGGCACACTTCTCCCACTTCGTTCCGGGACGTCCCCAGTTGGCATACGGGTGGATGGAGATACCGCCGCGGGGAGTGAAGAATCCCGTCACCTCAATATACTTGGGGTTCATCAGTTTCACCAGATCCTTCATGATGGTGTTCACGCAGTCCTCATGGAAATCTCCGTGATTGCGGAACGAGAAGAGATACAGTTTCAGACTCTTGGATTCCACCATCAGTCTGTCGGGGATATACGAGATGCGTATCTCCGCGTAGTCGGGCTGCCCGGTGATGGGACACAGCGTGGTGAACTCCTCACAGTTGAGACGCACCCAGTAATCGTTTTCCGGATGGAGATTCTCAAAGGCTTCCAGCACATCCGGATCATAGTTCTGACTGTAGCTCACCTTTTTGCCCAGCGAACGCAACTGATCTTTTTCCCTGTCTCTTGAACTCATATTCTATTTCTTTTTTTTACAGTTTCAGTATTTTATCGTAATCCATATTCATATGTTTTCCGATGGACGTGATTATCAGGGCAGCTCCCTGTCGCTTTGCCTCCGCAAGCATTATCCCGCCCATTATATCGGAATTCGTATTGTCAAGGTGACTCACCGGTTCGTCGGCCAGAAGGAACTCGAAGGGCTGACAGAGAGCGCGGATGAGTGCCACTCGCTGCTGCTGACCGAAAGACATGTGTCCGAGCCTCTTGTCCATGCAGGCGGCTATTCCCATTGCGTCAAACCATTCCCTTATCGTCTTCTCGCTCTGAAGGTCCGTGAGCTGGTTCTTTATCATCACGTTCTCCATCGCCGTGAGTTCCGGGAATAGACGCAGTTCCTGAAACAGCTGGCTGAGATGATTCCTTCGTATGTCCACCCAATCGCCGTTGCTGCACTCCCGTATGTCCTTCCCGTCGAAGAGGATGTCACCGGAATAGTCCTTCCTGTATCCGTACAGGAAAGACAGCAGGCTGCTCTTTCCCGTGCCGCTCGCCGCCTCGACAAGATATGTCTTACCGCGTTCCAAAGTCACTTCCTGAAGCCACACTTCGCTCCTTATGTCGGTGCGGGAAGTGAAGACTTCGGGAAGTACGTTTTGCAGTTGTATCTTATCCACGCTTCTTACTTGAGTACTCTCACCTTGTAGGAGAAGGAACGATCCTGCCAAGGCATCTGATATTCCTTCAGTGGCCATGCGCCCCAGGAGTTCACACAACCCACACCGAACTGCTGCTGCTGCACCTGAGTGACTGTGAAGTTGCGCTCCACGAGGTCGCCCGAATGGTGCTGGAAGTCTCCCTTGTCGTTGCCGTCGTCCAGGTCGGAAGGCAGGAAATGCAGACTGCTGCACTCCATCACAGCCTCGTCGCCGGCCTTTGCCACTACGGGCGAGAACTCCAGACCTCTACCGGCCACATCAACGACAGCCCACGAGCGCACATCGCAGTGGTTGCCGCTCTCCTGCGGACGGATGTAGCCGAAATATTCGTCGCTCACCTTAGCCTCGTTGAGCGACAGAGGCATGCACTCCTTACGGTCGCTGTAGGTCTCAACGGGACCGCGGCCGTAGTACTTCACACGGTCGAAACTCTTTGGCATCACCCACTGCATGCCGAAACGGAACATCTGAGGCTTGCGCTCCGCATTCTCGTCGACATCGAGTGCTTCGGTGACGATAAGTTCACCCTTGGGTGTCAGCGTATATGTGACCTCTGTGCGGGCGTTCATGTGCTCCAGAGTGCTCTGCACGCGTATGCTCTTGGATGCGCCGCAATCCTCCACGAAGACGCGCTCCACATGTGTGCGGGGCGAACGCCATGCACGGAAGTCGCGCTGGAGATGTGCTCCGAAGTCGTTGTCTGTGGGGGCGCGCCAAAAATTGGGTGTCACGGCATAGCCCTCCTCCAGCATGGGACGTCCGTCCGCATCAAAGTAGTCGAGATGACCTGTGCGGCGGTTGACGGTGACGGAGACACCGGCGGCAGAGAGTGTGTAGCAGGCCACCATGGAATCCACGGCGACAGCCTCACCCTGAGCACCCGTCAGTTCGGAGAGCACGGCATAGCGGTAGGGCGAGCACGAAATCTGCTCCTCCGAGACAGTGTAGCCAGCATCCAGAAGACCCACGGGACGTGTGGTGACGAGACGCACGTTGATGCACACCTCCTTGTCGGCATTGCGCTCCACAGCCTCACGAAGGGCTGTGCCGTCGAAGCTGACAGGTGTCACCTGCTGTGCGGGCAACTGCAGACGGTCCACCGTCTCCACAGCCACCACCTTGCCGTTGACCTGAGCCTCGATGACCAGACGCATACCCTCAGCACCGGAGAAGAAGCGCTCGTTGAAGATATCAACAGAACCGGGACTGAGCGTGAGCTTCTTCACCCAGAAGTCCTGATACCAGTGACGCACCTCCCATGCATGAGGATTCCACGTGCGGTCGGGAGCTATGACACCGTTGCAGTTGAAGTTGTGGTCGGAAGCAGGATAACGTCCCTCATCGCCGCCGTACATCCATATCTGCTTGCCCGTCACCTTGCTGACACCGCGGATGCCCTGATCTACGAAGTCCCAGATGAAACCGCCCTGATACTTGGGGTACTTTCTCACGAGGTCCCAATACTCCTTGAAACCGCCCATCGAGTTGCCCATCGCGTGAGCGTACTCACACTGGATGAGAGGACGGTGCTTCGATTCATCTTGGCAATAGCGCTCACACTGGCCGTAGGAAGCGTACATCGGACAGTAGAGGTCCGACTTCTTGTTCATATCGTCGTAAGCCTGCTCGTACTGCACGATACGTGTGTTGTCCATTTCCTTCACACGGTCGAAGGCAGCCTCAAAGTTGTCACCGTATCCGCTCTCGTTGCCCAGGCTCCAGAAGATGATACTGGGATGGTTGCGTTGCACATTCACGTTGTTCTCGTTGCGCTCCACGATGGTCTGACGGTAGCGTGCATCCTGAGCCAAACGACGGTCTCCGTAGCCCATACCGTGGCTTTCGAAGTTGGCCTCGGCACATACGTAGATACCATATTCGTCACAGAGGTCGTACCAACGGGGGTCGTCGGGATAGTGGCACGTACGCACAGCGTTCATATTGAGTTCCTTCATTATCTTAATGTCCTCAATCATGCGCTCCACCGATACGATATATCCTCCGTCGGGATCCAGTTCATGACGGTCGGCACCCTTGATGAGTATGGCCTTTCCGTTGAGCAGCACCTGCGAATTCTTTATCTCGATGTGACGGAAACCCACCTTCTGCGGAATCACCTCCGTTGCCGCCCCCTTGCTGTCGAGCAGCGAGGCGGTGAGTGTGTACAGGTTGGGCGTTTCAGCAGTCCAGGACTGCACGTCTTTGACGGTTTCGCTGAGTTTTGTCCTGTCGCCGCTCACCTTCACCTTCTTCTCCCACAGTGTCTTGCCGCTCTTGCTCTTGAGGGCGAATGCCAGCGTCCTGCCGCCCGCACCTTTTGTGTCCACCTCGATGCTGAGCAGTCCGGTCTCGCCGCTCAGATCACCGTTGAGACGCAGGTCCTCGATGTGGCTCTTGGGACGTGCATACAGATACACTTCGCGGGCTATACCGGTGAATCGCCAAAAGTCCTGGTCCTCTCCGTAGCTGCCGTCACACCAGCGCATCACCTGCATTGCCAGCAGATTCTTCTTACCGGGAGTGACGTAGGGAGTGAGGTCGAATTCCACTGTCGACTTCGAGTCCTCCGAATAGCCCACCTCCTTACCGTTGGCCCAGAGCTGCAGATTGCTCGTAGCCGAACCCACGTGCATGATAATCTGCATACCCTTCCACGCGGCAGGTATCTCCACCTCACGGCGGTACGAACCCGTGTAGTTGTTCTTCTCCTCGATATATGGAGGATTGGGTGCGAACTGCGTCGACCATGCGTATCCTGCGTTGCGGTAGATACGGTCTCCGTAGCCGTTCAGTTCGAACAGTCCGGGCACGGGGAAGTCCGTCCACTGCGAGTCGTCATACGAGAGGGCATAGAAACCCTTGGGAGCCTTGTCGTGGTCCTTCACCCAGTTGAAGCGCCACTTGCCTTCCAGCGACATATAGCGGCCGCTCTGCTTCTTGCAGCCTTTTTCCGCAAGAGCGTCTGTCTCAAAGGAGAAGAACGAGGTGTGCATCGGCAGCGTACCGACGCGGTTCACTGAAGGGTCCATCCATCGCGGAGCTTTGGATGAGGGTTTGCCCACCGTGCTCAGCGGCATCCACAGAAGGGATGACAGGGCCAGAAAGAGGATTTTTTTCATAGTATGCTAAAGTATTGTAATGTTTTTTACGTCTATTGCAGGACAAATATAGGAAAAAATTGTAACTTTGCGCGACAAAGCGCGATACAATGATGAAAAAATACACAAAATATGCCCCACAAACCGCTGTTGTGGCATTTGTTTTGCTGCTGACGGGTGTCTTATACCTCTCTGAAGGCGACATGATGTGGCTTGCACAGGAGCAGTCGCTGTGGCTTCCCACCAAACCCTTCCTCAACAGTATGATGCGTCTGCCCGGAGGACTCCTCCTCTGGCTCTCATGTTGGTTCACCCAACTACTCTATCATCCGTGGACGGGTTCCCTCGCCCTGCTTCTGCTGTGGAGCATCACTCTGCTCGGAGTGCACCGTCTCTTCCGTCCTCAGGGATGGATGCGCCTGCTCTCCCTGCTTCCCGTCATCGCCCTTGTCGCCACTGTGACGCAGAACGGCTACTGGATATACTACATGAAGATGCCGGGCCTGCTCTTCGTCCCCTCGTTGGGCACAGCCCTCGCCGTGGTCATCGCCTGTATGGTGCGTTCGCTGCCCGGCAACCGCTGGCTGCGCCTCTGCGCCATCGTCTTCACGGGTTTCGTGACATACCCGTTCATGGGTGCGTGGAGTTTTCTTTCCGTGGTTCTCTGTTGTCAGAGTCTCTGCGAGTTGGCAGCCGCTGCTTCAATCATTGCTGTAGCACCCCTCATCTACTATCGCACGATGTATGCAGAGACCATGCTGAAGTATATGTGGTCCACAGCCCTTCCCTCCTACCGCAACGGAGACCACACCTATTTCTGGCCTTACCACGCACCCTACTACGGTCTGCTCCTCGGCTTCCTGCTCTGCTGGCTGTCGCGGTGGTCGGAGGCTCTCACGGGTGCCAGATACAAACGCCTGCCCGTCCTCCTCGCCCTCGCGGCAGTGGCCGGCTACAGTGCAGCGCTCTATAAGATGTGGTATCGCGACACCAATTTCTCCAAGGAGATACGTATCCAGCTCGCCATGGAGGAGCGCGACTGGGAGCGTGTGCTGCGCATCTACAGGGAGAAACCCTCCGCGTGGGGTCACAAGGAAATGCCTGTGACGCGTATCATGGTGATGTGCAAGAATGTGGCCCTGCTGCGCCTGGGACGTGCCGGCGACGAGATGTTCACCTATCAGGACGGTGCCGAACTGCAGCACGCCCCCTTCCCCGTGAAGATGACGCAGGTGGGCGGCAAAATGATATACTACGAAGTGGGCAAGGAGAATTTCTGCACCCGCTGGAACATGGAGGACGCCGTCGAGTTCGGCTGGCGTGTGTCCCACCTGAAATACATGACGAAGGCGGCCCTCGTTGAGGGCGACTGGGGCGTTGCGGCAAAGTATCTGCGCCTGCTTGAGAAGACGATGTGGCATGGCGACTGGGCCCGCAAGTACAAGCCCTTCGTCGGAGAGAAGAAGAAATGCTGGGACGACGAGGAACTCGGTTTCATCATGCGCCTCCTTCCCGGCACCGACCGCCTCGACGGCGACAAGACCCTCGTGGAACTGTATCTCCTGCAGACCTTCTCCCACGGCATGGGAGCCGACAAGAACTATGCCGAGCTCACTCTCATGTGCGCCCTCATCATGCAGGATATCGAACTCTTCTGGCCCCGTTTCTTCCGCTACGCACAGCTGCTGGGAGACCAGCGCATGCCCACCCACTATCAGGAGGCAGCCTATCTCTACGGCAATCTCGAGCCCGGCAAGGTGGACATCTCAGGTATGCCCTTCGACGAGAGTGTGAAGCGCACCTACTATGATTTCTGCAATTTCAACCAGCAGTTGGGCCCCAATATGAGCGAAGCCGAAAAGGCCGTACGATTCCGCCCCGCTTTCGGTAAAACATTCTATTACTTCTATTTCCTTGTGCGCAATGTCAAGACTAACTAATCTGCTGCTTTCCCTCGTTCTGCTCTCTGCCTGCACGGCAAAGCTGCCTACTGAATACAGTGAGACCTCCGCTCCCCTCACCGTCTATCCCGACTATATCGGTGTCACGGTGCCCTGCAACATGGCTCCCTTGCATTTCTCCATAGAAAACGAGGGCGACGACTTCGTCACTCTCCTCTATGCCGGCGACGAGCGTCTCCTGCTCTCCGGCCGCGACGTGTGCCCCTCTCCCGCTCAGTGGCAGCGTCTCGTCAGCAAGGGCGACATCTGTGTGCGCGTCTTCATCGAGCAGGACGGCAAGTGGACGGCCTATCAGCCCTTCCCTGTCTATGTGTCCCCCGACAGCATCGACCCCTACATCAGCTACCGTCTCATCTCGCCCTCCTACGTGGCCTACGAGAATCTCACGCTGCAGCAGCGCTGCCTTGAGAACTACGACGAGCAGCTCATCTACGGCAACATGATAAACTCCCCCGAGGAGGACGGCCAGTGCATCAACTGCCATTTCACGCAGTGCGGCAATCCCGAGCGGTTCCAGTTCCACGTGCGCCAGGGCATGGGCGGCACTGTCATCGCCATGGACGGCAGCATCAACAAGATGGACCTCAAGGTGGACGGCGCCGTCTCCGGAGGTGTCTATCCCGCCTGGCATCCCACGGAGAAACTCATCGCCTACTCCACCAACAAGACCGGCCAGTCGTTCCACACGAAGCATCTCAACAAGATAGAGGTGCAGGACACCTATTCCGACCTCATCCTCTACGACGTGGAGGCCAACACGGTGCATCCCCTCGAGTGCGACAGCAACGACCTCGACTGCTTCCCCGCATGGAGTCCCGACGGGCGCTGGCTCTACTACTGTTCTGCCCACTACGAGCAGCAGGACACCAGCATCACACGCGACGAGGATGTCATACGCAGTTTCCGCACCCTCCGCTACAATCTCTACCGCCGTCCCTTCGACCCGGCCACTCTCTCGTTCGGCGGGCGCCAGCTTGTCTATGATGCCGAGAGTGATTCCCTTTCGGCCACCGAACCCAAGATATCCCCCGACGGACGCTGGCTGATGTTCACGCGCGGAGCTTACGGTGTCTTCCACATCTGGCACGGCGACGCCGACCTCTGCCTCATCGACCTCTCCGACAGCACCCTCACACCGCGCCCGGCCTCCCAGCTCAATTCCGACAACGTGGACTCCTGGCACAGCTGGTCGCACGACGGCCGCTGGGTGGTTTTCTCCTCCCGCCGCGAGGACGGCAACTACACACGTCCCTTCTTCGCCCATCACGACGGCAACGGCCACTTCTCCAAGCCTTTCTGCCTGCCTCAGGACGACCCCTCCTACCATCGCGACCTCCTTTTCTCCTACAACGTGCCCGAATTCATGTCCGGCCGCGTGACATTTTCACCCCAGGAAATAGCCGAATGTGTCAAAAAGGAAGCGAAAAAAGCAAAAAAGTGACAAAATTCTTCCAGATTCACACTTTTCTTGTGTCTTTTTGCTTTTATTTCTCATTTTTATCGTATCTTTGCAGCGTGAAATTTGAAACAAAGTTTGTTTAACCCTATAATATTATTTAATTAGGTATGGACGCAAAGAAAGTTTTGGAAGATTTGAAAAGGCGCTTCCCCAACGAGCCCGAGTATCATCAGGCTGTGGAAGAGGTATTGGGTACTATCGAAGAGGAGTACAACAAGCACCCCGAGTTTGACAAGGTGAACCTCATCGAGCGCCTCTGCATTCCCGATCGCATTTTCCAGTTCCGTGTCAGCTGGATGGACGACAAGGGCAACATTCAGACCAATATGGGCTACCGCATCCAGCACAACAACGTTATCGGCCCCTACAAGGGCGGTATCCGTTTCCACAAGAGTGTTAACCTGGGCATTCTGAAGTTCCTCGCCTTCGAGCAGACCTTCAAGAACTCTCTGACCACTCTTCCCATGGGTGGTGCCAAGGGTGGTAGCGATTTCTCTCCCCGCGGTAAGAGCGACGCTGAGGTGATGCGTTTCTGTCAGGCCTTCATGACCGAGCTGACCCGTCACATCGGTCCCGACGTGGACGTTCCCGCAGGTGATATAGGTGTTGGCGGCCGTGAGGTCGGCTACATGTTCGGCATGTACAAGAAGCTCACCCACGAGTTCAGCGGTGTGCTCACCGGCAAGGGCCGCGAGTTCGGCGGTTCTCTCATCCGTCCCGAGGCTACCGGCTACGGCACAGTATATTTCCTGCGTGCCATGCTGAAGACCAAGGGCGACACCATCGAGGGCAAGAAGGTGCTCATCTCCGGTGCCGGCAACGTGGCTCAGTATGCAGCCGAGAAGGTGCTCCAGCTGGGTGGTATCCCCATGACGATGAGCGACTCCGACGGTTACATCTACGATCCCGACGGCATCACACGCGAGAAGCTCGACTACATCATGGAGCTGAAGAATGTATATCGCGGCCGCATCAAGGAGTATGCCGAGAAGTATCCCACAGCCAAGTACGTGGCAGGTGCCAAGCCTTGGTTTGAGAAGGGTGCTCAGATTGCTCTCCCCTGCGCCACACAGAACGAGCTCAACGAGGAGGCTGCCAAGGCTCTCGTTGCCAACGGTGTCATCGCTGTGGCTGAGGGTGCCAACATGCCCACCACTCCCGACGCTATCCGTGTGCTCCAGGAGGCCAAGCTGCTCTACTCTCCCGGTAAGGCCAGCAATGCAGGCGGTGTGAGTGTCAGCGGTCTCGAGATGTCACAGAACTCTGAGCGTCTCTCCTGGACATCCGAGGAGGTTGATGCCAAGCTGCTGTGGATTATGGAGAACATCCACGAGAACTGCGTGAAGTACGGAACAGAGCCCGACGGTTATGTCAACTACGTGAAGGGTGCCAACATTGCAGGCTTCATGAAGGTTGCCAAGGCTATGATGGCTCAGGGTGTTGTCTAAGCAGACAGACATATCACGTACAGATATGAGAGAGGGGCATCCAATCGGGTGCCCCTCTCAATTTGTTTTTTTATTAGGTATCAGATTTTATGCGAAGTGGAACAGGGAGTAGAATCCCGTGATGGTGAACACCTGCTTGATTTCAGGCGACACACCAGTGATAGTCACGTCTCCTCCCTTTGCTATTGTGGCTTTGCGCAGCATGAGAAACAGTCGCAGGCCGCTTGATGAGATAAACTCCAGTTTGCTGCAGTCCAGCACGATGTGCTTGTCGGCCCCGTCCATCAGAGGCTGCATGTCTATCGAGAACTGTTGTGAACTCGCTGTGTCCAGACGTCCTTCGAGCACTCCGTTGAGCTTGTCGCCTTCAGATGTAATAGTCAGTGTCATCATATGCTTATCGTTTTATTTGTTTGTTTTCTTCAGAGGTTGTTGGTTTCTTCCTTGTATTTCCAGTGTGCCGCGCATCCGTATTCCGCCTCGTAGTTCATGCGTTCGGAGCGTATCTGCAGTTCTATCCAGTTGCAGTCCGGCCCCATCACGGTCATCTGCAGCGCCTGATATCCCGAGGGCTTGGGGTGTGTCACCCAGTCTTTGATGCGGTCGGGGTGTATGCGGTAGAGCGACAGTATTATGTTGTATATCTTCCAGCACGTGAGTATCTCGGCGTCCATGAAGGGTTCCGTCTTGGGGTTGACGTCTCCCAGTGGCTGCATCTCGGGCAGGGGCAGCGGCTTGTACACGATACGGCTGGCGAAGAGGTCGTACACGTCGTCAAACGTCTTGTGGTCGTTGCGCATCTTGCGCCAGATGCTGTACACCGACTTCATGCGGTATTCCAGTTCATATTCCAGTCCAATGGCGTCGAGCATTGCCTTTATGGGCAGGGTGAATGTCCTGAACACTATCTCGCACATCGCCTCGCTCTCCGTGAGCAGGCTTTTTATCTGGCGGTAGTCGTCGGGGTATCCCACCTTCACTGCCAGGTCCTGCATTTCGTGCTGCTGGACGTACAGTCCCATGCGTTCAGCTTCCGGCGCGAGGTTGTCCAGGGTATCCCCCACCAGCGAGGCATCCCCTGCCCTGAGTGCACTGATGCGCTCCTCGCAGGCCTTCATCATGTTCTGCATGTCCATAATCGTATGCAAAGGTACGAAAAAAAATTGATAATAAGGAGTTGATTACAGAGAGTTTATTTACAAATCATGTATTTTTATACATATATGAATATGCTCTCATGCCAATTCCTTTATTATCCTCGCCGGATTTCCCCCCACCATCACGTTGTCGGGCACGTCTTTCGTCACCACGGCTCCTGCCGCCACCACGGCGTTGCGTCCTATTGTCACTCCCGGGCATATCACGGCTCCGATGCATATCCATGCGTTTTCCTTCACCGTCACCTTGCCGAAGTGCAGCAGGTTGTGTCTGTCCCTGAGGTCGTGGTTCACCGTCACTATCTTCACGTCGGGTCCTATCAGCACGTTGTCCTCTATCACCACTCTTCCGGGCGACATTATCGTGGCTCCTTTGTTGATGATGATGTTTTTGCCGAGTGTCATGCGGCATCCGCAGTCGCAGTAGAATGGCGACACTATTGCCACGCTGTCGTCTATGCGGCATTGGAAGAGTTCCTCGAGCAGTGCTTTGTAGTCGGGGTCGGTAGGTTTCTTTGCGGATATCTTGAGGCACAGTGCGTGGCTGCGTATCATTTCGCTCTCCACCTCTCTCATGCGCGGATCGTCCTTGCGTCCCGAGCCGGTGTCGTCTATTGTCTTGAAGTATTCTATCATTCTTCGCTTATTTTTTGCGCAAATATACGTTTTTTTCCATGTCGCAAAAGATTCATGTCCAAAATGTCTAAAATGTCCACTTTTGTGCTTCAGCGCGATGTCTCTTCGCTCCTGGTCTTCGTCTTGTTCAGCGCACTTTAGTGCGATGTATGTTTCTGTCTTCCTCGGCAGCTTCGTGTCAATGTTGTATCTTATCTCTTTTCTACATCAAACCACAACAGCAAGTTTCTCTTGCTGCTCCCGAGTGAGGTTGTATCTTATCTCTTTTCTACATCAAACCACAACTTATTGATTATTGAAAATTTCGTTTAGCATGTTGTATCTTATCTCATTTCTACATCAAACCACAACTGATACTCCCGTTCTTAATTTAGATGGTGTGTTGTATCTTATCTCATTTCTACATCAAACCACAACTACGACTGGTAATCCTTATTCTATTTTCGGTTGTATCTTATCTCATTTCTACATCAAACCACAACTATACGACTGGTGCTGCAGAATCCATGAGGGTTGTATCTTATCTCATTTCTACATCAAACCACAACCACCAGTCGCCACATGTCGGCAGCGGTCATGTTGTATCTTATCTCATTTCTACATCAAACCACAACCGTTACGCTCAGCATAGAGTCGGCTGCGCTGTTGTATCTTATCTCATTTCTACATCAAACCACAACCTCGGCGCTGATAATGACGGAGACGGTGGCGTTGTATCTTATCTCATTTCTACATCAAACCACAACCCAATAGTCTAATACTTGTCGCCCGAATGGGTTGTATCTTATCTCATTTCTACATCAAACCACAACCGATCTCGTTAGACGATGCGGGCTCGATGAGTTGTATCTTATCTCATTTCTACATCAAACCACAACCACCTTGAAGTGGCCGCGCTGCTTGCCCAGTTGTATCTTATCTCATTTCTACATCAAACCACAACCGGCCTGGATGCTCCCGTATTTTCCGAATGTTGTATCTTATCTCATTTCTACATCAAACCACAACCTGGAGGTCTGCGTATGAGAGTCCGGTGTAGTTGTATCTTATCTCATTTCTACATCAAACCACAACCCGACTCTGCGAAGCTCGCTATTGCCCGTCGTTGTATCTTATCTCATTTCTACATCAAACCACAACCTTTGGCTGTACCTACCTACGGTAAGATAAGTTGTATCTTATCTCATTTCTACATCAAACCACAACCGAAACTGAAAGACGACCCCAAGGCTATCGGTTGTATCTTATCTCATTTCTACATCAAACCACAACGGCCTTCTCACGGCGAAATGACGTGCGTAGGTTGTATCTTATCTCATTTCTACATCAAACCACAACAGATGACCGTGAAGCTGAAAGGATCCGGCGGTTGTATCTTATCTCATTTCTACATCAAACCACAACTGCCGGGAGATCCTGGAACCTATCCGTCAGGTTGTATCTTATCTCATTTCTACATCAAACCACAACCCCCACCGAGCACTCCGACAAGTCCACCAGGTTGTATCTTATCTCATTTCTACATCAAACCACAACCTTTACAACGAGTGTCACACCCGCCATGTTGTTGTATCTTATCTCATTTCTACATCAAACCACAACCAGTGCTTTTCCACCAAAGGCACTACACCGGTTGTATCTTATCTCATTTCTACATCAAACCACAACTCTTCGCCACACTCTTCTTCACCTCTTCGGTTGTATCTTATCTCATTTCTACATCAAACCACAACCTTTACGATAATCATGTGTTCTTTAATTATGTTGTATCTTATCTCATTTCTACATCAAACCACAACACTCAGCGAGCGGAAAAACTTCTCACGCTCGTTGTATCTTATCTCATTTCTACATCAAACCACAACATTGTCCGCTGCCCTCACCATTGCGCTCTCGTTGTATCTTATCTCATTTCTACATCAAACCACAACAAAATGAACGTTCACCGTTTCCACCACTTCGTTGTATCTTATCTCATTTCTACATCAAACCACAACTCTCCGGAAGGAGTTAAATTGTGGTATTCGTTGTATCTTATCTCATTTCTACATCAAACCACAACCTATGTCTTCTTTTCCGCTGAAAATGTAGGCGATAAGAACCTATTTTGGCATAAGAAGTGGCCTTGAAGTAGCATCTTACGTTGCAAAGGTATTAAAAAAATTCTAATTGAACTGGTTTCTTTTGTAATTTTTGCTCTAATTTTCCCCAAACATTCACCATATTGGAATATTGCTTGTCTGTAATTGAAAGGATACTCATCTTACCTGCTTCTGGCATAAATGAACGAATACGTTTGATATGAACTTCCGCAGATTCAAGCGAACCGCAAAACCTGACATATACGCTAAACTGGTGCATCACAAAACCATCTGTTTCCAAGTTTTTTCGAAATCGTGCAGCATCTTTTCTGTTTTTCTTCGTGGCCGTAGGTAAATCAAAGAACACAAACAACCACATGATACGATATGCGTTTAATCTAACTTCACTCACTTCAGTTCCGGCAACGAAAGTTTTTTCTGCTCTCCCCTATAGCACTTTGCAAGCGATGCCATTGTGAGCGAAAGTCCCACCTGCAAAGGACGAGTCACATTTGGATAACTCGTGTCGCAATAAAGCACACTTATTAGTGCTGCCTTTGTCTCTTTGCAAATGGTCATCTTACCTTCTTCACACAAGCCATAGACAATTTCATCAACGAAGGGCCGAAATGGCTCCATGAGGTCATCTGCAAGAGGAAATGCATTACTTCTGTTGTGATGATAAAGTCCTATCGCTGGAGTTAGACCCGATGAAACTAGTGCTCTCGCTGTCGCTGCTCGCAATACTGTATAACCATAGTTCAACAGGGCATTAATACCATCCTGCGTGCGATCTCTCACGAAGTCGGCACCGAAAAGGAGCGGAAAATAGGCATGAGCCGCAGATCCTTCCCTGTTGTCGCTGTCACCGCTTTTCACATTCATCCGGAAGGATTTAAGTGCCTCACCATTGCCGTGAATCTTGTTGAGTAAGCGTTCCTGGTTGGAGATTTTGCCTTCAACAATCTGCTTCCACAGCTGTTTCTTGAGAGGTTCACTTGCGGCAATCTGTTGCGAAAGAATTTCGCCCTGCATATTATTGCCATCCATATTCTCAAGGAAGGCATGCGGCATACCCTTCTTGTCGCACAACACCACAGCCACACCGCTATCCACAAGTGCATTGAGTAACGGCATCGTTGCTGTTGCCATCTGGTTTTCTATCATCAGGAAACCAATATCCTCAATGGGCACAGTTCGTGTCATATCCGGCATTTCGCGCGTAGAAACAACCATCTGGGCGTTTTTGAGCGACAGGTTGTAAGCCTCTGTTATGACAATCGTGCGTTTAAGCATTTTGATTTAGATATGTGATTTCTCCTAAAGGTGAAAGGATGAAGTCTTTGCCTTCAACAAGCGCATGGAATTGGTTGTGAAGTAATGTAATCATCGGACGCCTTTTTTCTCCCTTTACATATACACCATTTATTGATTTTAAATCACTTGATTTACGCGCCTCATTAGCATGTCTAAACTCCATTGTACCATAAGAATCAATCTTTCCATTCTGACGTTTTATTCTTAATGTGGACATTCCAACAAGTGTGTATAATCTCTCTGTTGGATTTGGTAAAACGACATCTCTACCCTCAGATTTATCCAAAAGAATCACATGCTGTCCCACCTTCAATTGATAAAGCAAAGGCATTCCGTTCTTTTCGGGACTCAGTAATGTTGTGGCATTACCGCCCTTTTTCATCTTGTCTGCTGCATCCAAAAGGCTAACAATCTCAAAATCTCTCTTTGGCTTGCCTTTCACCATTCCTTCGTAGATACCAATACAATAGTTCCCGTCGTTTTTCACATGATAGGAATGCTTGTAATCCTTCCTGCCCTTATCACGCTGAGAACGAATATCCACAGGCGTTTTCACATCGTTTGCGAAGCAGCGCACTTTCTTGATGGGAGTCTTACCTCCAAGGAAGATGCTTTCCTTTACAGCATCCTTGAGACTTCCTACACGGCTTATGGCTTCTTCTACAGCGGCACGAACAGCATCGTCCACTATATTCTTCACGTCCTTCACATCCAATCCGTCAAGAGACCTTCTCACCACATATCGAATCTCACCATCTCGCTCAATAGCACCATAGTATGTTTCCATGTGTAAACTACCTCTGACGCTATCCCCCTTTGCCATGTGCTTACCCGTGGTTGTACGAACATATTTCCTAGCCTTTTTGAGCACGTTATCCTTCGTGTCGTGCACAATAAGAAGCTCATCTGCTATGGCTTTTACGTCCTCCGTGAATGTCGGCCAAGGTTTTTCAAAACGAGGAGCCTCATTGTTTTCGCGCCAACGGTATTCTTCCTCTGCCTTGTAGTATCTTGCCAACCTGTCGTATTCCGCCTTGCCGATGCAAGCAATCACAATGGCATCAATACAATGATGCACATGATTGTCACGCGACTTCTTTTCGTATTCCTTCTGCAGCCCCCACATCTTGCGGAACTCATCAGTTGTTGCGCCTTTTACAATATATATCTGGCGCTTATCGGGATTCTGAGAATCATGGAAATAACTCCTTAGGAAAAGTCCTGCATACTTGGAAATGAGTCCAATGCCGGCACCCTGTCTGCGAGCAAAACCTTCAGGCACATCCGTCATCGTGAAGTATTCATATTTTTTCTTGAAATAATCACGTTCCTCCTTCAAACGATGAATCTTCTGGATGCGACTATCGTTAGCACTTTTATCTGCACGACGTCCCCCTTTTTTTAATTTATCTATTTGACTTGTAATATACTCATATCGTTCCTTCCAAGGCTTTATACGCTCCAGAATATCCAGATGACAATCCAACTGCGATGGAATCTTAGCCTTCTTAACATAACGATTAAAATGGCTGTTGCAAAGCGTGAGGTTTTCACGTATGCTTTCTCCACCGACGCTTTGTGGAATCGTGTGTTCTATATCATAGAGAGGACCTTCACCCAAGAATTGGTGAATACCAATACTTTCTCCCGTATAAAGGCAAGTGCGATTTTGCTCTATCCATAATTGATATTTCAAGATGTCAGTCGGTGTGGGTTCGATATCCTTTCCTGTATTCTCCTTGTAGAGACGACGTATCTCCTCTGCATCTGCCTGGGCCTTCTTCTCCCTTGCACGCTGCATATCGTTGATAGCTTTGCGCTTATTGGCATCATTGAGCTGACGAGAGTATTCTATATGCACTTCCGTCGATGGAGACACAACACCTTCGAGAATGAGATTGTTGACGACCTTGCGCACTTCGTGCAGCGAACGCATAGCCATCGGATTACGCACAGCATTCGTCATAGGACTGCCCAAAAGGATAACACCGTCCTTATTCGGGCGGGCATCGGGATAAGCCTCTATCATAGAAGGATGATAGAGCTTTTCCACAGCATCGTCCGTCACACCATAATCTTGCATGAGCAGTTGTTTGATACAATACTCAAACGTGCCCTCCATATTTTTGATTTCATCTCTCGGCGTAGAAAGAATGCGTTGTACTTCGCTGAGGATGTGTTCGCGCTGGGTTTCGTCGTTCCACACCTGTGCACCCACAATGTTGGGAATGTTGGCCATAAAGGTAGCGTGTGGCACAATCAACCCCATACGCAGGAAAGGCAGAATGTTGCGTATTGCCTTGATGCTCAATGAGCCATAGTCACGCTTCAGCTTAATCTCGCTAAACTTCTTTGCATCTTCATCATTCATCTGCAACTGCTCCTTAGCAAACTCTGCAAGTTTTTCCTTGCTGTCGAAAAAGAAGAGCACATTCCAGATGTCGTTGACCATTTCATCAAGAGTCTTGGGCGTGCCGTCTTTCTTCGTATTGTGCGAGTATGTCTCGGCAAGAGCTGTCATCCAATCGTCTCCAAGGATTCCTCTGAGTTGAGCCGCTGTGGGGCATCCGCTCACATTCTGGCTCATACGATGAGTGAAAACGTATGGCTTGTCTCCAGGTTCACCTTTACTCTTATACTTGTTCTTACCTGCTATCGCCTTTGCTATGTCATCAAAATCAAAGTCTGGTTTGCTCTTGCGATAAAAAAGATAATCTATCTTGGCACGTTCTCCTTCATTCAACGGACGGAAATCCTTGTCGTATGGTGTGAGGATTCGCACATTGTTAATGAAACCCAGTTTGCGAAATTCTTCAAAGAGAGGATGAGAAATCGGGCAACGGGGCTTCTTTTTCTCCTGCGTGCATTTGCCGACACTCTGACGCTGCGATTTAAGAGGACGCTGGAAGTAAAGGGCGCGATAGAGATCGTGCTGCATTTCCTCAGACAATTTCTGCTTCTCACAAATTGCCTTAAATTCCTTAATGTAGTGCTCCTCGCGGTCTATATATCTCGTGCGTATTCTCACCTTGCCGGCATTGTCCTTATATAATTTATAGAAATACTCTCCAAGATATTCACAACCCGCAGCTTTCATTTCAGATGACAAATCGGCAATACCTTCTTTTACGGCACCCGACTCTTTATCCTCGCTCTCGTCCAGACGATTGCTCTTGAAACCACGTCTCTGAGCCAGATGGTACATTGCGCGGCCAAAGGTAAAACGATCGGCCTCCTTGGTGAAGTCCAGTTTCTCCGTCAGACATATGTATCGGTCGTGATAGGGATTCTTGTCTTTGTCCTCATCTGTGCGCTGCCACAACATGAAGTCATCTTTCTTCGGATATATTTTGCGAGTATGCCAAAGTTTCAAATCTTCTTCCGACAACGCAGGGCAGAGATTATATTTAATGAGGGTCCTCAGCACCTCTATCTTGCGCAAACGGCGGCGGAAGTACTGACGACGTAAAGCACGGTGCGAAGTACGTTCTGCAGCTTTTGAGGACTCGATTCCCTTCTCTATCTTCACTCCTTCCTGAAAAAGGAGCACACCTTTCTTGATGAGGCTATAAGACCCATCATCATTACGGTCGACAACTGCCCATCCAAGGCTGTTTGTGCCTGTGTCGATACCTAAAATGCGTTTTTTTGACATTTTTTCCTCAAATTATTTTGTTGTTTATTTTTATTGTCATACATTTGCACCCAGAATAAATCATTCTACATCTTATCACAATAAGGCTATATGCCGAAGGATTTATCCTATAACCCCTCTTCTGGAGGGGTTTTTTCGTTTTAACTCTTTACCCTCTTCCATCATTCATCTTCATCAAACAGCTTATCCAGCTTTCTCACGACGTCCTCTGACAGCAGTTCGCCACTGTGGCCATTCAACCAGTCCACTTCGGGAATAGCCGACTGAAGTCTCTCAAGCGGAATGCGGGGCATATCTTCCGGATTCACAAAACCCGTGCACACCATATCCACATACATCCTCCGCCTGTTAGTGCCTGCCCAGTCGTCGCCGGGATACGGGTCTGTGAGAAACTGACCGCAGAACACAATGCCCGCCTTGTCGTCGCCCGTACGCAGCATATAAAATATATCTCCCCTGCGGGCTTCCTGCCATTCGTAGATGCTCCAATCCATGAAGAAATGACCGTCCTCCTGATGCTCCACACAATGCGCATAGTCCTGCTCCGTGAAAGAACTGATGGCGGGATTCCAACGCATGAGATAGGTCTTAGGCTTATCGGGCAGAGGGATGATGTCGTAGTTCACCTGCCACACACAGCAGTCGCCATCGGGGTCTTCCACACCGGGTTCTTCTGGCTTCTGAAACGTGAAGCGCGTGCCGGGCAGCACCGTCTTACGGATGATGTGTGCGAGACATCTGTCGTCCCCGGCAGTAAGCTCAAAAAATTCAACCGACCGCTTTAGGATGTAGGGAAACACGCCGCCGTTCCAGAAGTAGCAGCTGCGGTAAACGTTAGGCAGTTCCTCTACATCAAGTAAGAGATGACCGTCCGCCGTCTCCAGGAAAATGTTCTGGTTGTCCTCGCGCAAATCCAGTATCAACGTACGAATCTCTCCGCTGCGCACACCCTCTATCACGGCCTTGTCCACCTCAAAGGTAACAACGCTTTCGTCAATATCATTCTTCTTTTTCATGGCTTTCACATTTTACATTCTACATTTTACATCTTCCATCATACCTCTCCTTCCACTTCCCACGTCGTGTTCTCATAGCGGCGCATGTAAATCTCAAAGTCCTTCGTGACACACATCTCCAACGTGAAGACTCCGGGCTCCGTTTCCTTCTGCGTATAGTGCAGCGGCAGAGTGCGGATATAGTGCGCATCATTCTCGTCGGCCCTGACAGTTATCTTCACAGGCTTCGGCTCCATATCGCAAAAGACACCGAAATACGGCTTGAAATACCTTGAAGCGCTGAAACCATCGTAGAGCTTGAACGTCACAGCCGTCTGCTCTGCCGACAGCATCCTGTCGAGGGCAAAGGCCTGCAAACCCAAACCGCGAGTGCCCATTGGATGCTCATTCACCTCGTCCATGCTGTTCCACTTCAGGGCAAAAAGATACCAACGGCCTTCGTAGGCTTTCAGGATGTAGGGAGCAAGGATGCAGTCGTAGGGCTCCACATCGCTGAACTTCTGATAGCGGCAGCGCATGAGACAGTTCTTCCTCATTGCCTTGCCTATCGGGCGCAGGAATTCACGACCGCGCAAAATGACAACGGGTTGGATGCGATTGCCCAGGAAACGGCATTCCTCCAGAAACTTGTTCTCCTCGATATTTGCTGCAAGAACGGACGCTGTGCGGGAAAGGCTGTTGCGGGGCTCCGGCACACGATAGCTGAACTCCAAACCGCCGATGCGTGTCGCCTCAACGGTGACGCGAGCCTCCTTACGTATCATTTCAATAGCCTTGGCGAACGGCTTGCGCTCAACGGGTTCGGCTCCGTCCTCTATGAGCTGTCGGTTGACTTCATCTCGTGTGATGCCATCCGGGTGTTGCACCAGTATCTCGAAAATATGTAATGCTTCTGTGGTCATAGGTATCAAATATCGGGTTTTCGCCACAAATGTACGGAAAAAGAACGAAACGACAAAGAAAAAAATCAAAAAAACGCCCAAAAAAGTGAGGTCGTACCCCTATACGGAGACAACCCCTCCCGCAACCGCCAAAAACGCGGTCAAAGTGGTCATTTTCTCATGAAAAAACGTCATTTTTATACTGAAAATGTTGCCATATCGCCCCAAAAAGTGGTCGCTTTTAGGAGATTTTTGGCCAAAAACGCATTGATTAAAAATCACAAAAAAGGCCTCTTAAAAAATTTTCGAAAAAAGTTGCCAAAATATTTTAGACCGCAATACAAATGTTGTACCTTTGCAGCGGATTTAGAAAAACACACCGGCAGAGTCCTCGCAGACTGCTTGCTGAATATCCTCAGAGTCCTTAAAACAAAGTTTTAACTCCGGCATCAGAATGCGGGCTGCGCCCTAATTGAGAATTGAGAATTGACAATTTCAGTAGACGAGTAGACGAGTTGGATGAACCTGAAACTTGAACATCCGCCCGAGGTGAGCGCAGAGAGAAGTCCGCACTTATCTATGCCGAGCCGAGAAGGATGTCTGCGGCGACCAGCCGCGAACCTGAAACCATTGATCATCGGATTCTTCGCTCTTCGTTCTTCACTCTTCGTTCCACAAAAACAGCCGCCCAATCGGACGCATTTTTTTGTAACTTAGACATCCTAGACATCAAAAGAAATGAAAAGAGAGAAAAGAAAGCTAATCCCCCTGCACCCCCTATATAAAGAAAAGAGTAGAAAAGAAAGAAAGCCCATGACCTTTAATATTCCCCTAATTACCTATAGGTTTAAGACTGCTACGCAGTATAACCGCGCGCCCGTCAGGTTATTATATATACCTGTACCCTATAATTAGCGCGCGGACTTTGAGGTACGCAGGCTATGCGCCCGTTTATAATGTACGCGAGCACACAAAATACGTGTCTTCGATGTCTAAGATGTCTATCTTCGCACGTATACGCGCATGCGCGAAAATTTTTGACAATAAT